>DDYY01000097.1:0-54541 GCA_002346225.1 Bacteroidetes bacterium UBA3022
TAGAAGACTTACTCAAAGAGGAAGCCGTCATCATTGATGTACGCACGCCAATGGAATTTTCAGGCGGACACGTAGCAGGCTCCATCAACATGCCACTGAATGAAATCCTTTCCAGAGTGGATGAAATCAAAGCATTCAACAAACCTGTATTATTGTGCTGTGCATCCGGCAATAGAAGCGGACAGGCGGCCATGGCATTGCAGCAAATGGGAATGGAACAAGTTTATAACGCAGGTTCATGGCTTACCGTCAATGCCGTTCAAAGCCAAATTGCATAACCATGTGGGCATCATTAATGAAAATGCTGGGTATCCAGTCTGTTGACTACTCGGAACTTATGTCGCGCGGAGCCGTTATTGTAGATGTAAGGACCAAGGGTGAATACGCCGGAGGACATATCAAAGGATCGATGAATATTCCGTTAGATCGCCTGCAGTCCGATTATAAAAAACTGAAAAAGGACAGCCCTGTCATTACCTGTTGCGCAAGCGGGATGAGAAGTGGCAGTGCCAAAGGATTCCTGAAAGGCAAAGGATTTGAAGTGGTGAATGGTGGCTCCTGGAGTGGATTACAACAAAAAATAAGAAAATGATACAACGCTTATTCCTGATGGCAGGTAGCTTTTTGATGATAGGTCTGCAACCGGCCTGCTCACAGCAACCGAGTAGTACAACTGCCGAAAGCAACGTACAGGCCACTACTGTAGAAGACCTCACGCTGGCTGATTTTTACGCACAGTGGAAAGACTCCGGTGCAACACTGGTAGATGTCAGGTCGCCGGAAGAGTATGGTGCCGGTCACGCAGCGCAGGCATTGAACATCAACTTTTTCGACAATGATTTTGCAGCGCAAGCTGCCGCGAAGCTGGATAAGGATGCTCCTGTTTATATTTATTGTGCATCCGGCAACAGAAGCGGAAAAGCCAAAAAGCTATTGGCAGAGGCAGGCTTTAAAGAAGTGTATAACTTAACAGGAGCAGGATACCAGCAATGGGCAGCAGCAGGATATCCTGTAGAATAAGAATATGGAAAAGTACATCACCCTTTTTTATGAGGCCATGGTTCGGACCCTGCGGTGGACCCTGGATATGATTACGTTTTCGGTACCATGGTATATGAATTTCTTCTATGGTCTTATTCTTGTCTCTCTTGTAGTATGGTCATTGGAGCTAATCTTCCCCTGGAGGAAAGAACAAAAGGTTTTCCGCAAGGATTTCTGGCTCGACGCATTCTACATGTTCTTTAACTTTTTCCTTTTTGCGATTGCACTGGGCGGATTGTGGGCTGTTCTCGGCGCCGCCGGAAAATCACTGGGCATTACCGCCAAAAGCCTGGCAGTTGTGCAACTCGATAATCTCCCGGTCTGGTCTCAACTCCTACTGTTCTTTATAGTACTCGACTTTGTGCAGTGGTTCACACATATTCTGCTGCACCGTTTCGATTTTCTGTGGCAATTCCATAAGGTACACCATTCGGTGGAAGAGATGGGATTTGCCGCTCACCTGAGGTACCACTGGATGGAAAACATCCTGTATAAACCCCTGAAAACCGTTGGTGTGATGCTGTTAGGTGGTTTTGAACCCTCCATGGCCTACGTCGTGCACTTTGCCGCGCTTACCATCGGCCATTTGAATCATGCCAATATTCATATTACATGGGGACCATTGCGCTACCTGCTGAACAATCCGGTAATGCACCTCTGGCACCATGCGCGTTATCTTCCCGAAGACCGTCGCTATGGGGTGAATTTCGGCATCAGCCTGAGTATCTGGGATTATCTTTTCCGGACCAATTACATTCCCAAAGATGATCCCAATATCCCTCTGGGCTTCGACCAGCTCGAAAGCTTTCCTACCTCCTTCTTCGGTCAGTTTGTTTATGGTTTAAGGAAAAAGCATGATAAAAAAACTGTCTGACAACATCGGCATCTTTCTGCTGGCCAGCCTGACACTGGGATTGGCACCCTTTTCACCGGAGCCTCATGTATGGGGAAAAATAAAATGGGTTGCGGGTGGTGCCCATGGTATGCAACCCATGGATTGGTTCGACCTGCTGTTACACGGCTTACCCTGGGTGTTATTACTGATAGCCGCAGCAGCCAGATTGCGCGTGCTGCTTACAAAATGATCTTTTCCAGGACATCACCGACAGCATAGGCCAGTGCTGCGGCAATTACACCCAGCATTACGGTTTCTCCTATAGCGCGCAACCGACCTGTTTCTGTTACATAGGATTTAGAGTAACCTATCCCGATAAAACCTGCCAGCGTAATAAGCGAAGCTATCAGGTACAGATTGCCGGTAATGTTAACCCAGTAAGCCATCACAAAAATGATGAGCGGTAAAAGACCTACTGCAAAAAAAGATAAAAAGGTGGCTACTCCTGTGGCGAGGGGTGATTTAGCTTCGGGTATCATCTCCAGTTCCTCCTTCATCATAACATCTACCCAGCGGTCTTTGTCTTCCGTAATCTTGGCTACTACCTGTTCCAGCAAATCACCTTCAAATCCTTTGGCGGCGTAGATTTCCCTGATTTCCTCTACTTCATATTCCCGAAGATTTTCGATTTCCCAATATTCCCGCTTTCGGTGTTTGTCGTACATGTCCAGTGCGGACTTGGCGCTCAGGTAAGCCCCGACAGACATACTGAAACCGTCGGCAATGAGGTTGGCAAATCCCAGTATCAGAACAATATTTCCTTCCAGTCCTGCACCTGCGGCCCCGGCCACAACAGCAAAAGTCGTGACACTTCCATCAATACCACCATAAACAAACTCAGGGAGGTAACGTCCCCATGACCTTCCCGAATCGCTTTGCTCCTGTTGCTGGTGTATATGCTTTGCCTTCTCCTTAGCGTTCATGATACTGTCGGATATTGTTCCTTTAAAATGTTTAACATAAAGCTATTGATTTCCTGCCTTTCATTGTCTAATGACCGATGAGGAAATCCATGAATTAAAGAAATACGCTGCATCAGGTTAAATACTCACCTTCTATAGGCAGTCGCCTGCCCATACCGAAGCTCTTCACTGAAACACGCAGGGCAGGTGCCATCTGAAAGCGCTTCCATTCGTTCTTATTGACCATCCTTAGTGTTCTGCGTACAATAGCTGCATCAAAACCCGCTTCGATGATATCCGCAGGACTTTGCCGTAATTCAATGTATTGATAAAGGATGGTATCCAGTAAATCATAAGGTGGCAAGGTATCCTGATCCTTCTGACCCGGTCTCAGTTCTGCCGATGGAGCCTTAGTGATAATGTTCCGGGGAATGACTTCATTGTCTTTGTTAATATACTCAGATAATAAATATACTTCTGTCTTATATACATCTGCCAGCACTGCCAATCCTCCGCAAAGGTCTCCGTACAAGGTTCCATATCCTACTGCAGCTTCGCTTTTATTGGTGGTATTCAGCAAAATATAACCATGCTTATTACACATCGCCATAAGGGTAACACCGCGTACCCGTGCCTGAATATTTTCTTCGGTTACATCAAATGGTTTCCCCTCCATTAACGGCTGGAGTTGCTCGACAAAAACATCATACATCGGTGCGATAGGCACAATCTCGTAGGGAATACCCGCCCTTTTGCAAAGTTCCACCGAATCATCTACCGAATGATCGGAAGAAAAAGCCGAAGGCATCAATAGGCACTTCACATTTTCGGCGCCGAGTGCCCGTGCTGCAATGATAGCAGTAACGGCAGAGTCGATGCCGCCCGACAGACCGAGAATTGCCTTTTGAAAACCCAACTTGTGAAAATAGTCCTGCACACCCTTCACCAGTGCATCATGAATAAGCCGCATTTTTTCTTTGGGCTGTTCCCCATGCGCTTTGTCCAGTCCCTGCGCCGCATTTACCTCCTCCAGATCAAACACCTGAAGCGCCTCTTCAAAATAAGGTAACTCAGCGAACACTATTCCTTCAGCGTTCACCACCAGTGAACCTCCATCAAAAATCAAATCGGTTTGCGCACCTACATGGTTGGCGTAAAACATGGGCAATTGATACAATTGCGTATTGGCCCGCACAACATCAATGCGTCGTGCAGCCTGGCCATGATCGAAAGGAGAAGCAGAAATATTGATGATGCAATCGGGTGATTCCTGTGCCAGCACATCCATAGGGCAATGGGTGTAAAGCGGATTCTCATTCCCCACATTCCAGATATCTTCGCAAACTGTCAATGCGAGTCGTTTCCCTTTGAAGGGCAATGTTTTGAAAGAGGTACCGGGTTCGAAATAACGGTATTCATCGAAAATATCGTAGGTGGGCAACAATGCTTTGTGGGCATATCCAACAACCTGCTGCTCATAGATTAATACTGCTGCATTAAAAAGGTCTTTACCTTCTATCTTCGGATTTCTCACCGGACAACCTACTACAATTCCGATTGTTGACGTGAGTGGTTTGAGGCGCTCTATGACCGATTCACACTTTTCAATAAAGTCTTCAAACTCTAAAAAATCACGGGGTGGATATCCGCAAACCGACAATTCGGGAAACACCACGAGGTCTGCTCCCTGTTGCTTCGCATCTGCCACCGATTTTTCAATAATTGAAAAATTATATTCAAAATTTCCTATATGGAAGTTCAGTTGAGCGAGCGCTATTTTCATAAAAAAACCCGGTTGGTACCGGGTTCAAATTTAATGCTTATATCTGTCAGAACATTACTCCGAGTCGGAATACAAACTGTTTCATCTAAATGGCTTCATCGGTAAGTGAACTCTTATACACATTCACAAACCCATTCTGAAAAGTAAGGCCTGCCGTGATGGTGGTTGTTTCCGTAATGGAATATTCGGCACCGGCACCCAATGTCAGACTGAGATTAAACAGGTTGTACTTATCTGCGAGGTCATCACCTCTGAGATTAACATCCTCAATAGGATCTCCATTCATGTCTTCAATAAAGTCGCCATTGCCATCTTTCAGATCATACCTTGCTTTGATGTTCACCCCTGGCGTAATACCAAATAATCCATAGTAGGATACGTAGTTGATTTCGTTGGAGCGCAGTTTTGCTGCCAGCGGCAGTTCCACATATTGCACGCGAAGGGTAGAATTGTACACCAGAGAATCGTCACCTGCTGTCAGAAAACCTCCCACCATGTTAATCATCAATCCGGTCGATAACGCATACCTTTCGTTACCGCCCAACGTGGGTTCCACCATTAATCCGTATTGAAATCCGAGCCGTGGGCCGTCGCTGTCTACATCATTGCCATTCGTATTGAACCAGCTGATGACCGGCGATGCTGTCAAGCCTAAACGAAATTCCTGCGCTTCTACCTGCATTGCAGTAAAAAGGGCCATTAGAAAAAAGAAGGCAATTTTCCTCATTGTGTATAGTTTTACGATTGAATCTAAAAAACAACCTTTGATACTCTACAAACACAAAGCATTTTTGATTACCACAGCAATGTTAGCTGTAGTCTTTATTGGCTTTGCCGGCTGTAAGAAGAAAAACAATCTTCCCCATCCTGATATCAGCAACATAGTTGTCGATTTGCACTTCGAACGCATGGAAAAGCCTTTTATGCGCGCCGACGGAGGGAATTACCGGCAGGTGTTGGATAGCATGCAGGAACAGTATCCCGATTTCTTCCAGTTGCTGACGAACGATATCCTGAATATGCGTTCTTACAACGACAGCACCTACAGGATATACGACACCCTGTATCACTATATGATTGCCGATGCCTATATGCTTCGACTGTACGACAGCGTTGCTGCGCTGTATACCGACATCAGCGATGTGGAGCAGGAGCTGGAAACAGCCCTCCGCTATTACAAATACTACTTCCCCGACAGCCTGATTCCCGGATTCTACACCTATGTTGCTCCGTTTGTATACCAGGTGGTCATTTCCGATGAAGTTCTGGCCGTAGAGCTCAATATGTTCATGGGCAAAAACTTTACTTACTACAGCGCATTTGCTGCCAATATGCCCCAGTACCTGCTATACCGCTTCGACCGCTCTTACATGGTGGTGAGCATCATGCGCGCGCTGATGGACGGCTCCATTCCCGATAAGGGGGCTGATGCGAATTTGCTGGACGAGATGATCAAGGAGGGCAAAATGATGTACTACCTAGACTGCATGCTCCCGGATGCGCCCGATAGCGTGAAAATTGGATTCCATACAACCCAGCTGGACTGGTGTGCCGATAACGAGGCAGACATCTGGCGGTTTTTTGCAGGAGAAGAATTATTCTTCTCTACGCGCAATCAGGATAAGCAGCGGTATATCGGTGAAGCACCGAATGCTTTTGGTATGCCCGAAGGTGCCCCCGGAAGAATTGGCGTCTGGGTAGGCTGGCAGGTGGTCAGAAAATACATGGAGCAGCATCCGGAAACAACACTTGCTGAGTTGTTTGCTATTACCGATGGCACCACCTTGTTGAAAGGCAGCGGCTACAAGCCCTAATTTTGGAGAAAGGGAGCTATCATGCGAAATTCAGGAATGGCTACTTCGAAGGCTACCTGGTCTTCCAGCCTTTCCATCTGGTAGGTTCCGAACATCTTGCCCATGGTAGACTGCAAGCTGCAACCTGAAACATACTGGTGAAGACCACCGGGTTCAATGACGGGCTGCTCACCCACCACACCTTCGCCTTCCACTTCGCGCCAGTCGGCATTACTGTCATAAATATGCCAGTGACGGCGCATCAGCCGAATGGTATGCTGACTTTTATTCTCGATGGTAACCCGATAAGCGAATACATGCTCTCCCCTTGCCAGACCGGAATACTCCTTCTGGTAGAATGTTTCGACGCTGACTTTAACGCCTTCTGTGGTGGCAGTTACCATATCCATGTTGCGCTCCTGTAAATCTAAATAAATATTTAAAGTTCGTCGGCAAGGAATTTACCCACCAGTTCTCCCGCAGTGTTGCATGCCTGCTCCAGCTGATCATTCACCAGCACATGGTGGAAGCCCCCACTTTGTGCCATCTCCATTTCCGCCCGCTCCAGGCGCGTTTCCAGCGATGCCGTGGTTTCGGTGCCACGTGCCTCCAGACGCTGGCGCAGGGCTTCAATGGATGGAGGTGCAATGAACAGGCTCATGGAAGTTTTGGGAAACTGCCGTTGCAGATTCATAGCTCCCAGCACATCAATATCAAAAACAATGCAATGTCCTTTATCCCATATCCGCTCCATCTCACTGCGCAGGGTCCCATACATCCTGCCGGCATAGACCTCCTCCCATTCAGCAAAATCCCCTGCTGCCACCTTCTCCCTGAAAGCAGCTTCCGATAGAAAAAAGTAATCTTTCCCATCTTCTTCATATTCCCTTTTGGGTCTGGTAGTGGCTGACACGGAAAATTCCAGCTGCGGAAATTGCTGCAGCAAATGCCGGACAATGGTTGTTTTACCAGCACCGGACGGCGCCGTTATGATGAGCAATTTGCCGGGTGTCACAGTACGTTGTTCAGTTGTTCTTTGATTTTCTCTAACTCGTCTTTCATGATCACGACCTGACGTTGCATATCTGCGAGGTTGGCTTTCGATCCTATGGTATTGATTTCACGACCGATTTCCTGACTAATAAAACCCAGTTTCTTGCCCTTCTCCGTCACCGCTGCTTCCATACATTCCACGAGGTAATCGCAATGCGAACGAAGCCGTGTAATCTCTTCCGTAATATCCATTTTCTCCAGGTAATAAATCAACTCCTGTTCAAATCGGTTGGTATCGTACTGCTCGCTGTTCAGCTGCTGCTCCAGCCCCGACAGCAGTCGCTCCTTGGTGCGCTCAATGCGCTGCGGATCCATCACCTCGACCTCTTGCAGCGCAGCCCTGATATTGTCATTGCGCAAGCGGATATCGGTCTCCAGGTTATTGCCTTCCTGAGTTCTGAATTTCAGCAGGTCTGCTAAAGCTTCCTTAAGAGCAGCTTCCACAACAGGCCAGTATTCCGGATCGAATACTTCCTGAGCCGTACTAGTAAGATTGGGCATCTGAACGGTTAGTTCAAAAAGCCGCTCATCAGATATAGAAAGTCCTGCCGCCATCGCTTTGAGCTGCGACATATAGGCATTCACCAGCTCGGGATTCAATTCGATATTCCGCAACTCTTCACCGGGTTCGTTATTGATGGAACAATCGACCTTACCGCGCACCACCTGCCCGGCAATCAGATTGCGGAGATCCATCTCCTTTTCCCTAAACATGGTATGGAGTCTAAGATTGACATCCAATCCCTTGCTGTTAAGTGTTTTTATCTCAACAGTATATTGTTTTCCCTTGAGTACAAACTTGGAACGGCCGTAGCCGGTCATTGACAATAGCATGCAAATAATTTGGCGTAAAGTTAAGCTATCCTTTGCTTTCGCTTTTTCTGCGAAAAGCTGACCATCGCCACTCCCGTAAAGATGAAGAGTGCGGCAGCTGCCATAGCAGCGGTAAAGGTGTCTTTTCCCAGCAAAACAGCAATCAATGCTGCCAGCAGGGGCTGGGTGTAAATGTAGATGCTTACCAGCGATGGTGACCCGAACTTGAGTCCCAGGATATTCAAAATGTATACTAATAATGTAGATATAAAAACAACATACAACCAGGAAAGTAATACATTGCCGCTAAAGGCCTCGGGAGGAATCTGATCCAACTGAGCAACCCCAAAGGGAGCGACAAACACCAGCCCGTACAGAAAGAACCAGAAAGCAGCTGTATAGGGATTGTACTTCCGCATCAAAGGTTTGGCGAGCACTTAGAAAAAAGCATAGCTCATGGCATTGCCCATAATCAGCAAATCCCCGGCAACCGTTGCAGTAGATGCACCACTTTTTTCACTGGATTGAATCAGCAGATAAACACCTGCCGCTCCTATTAAAACGCCTGCAATCTTTCTCCATGTCAGCCGCTCCTTCAATACGATGGATGCGATAAGCAACACCAGTATGGGGGTGGTAATCATAATCAGCGATGCATGTATTTCACTCGTGCGATCCAGTCCGGAGATGAACATCATCTGATTGGCGGCCACGCCTAAAAAGCCACAGTAGAAAAAAGCCCAGTGGTCTTTCCTGTCTACTTTTTCACGTTGAAATACCAGGGCAAAAACAGCATAGAAAAGGAGTGGAATGGCGACACGGGTGAGCACCAGCGGGAAGGCGGGAATAACATTCAGGGCCACTTTGGCAATGACGTAATTCAGGCCATAAATAATGTTGGCACCTAAGATGAAAATATGGGCTTTGGCCTCGGTCTGCACCGGCGCAAAGGTAGTATGGAAAGTATCAGAAATCGAGGCTGAGACTAAAATACCAGCGCGGATCTGTCAATCCGTTCAGCTCCAAACCACGGGCGCGATCTATCCTGATAAAATAGCCGAAGACGGTAGTCCTAACCCCCCAGCCGAGACCGGCCACTACAGGGTCTCTGAAAAAGTTGACATCTACGCTCAACGGTGGCTGACCTACCGTTACTGTATTGTAGGGATTATCCTGCTCAAAGGGTGAAAGTCCTTCCCATGCCGTTCCGGCGTCAAAGAATCCCACAACCTGAAAATTGCGCAACAGCTCAGATTTCATAGGCTTACTCAACAGATAGGTAAAGACGGGCACTCTTAACTCAGAATTGAATACGGCATAGGCATTCCCATTGCGAATATTCTGAATATAACCCCGCACCGGTGTAGCCTGGGTCTGGAAGGCGTAATTGATGTCTTCATTGATTTCGGTATCCTGATTGAACTCGGGAAACAACCAGCTGTCTACACCACCCAGATAATAAATCAGGCGCTGGTTGCCGAAAGACAAACCACCGGCCACACGGTTGGCCCATACAATCTGGTGGTGTACCTTCTGGTAATGCCGAAAATCAAAACCCAGCACCCCCAGATAACCATCATTCAGACTGAGGGTAAGTCCATCTTCCACACCCAGTTCAAATTGTTTGTGTAACTCCACCCAGACTTTGTACCGCATGCCATTCAGGATATTGGTCATGACCGGGAAGGTATTGTCGTGCACGTACTCCAGCCGAACGCTCATCCAGTCTTCATTATAACTGGGTTGATTCAAGCTGAAAGTATCCCCTGCGAGAAATATTATTTTATCGGATCTGTAGGAAGTACTGAGCCGCAAACTGCGAATAACATCAAAGGGATATTTTACAGATGCTTCCACAATATTGGTTTTGGGAGCCCCTTCCACAGTGGGGAACCAAACGGGCTGGAAAGAATACTCTTCTCGCTGATGCTGGTAGTACCAGGTCAGGCTTTTATCTAGACGCTTACTCAAATCTTCATACTTGAGAAAGTACTCTCCACCTGTGAAAGAAGTGGGGAACCTGAAACCGCCAACAAACCTGTAATCTTCAAAAAGGTCACTGATGCTTACGGTAAACAAACCACTGAGTGGAGGATTGCTGAACGTTCCGCCGGAGGCATTGAAATTTTCGTACGGGTTCACCAGCAGGCTGTTATCGAGCTGTGTCTGTACATATTCGTTGCTGAATTTCAATCGGTATGCCTGTATGCGCGAAGGCTGGAATTTTCCATCCGTTACCAGGTTGTTCTTGTCCTTCAGGTCGGCTGCTTCCAATGTCACCGTCTCCTCTTCTACCGCTTCCTTTTCTTCAGGAACAATGTAGGGCGTTTGAAAATACATGCCCTCCAGTATTGCATTGCGCAGGCTGTCGGAGCGGGCATCGGTATCCCCTGCATCGTCTATTGGCAAGTTCTCGGTTATGGTAGGAATGGTGGTAATCTGTTGTAGTATTTCCTGCTCCTTTTTTTGCTCTTCGTACTGCCGGTAACCCGTTTTCTGAAGGCGCACTTTTTCGCTTTCATCAATGGCGGATGGCACTTTGTCAATAAAGAAGTTATTACCCTTTTCCTGCTGAAAGACCTGGATGACCTTCCCTGCTTTCAGGGCTACGTCATGCGAAAGAATATTACTTGCATAGTTGGTCACCGGCCAGGTATAAGCGGTATCGCGGAAAACCGGAATGTATTTGATAGAGTCGAAGTCTGCTCTGAGATAGATTTCACTGATATCGAAAGTAGGATTGACAACCGTGGAATCATTGAAGAACACTACAGTCTTGGTGTAGTCGTAGATGGTATCGAGGTAACCGATAAACCTGTTGGATATACCATTGTAGTCGCTGAGAAAGGCAAAGTGCCCATCGGAGTATTGCAGGGGTACCCGCTCACTAATGTTCCGGGTTTGGGTAACTTTTACCAGCGTGTTGGACTTGGTGTTGTAGTTATAAAAAAAGACATCGTTGTTGCCCACCGGAAGGATGGAATCGATGTTGCGGGTTCTGACCAGATTCTTGCTGTCGCGGTTGGAAGTAAACAAGATGCCTTCATACCCATTATCGGTTTTGATGAAGCTGGCCGATAAATCGTCGTAGTAATCATTGGTTATCTGCTCAACGCGCGCATTATTGATGAAGTAAGTGTAAATATCACTTTGCCCGTTGTTCATTACACTCAGCACCAGCATGTTATTGTTTTTACCAAACGACATGCTGAGTACCCGCTGGAACCTCGAAATATCCTTCACCTCTTTTTTGTTCTCCCGAACGTTGTAGGTAAACAACATGGTCTTGTCGCGTTTCTCATAGATGGCTGCAAGCAGCTGCCCGTCCGGACTCCAGGCAACCAGCGGATAACTTAAATCGGTGGCCCTGGTGCGCGTTTTCATGCCGCCTTTTTTCACCACTTTGGTTTTCACTTCCTGGGTGGCTTCAAAATGAATGCGAAACTTACCCATGTCATCTGACACATAAGCTAGGCTGTTGCCATCAGGACTGATGACCGGGCTGTGGTAGATTCTGCCTTTCCTTGTTTTACGGTTGACAGGCTTGTCCATTTCCGGCAGTTGCTTACCGGCTTGTTCGGAAGTGTAGCGCTCGTAATAGTATTTGTACCATTCATCGACTGTCTGATTGACCGTTGTGCCCAGCACAAACAAGAAGCCACTTTCCAGTGAACGGTTGATACGGATGAGGTAGAGTAGATTGGGAATATTACTGGCTCCGTATTTATCGGCGATAAAATACCAAAGGGAATGTCCCGCAAAGCGCGCATCATCTCCGGTGAGTTTGCTGAATTCCTTGTACCTGCCACTGAGTATGCCATCGCGCAGCTGGTTGTCGAGTTCACTGTTCCACTCCTCGCCCAGATAGGAAACGAGTCCATCAACAAACCACGCGGGCAAATTCAGCAAAACAGCGTTCTGAACGATTTCCTGCAGATTGCCCCCAAAAACCATGTTATTGATGAGAATCTTTCCGACTCCTTCTCTGATTTGAATGCGCAGATTCTGGTGATTGCCATCGAAATACACGAAAAGCTTATTGCCGATGATCTTCGTTCTGCCACCTGTATTATAGACGGTTTCATTGCCTATGGCAAAGTTGCTCTGGTTGTAATCTGAAATGTTGTTGTAGACAATGATTTCCGGCTGGGCATTCAGTTTATAGTCGAGCATGTTCTGAATGGCCTCAAGGTCTGTTTCTGCCATCTGAGCGGTGAAACGTCCCAGATTTTGACCTCCTTGATTGAAATATATTTTGAAGTGCTCACTCTCGTAATACTGCCAGGTGAATTCTTTATACTGCACCCGATTCTGACCGAACGGAATCTGAGTACCCTGCGCATACAGCGACACCCCTCCGCTCAGCAGAAAGAAAAACAAGGGTAAAAGTCTTACAACGGGTCTGCTGATCATGATCTACACTACCAAAATACGTAGCTTTATCACTAAAGTTCAGTGTTTTAGCTAATTTTTACAAAATAACGAAGATAGATGTGCAGTATTGCTGTTTTTTCCTGCAATCCCTTTGAGGAAAATACTTATGTGGTGTACGATGCAACCGGTGAATGTGTCATTGTAGATGCGGGTTGCTATACCCGGGAAGAGCAAAAAGAGCTAAGTGATTTCATAGAGAAAGAAGGGCTGCAACCTGTGCAACTACTCAATACCCATTGCCATGTAGACCATGTTTTAGGGAACAGCTTTGTAAGTGAAAAATGGCGTGTGCCGCTGTATATGCATAAGGACGAAGTTTCTGTTATGCGAGCGGTGAGTGCCTATGCCGATAGTATGGGATTACAATACCAGCCTTCTCCGCAACCCGATGGTTTTCTGGACGAAGGAGATGAGGTAGTTTTCGGCCAAACCCGATTGAAAGTACTCTTTACGCCGGGACACTCTCCCGCCAGTATTTGCTTCTACAACGAAGCGGACAACTGGGTCATCGGTGGCGATGTTTTATTTCTGGACAGTATCGGCCGCTACGACCTGCCGGGGGGTAACCTCCAGACGCTGTTGCGCTCCATTAAAACAAAGCTGCTACCGCTACCGGACAGCACAACGGTATATCCCGGGCATGGACCACACACTACTATCGGAAGAGAAAAGAAATACAATCCCTTCCTGCTGCATGAGCCCTGAGATACTACAGGCATAAATGAAAGAGAGGCACTGTTAGCAGTACCTCTCTTTTGTTTGCATCTATACCATGTCGGTATCACGAAGCGAGCATACCGAAACTTCTTTTCACAAATGTGCTCAGATCATTGCCTTTCAGCATACCTTGAGAGAGCAATGCCAGATCGTGTAATTGTTTGATGCGGCTTTCTTTTTCTCCCTCATCGGCTATGCCCAGAACACTGCCCATGACCGGATGGTTGGTATTGATAACGAGATTATACTGGTCGGGCATGCTGGCCGCGAAGTCCATCCCATTGTAACTGCTCATCTCTTTCATTCTCCGCATGAACTCCGGACGGGTTACAGATACGGGGTTGTCCTCAGGCGACAGCGGTGTCAATACAACAGTTGCAGCGTTGGCATCTATCACTTTTTCAAACAATGATTTGATGGATGTTTGTTCTTCCTCATTGAGTACAGATTCCACTTTTTCATCCTTGTCTATCAGCTTGTCAATGGTATCGGCATCTACCCGCTTGAACTGTACCCCCTCCAGCTTATTCTCCAGTGCACTGATAAAATGGTTGTCTATGATGTTATCAATCTGAATAACATCGTAATTCCTTTGACGGGCAGCATCAATGTATACATGATGTTCTTCCGCATCGTGCGTATACAACATGATCAGCTGCTTGTCCTTATCTGTCTGCAGGTCGCTGATATGTGCTTTATACTCTTCGATGGTAAAGAACTTTCCGTCTGTATTTTCCAGCAGCACAAAGTCTTTTGCCTTTTCGTAGAACTTATCGTCGGTGAGCATTCCGTATTTAATAATCACGCTGATATTGCTCCACTGCTGCTCGAAAGTTGCGCGGTCTTTTTTGAACAAAGAAGACAGTTTATCGGCTACCTTCTTCGTGATATAGCTATTGATTTTCTTGACATTGGGATCGCTCTGTAGGTAGCTCCTCGACACGTTGAGCGGAATATCGGGAGAGTCGATTACACCGTGCAGCAAGGTGAGCCATTCAGGTACAATCTCTTTTACCTCATCTGTTACATATACCTGATTGCTATATAATTGAATCTTATTCTTTTGGGCCTCGAAGTTTTTCTTGATTTGCGGGAAGTATAAAATACCTGTCAGATTAAACGGATAGTCGACATTCAGATGTATCCAGAACAGCGGTGGAGTGGAGTAAGGATAGAGCTCATTGTAGAAACTCTTGTAGTCGGCATCTTCTAAGGCAGAAGGCTTCTTGGTCCAGGCCGGTTCTGGATTGTTGATGATGTTCGGAACCTTGCGCTTCTTCTCCTTATCGCTACCTTCCTCTTTATAGGTCTCTTCCTTGGTACCATATTGAATGGGCACGGGCAGGAACCTGCAATATTTATTCAACAGTTCTTCCAGGCGCTCGGATTTGAGGAACTCCTTGCTCTCATCATTGATTTGCAAAATGATTTCAGTACCGCGCTCTTCCTTATCTGTTTCGGTAATGCTGTACTCCGGACTGCCATCGCAATCCCATTGCACAGCCGGTTCACCTTTCCAGGAACGGGTGCGGATGGTAACGTGGTCGGCTACCATGAAAGCACTGTAAAAGCCCAGACCGAAATGACCAATGATGGATTTTCCATCTTCCACACCTTTGTATTTATCCAGAAATTCCTGGGCACTGGAAAACGCTACCTGGTTGATGTATTTACGCACCTCATCGACCGTCATACCAATACCTTTATCTGCAATGGTGATGGTCTTTGCTTTTTTGTTGATGTCCACCGAGATGGTCATATCTCCCAGCTCTCCTTCATATTCACCCACAGATGCCATCTTGCGCATCTTCTGACTGGCATCTACTGCATTGGAAACCAGCTCTCTCAGGAAGATTTCATGATCGGAATAGAGGAATTTCTTAATAATCGGGAAAATGTTCTCCGTTTGTACGGCTATGGTTCCTTTTTCTGTTGACATACGCTTGATTTAATTAAAATCCCTATGAATCAAAGGTCTTGCCATCCCCTTTTAACTGACAAATTGTCCTGTAACCTTACTTTGATTGACATATAAGGCGCAATCTTTCATTGTTTCTGGCCGAACATTGTGCTAATACAGGGCCATTCGGCGTTGCCATACTGCATGTTATTTTTGCAGCTATCAACCGGAAAAAGTCCTACCGGAATAACTATGAGACAAATCCTGATTCCCGCTATCATTATCAGCCTGCTGGCAGGAGGTTGTGCGCTGCAACCCCTGCAATATGTAGCCCACTCACCGCTGAAGGTGGCTGTATCCCTGCAGAATCAGGAAGCGACCATTGCCACCAATATCAGCCTGTACAATCCGAATCGACTTACAGGTAAGGTACAATCGGGTCAGCTCGAGGTCTTGCTGGGGCCATCAAGTGTGGGGAATATTGTACTGGATACTACTGTCCGAGTAAAGGGACGCTCTGCATTTATCCTTCCGGTGCAATTCACTACTACCGGTGCACAGCTGCTGAATGCCTCCAAATATGCTAAAGGTTTTTTCTCGGGGAACGCCTACATACCCTATACCGTGAAAGGCGATATATTCATAAGGTCGATGCTGGTTTATAGAAAGCGCATAGATGTGGTCTATTCCGATTCGCTGCTTTTGAAAGATATCCAGGGCTTGCGTCAGTAGTCCACTTTCTCCAGATAGGCTGCGGGCAGGTTCACCAGCAGCACCTGATGAATGGCTTCCAGCCGCACAACGAACTGCTTCTCATTTTTTACTTCTACCAGCTCACCTTCGAAGTCTTTAAGCGGACCGAAGGTAACTTTCACTTTCGTACCGGGAGCAAAATCGGCGGGAGCAGCAGCAACAGGCAACCCGGTAGCAACAAATGTTCTGATAGCCTCCAGCTGTTCATCGCGTAGAATGGCGTATTTCCCTTCCATTTTTACAAAGTTCACCACGCCTTCCACCATTCTTACGGTTGTAAATTCCTCAGGCGTTACCCGCACAAACATATACCCATTGAACAAGGGAACTTCCACCAACTTGCGGCGATCGCTCCATTGGCGCATAACCTTGATAGTAGGCAGGAAATATTCGAGACCAAAACGCGCCATCCGGTCGGCTATCTTTTTTTCGGCCCTCGACTTCACATATACAATTTACCACCGTTGATCTTTCGGATATACCGGAGCCATTGGGATGTTCTTCGAAGTAGCCATACCCTGTTAGCTGCGCATTACTTTTCCAGATTGTAACCAATAAACTTCTCCGCTCTCAGGGCAGACCGCCTTGCCGTCGGCATCGAATTGCAACTTATAGCCGCGGGCACTCATCCATCCTGTTTGCCTTGCCGGATTGCCCATGACCAGCGCAAAGGGAGCTACATCTTTGGTAACTACAGCACCGGCGCCAATAAATGCATAACTGCCAATTTCTATACCGCACAAAATGGTGGCATTAGCGCCGATGGTGGCTCCTTTCCGCACAAAAGTTGACTGGTATTCCGTGCGCCTGTTGACAGCACTTCTGGGATTAACCACATTGGTAAACACCATTGAAGGTCCCAGAAACACATCATCTTCACAAACTACTCCTGTGTAAACAGATACATTGTTCTGAATTTTCACATTGTTGCCCAGAACCACTCCGGGTGAGACCACAACGTTCTGACCAATATTGCAGTGGGCGCCAATGGTGCAGCCTTCCATGATGTGAGAGAAGTGCCATATCCGTGTTTCGGCACCTATGCTGCAGCCGTCGTCAATTACAGCGGAAGGATGGGCGATATAGGAGGAAGGCGACATTCACGCAAAAATAACCTTTCAGGAGCAAGCTTTTGCAATGAGGACTGTAACTTCGCCCCATGCGACTGTTTTTTATCTGCGGAGCAATGGCATGTCTGCTACTGGCAAGTTGCAGAACAGGGTTTGACGGGGAGCTGATGGAGAATCTACCTCCGGAAACCTTTACCATTGTGGATACCATTATCCGCCCGGGTGACGACAGACTGGAATCTGAGGTAACCATCCGCTGGTGGGGAAACGACCCGGATGGTTTCATTACAGGATACGAATTCACTTTCAACAGTCCGGAAGACCCCGGCACCGAATGGGCATACTCCGCCAACCAGGACAGCGTATTTATCCTGGCCCCTCCGCCTGGAAACGACACGCTCGACTTTCGTTTTTATGTGCGGGCAATCGACAACAACGATGCCCGAGATCCCAGTCCGGCAGCACTCACCTATCCGGTCAAAAACTCCCGACCCTCAGTGGTATTCGTTCCCGGCATTAACAACCCAACAATTTCTTATCCCGTAGTGAAGTTTTTTTGGGAAGGAAGTGACCCCGATGGCGTCAATAACCTGGCAGGATATGAGGTGACATGGAATGACAGCATGGCAACTCCTTTGTACCTGAATGCCAGCATCAGCAACCTCATGCTGGAGGCTATCGATCCGGGAAGCGCCACAACTGCTTGCAGGCTCTACCTCAACTCCTCCTTAACACCTGTTACCGATGAATTGGATGGGATGCTGACAGATGCCTGGAATAAATTGTATATCCGTGCGGTGGACCAAAGCGATGCCCGCTCAGAATGGGTGGCAGCAGATTCTGTGTTTATCAAAAGTGTCAACAGCAATATCCTCTTGGTGAACGGCTATACAACCGGCACCACACCGGAAGCCTTCTACACTGAGCAACTGGCAGCGAATGGTTTTACCTCGGTCGAAACATTGAAAATATTTGAAAGTGTCGATGGCAACTTCACCCAGCAGTCGGCAGATAACCTGACGCAGGAAAAGGTGTTTGCACTCTTCGACCTGATTGTATGGTTCAGCAATGGGGCGGAAAACTCCCTGTCGCTGGCGCAGCGAACAACGGAAACCTTTTTTGCCAACGGCGGTAAACTGCTGATGAGTGTCTACGTTTCCTCCAGCTTCGACCCCTTGAGTAATTTTCTGGAATTCACGCCGGTAGCTTCGCTCGTTTCGCCATCAGACACAACACTGATACTGGAAACAGGCGCGCAATTGCTTCCGGAAGATGCCGGCTATCCCGAGCTGGAGAGTACTTCTATTGTGGGCATAGTAAAACCGGTGCAATTGCAGATTGGTGCCTCTGCCATTTACACAGCCCAACTGACTGCAAAAGACAATGCGACCCTGACCTTCACCCCCTGGGAAGGCGAGTCAACCGTCATCGCCAGAAAAACAGCCGGAGGCGAAACGACCTTTGTGCTGTCGACACTGGAACTGCAAAAGCTCAACGGCCTGATGAACATGGATGCATTTTTTGAACAAATTATCATCGACGAATTTGGATTCTGAAACCTACCGCTTAGCGATACTGGCCTCCGGCAATGGCAGCAATGCAGAAAACATTATAGCGTATTTCAGCGATGCTGCCGATGTTACAGTGGTAGCTGTGTACACCAACAATCCTGCGGCAGGTGTTATCGAACGTTGTAAGAAATGGAATGTCCCAAGCCGTATTATTCCTCCGGCCAGCGTTGCAGACGGGCCGTCCATGCTGGAGCTTTTTTTACAGGAAAACATTACCCACATAATTCTGGCCGGTTACCTCAAGCTGATACCGGCAGCTGTGGTTCGGCATTATCCTGATAGAATCATCAATATCCACCCTTCCCTGCTACCCCTATACGGTGGCAAGGGAATGTACGGCGAAAAGGTGCACCGGGCGGTTCATGCAGCCGGTGAACGCACTTCCGGCATTACCATTCATGAAGTAAATGAAGACTACGACAAGGGCCGGGTGTTGTTGCAAAAGACCGTTGCACTGACTGCAGATGACAGTCCGGCCGATATAGCAGCGAAAATTCACGTTTTGGAAATGCAATGGTTCCCCCGCATCATTGACAGTTGGTTACACCGACCCCACTCCGTCAGAGCAGTGTAATTACTGCGGTAAGCACTCCACATTCGCATCAAATACTGTATTTTTAAGGTTATCGAACCTATGCGCTTATACAGTTTTTCCCCATTGAAAGGCACCAGTCTGCTCCGGACAATCGGCATGATGTTGCTGATGTTGCTGGTGAGTAGCTTGCAGGCGCAAACAGCAGAACCTGGTTTGTGGTGGACGAAAAATGAGGGGCAATGGCTGGAAAAAGTGCAGTACAAATCAGAAATACCGGCCGGTTCCATCTACCTCTGCAATCAGTCCATTACCTATGATTTAGAGAGTGCAGAAGACAGGGAGTTGATTCATCAGATAAAAGAAGGCTTTGCCAAAGTCGATCTGGAAGATGTTATCCTGCGCCGCTATGCCTTTCACATCCGCTTCGAAAACAGCAATCCGTCACCGGAATTAATTGCTTCCCGACCCTCCCGACACATAAGCCATTATTTCATAGGAAATGACCCGCAGCGCTGGGCGTCATCAGTGCCCAGCTTTCGCTCTGTTACGTATAAAAATTTATACAATAAGATTGACCTGGAATACACTTCCACCGGTAACTTCCCCAAGTACAACTTTATTCTTTACCCGGGTGCCAACCCGGATGATATATCCATGTCCATCGATGGAGCGGAAAATATTACGGTGGAACCACAACAACTAACAGTACAGCTCGGCTTTACCGCCCTCACTGAAATACAGCCTATTGCTTACCAGATAATCGATGGTGTACAACATGCGGTATCGTGCCGGTTTGTGCAGAAAGACAGTGCCATAGGCTGGGTTTTACCCGATGGGTATGATACCAGGTATCCGCTTATCATTGACCCTGTGCAGATCTTTGGATCTTTTTCCGGCTCTACTTCCGATAACTGGGGATATACTGCCACCTTCGATAACAGCGGACATCTGTACGGTGGAGGTATTGTCTTTGGCACCGGTTACCCCACCGTTACAGGTAGCTATGATGCCACTTTCAACGCAGGACAGATCGATATGGGCATTAGTAAGTTCAGTGCAGATGGAAGCGACTTGTTATGCAGTACCTATCTGGGAGGGTCCGGCAATGATATTCCACATAGCATGATTGTCAACAACGCAGGTGAATTATTGATATATGGAACTTCCGGCTCTTCCGATTTTCCCATGGCGGGTAGTCCTTTTGACAACACCTTCAACGGGGGCCCCTCTGTTTCTATTAACAGCGGATTTATTTTGTTCGGCACCGGTGTAGATATCGTATTGGCAAAACTCAGCAGCGATGGAAGTTCACTGGAATCATCTACTTACCTCGGAGGCAGTGAAACAGACGGCTTCAATATTGCCGGTGCTACAGAATACAACTACGGCGACCACGCGCGAGGTGAAATAGTGGTAGATGCCCTGGATAATATCTATGTAGCATCGTCTTCTCAATCGGATAATTTTCCGGTCACAGCAGGGTGCTTTGATAACTCCTACAATGGCGGACAGGATGCAGTGATTTTTGCCATGAATAATGATATGAGCAGCTTGTTGTGGAGTACCTATATGGGAGGTGCACAAGCCGATGGAGCCTACTCCCTGAAGCTGAACAGCAGCGGTCATGTAATTGCCACCGGTGGAACTGCCAGCAGTACCTTTCCCGTAACTGCCGGCTCCTGGATGGACAGCTACTCAGGCGGATCGGCCGATGGATGGGTTGCTAAATTGAATGGCAGCGGAACAATCTTATTGCAGGGTACTTTTGCCGGCACTAACCAGTACGACCAAAGCTACTTTGTAGAGGTGGATGAGGAAGATCATATTTACATTACCGGTCAGACCCGGGGTGCTTTCCCGGTTACAGCCGATGCTTACAGCGAAACCAACGGCCGGCAGTTTATAACCAAACTTGAGCCCGATTTAAGCACGGCGACCTACAGTATGGTTTTTGGATCTGGTGCTGCGGGAATCAATATTTCACCTACAGCCCTTTTGGTGGATGATTGCGAAAATGTATATGTGTCCGGGTGGGGTGGATCCGTTAATCAGTCATACAACCCTGCAGTTGCCAACACCTCCGGTATGACTACCACACCCGATGCGCTGGATGTCACGACAGATGGTTCGGATTTCTACTTTTTTGTGCTGGAAAAAAATGCAGAGAACCTGCTGTATGCGAGTTACTTTGGCGGCGCGGGCTCCAACGAACACGTTGATGGCGGGACCAGCCGTTTCGATAAGGCAGGTACCATTTACCAGGCTGTTTGCGCAGGTTGCGGTGGCAGCGACAACTTCCCCGTAACGCCAGGTGCGTGGAGTGAAGTGAATGGTAGTGGCAATTGCAATCTGGGTGTGGGTAAAATAGAATTCAATCTGGCAGGTGTGTACGCCATTTCTGATGTGGAGCCGGATGTAGTGGGCTGTGCTCCCTTTACCGTTTCTTTCGAAAACCTAAGCTCCGACGCCGAACAATATCTATGGGATTTTGGCGACGGCTCTACCTCTACCGTATTTGAGCCTGTGTATACTTATACTACAGCGGGGACCTACGAAGTTGCCCTGGTGGTGATAGATTCATCCACTTGTAATATTGCCGACACCTCTTACCTGACCGTCATTGTTTATGCCGATAGTATTGAAGCCGCATTCGATGTAACAGAAGTCCCTGACTGTGATGAGTTGCTGGCTGAATTTTTCAACGTCAGCGAAGTGCTGGACGGAACGACCTACTTCTGGGATTTTGGCGATGGCACCACCTCCACCTTAGAAAACCCTGTACACAACTATACTACCCCGGGAGTTTATACCGTGCAACTTATAATTACAGATTTAACCAGTTGCAATCAGACAGATACCGCCACCTACACCTTATCATTTCTAACCGGCTTCAATGAAGGCTTCGACATCAGTACCGATGGATGCCTGCCACTGGATGCTACTTTTACCAGCAGCTTTGAAGGTGCAGACAGCTATCTCTGGGATTTTGGCGACGGCACCTCTGGTACAGGTCCCCTCATTATCCATACTTATTCAAATCCAGGTATTTACAATGTTACCCTGACAATCGTTGTTTGCGGCATTGCAGAAGTGGAAACGTTCCCATTGGTGGTGGAGGGGAATCCAGTTACTTTATTCGATAGTGAACCTGCGATAGGCTTGATGAATACACCTATCGCTTTTAATAATCTGAGTACCAATGCCAGCACTTTCAACTGGCAATTCAGCGACGGTGGAAGTTCTGCTGCCACCAATCCAACTTACACTTTCAATTCCATTGGCGGCTACGAGATATGCCTTACGGCGTACAATAATGCGGGATGTGAAGATACTTTCTGCCGGGAAATCCAGATTGAAAACGAAGGTGTAATCGATGTGCCCTCTGCCTTTTCTCCCAATGGAGACGGCGCGAATGATGTGCTCTATGTGCGCGGTTTTGGCGTCAAGGAAATGGAGTTCAGGTTGTTCAACCGCTGGGGCGAGCTCGTCTTCTTTACTTCGGATATGGACATTGGCTGGGATGGTACCTTCAGGGGGCAGTTGCAGGAAGTGGAGGTGTATGTCTACACTTTGACAGGCACTTTTGACGACAACAAGGCATTCGATAAACAAGGTAATATATCCCTGCTGCGATGAAATGGCCGGTGTACATCATGCTTTTGCTTAGCAGTTGCAATTTGCTTGCACAGGATATTCATTTCTCGCAGTTCTTTGCTGCACCCATGCTGGTGAACCCTGCTCAAACAGGTCTTTTCTCGGGTGTGGTCAGACTGGGTGGCAATTACCGCGATCAATGGGGAAGTGTAACGGTTCCTTTTCGCACTTACGATTTCTACGTCGATGCAGGCGTACAGCCCGGGAAATCCGTTAATCGGCTGGGCATCGGAGCCTGGGCTCTCAGCGACCAGGCGGGAGATGGCAGTTTAAGTTCCGGAGAACTGGCAGGTGCCATGGCGTACCATCTTCGACTCGACAAGGAAGGCGACTACAAACTCTCTACCGGCATATCCGGTGCCTGGGTACAACGCACGGTAAACTTTGCCAATCTAACATTTGACAGCCAATGGAATGGCTATAATTTCGATGCTGCATTACCGAATGCCGAAACCGGCTTTGTTGAAAACATTAACTATTTAGACATATCTGCGGGAATGGTTTTCACCGCTACCCCTGTCAGCTACCTGCGCTATTTTCTGGGTGTAGCTGCCAGCCATCTGAATGAACCCGGAGAGTCTTTCTATTTTCAGGATAATACACTAGGCACCCGCTGGCAGATAAGCACCGGTGCCTTCTTTCCGCTATCTGCGAAAGTAACCATGCATCCTATGCTCTTCGGAAGTTTTCAAAAGGGTGCGAGAGAAATAACAGGAGGAAGTAATTTCACCCTGGTGATGGAAAGCGGAGAATCACCGCGGTCGCTTTTGCTGGGAACCTGGTACAGGTATTATGACGCAGCCTGGCTTATGCTGGGGTACGCAATGGGAAATCTGACCGTTTCGGCGAGCTATGATTTCAACTTCTCAGCACTTACTCCGGCAAGCCGCAGCCTGGGTGGTTTCGAAATGGCAATCGTGTATACGTTTAATAACAAGAACAAGAAAGACCCGTTGAACTGTCCGGCCTACGAATAATCAACCGATTGCTCGTATAAGATTTTTCTTAATAGTAAATGTAAAGGTCGTTCCCTTGTTCTTTTTAGATTCTACCCATACTTCGCCACCGTGAAGCTCAATGATTTTCTTACATAGTGCCAGTCCTATTCCGGTACCGGTGTATTCCTCATGGGTGTGCAAACGCTGGAAGATGATAAAAATACGCTGATGGTATTCCGGACTGATACCTATTCCATTATCGCTCACGGCGATGCGCCACTTGGAGGGAAGCTCTTCCACAGTAATGGTAATCTCGGGCTTTTTCTTTCCCCTGAATTTGATGGCATTATCTATCAGATTCTGAAATACCTGGGTCAATTGAATCTTATTCCCCTGAATCACCGGAAGGTTCTCGGCAAGTATTAAGGCATCCGTAGAGTCAATTTTCTCTTTGAGCACCCTGTTTACCGTATTGAAGACCTCGTTCAAATCTACTTTCTCATAATCGGTATTAAAGCGGTTTACCCTTGAATATTCGAGGAGGTCGCGGATCAGCAACTGCATGCGCTTGGCACCTTCTACCACAAAGCCCATGAATTGTTTCCCATCTTCATCCAGTGTTTCGCCATAGCGTTTATTGAGTATCTGAATGAAGCTGGCAATGGTGCGCAATGGCTCTCGCAAATCGTGCGATGCTACATAGGCAAAATGCTCCAGTTCCTGATTGATTTCGGTCAGTTCCTTGTTTTTCTCCTCGAGCTTTTGCTCTGCTTTCTTCCTTCTGTCTATATTCTCTACCACAGCCACTCTGTAGACATCATCACCATCCCTTTCCATGAGGGAAACCCAGGTCTTCGCCCAGAATACTTCGCCATTTTTCTTGACATAGCGCTTCTCTATGTCGTATTCATTGATTTTCCCCTTGTTCAGCATTTGCAGGAGTTTCTTCGTCTCCTTTAAATCTTCTTCGTAGGTGAAATCAAAAATATTAGCCCCTTCCAGCTGCTCGGCTCTTTCGCCAACCATGTTAGCGAAAGTAGGATTCACGTGTATAATCTCGCCTTCATTCCGGGAGATGATAATACCTGAAGGGGAACTTTTAAATATGGTTTCAAATCTTTTTTCTGCCTTGATGCGATCATCGCGGTCCTGTATCTCCGACTCAATATCTTCAATTAAAGACATCACCACAAAGTTGCCCGGTGCCAATTCCACCTTGGTGCAAATAACCCTTCCCCACATGTATCCGCCTTCTTTCCGTAGGAGTCGCTCCTCTCCGGTATTGGTCAGCGACTTTCCGGAAACCAATGACTGGAAGTTTTCCAGAACAACCGGATAATCCTCCTCATGGATGAAAGACTCAATGTTCTTGCCTGTGAACTCTTCCTTAGAAAATTGAAGCTTCTCTGAAATAAGGGAGTTTGTCTGAAGGATATTGCCACCGGTATCCATCACTACCACACCAAAGGCCGCATTCTCAAAGAGCGCCTTGAACCAATTCTCCGTTTCTTTTCTGCTGGCTTCTCTTTGCCGAATCTCATCAAGGTTGCGGATTAAAACCAGTCTGGCATATTGCTCCTTGTACTTGATGTTTCTGGGTACAACCTCCACCTGGATAATGTCTCCATTTTTCCTCAGCATTCGGGATACATAAGTTTCTTCAGAACGACGGTTTACAAGGGTCATCATCGCATCCCTGTCTTCTTCCGCAATCAGCAGCTGATCGTCCATGCCATCGAGCTCCGTTTCCGAATAACCGGTGAGGGCCATAAAGGCTTTATTGTACAATTGGATTTGGCCTGTTACAGTAACCAGGACTGCCTCATTATTATTATCAGATAAAAATTTGAAACGCTCCTGATTATCTCTGAGGTCATTGATGAGCTCCACATTGGAAGTCATGTCCCTGCCGATGCCATAGATTAGCTGCTTATTGTTATCCCCTACCAGGTTCCAGGCAAAGACATATTCGTTACCTTGTTTGTCGAACATGCGCTGGGTGTAATCCAAAGCCTTGGAGCTACCGGAAGCCAGCTCATCAAAAAGCTGCTCAGCCATCAGCTGGCTGCCTGACTGCAGCGTAATGTTGGCGTTGGATTCCAGTAACTCCTCCATTGAAAACTGAAATACCTTCACCCATGCCTCGTTGAGGCGCATTACCTGTCCCTCGAAATCGAGAATAATCATCAGGTCATCAGACATGCTGAAAAACACATCCGTTTCAACCCGAGATGCTGCTTTGTTCAATTGTTGTAGTTTGGTAGCCATATTACGAGACTTCCACCGGTTACAGCGCTTCAAAAAATAATTGTCCGGTCACAAGATGTAACAAAAATACATTGTTTAACACCTAAAGTGATAAGATAATTAGGAGGTGAGATGTCACATTTATGACGCCTTTAGCTTACGCTTTGCGGAGAGATCCCTTTGGGTCAGCCAGGCGTGTATAAATACAATTCCCAGCACGATCGCAGCCCCTATATAAAAGCCTGCTGAAAGCTGTTCGTACTCTTTGAAAAAGAATATGGCAAGCAGAATTCCGTAAATCGGTTCCAGGTTGATAGTGAGATTGGCGGTAAAGGCACTCACATGCCGAAGACTTACAAGAGACAATGTAAACGGCAGTGTAGTGCATACAATGGATAAAATCAGTAAATACCAGACATCAGTGGTACCCGGCACCAATGGTGTATCGGGAAATAGCTGCAGATAGAGTGGAAGCATCAAACCGATAAATATCCATCCGCTGAACAGCTCAATGAATGTTATGGAAAAGGGATCGAACCGGACAGTGACTTTCTTATTAAAAACGGTAAACATAGCTGCCAGAAAAGCAGAAGTTAAACCCATGATTATACCCGTCACAAAATTGCCTGAGAAGTAGAAGACCACATACAGCGCAGGTATGACCGCCAGACCAAACAGTACATCGCGTTTAATCAATTTTGTTCGAAAAAATAAGGGCTCGAGTAAGGCGGTGAAAAAACTGACCGTAGCCATACAGGTTAGGGCCACAGACACATTGGCGTATTTAATAGCTCCATAGAAGGTAATCCAGTGTACCGCTACTATTAAGCCGATACCGGCTATCCGCCCCATATCTTTTCGGGGTACCGTTTTAATCCCCCTCCAGAAGGCCGGCAGCAACAAAAGGCTGGCAGAGGTAATACCCATCCTGTACCATACCAGCACCGTCTCTCTTAGCGATATCAGGTTACCCAGAATAGCAGTAAAACCCCATATAAAGACACATAGGTGCAAAATAAGCAGTGCCCGTCTGTGTTGGTTCTCTTGCAAGCTACTTATGGATTGTTGAGTAAGATTAAAGCCGTATTGAGAAATAAGACGGCGAAGATACTGCCTTTGCTTTGTCATTTTATTCTGACTGAGGATATAAGGGCGTCAGGCAAAATCTTTTTTTCTAATTTTATACTCCTAAACAATCAATTTAAACAACAATGAAAAAATTATTTACGCTCCTCACTGTCGTAACAGTTATTAGTGCAGCCTCTGCACAATACCAGCGGATGGTTTTGTTTGAAGAGTTCACACAAGCCTCCTGCGGTCCTTGTGCTTCTCAAAACCCTGCATTCAATGCGCTTTTAGAAGATAATACAGACAAGGCCACATCTATTAAGTATCAGACCTCCTGGCCAGGTTTTGACCCTATGCACAATCATAACCCTGCACAGGTAAATACCCGTGTGAGTTATTATGGTGTAACAGGTGTTCCTACCGCCATCATGGACGGCGCCTATGCTGCCAATGACTGTGGTGCTTATCTGGGTGCTCCTGCCTGTGTTAACCAAACGGATATTGACAATCAATACGCTGTGGAGTCACCTTTTTATATGGAATTAACCCATACTGTTGCCAATGACTACGGAAGTGTGGACGTGGAACTTTACATTGCCACCAATGAAAGCGTGAGCGGCAATTTTGTTGCGCATATCGCTGTAGTAGAGCGTGCCATCATTTTTGAAACCGCTCCGGGTTCCAATGGTGAAAAAGAATTCTACAACGTAATGAAGAGAATGCTTCCTTCAGCTACCGGTACTGATATCAGTGATAGCTGGGGTCCTGGCGATGCTACCACCATTCTCGAATCATGGGAATTTGAAAATGTTTACGATCCAAGCGAAATAGCCATTGTTGCCTTTATACAGGATGTAACTACTAAAGAAGTGATGCAGGCTGCCTTCAGTGCTCCAGCTCCTATCTATGCAGTAGATGTTACTACTACCAACGCCAATGCTACAGGAACCACCAATCCTTTCCTGTGCGATGGAAGCACTACTCCAAGTGTTACCCTGAAAAACATTGGTGAAGATGCACTTACCAGTGCCACGCTTACCTACACCATTAACGGTGGTGCCTTTGAAGTTTACAACTGGACCGGCAACTTAGCTTACGGCGAATCAGAAGTGGTGAACCTCCCCAGTGTATCCTTTACCCTGGAGGCTGAAAACACATTGGAAGTGATTGTTTCCAACCCCAATGGAGGCGCTGATGGTTATGACGGAAACAATGCTGTGGAAGCTATCGCTTATGGTGCTCCAGAGGGTCCTACGAATACCATTGAACTGAAAATCAGAACAGATAACTATCCGGAAGAAACTACCTGGGCTATTTACGACGAAAGCAATACCATCGTATTAGAAGGTGGTCCTTACAATGGCCAAACCAATACCGTTGTTTTTGACGAAGAAATAGCACTTCCTGCAACAGGCTGCTACGAGTTCAGAATGGACGACGCCTATGGTGACGGTATTTGCTGTTCTTACGGTTTAGGCTACTGGGAAATCAAAGACAGCGAAGGTGTACTTTTGGTAGAAGGTGGTGAATTCGGTGATACTGAAAGCAAAAACTTCAAAACACTGGAATTTGTTTCCGTTGAAAACAATGCAGTGCTGAATGAAATCACACTGTACCCTAACCCGGCTAATGAACTGGTGATGGTGAACATCAACACTGTTTCAGATGTACAGCTGACACTTACTGTTTCAGACATGCTGGGACGTCAGGTAATCAATCCAATTATCTCCAGCTTCGGCAGCAATGGTCAGTCTATTGCCATTCCCGTTCAGGTACTTGCTGAAGGTTATTACATGCTGAATATTCTGGGTGACGGTGTTCGCGAAACCGTTCGTTTCGCAGTTATGCACTAATCCGATATACTTTGCAAAAAAAAGGCGTCTGAAATTCAGACGCCTTTTTTATAGCATTCCTTCATCGGCAAAACTGTAGTACTGATGTCCTGCGATTATAATATGATCCAGCAGTCTTATATCCATCAATTCTGCCGCCTGCTTAATCTTCTTGGTCAGTTGAATATCTGCCTGGCTGGGTTGCAGGGTGCCGGAAGGGTGATTGTGGGCAACGGCTATGGCACTCGATAACTGCTGCAAAGCATGCTTCATCAATAGTTTGATATCCACCACGGTTCCGCTCACGCCGCCGGCGCTCATGCGCTCCTTTCCTATAATGCGGTTTCCCCGGTTGAGGTAAATAATCCAGAAAGCCTCCGTCCGCAAGTCGGCCAGTAAGGGCATAATAGCATCTGCCAGGTCCTTGCTCGACCGAATCTGCAACTTCTCGTCGGCTTGGCTCATTTGCCTTCTCCTGCCCAGCTCCAGCGCAGCAATAATAGCCACCGCTTTTGCAGCACCAATACCTTTGAAGCGACATAAGTCATTCACTTCATAGCGGCCTAATTCCAGCAGGTTGTTGTTGCAGTCTTGCAGTATGCGCTGCGCCAGTTCTATGGCAGTCTCCTCTGCATTTCCCGAACCTATGAGAATGGCAATCAATTCGGCATTGGATAAACCCTGCCTACCCTGCGATATCAGCTTCTCTCTGGGCCGGTCATCTTCCGACAACTGCTTGATGGTTATACTTCTTTCCCGATAGTCCACGGGCTAAAAATAAGAAAGGCAATCCTGTTGGATTGCCTTTCCCTTTATCTTAAACGTTTCAATTACAACGCATTAACCTTTTTAGTCAGTTTCGACTTCAGGTTCGCTGCTTTGTTCTTGTGAATGATATTGCGCTTGGCAAGTTTGTCAATCTTGGAAATAACGTCGGTCAGACTGGTTGCTGCTTCCTCTTTATTTTCAAGTGCACGCAGTTTTTTCACTGCATTACGGGTTGTCTTGCCATTGTATCTGTTAGCCAGCCTTCTCTTAGCTGATTTACGTATGGACTTCTTGGTAGCCTTATGATGTGCCATTATAGCTTTTGTTTAAAACGGATTGCAAAGATAGGCGAATCATTTTACATAACAAAAGGACTCTGCACTAAAATATTTGATGGAGGCTGACAGCTCATTATAGTCCCTGCAAAAAATGGCGTGATGCTTCCAAATCAGGGTGCATATACCGGTCGGCCTGCAGAAACGGCACCTGCTCCCTGTATTGCTGATGTAATCGCTCCAACAGGGGTGAACTCTGTGCCGGCCGCCTGAAATCCATCGCCTGGGCCGCTGTCATCCATTCAATAGCCAGCACCTGCCAGGAATTGGCAACCACCCTGAGGCATTTGGTAGCAGCATTCGCACCCATGCTGACATGGTCTTCCTGCTCATTGCACGATGGTATGGAATCAACACTGGCAGGACTGCACAACTGTTTGTTCTGGGAAACCAGACTGGCGGCAGTATACTGCGGAATCATCAATCCGGAATACAGCCCCCCACCTTCAATTAAAAATTCGGGCAACTGGCGTGAACCACTCAGCATGCGGTATACCCTGCGTTCCGAAATATTGGCAAGCTCGCTCACAGCTATCGCCAGGAAATCAAGTGCTATTGCCAGCGGCTGACCGTGAAAATTACCTCCTGAAAGTATGGCGTCGTCATCAGGGAAGATGTTGGGATTATCCGTAACACCATTTACCTCCCGGTTGAAAATCATTTCACAGTAGCGAATGGCATCGAGGCTGGCTCCGTGAACCTGCGGAATGCACCTGAAGGAATAGGGATCCTGCACCTGCTCTTTCGGTTCGTGAAAAAGCTCACTACCCTCGAGGATATTCCTGATTGCTGCTGCTACATCTATTTGCCCCTGCTGTCGCCGCAATTGGTGTATGCGGTCATCGAAGGGTTCGTCTTTACAGGACCAGGCATCCAGCGACAAAGAGGCGGTAATATTGGCAGCGTGCAGCATTCGCTCCGCTTCTGCCAGTGCCATCACCGCGTGGGCTGCCATAAACTGGGTGCCATTCAGCAAAGCAAGTCCTTCCTTGGATGCCAGCCGCAGCGATTCCCATCCTTTCGAAGCCAGCACTTCTGCAGCAGATTGCTGCACGCCGTCAACGAGCACATTACCCTCCCCCAGCAGGGGTAAGCTCATATGCGCCAGCGGACAAAGGTCACCGGAAGCCCCCAATGACCCCTGTTCGTAAATCACCGGCAGTACATCGGCATTGTACATATCAATGAGGCGTTGAACAGTAAGCAGCCTCACCCCGGAATGCCCGAACGCCAGCGACCTGATTTTCAGGAAAAGCAATATCCGTATCAAGAACGTATCAAGAACGCCCCCGGTGCCGGAAGCATGCGAAAGGATTAAATTGCGTTGTAATTGCTCCAGCTCGGCATCGGGAACCCGCACTTTGCAAAGCGATCCGAATCCGGTGTTCACACCATACACGGGCTGGCTGCGCTGCGGCAATGCCACATCGAGGTAATCACGGCATTTCTGAATGGCTTTTTCGGCTTCATCACTTAGAATAAGCGGCTGCCGGTTCTTGACTATGGTATAGATCTGCTGAACAGTAAGGGGCTCAAACCCAATATGATGCGCTTCCATAACTGCAATTATCCAGCAAATTTGCAAAATATATCACGGGACACAGGCATAGCGCCTTCTTTCTTATGGCTATTTTTACGCAGTGGATCAATCATTGCAATTTCAAAGTGTCTCCAAACGATTCGGCGAGTTGCAGGCGCTCGACCAGGTCAGCTTTGCTATTCCCCGCGGTGCAATGTTCGGGCTGCTGGGACCCAATGGTGCCGGCAAAACAACGCTGATCAGGATTATGACCAATATTATCGGCGCCGACAGCGGTTCCATTTTATACGAGGGAAAAGCACTCGACAGCTACGGCTTTGGGTTCATCGGCTATATGCCCGAAGAAAAAGGCATGTACAAAAAAATGAAAGTGGGAGAACTGCTTTTATACCTTGCACGTTTGAAAGGGCTTTCCAAAGCGGATGCCAAAGACCGCATCCATTACTGGTTTCAGCGGCTGGATATGGACGGCTGGTGGTCCAAAAAAATCCAGGAGCTGTCTAAAGGAATGCAACAAAAGGTTCAGTTCATTGCTACCGTAATTCATGAGCCAAGTCTGTTGATTCTCGACGAGCCTTTTTCAGGTCTGGATCCCGTAAACGCAGAGGTGCTCAAGAAGGAGATTTTTCATCTGCATAGTAAAGGCATCACCATTGTATTCTCCACCCACCGCATGGAGCAGGTGGAAGAAATTTGCGAGGAAATAGTACTCATTAACAAAGGAAAGGTTCTGTTGAACGGCGCAGTCGCCGATTTAAAAAACAACCATAAAAAAAATATATACTACTTAAAAACTGATGAACCGGGTTCATTACCCCCATCTCCCCTATTCTCGGTATTGACGGCCAACGACAACCATTACCAACTACACCTGGAAGGTGATGCCACCGTAAACCAGCTGCTGCAAAGTTTGCTGAACCACCAGGTACCTGTCCGGGAGTTTTCGGAGGTGCTGCCATCACTCAATGAAATTTTTATTCAACTGGTAAAGGGTGCAACGCATGAATAAGACCTGGCTCATTATATCACGGGAATACATTACCCGGGTTCGCAAGAAATCATTTTTGCTGATGACCGTGCTGGGACCTTTGTTCTTTGCCCTCATCATGGTGCTGCCCATCATTCTGACACAATGGAGCGGAGGAGAACAAACCATACTGGTAGTGGATGAAAGTGACCTGCTGGGCGCGCTACCCGATACCACAGGCATCTATTTCCAGCTGGACAAGTCGGGAAAAACAATGGAAACACTGAAGGCTGATCTTTATGCTGCTAACAGCAGGTATGATGCCTTGCTCTACATGCCTCCCACTTCTTCCGAACAACCACGCGGCATTATGCTGTACAGCAAAGAACAGTTGGGTATAACCACCCGGATGTACATTGAACAGGTGATTGCCGACCGTATGGAACAAATCAATCTGGAAAACAGAAATCTGAGTTATGAAGACCTCCTGAGTATACGACCCAAAATATTTATACAGGACAAGGTACTGAGCGAAAACACCCAGGAACAGGATGCTAATATCCTGGCGGCTACCGGACTGGCATATGTAATGGGTTTTCTAACATATATAGCACTATTGATATACGGCAGCATGGTGATGCGCGGCGTTATGGAAGAAAAGACAAGCCGCATTGTGGAAGTCATGATATCTACCGTAAAGCCCTTTCAGCTCATGGTGGGTAAAATCATCGGTATTGGAGCGGTCGGACTGACACAGTTTTTTATCTGGGGCGTGCTGCTCGTGGGTGTGCAACTCGCCTTGCCTTTAGTGTTGGGTGACCAGCTGACTGCCATGCAAGACCAGGCCGCCATGTCCGGTGGCGGAAATGCAGAAACAGCAGAACTGGCCCGCACCATGGAAGGAATTGCCAATATGCCCTTGGGAAGAATACTCTGGGTATTTCTCGTGTTTTTTCTGGGCGGCTATTTCCTGTATGCATCGTTATTTGCTGCTGTAGGATCACTGGTAAGTGATGAAGAAAGCGAAGTACAGATGTATTCTTTCCCCTTAACTATGCTGATACTGGTGTCCATCTTTATAGCAACAGCTGTGATTCAACAACCCGGCACCAGGCTGGCCTTCTGGGCATCTATCATCCCCCTTAGCTCTCCTATAGTCATGCCGGCGCTCATTCCATTTGGCGTGCCCGGCTGGCAACTGGCGCTGTCCATTGCAATGCTGATACTCGGCTTTCTCGGCTCGAGCTGGATTGCGGGAAAAATTTACCGAACCGGAATTCTGATGTACGGAAAGAAAATACGCTGGAGAGAATTGTGGCGATGGGTGATGTACAAAAACTGACTAACGCAAAATCAGCAATCGGTCAGCGTCCAGACGCAGCACAATAAAGACAATTATTGAAAATGCCAGCACCGAAGAACCGCCGTAGGAAATAAACGGAAGAGGTATACCTATCACCGGTACCAGCCCGATGGTCATTCCCACATTGATAAGAATCTGGATAAAAAATATGGCCGTAGCTGCATAGCAATATATACGCGTAAAGGGAGAACGCTGCCGCTCGGCAATGAATGTCAGCCGCAGGATGAAAGCTGCATACAAGAGTATAAAAAGCGCGGTGCCGATGAAACCCAGCTCTTCCCCGATAGTACAAAAAATAAAATCTGTTGTTTGTTCCGGTACATGTTTCAGCTGGGTGAGCGTACCCTGTAAATAGCCTTTTCCTGCCAGCCCACCAGACCCGATCGTCATCTTGCTTTGGGTTACATTATAATTGGCATCGGGGTCGTCACTCAATCCGAACAGAGTAAGCACGCGTTGCGATTGGTGTGGCTGCAGAATATCATTCATTACCATAGCCGTACCATATACACTGAATGCAGTGATGGCTGTATACATGAACAGAACAGGCATCACCCTGATATGCTTGCTGCTGCGTATGAGCAGACCGGCAGTTATCAGCAAAGCCACAGCTCCCAATGCCAAAACCAATCGCAGCTGGACGAAATAAAATGCCAGTATAAAAGCACTGAAAAACAGGATTATCAGTACGGTGAACAAGGCTGCCCTGGCTCCTTCTTTTCGCCAGAGTTTCTCGCTGGATAACAACACGTACACCAGGGTGACACCGGAGAACAACCACAGCAAAATACGGACATCAAAAATGAGAGAACAGACAAATCCGACTCCGAACAGTAAACCCACTATGACCTCTCTGACCGCAAAACCCTCCCGGTACAATACCAGTGATAAGGAGATATAAACCAAAGCGCTGCCTACATCTTGTTGCAAAACAATGATGAGCATGGGTAATAAGATGATGACAGATGCAATGAACTTATACCGCACACCCCGATCACTGATTTTCAATCCGCTGATGTACTTTGCCAGCATCAATGCTGTCGCAGTCTTGGCAAACTCTGCAGGCTGAAACTGCACCGGGCCTATTTGTAGCCAGGACCGGGCACCGTTAATCTCTCGAGCTACCACCAGGGTAACCAGCAGCAGAACAATCATGATAACATAGAACGGTATCGATAACTTGGTAAAGAAATTACTGTTGAAAGTGAGCATGCTCAATCCCAGCAGGACCGAAATAAACATCCAGATCATCTGCCTTCCATGGGTGAGCGATAGATCGAAAAAGCTGCTGCTACCGGGCACATAGTTGACTGCAAAAACGGTAAGCGCACCAATGGTGAGCAACATCAGGTACATAATCATGAGTGGCTTATCAGCGCGCTGTAATATGTTCTGCTGCTCTCTCATCTGCTGGCCACTACGGTATCTCTTTGAAGAATATCAGGATCCTCTATGGGTAATGCCACCGGTGGTGCCGGCACTATCGGGTTGCCCAGCAGGTTGGCATTCAGCATCCTTTCCAGCAAGTACTGTTTGGATGGCGCAATGGTGCCGGTGAGATAGTATTCCATCACCAGACTGGCAATAGGAGCTGCCCATGTTGCACCAAAGCCGGAGTTCTCCACTAGAACAGCCACTGCAATTTGGGGATTATTGCGCGGGGCAAAACCGGAAAACTGACTGTGATCTTTTCCATGCGGATTCTCCGCAGTTCCGGTCTTGCCACAAACTTCGATACTGTCGATTCTCGCTACTCTTGCTGTTCCGGCCTTGACCACCATACTGAGTCCCTCAATGACCGGCTCGAAAAATACCGGATTGACACTGGTCTGGTGCCGACGGTTCAATGCCTGCATCAGACTGTCTTCGCCGGCTACCGATTTCATGATATGCGGAGCGATAAAATAACCGCTGTTGGCAATGGTCGCCATCAGGTTGGCATTCTGCAAAGGGGTTACAATCATCTGATCCTGACCGATACCCAGCGTGATGAAATTAGACGACTTCCACCTGTTGGTGCCGTAAATCTTATTGTAGTCTTCAGGGTCAGGCACGTTACCCGGCTTTTCTCCGGGTAAATCAACGCCGGTGCGCACACCGATACCAAAGCTGGCAAGCTGTTCTTTCAGCAAGGCGAGGTTATCGGCAGTAGAGCCCTCCTGGTCATCGATATAATGCCGCAACACATAACAGAAATAGGCATTGCAGGAATGCTGTATACCCATCACAACATTGGCAGGAGCAGGGTGACCGTGACATCCTACAGTATGACCACTCATGCGGTAACCTCCCCCGCAAGGGTAACCTTGGTCGGCGGTGAGTGTTCCCGATTGCAAACCCAGCAAGGCCATCACTGCTTTAAACTGCGACCCCGGAGGATAGTAACCTGTAAGCGCCCGGTTATTCAAGGGTCTTCCTTCGTCCATGACCAGTCTGCCAAAATTTTTGGAGCGGTTACTGCCTGATAAAAGATTGGGATCGAAAGTGGGACTGCTGACCAGACAAAGAATCTCACCAGTAGTAGGTTCTATAGCTACAACCGCACCTTTCTTGCCGGCCATGAGTGCTTCTGCAAATTGCTGCAACTCTATATCGATGGTCAGCGTAACATTTTTTCCCGCCTCGGCAGCTTCGTCCATAGTTCCATCTGCCAGACTGCCCATCAATCTGTTGTGGGCATCTACCACCATATAACGGTATCCCTTTTTGCCCCGAAGAATATTTTCATAGGAGCGCTCAACCCCACTCTTGCCAATGTAGTCGCCACTCTTATAATAACCATCCGATCTGCTGATATCTGCTGAGTCTACCTCCGTCACATAGCCCAGAACGTGCGCCGCAGAAGCATAGGGATAGCCGCGAACGGTTCGGATCTCTGGAAAAAACCCGGGAAACTGGTACATGTATTCTTCAATACCGGCATAGGTTTCACCGTCAATTTGCGGAAAGAATACCGAAGCATGCAAAGATGAAAACCTGCGCGCGGCGGCCATTTTGGTATCAAAGTAATCTCTGTCGATGCCCAGCAATGCGCAGAACTTAGCGGTGTCCATCTCCTTTACCTGCGAGGGAATCACCATCAGGTTGTAAATGGGTTTATTCAACACTATCAGCTTCCCATTACGGTCAAAAATCTGACCGCGGTCAGGATAGATAGTAACCTTACGTACGGTGCGGTCTTTGGCAAGCTCCTTATAATCAGAGCTGATGACCTGCAGGCGAAGCAGTTGCAACAGAAATAAGGCAAACACTCCTATTACAAGCCCTCTGATAACCCATGCCCTGTTCTGGAATTGTGCGTTGCCTGTCATTTGCGTTCTGCCGACTTTCTACTGGAAAAGATAAATGCAAAGTTGATCATTAAGAAAACGGAAACCAATAAGCTCAGTGCCGACTTTAACAAAGTATAAGGAAAATTAGTCCAGCTCAATGTCTCGAGCTGAAAATACACGAGGTGATGTACTCCCGCCATGGACAGACAATACAGCAGAAACCAGATAAAACCCAACCGCATGAAGGACGGATACTCTATTCCTTCATAGCCACTTACCGGTGTGAGCATCTTGAGGATGGCAGGTCGCAGGTACGCCATCACCACCATGGCAGCTGCATGCATGCCGGGGGTATTGTTAAACATATCTACTACCAGTCCTGCAATAAAAGCGAGCACTAACACCAGCCAGCGCGGGACAGAGAAAGGCAAGAGCATTGCGAACATGGGAAAGACGTAGGGATGCAGCAGCGCCCCCAGATCCAGCTGCGTGAGCACCAGCACCTGGAAAGCTGTCAGCAGCAACCAGCCTAACAAACGACCTATCCAGTTAATTGCCGACATTGCTGTTGTTGTTTAATTCCAGTTCCATTTGCTGATCCTTGAGGAGATAGTCTACCACGTATACATAACGCAATCGGCTGAAGTCGGTCGACAACCGAACTTTAAGTGTGTAGAAATTACTACCGGTTTCCTTTCCATAAGATTCCAGCACACCAACCGGATAGCCGTCGGGAAAGGCCATAGAAAAACGGGTTGTGACAATACTGTCTCCCTGTTCCAGTTTACCCGGTTCAGATACATCTATGATTTTGACGATTCTCGAATCTTTTCCATCCCATACCAGACGTCCCTGTTCATCATTCTTTTGAACCGCAACGCGTGTATGGAAACTACCGTGCAATACTGAAATGATAACGGAAAAATCGGGCGACACTTCTTTTACAATCCCTACAATACCACTCGATGTAATAACACCCATATCCTTTTCTATTCCATGCCTGCTGCCTTTATTAATAGTGATATAGTTATTGGGAAACGTATATGTATTATTAATAACCTGTGCAGGCTGATAGGAATACAAAACCGCTCCTGCAGAATCGCGCACAGCAACGCTAGCAACAGAATCTGCAGATGTAGCATCCGGCATGAGGGAAAGCAGCCTGGCATTCTCAGCCTGCAAACTATCGTTCTCCTGCTTTAAATAAAAATAGCGGGTCAGGTCACCGTAGGTATTCAATACATCTCCGGTAACTACATTGGCCGAATGAATAAATGCACTTTTTTGATATCTGTTATTGCTGAATACCAGCCACAAAGCTGTCAGCTCCAGCAACAAAAAGATGAAGAACACATGGTTGCGGATAAGAAACAGAAAAAAACTCCGCATGATTTCGTATCAGTTAACCGATGAATAATGCCTGATAATGGTCGCGGTTTTTAAGCGCAATTCCGGTGCCTCGCACTACCGCGCGCAAAGGGTCATCCGCTACATGCACCTGTAATTTAGTGCGCAATCCTATCCTTTTATCCAAACCGCGCAACAATGCCCCACCACCTGTAAGGTGTATGCCTTCGCGTTGAATATCACTTGCCAGTTCAGGTGGTGTTGTTTCCAGCGCTTTGAGAATTGCTTCCTCTACTTTGGAAATGGATTTATCTAATGCATGTGCAATTTCTCCATATGTTACTACCAGCTGTTTGGGAATACCGGTCATAAGGTCACGACCACTTACCTGATAATCTTCGGGTGCATCATCCAGTTCCGGAAGTGCAGATCCCACATTGATTTTGATAGCTTCAGCAGTACGTTCACCAATCAGCAGGTTATACTGGCGACGCATGTAATCGACGATGTCTGCTGTGAATTCATCCCCGGCTACGCGAATGCTCTGATCGCATACAATACCCGACAATGCCACTACTGCAATTTCTGTGGTACCACCTCCAATATCGATAATCATGTGACCGACTGGTTCCTGTACATCCAGCCCTATACCAAGGGCAGCTGCCATAGGTTCCTGTATGAGATAAACTTCCTTGGCACCTGCCTGCTCAGCGGAATCCTTTACAGCGCGTTTTTCAACTTCAGTAATGCCGGAGGGAATACAGATAACCATAACAAGCGATGGCTTGAAGATGCGGTTCTTGGGAAAGATCATGCTGATCATTCCCCGCATCATATTCTCCGCAGCCTGAAAATCAGCAATCACGCCATCTTTCAGCGGTCGCACGGTTTTGATGTTTTCGTGCGTTTTTTCGTGCATTTGCATGGCACGCTTACCTACGGCAATCACTTTATCCGTCTTGCGGTCGATAGCCACAATGGAAGGTTCGTCGACCATGACTTTATCGTGGGCGATAATCAGGGTATTGGCTGTTCCCAAATCGATGGCGATGTCTTGAGAAAGAAAATTAAAAAGCCCCATTCGTATATTTTTTAGTGCCTGTTCAAGGCGTAATTTAATGTTTAAAGTGACGGATACCGGTCAATACCATGGCCATCTGGTGTTGATCGCAAAAATCTATAGAATCCTGATCCTTGACAGAACCTCCCGGCTGAATCACAGCCTTTATTCCGGCTGTATGGGCAATTTCCACACAATCGGGAAACGGAAAGAATGCTTCACTGGCCATAACTGCACCTTCGGTGCTAAATCCAAAAATTTTCGCTTTGGCAATAGCCTGCTGCAAAGCATCCACTCTCGATGTCTGTCCGGTGCCTATGGCAATAAGCTGGCGATTTTTCACCAGTGCAATACCATTGCTCTTCAGATGTTTCACCAGTAATTCCGCCATCAGCAGGTCACCCCATTCACGGTCATCAGGTGCTACTTGCGTGGCTATCCTGGCGGAAGCTTTGGAGGAAAGCTGCAGATTGCGGTCCATCACCAGCACACCATCGAACATGGACTTGAACTGCCTGGCTGGAAATTCAAATTGCCGTTGCAGCAGCAGGATTCTGTTTTTCTTTTGCCGCAGTATGTCCAACGCAGGAGCACTGAAGGCAGGTGCTATCAACACTTCGAAAAACAACGTATGCATGCGGGATGCTGTTGCCTCATCCACTTCTTTGTTCACTATGATGACACCGCCAAAGGCCGAAACGGGATCAGCAGCCAGTGCCTTATCCCAGGCATCACTCAGGTTATCGCCCAAGGATAAACCACAGGCGTTGGTATGTTTGGTAATGGCACAAACGGGTGCGCCTTCGGCCAGTTGCTCCATGTCTTCCATGAGGTAAACCGCCGATTCAATATCTACCAGATTATTGTAAGAAATCTCCTTACCATTCAGTTGCTCAAACAGGGAGTCTAAATGACCGTAAAATACAGCCTGTTGATGCGGATTCTCCCCATAACGCAGCGATTGGGCGTCACCGAAGGAAGAGAAATCTGTGATGCTGCTGCTATCGAAATAAGCTGCTATGGCCGTATCGTAGGCACGGGTGGTGGCGAAGGCTTTGGCTGCCATCTGTTTCCGCTGTTCCAGCGAACTTCCGTTTCCCGCCTGCAATAATTCCAGCAACCAGGGATAATCGCTCTTGGAAGATACTACCAGTACATCTGTATAATTCTTGGCAGCTGCCCGGATAAGCGAAACACCCCCTATGTCAATTTTTTCTATAATAGCTGCTTCATCTGATGTCTGACGCAGCGTTTCTGTAAATGGATACAGGTCTACCATCACCAGATCGAACGAAGGCAAGGCATAGGATTCCATTTGTGCCACATCTTCCTGCAAGGACCGCCTGGCCAGAATACCGCCAAAAACCTTGGGATGAAGTGTTTTCACGCGACCTCCCAGAATGCTCGGATAATCGGTTAGTTGCTCAATTTTCTCTACCGGAAGACCCAGTGCCTCGATATAAGAAGCAGTACCTCCAGTAGAATACATTACCACACCTGAGCGGTGTAATTCCCTCACGATTTCATCTAACCCATCCTTATAAAAAACGGATATCAGAGCGTTTTTGATAGCGACTTTCTTCTGCATGCCTAAAAGATGTGCAAAGTTAGCGTATTTACTGCACAATCTTTGTCTTATCAACAGGCTGAAAGCCAACTTATCCCGATAAGAATTGCGATATAGGCGCTACTCCTCAAGGTACACCCTTCTGATGCGCTGAGAGATACCGGTAAGTACCTCATAAGGTATGGTTTCCATAGCCGCTGCCAGTTCGCGCAGCGATTGGTGATGACCAAAGATTTCAGCCTCCATGCCGGGTGCGGCTTCGGGCAAATGACTGACATCTACCATACACATATCCATACAAACCCTGCCCACAATAGGTGCTCTCTTGCCCGCCACTGTAACGGAGCCCTTGCCATTGCTCAATGACCGTCTTAATCCATCGGCATACCCGACATTCAATACAGCAATACGCATCGGGTGCTCCGCAATATAGCTTCTTCCATAGCCTACAGCTTCGCCGGGTTGAATGGATTTTACCTGTGCTATGGTGGTACGGAAAACAAAAACCGGCAGCAATTGCGACTGCACCGAACTCGAAGGATCATCACCGTACAGACCGATTCCCAGTCGCACCATGTCGAATTGGGCATCAGGGAAGCGGGCAATCCCGGGCGAATTGAGCAGGTGCCGGAAAAACGGCTTTGGCAAACGTTCTTTCAACAGTTCGCAGGCTTGCCGGAAGATGGCTATCTGCTGTCGGGTAGCCGCATCCTGCTCGGGCATATCGGCAGAGCTCAGGTGCGAGAAAACAGACAACACCTCCAATTGGGGATTGCGTAACAATTGCTCTACAAGTTCCGGGAGGGCGTTGACATCAAATCCCAGGCGATGCATACCGGTATCCAGTTTAATATGCACCCCGCCGCGGTAACCTGCATCCAGAAATTTCTGCAGCTGGTCGAAGCTGAATACCACAGGTTCCAGTTGTGCATCCAGCATGGCCTGCACGAGACCTGGATCCGGATTCATCACCATAATAGGTATATAAACCCCGTTGTTGCGCAACTCCAGCCCCTCATCGGCGTAGGCAACTGCCAGGTAATCGACCCGGTGAAAAGATAAGGTATGTGCCACCTCAGCGGCACCGCTGCCATAACCAAAGGCCTTCACCATCACAATGGTGCGTACTCCTTCCTGCAACATCGACTGATAGACCTGCAGGTTGTGCACCATGTTGGTGAGATTAACCTCCAGAACAGTATTGTGCAGTTTCCATTCCAATCGGGAAGTAATACGCTCCATGCGAAAAGACCGTGCTCCTTTCAGCAAAATGATGGCATGCTGATAGCGCTCTGCTTCCATCGATTCCAGCCATGCTTCTGTAGAAGGGAAAAACCGGCTGTCTAACTGATGGAACAAGCCTGCTCTCGACGTCAACTCGGGCCCGATACCTGTGAAATGGGTTGCACCGGCTGCTGTCACCAGACTGGCCATCCGTTCATAGACAGCATCGCGGTTATCTGCGCGGGTCTCCATATCCGATAACACTACATGTATGCGCTTTTGCAATGGATTGTCGGCTGCCTGCCGTTCCAGGAAATGCAGGGCAATTTCGAGAGAATCGGGATCTGCACTGTATACGTCATTGATCAGAATGCTTTGCCCGGCACCCTTGAGCAGTTCCAGCCGCATATGCACTGCCGGAAGGTCTTCCATGTGGGTCAGAAGTACCTCCGGATCGCCCCCCAGAACCAGCGCTGTAATGAATGCAGTAATGGCATTGTCCTGGCTGGCGGTATCTGCAAAGGGTATAGTGCAGGTATAGGTATCAGTCACCCCCTGGAAAGTCAGGCGTTTCCCCGAGGCTTCCACCTTCCACATCGCACTGGCATCCCCCAGTCGTGACCAGGTAACAGAGCTGCCTTTCGAGTTGCGCAGGGCAGCTGCTACCAGCGGCGTATCGACACAGTACACCAACTGTCGACAAGCATGAAAAAGCAAAGCCTTTTCATGCACCTTTTGTTCCATGCTGCTAAACCCGCTGTCATGGGCTGTGCCTAAATGCGTAAACACCCCGATATCGGGATGGATGATTTCTTCCAGCAAACCCATCTCTCCCGGCTGGGAAATACCGGCTTCAAATATCCCCAGATCATGACTGCTATCCAGTTGCCAGACCGATAAAGGCACGCCTAATTGCGAATTATAACTTTTGGGGTTGCGGCATATGCGGCGCTGCGACTTCAGGAGATGGAAAATCCACTCTTTCACAATGGTCTTGCCATTACTACCTGTTATACCCACAACCGGAAGGCTGAACTGTCGGCGATGGTGGGCTGCTATCTGCTGTAACGCCTGCAGTGCATTGGGCACAATGTGTTGGTTGATATCGGCGTAGGGTAAAACTGCCCTTTCACAGATAAAATGGCGAACGCCTTTATTATAGGCTTCTTCCATATAAAGATGTCCGTCGTGGTGCACACCGCTGATAGCAAAGAACACACCGCTCCCGCCGTTGTAGATTTTTCTGGAGTCGGTAATCAGCGTAGTAATAATCCGTTCCGGACTGACAATCTGTCCGTTGACTCCTACTATGCCTGCCAATTCACTGATGGAATATCCCGCCATACCTGATTGTTGTAAAACTACGTTATATATGCTTGGATTTGGTAAATCTGCTGTCGATTACCCCTTTGTGAATAGTTGTATCTTTGCGTTCCTGCACAACTGTCATGCAGCGCATGCAGGGAATGATTTTTGCCTTTAACACGTTCCTATATCCATTATGAACTTTATAACGAAATCGCTTTCGAAAATCTTCGGAGGCAACAAATACGAAAAGGACATTAAATTACTCGATCCGATTATTGGATCTATAAATGACCATTTCAGCAGCTATGCATCCCTCAGTAATGATGCCTTGCGCCACAAAACCGTAGAATTCAGAGAGCGGATTGCCGCCCACCTTCATGAAATCGACGAGAAGATTGAAACACTCACCGCCAGAGCCGGCCAGTTGGATGCCGGACAGGTTGATGAAAAGGATGACCTCTTCAATCAGGTAGATGAGCTGACCAAGGAACGCGACAAGGAGCTGGAAGTAATTCTTGAAAACATCCTTCCTGAAGCATTTGCTGTAGTAAAAGAAACAGCACGTCGTTTTTCCGAAAACAGCAAGATCAAAGTGAAAGCTACCCAGCTCGACCGGGATTTAAGTGTCACGAAAGATTTCATTGTAATTGAAGGTGATGAGGCGACTTATGCCAATGAGTGGACTGCCGCCGGTGCTGAGATTAAATGGAACATGGTACACTACGATGTACAGCTGATAGGTGGTATCGTACTGCACCAGGGTAAGATTGCCGAGATGGCCACAGGGGAAGGTAAGACACTGGTGGCTACTTTGCCCGCCTACCTCAATGCCCTGGCTTCCCTGGGCGTCCATATCGTAACGGTCAATAACTATCTGGCACTGCGGGACTCCGAATGGAATGCACCCATCTTTAATTTCCTCGGTATCACCATAGATTGTATCGACAAATATCCGCCCCACTCTCCCGAGCGGCGTGCAGCCTATCTGAACGATATCACCTATGGTACCAACAACGAATTCGGTTTCGATTACCTCCGGGATAATATGGTGCGCACCGCTATTGAAAAAGTACAACGCAAGCACCATTATGCGATGATAGATGAGGTGGATTCCGTATTGGTAGATGATGCCCGTACACCACTTATCATTTCCGGTCCTGTTCCGAAAGGCGATATTCAGGAATATGGCAACCTGAAACCACGCATAGTAAAACTTGTGGAAGCACAGCGTCGGCTGGCCAACGTATTCCTTACTGACGCAAAGCGTTTGCACAGTGAAGGCAAAACCAAAGAAGCAGGTATTCCGCTGTTGAAAGCACACAGGGCCCTGCCTAAAAACAGTGCCCTCATCAAGTTCCTCAGTGAGCAGGGCATACGGCAACTATTGCTCGAAACAGAAGGCACGTACATGGCGGAAAACAACAAGCGCATGCCTGAAATTGACGATGACCTGCTCTTTGTCATAGATGAAAAATCGAACAGTGTAGACCTCACCGATAAGGGTATCGACCTCATCACTGATTCCGGTGAAGACAGCAGGTTCTTTGTGATTCCCGATGTAGGCGCACTCATTGCAGATATAGAAAAAAAGGATATATCTAAGGAAGAAAAAGTTGCTGAGAAAGACGTGATCATGCAGGACTTCGCTATCAAGAGTGAGCGCATACACTCTGTTCAGCAGCTCCTGAAAGCGTATGCCTTATTCGAGAAAGACGTGGAATACGTAGTGATGGACGGCAAGGTGAAAATTGTTGATGAGCAGACAGGTCGTATCATGGAAGGTCGTCGTTACAGCGACGGACTCCACCAGGCAATAGAAGCGAAGGAAAACGTAAAAGTAGAAGCCGCCACCCAGACCTATGCCACCATCACACTGCAGAACTTCTTCAGGATGTACCATAAGCTCGCCGGTATGACCGGAACCGCCGAAACAGAAGCGGGTGAATTATGGGAAATCTACAAGCTGGATGTCACGGTCATTCCGACCAATAAGCCTATCGTGCGGAATGATATGGAAGATATGATTTACAAGACCCGAAAGGACAAATTCAACGCTGTCATTGCGCGGATTGAAGAATACGTAGAACAGAAACGTCCGGTGCTGGTGGGTACCACATCGGTAGAGGTTTCCGAACTGCTGAGCCGGATGCTTAAGTTGAAAGGTGTTAAGCACAATGTCTTGAACGCCAAACAGCACCAGCGCGAGGCAGAAATAGTAGCGGAAGCCGGTACACCTGGAACTGTTACCATTGCCACCAACATGGCCGGAAGGGGTACGGATATCAAACTGGGGCCCGGTGTAAAAGAAGCCGGCGGACTGGCCATCATTGGTACGGAGAGACACGATTCAAGAAGGGTGGACAGGCAGCTCAGAGGACGTGCAGGTCGCCAGGGTGATCCCGGCTCATCAGAATTTTATGTATCACTGGAAGACAACCTTATGCGCCTCTTCATGAGCGACCGCATCGCCAAAGTAATGGACACCTTGGGATACAAGGAAGGAGATGTCATTCAACATAAGAGTGTAACCAAGTCCATTGAACGCGCTCAGAAGAAAGTGGAAGAAAACAACTGCGGTATCCGCAAGCGCTTGCTGGAATACGATGATGTCATGAACAGCCAGCGGGAACTGATCTACCGCAAACGGAACCATGCTCTTTCCGGCGACCGCCTGTCTGTAGACCTGAACAACACCGTTCACGACCTGTGCGATGAACTGGTGCAGCACTGGAAACAAGACGGCGACTACGAAGGCTTCACCCTGGATGTTATTCGCCGCCTTTCGATGGAACCGGAAATCAGCCAGAAAGATTTTGCTGATAAACGCTCCGATGAGGTGGTGCAGCAACTGTACAACTCCGCGATTGCCTATTACAAGAGAAAACAGGAAAAGCTTATCGATAAGGTATTCCCGCTGATTAAAGACCTCTATGAAAAGCGCGGCGAAACCCTGGAGAATGTTATGGTTCCCTACACCGATGGCAGGAAAGGACTCAACGTTTCCGTGAACCTGAAAGATGCCTACGACTCCAATGGCGCTGCTATTATCAAGGCGATAGAACGCACTATCAGCCTCATGATCATCGACGACAACTGGAAGGAACACCTGCGCAACATGGACGACCTGAAGCAGGCTGTACAAGGTGCTGTTTATGAGCAGAAGGATCCTCTGTTGATATATAAGTTCGAAGCATTTGAAATGTTCAAGAAAATGCTGAGTGAAGTCAATGCCGAGATTGGCGGATTTATGTTCAAAGGGAATATTCCTATTCGGTCAGCCGATGAAGTGCAGCAGGCAGCTGCCCAGCGTCAAACCGATATGAGCCAGATGAAAACCAGCAGAGAAGATGCCGGAGGCGCCCCCAGAGGACCCGGAGCGAGAGAACCACAAAAAGCACTGGAACCGGTTAGGGTTGAAAAAAAGGTAGGACGCAATGAACCCTGCCCCTGCGGTAGTGGAAAGAAATATAAGAACTGCCACGGCAAAGACGAATAATACATATTAAATTTTTTATAGTGAAAGAAGCTATAACTGCACTCAGAGCTGCCATTGAGCATACCATTCTTAAACCCGATACTTCGGCAAGCGATATTGAGCGCATTTGTGCAGAAGCGATAAAGCAGGAATTCAAAGCTGTTTGCGTACCTCCTTATTATATTGACGATGCAGTGGCATTACTGGCTGATACCGGCATTGAAATTGCCACGGTGGTTGGTTTCCCTATGGGCTACCAAAGCACCATGTCTAAGTTTGAAGAAGCGGAAGATGCCCTGGCACATGGTGTCGATCACCTCGATGTAGTAGTGAATATTGCCGCTGTAAAATGTGGCGACTGGGATACCATCTCCAATGAGATGGAACTGCTTACCAAGCTGGCCCACCGGGAAGGCAAGGTCATAAAATGGATCCTTGAAACAGGACTGCTGAGCGAAATTGAAATAGATCTGCTGTGCAAACTGGCCAATGATAATAAGGTCGACTATGTCAAGACCTCTACCGGAATGAACGGACCGGGTGCCACGCCTGAAGTAGTAGCTCAGTTGCGCAAATGGCTTTCGCCTAAAATTAAAATCAAGGCCTCCGGAGGAATCAGAACCCTGGAAGAAGCTGCAGCGGTTATGGCTGCGGGTGCGAACAAAATAGGCACCAGCAGTGGAGTGGCCATCATGGAAGAAACACTCAAACTAAAAGCCTAAATTTGACTATGCGCAGCTTACTTACACTTTTTCTTGCCCTGTCCTTATCAGCAGTTGTAAGCGCCCAGACCGGGAGTGTTACCATTAATGACTTTGCAGGAGCAGATGAATTGGTAGAACAGCATATCTATTTCAATAAGGAACACAGCCAGATACCCGGATGGCGGATTCAAATCTATTCTTCCGCAAGCATGAGCGATGCCAAAAACGAAAAAGCCAAATTGCTGCGTACTACTTCCGACCTCCATGCTACCATTGTTTTTGAAGCGCCGAATTATAAAGTCAGAGTGGGTGATTACCTCAACAGATTCGACGCTTACAGAGATCTTCAGGAAATTCTCTTCGAATATCCCGATGCATTTATATGCAAAGATTTAATTAATACAAGAAACATATGAATGCTGCAGAGGTAAAGCTGCTGGCAGAAAAATACTTTGAAGAGGTAAGAAGCTACCGAAGGTATCTGCACATGCATCCTGAGCTTTCCTTTCAGGAACATGCAACTGCTGCTTATGTACAGCAACAACTTACTGCCTTAGGGCTGGAGGTACGCCCCGGCATCGCAGGGACGGGGCTTACTGCAATGGTGAAAGGCAGGGGTGACAGCAAGCAAACCATCGCTCTGCGCGCTGATATGGATGCCCTGCCGATTCACGAAACCAATGATGTTCCTTACCGCTCAGTGAATGAAGGCGTGATGCATGCCTGCGGACACGATGCGCATACGGCCTGCCTTTTAGGAGCGGCACATATCTTACAGGAAACCCGCGATCAATGGTCGGGAAACATTCAACTGATATTCCAGCCCGGGGAAGAAAAGTTGCCCGGCGGAGCCAGCAAAATGATAGCCGAAGGTGTATTGAAAAATCCTCCCGTTCAGGCCATATTCGGACAGCACGTCTATACACCCTTTGAAGTAGGTACCGTCGCTTTTTGTCCGGGTAAAATGATGGCCTCCACCGACGAACTGTACATCACCGTGAAAGGTAAAGGCGGTCATGGAGCCTATCCGGGTGCCACCCTGGACCCCGTACCGGTGGCCGCACAAATAATTACGGCCTTACAACTATTGGTGAGCCGCTTCCACTCCCCCATAGAACCCATCGTGCTGACGATAGGTAAAGTCATAGCGGAAGGCGCAACCAACATTATTCCTGACCAGGTCTATATGGAGGGCACCCTCAGAACCTTTAACGAGAGCCTGCGCAAAACACTGCAGGAAGAAATTTACCGCACCTGCACCGGCATTGCTAAGGCACTGCGGGTAGAAGCAGAAGTAGACATCCGCGTAGGTTACCCCTGCCTGCACAACGATGAAACCCTAACTCACAGAGCTATAGTAAGGGCCAAAGATTATCTGGGTGCTGAAAACGTATTACTGGCAGAACCCAGAATGGGGGCCGAAGACTTTGCCTTCTACAGCCATGAAGTGCCTGCCTGCTTTTACCGGCTCGGCACGGGAAATCCTGCTAAAGGCATCGATGCTTTCATCCATACCCCACAGTTTAATATCGATGAAGATGCTTTGAAAATCGGTATGGGCCTGCTGGCATGGAATGCTATTAGAGAGGCTGATACTGCTCTCTAACAATTATTTTTTGAAGCGAATTATTTCTTGCGCTTATAGCTGCACTTCCCTCTCCTGGATTACAAGAAATTAAAGGCAATGAGTACAATGATTGCAAGTATGCCTAACAGTGCCACTACAAAAAAATAATCTGCAATTGCTTCCATTCGACGCTCCCGCTCTTCCCGTCGCGTTCGGATAGACACAAAAGAAAATATGCAGGAAACTGTTAGCAAAACACCTACAACCGAAGTCAATCCGTCAATCAATCTGGTTTCTACCTGATCTGCGATATGAAGAGAGGTAATCACAAAAAGACAAAACCCTAGCAGGTTGGCACTAGTCCCAAGAATGTGCTGTGATGTAGTATTGGCCATATAGGTAATCAAATTTATATTTAATATATACTTCCTGGTGATAAAAATATGACATCCATGCTAATTTCTAACCCACCACATCTCAATGTCGACTCCAACTAAGGCAAAAGTTCTCGCCACTCAGAGATAGGGGTATTCCACCCGACAAAGGTACAAGCCATGGGCAGGCGCTGACAATGCCAGCCGAAAGCGTCTTTTTTCTCTGATACCTGATTCAAACTCTTCGAGGGTCATTTTACCTTTGCCAATCTGTATCATGGCACCCACTACCAAACGCACCATACCCCGCAAAAAACGATTGCCGGAAATGATGAATACCAGATCATCTGCCCGCTGTTCCCACCTGGCTTCCTGCAGATGAACAATGTAGGTCTTAGCACCCGATTTGCTCTTGCAAAACGAAGGGAAATCATCGAACTGCAACAAAATGGCACAGGCTTGCTGCATGAGTGCCACGTCCAGCTCCAGGTAGGGTTGGTAAAACACGAGCCCCTGCCGGTATACATCTTTATGATGGCAAAAAATATATTCGTAACTTCTTAATGTAGCATCGAAACGCGCATGGGCTTCAGGGTGCACCGGGATTACCCTGTGTATCGCGATATCGGGTGGTGCCAGGGCATTCATCCTGCGCACAAAATCCTCGGGAAGGGCTGCTTCCACATCAAAATGAAGAAAGAACTGCGATGCATGCACGCCCGTATCTGTTCTTCCACAACCCAGACAATGCACCGGCTCCCTTGTTATCGTACTCAGACAATGATCTATCACCTGCTGCACGGCCGTCCCGTTCGGCTGGGTTTGCCAGCCGTTATACTGCGCTCCGTTGTAGCTGATTTCAAGGAAATATCGCATGGCGTAAAGGTAAGCCGTTCCCGTTATTCTCTTTTTTATGTTTTTAGAGCGAATGTATATCTTCGCAGCATGTGGCAACGGATTCAAACCCTGTTTATGGTTCTGGCAATCATTGCATTGGTATTGCACCTGATGCTGCCCACAGGAACCGCTGAAGGAAATGCGTTATTCGCTCTGGACACCGTACTTGCCGGAATCCCCCCGGCCTTCGCCATTATCCTTACTTTCTTCGCCATTACGCAGTTTCGCAACCGCAAACGGCAGCAGCAGGTCAACTGGATATCGATAGCAGCCATTGCTGTTACTTATGCCATCTGGCTCATGAGTGCTGAACGCCAGCTGCCCGACTATGCACCCGACTGGGGCATGTATGTACCGGGATTCGCCGCCCTTTTCCTCCTGATAGCCAATTACCGCATCCGAAAAGATCAGCAACTGGTGGACAGCATGGATAGATTGCGCTAATATTACACGCGCATTACAAAAATTCCCCTTCTGCTTATTATCTTTAGTTTGTAATTCAACTGAACAAACCAAGCTCCTCCTGAAATGCACAATTGTCCCCATTCTTTTGTGAAACAACTGTTATTCACATGCACATTGGCAATTTGCGCCCTGGTCCCGGCAAGGACACAGGCTCAGATTGTAGGTACCAATGCATTTATGCAAGGCGATTTCGTTGAAATCGGCGTCAACCAATGCGGTGCTTATGGCTCCAGCGGAGCTGCTCCGGCGGGCTACCACCCAACCATGGTGAGTGATGCGCTCGGTTTTGTAGCCGACGACGATATGGACGGCTGGGTAGGCGGTACCTTTCCCCCTTACTGCGGCGACTACTTCCTCCCGGGTACACCGGTGGAGGGCTGGGGCGTGCAGATCGGCGCCAGCACCTGGTACAACACCAACTCCAACTGCGCACCCTTTTCCATACCGGGAAGCATCAGCAGTTACGATGCAGCAGGTGATGTTATCACAGTAGTCTGGGAAGGAAATATTACCAGCGAAGATGTCTCCATTACCCAAACCACCACCCTCATCAGCGATAAACGCTACTTCGTTACCCGAATCAATATCTGCAACAACGACACGGAAACTAAAAACGATATTTATTACAAGCGAAACGTTGACCCCGATAACGATCAACCATGGTCCGGAAGTTTCGTGACGGAAAACGTCATCGTCTCCAACCCTCCTGCCGATGAAAACGCTCTGGTGACCAGTGAAGGTCTTACCTACGGCTGCTTCCTCGGGCTGGGTGCACGTACGCCGAATGCCCGCGTATCGTGGGGCAATTTTGCGACTACGACAGGTACCCCTGCTCAGGTTTACGCAGGTACAGGCGGATTCAGTATTACGGGAACTTCCACTGCCGACATCGCGAACTCTATTGCTTTTTATATAGAAACACTGGCTCCCGGCGAATGCGCCTGCTTTGCCTTCGCCTATATCCTGGATGCCGATGAGCTGGAGGAAGCTCTGACAGCCACCACAGTAATCGACGTACTGATCAATGGCTCTCCCGTTGGCGTGGGCGAAACTTTCGTGGTTTGCGATCCGGGCGACCCTATTTCCATTGAAGTTACCGGCGCAGATGACTATACCTTCACATGGTCTCCCTCCGATATTTTCGATGTGGATACAGGAACACTCGTTACTGCCAATCCAACAGCACCTACTACCCTGGTTACCGCTTTGGGTGAAGGTGGCGAATGCGGTGATCTGCTGGTAGAATTCACCTTAATCTTTGCTGAAGAACCTGTTATTGAAATAGCCGACACCGTTATTTGTGGTGGAGATATCATAACCTTAGATCTTCTGGCAGAGGCCGGCGACACCCCCTGTGAACCGATCCCCTTTATCAATACCACAGACTATGCTATCCCGGCAGGCCCAACAGTTAGCTCACCCATTACCGTCAGCGGTGTGAGTCCGGGCACCTTTAGCTTAGATAATTTCGAATACGTTTGCATCAATGTAGACCATAACTTTCTCGTCGATCTGGATATATTCCTGGAATGTCCGGATGGCACCCTGGTAGAACTTACTACCGACAACGGAGGCTCCGGCGGTGATTATACCAATACCTGCTTCATCCCTGCGGGTGTTCCATCTATCACCACAGGCACAGCACCCTTTACAGGCTTTTACACCCCGGAAGGAGATTTCTCCGACTTTGTAGGCTGCAACGTCAACGGCACCTGGAACCTGGTAATCGATGATGACCTGGTGGGAACCCTGGGCACACTGCTCGACTGGTCGATAGCATTCACCTGTGAAAATGCTATCAGCACCTACTCCTGGTCACCAGCAACAGGATTGTCATCTACCACAGTAGAAGACCCGGCTGCTTCTCCTGATACCACTACCACTTACACCGTTACGCTTACTGATCTGGCCGGTTGTTCGTATACCGAAGACGTAACCGTTACGGTTTCCAGCCCTGTAGCAGCGATTTTCTCCTACCCCGAGCCCTTTTATTGCCCGGGTGATATAGATCCTGCTCCGGAGTTCGCTCCCGGCGGTGGCCCCGGAACCTTCAGCTTCAGTCCTGCAGGCCTTGTGATGGATATTTCTTCAGGTGTAGTGGACCTGTCAGAATCTACACCCGGAACCTACACCGTAACCAACACCATTGCAGCAACTTCCGATTGCCCCGAATACACCCACAATGCTGTCATCATCATCCAGCCTGTTTATGCCACTACTGTCAATCCCGAAATATGTGATGATGCTACCTATGTGCTGGCCGATGGAACCATTGTCAGCTCAACAGGCACTTATACTACCACAGTGACCTCTGCAGTAGGTTGCGATTCCACCATCGTCACCAACTTGACGGTTTACCCTACCTACGAGGTAGATGTGGCCGCCGAAATTTGCGAAGGCGAATTCTATGAATTGCCCGACGGTGGATTTGCATCTTCTACCGGCATATTCCCTGTTACCTTAGCCAGTGTGAATGGCTGTGACAGCCTTGTTACAACTGCACTTACTGTCCATCCGGTATACGATATTACCATTCCTATTTCGCTGTGTGATGATGAAGTCATCGTATTGCCCGATGGTACTGTAATCAGCGACCCGCCTGCAGGCATCTACAGTTATACATTTGCTACTGCCGATGGTTGCGATAGTACCGTCAATGTCGACCTCACCATTTTACCTGTTTATGATATTGCCGAAACAGTAATCATTTGCGATGGCGATACCTATACCCTACCCGATGGCAGCAGCACCAGTGCCGCCGGCGACTATGTAAGCAATCTAACAACAGGTGCCGGTTGCGACTCTGTTATCACCACCACCATCGTAGTCAATGAATTGTTTGCCACATCACTCGAACCGGCAATCTGCGACGACGAATTTTACACCTTACCCGATGGCAGTCTAACTGCTTCTGCCGGAACTTACAGTTTCACCCTGACCGCCACTAACGGTTGCGACAGTGCGGTGACAGTAGATCTTACGGTTTATCCTACCTATGCCACTTCCTTCAGTGCTTCTATCTGCTCCGGCGATAATTATGTGCTTCCGGATGGTACCACTTTGATATCCCCCACAGCAGGCAGCTATCCGGTTACCCTGACTTCTGTGAACGGATGCGACAGTGTAGTGACCGTCAACTTGTCGCTGTGGCCGGTATACGACATTACCATTCCTGCTGAAATATGTGCAGGAACCACCTATGCATTACCGGACGGCTCCACTACCGGCGTAGGAGGAGATTATGTATTTAGCTATTCAACTATCAACGGTTGCGACAGTACAGTAACTATTGCACTTACTGTCCATCCG
>DDYY01000097.1:54755-86588 GCA_002346225.1 Bacteroidetes bacterium UBA3022
ACTATCAACGGTTGCGACAGTACAGTAACTATTGCACTTACTGTCAATCCGCTACCGACACCTACTATTGATATTACTGCCGATGGATATTGTATCGATGCAGGGGTTCAGACATTAACGGCGACACCTGCAGGAGGTACCTGGTCTGGTACCGGCGTGAGTGGCACCTCCTTCAATCCAAGCACCGCAGGTATTGGTGGCCCCTACTTTATACATTACAGTTATACGGATATTAATGGTTGTACCGACTCTACCTTCACCACACTGGAGGTGTACCCATTGCCTGAACCCGAACTGGTGCTGCCACCCTACGCTTGTCTCGATGCAGATGCAGTGCCCCTGGTAGGCTTGCCGGATGGTGGTTTCTTCAGCGGTGCGGGAGTGATGGGTGATGATTTCATCCCTAATCTGACAGGTCCCGGAACAGGGTTCGGCATTACGTATACGTATACCGATGCCAATGGATGTACGAATTCGGTAGGCGGAACCTTAGATGTACTCGAAAATATTGTAGACGCCGGTACCGACACCAGTCTGTTCATCGGCGATACTATCCTGCTCGGATTCGGCACAGAAGGCGATATTGTCTGGACACCGACCAACAGCATTAGCTGTGCCGATTGTCCGGTGCTCTATTTCTTCCCTACATTTACCACCACCTACACCATCACTGAAACAGATCCGAACGGCTGTATCGCCACCGATAAATTCACCGTCTGGGTGCTCACCGAACCGAATGCCGATATTTTCGCACCCTCAGCTTTTACCCCCAATGGCGATGGTGTGAATGATTACTTCCTCATATATGGACAAGATATCATCAACATTATTAGTTTACGGGTATTCGACCGCTGGGGAGAACTGATATTCCTGAATGAAAACATCGCTCCGGGCGATGAACAACAGGGATGGGATGGTTTCTTCAGAGGCAGCAGTGCTACCTCGGGTGTCTATGCCTTCATTGCAGAAATTGAACTGAAGGGCGGAACTGTGGTAGTCAGCAAAGGCAATGTCACCTTACTGCGATAACCCACCAGATTAATAAAATAAAAAGACGCCTTTCCCAAAAGAAAGGCGTCTTTATTATTGTAGAAGTATTGCTTATAACTTGATAAACTGAGTAAACTGATAACTTGTTGCCGCCTTCATACGGGCTGTATAGATACCGGCAGGAAGATTACTGATATCGATTGGTGTGCCATCTGTTTGTATAAAGAGTACAGGCGCACCCGACATATCGTAAATGGTTAACTCTGTGCTGGCAGCAATGATAAGTTGATCTGCTGCAGGGTTGGGGTACACGGCAATGGTGGCAGTTGTGCCAACAAAAGCAGAACGAATCCAGCTGTAGGCGCTTTTACCATCTGTATCCTGCTGCAGCAAACGATAATAGTTGTTCCCCAGTGTCGGTGTTACATCTATAAAGTTGTAATAATGAGCAGTGGAACTGGTGCCGGAACCGTTCACCTGACCAATTTGCATCCAGTTGAAGCCATCACGACTTCTTTCCACCACAAAAAAGTCGTTGTCTAATTCCGATTGGGTTGTCCAGCTCAGATGCACTTCATCATTCTGCACAACAACATCAAAATCAGATAGCTCTATGGGTAGTACAGAGCCACCAAATGCCAGTGGAACAGAAACAGGAAAATCAATTCCGCCATTGTTACTATCATCTCCACCGCCATTTTCCATAGTCCAGTTATCGGGATCAGCCAGCATAGCCAGACAGTCGGCCCGGGTAGTATTGCAAACCAGAGAAGCTGGATGCACATGCACCGGAGGCGCTTCCCAGTTGCTGGTGGCATCATCCCGGTGCAATATGCCATGGAAATCTGCATCCGCAGCAGCATTGGTATGTCCACGGCTGGTTAAAATAAGATTGTACTGCACGCTGGTAATAGCATCCGGATTAAATGTCCAGAAACCTTCGTTGAGGAAACCTTCAATGGGTGTGCCTTCTACTTCTACAATAGGAATAGGTGGAGGTAAAATAGCCGGATGGAAGGAACCTGTTATGGTGCTGATGCCGCTGGAGCTGATCAAATCAAGGGCTGCCATCTCTATTACGACATCGCCCAACGGGTACAAGTAAGTTCCTGTGCTGTTCACTGCCCTGCGCAAATCACCGATTACCCAAGCATCCAGATCGGATGTGGTGAGGGCAGTGCCTGTTCTGTCAGCAACAATAGCTGCTTCATCAGTATTTTCAATGGTCAATACATCGGCAACAACTATTATTCCTTCATCCAGCACCAGTTCGCCGGAAGTAATGATATTGTCGTTCAGGTTAACTGTTCCTCCATCTTCCACGCCAAAGCGGCTGTTACTGCCCAGTGTCAGATCACCTTCTACTGTTACTTCATGTGTACCCGCTCCGGTGAACAGGATACCACTGGTGGCTGTAACGGCATCAGGTGAGAAATTGAACACAGCACCTGCTGCAACCGTAAAATCACCTGATACCAGGAAGTTACATGGCAGGTCATTGGTATTATAAGTAATGTTCCAGGTACCTGTTTCCACAGTAAAATTATCGATGGTAACGGTGTTATTCGTTCCGGAACCAAACAACTGCGTTTTGGCGCCCGGAGCTGCATAGGTAAAGTCAGCATAGGTTCTACCTGTTATAGAGGGCTCAATAGCAATTTGCTCATGCCTGTATTCACTTCCGGTTTCGAAGGTCACTTTCGAGTTCGGACTACCTAACCCAAACGGATTGGGACCATCGCCACTGATATATTTCGACCCACTTTGAAATGTCAGGATATCGGCTGTACCGGTATCGCCGAAAGGATTGTCACCCAGGTCCATACTTTCAATGATACCGTCGCTGATGACAGTTATAGCATCCGATGCTGCTGCATCCAGGCGGTGCGGACGACCGGCTGAACTGGCATTGGAGTTTCTGAAAATAAGGGTACCGCCAATTTCTGCAGTAGCGCCCGACAACAGGAACAACTGTACGGCATCCTGCGTGTTATCAGAGCTGGCTACATCCAGGGTTAAGGAAGAGGTAGTCGGTATGTCTAAGTCTGTTCCTGTGTTACCGCCAATGCTTAAGACACTTAAAGCAGCATCTGACGCTACATCACTGATGGAAACAGCCGCGCCACTTCCTATCAATAACTGGCCAATGGTCTGGGTGGGCATGTTAGTGATAACAGCATCGGTGTTGACCTCCAGAATATCGGTTATTCTCGGGCAATCGCGACTGGGTGTCCAGTTATCCGGCTCCTGATAATCGCTGCCTTCGCTGCCATCCCATACGTAAGTGGCAACAGTTAACGCTGTTGTATTTGGAATATAAAAGTTATCGAAACGGGCAATTTCTTCGCATGAACTATTATGCTTTCGAAATGCTCCGAAATAGGGCAAGTTAGTAGCTGTATAGGTATTATTGGTAGCAGTATAAAGTGTTTCCGATAATGTTGCAGGATCTGCAAAGGACGAAGCACCATCATTGCGCGCCTGCATAGACCACTCACCGGTACAGGGATCATAATTGACATTAACACTCAAATAATCATTAGTCGCATCAATGTCAATATCAATTAATGAAGTGTAATTAGCAATTCCATTCGTGAAGTAAACAAGACGAACAGGATCTGGTGAAGGGTCTGATTCCCCCAATATAACGGCATACCCATCCACAGTAGCGGAGCTTAAATCAGCTTCTGTTGCACCCAATACCACAGCAATACCATAATTGCCGGAACCAAATCCACTGGGGTTATCGCGGCTTTCCTTCATATTGAAATGCCAGGACATCTCAGAATCAGCAGTATTGAAAACTGTGCTGTATTGCGCACTCATATCGAAGCTGACATATTTGCGGTTGTTACCTCCACAACTACCACCGCCACCCTCATTACAATTGGAAATTTCAAGGGTATTATTAGCTATCCTGATAATATCGCTGGCAGGAGAACAACCACCACCAGTTTCATCTTCTGTCCATGCAACAGCGCCTCCGGAAGACGGAATACCCACCGTAGCATTATCTGACCTGTTGAAGTCATCGAATAAAATCAGGTCAATACCATTACCGGCAATGGCAAAATTGTAAGGGTCTTCATCCGCATCGCTATTATCGATGGTGATGGTGGCATTGCGCGCACCCAACGCAGATGGGTCGAATGTTACGGTAAAGGTGGTGCTGCCGCTGGGCGCAACTGGCGACGCTGGGCTGGCGGTAACCGTAAAATCGGCGGCTGCCGGACCGGAAATGGCTACCAGGGTGGGACTACCATCCAGAATAAGGTTGGCTGAACCTGTATTGGCTATGGTGAATACGCGGGAAATGCTGCCGCTCGCTACGTTGACATTACCAAAATCGGTATGGTCAGTGAGGGAAGGTGTAGCATCACCATCTGCAATTGTTATGCTGTTACCTGTGATGTTCATCTCGGGAACCGGTGTAAAGCCCGTCCCCTGGATAGCAAACGTGTAGGGGTTTTCATCCCCATCATTATTGCTGATATAGACATAAGCAGAACGCAAACCATCGGCACTTGGATCGAAGGTGATATTGAAAGTGGTACTTCCGGAAGCAGCAATGCTGTTGGAAGGAGCTGCCGTCACGGTAAAATCTGCTGCATGTGTTCCATTGATGCTGACATAAGGCGCCGCAGCACTGTCGAGCGACAGGGCGGCAGTACCCAGGTTCTGTATGGTAAAGGTGCGGACCTGCGTGCCGGAGGCAGTGACTACGCTGCCAAAATCCGTATGGTCAGCTACAGAAGGCGTTACATCACCATCGGCAATGTTCACGCTGTTGCCGGTGATGTTTATTTCAGGACCTGCGGCACTTGCTGGTGCAACACCAAATCCGCTTAATCCTGCAGGCAATGTAGCTGGTGTAGTGCTAACTGTAGAGAATCTTGAACTAGGATCAGACCAACCATCAGTATCTCCTGTCGTAATACCAATATTTAGTTCTATGTTTTGGTTTGCAGTAGAAACCCCACTTCCAGACCATGCTGAGCCAGGATCAAAACCACAAGTACCGAATTGATCCATTACTACTCCACCAAGTCTTATCTGCAATGCATCATCTCCATTAAAAAGAAAAATATATTCTGTTGATCCGCTTACATCTGGGAAAGGCCCGGAAGTGCTTAGATAGCTAAGAATATCTGCTGTTCCAATTATCCACAATTTCCCTGCCTCTAAAGTACCAGAAGTAATATTTATTGCAGCAATTGCAGTACATGCCCCCCCCATTCGTACCTTGATAAACTTGAAGGTTATTGGTGGCACTAAATATTATATCCACCCCAGTGTTGTTCCAAATTTCAATTCCCTTTGGAGTACTACCAGAGTTAGTTTCTACATACTGGCTTATTATTTGAGAATATCCAACGGATCCAAAAAAGCTCGCACTACCGATTAGAATAAAAAGTAATGGCTTTAAATGCTGGGAAAAGTAAAAGTTTAAGTTCATCTCGAATTGTTGGGTTATAAGGCTACTAAATTGGTTTGTTTTCGCTTTGAAGCGTTGGCAAAAATAAATGTAAAATCTTGTCCAAAGGGCTTACCTGGCCTGTTTTTATATAGATTTAATAGCTAGGTGAATCTCTATTCACATAGGATTCACATTGCGTTGAAAAGGCGGGGTGGGCAAGCGCTATCTCTTGCAATGGAGTGCGCCATTGGAAGGATATCCATGCAGTATTCGGGCGCTCCTAAAATCTGAAGGAATTAACTTCAAAAACGCAGGCAAACCGCCCATGTGTTTTAATGTATTTTATGTAAAACTTGCTACAATATGCGCCCTATGTGAATGCATTACTCCCAAATGTTTTGCGTACTCAATCACCTGATAATTGCTGCAAAAAGCGCTTTTCATCCATCAGCAACCGGTAACAAAATTTTACAAACAGCCTATTTATGATAATATAGCCTAAGATAAAAACAGTTATAGAGGCTTATTAACTAATATAATTAAGCCAATTAGTAAATAATTTGTGACATACTCTATTATCTTAAAAAATAGATGAAAAGCAACAAGAATAGTCCAATTTGTTATTTTAGAGTTAGTTAAAATTTTATAGAAAGAGTATGAAATCTGTTTACGCCTTTTTACTGTCAGCGGTTTGCTGTTGGGGTGTGTCAATTGCCCAGAACAATGTCTTAATAAACGATAATGCCAACCGCCCTGACAATGCCTCTCTGGGGGTAACCAATAACGGACTTTCATGGTCGGAAGGAGGTATCTCTGCTTCACCATCCATCACTGCCAATCAAATCCAGTTCGATGCGAATGGCACCAATGGAACAGACTATGCCACCGTGGACCTCAGTACATTATCGCCGGCCTGGAACAGTGTCCTTACCAACAACACCGGCATCATCGAGTGGCGCTTCAATATGCGCATTGTAACCAACAAGCTGACAGGCTTCAGCAACGGAGGCAATGGTGTGGCCTATGTGCTGGCATCCAACTCTTCCAATTTAACAACCGGCGAGGGTTACGCGGTCGTACTGGGCAACCCCGGTACAATTAAACCTATTCGCCTGGTGCGCTACACAGGTGGACTGGATGACAATGCCAATCTTACCAATTATCATGTTCGCAGGAGATTTTTCAGCAGGTGAATACCTGGCAGTTTATGTGCAATACAATCCTGTTAGCGATAAATGGGGTATGCAATATGCAGCGTCTACTGCATCTTTCCCCGATTCTTTGACAGCTGTGTATACACCTGTAGCTAACATTACCGACATTACCTATGTAAGTTCTCCCGGTTTCCAGTTCTCTGGCATGTTGCACAACCACCTGCCAGGGGCGATTAATCAGGCTTTCTTTGACAACATTACCTCTCTGCAGCAATGGGCACTGCCCATCACCCTCAGCAACTTTGATGCTAATGCTGAAGGGAATGATGTAAAGCTCCACTGGGTAACGGAATCAGAAATCGATAACAACTACTTTACACTGGAGCACAGCACCGACGGCCTGAGTTTCCTACCCATTGGTCAGGTTACAGGAGCAGGCACCAGCACTGCGATGTTAAGCTACGATTTCCAACACAGCGATGTTACTGCCGGCGATCATTATTACCGGCTTCGCCAGACAGACTTCGACGGTCAGGAATCGGTAAGTGAAATCATCCATGTCTATGTGACTGCTACCATCAGTGCAACAGAACTCTACCCCAATCCGGTAAAAGACCAGCTTCAGCTGCGGTTTATCTCTTCTCTTTCAGGAGATGCCACATTGACCATCACAGCTATCAATGGACAAGAGATAGCAAACTCTACTGTCAGCAGCTTAGAAGGGATAAATACCTACAATCTGAACACAGCGTCATTGACTCCGGGAATATACTTCCTGCGCATCAATGGCAATGCCTCTTCGAACACCCTGAGATTTGTAGTTCAGGAATAAAACGAAATAATCCAATAAAAAACCGGCTCTTAAAGGCCGGTTTTTTTGTGTTCACTTTTACATGATTAGGTACTCAAGACAGGGTACCTTTAACTCCGTTCAGGTCGCATCTGCGGGAAAAATAGTACGTCCTGGATGGAATTGCTGTTGGTCATAATCATGGTCAACCGGTCAATGCCGATGCCCAGACCTGCAGTAGGTGGCATGCCGAACTCCAGCGCACGCAGGAAATCTTCGTCTAAAACCATGGCTTCCTCATCGCCCCTTTTCCCGAGCTCCAGCTGCGCTTCAAAGCGGTGGCGCTGATCGATGGGGTCGTTCAGCTCACTGAAAGAGTTGAGCAATTCCTTACCATTTACAATGGCTTCGAAGCGCTCTACCAGACCTTCCTTGTGGCGGTGTTTCTTCGCCAGCGGACTCATCTCCACCGGATAGTCGGTGATGAAGGTGGGCTGTATCAGATAGGGCTCGCATTTTTCACCGAAAATTTCGTCTATGATTTTGCCTTTGCCCATAGTAGAAGCATCGATGTGCACCTTCATTTCCTTGGCAGCCTTGTATAAGGCATGTTCATCCATTTCACTGATGTCTACCCCCGTAAAGTGCTCTATGGCTTCGAACATGGTGAAACGTTTCCACGGCCGTTTGAAATCGATGAGGTGCTCACCGACCTGCACCTTGGTTCCTCCGGTAACATCAATCGCCACTTTCTCCAGCATTTCCTCTACCAGGTTCATCATCCACTCGTAATCCTTATAGGCAACGTACAATTCAATTTGTGTAAATTCGGGATTGTGGAAGCGGCTCATGCCCTCGTTTCTGAAATCTTTGGAGAACTCGTACACCCCGTCGAAGCCCCCTACTATCAATCTTTTCAGGTACAACTCATTCGCAATCCTGAGGTATAAGGTGGTATCGAGCGCGTTGTGGTGGGTTTTAAAAGGACGCGCTGCAGCACCGCCATAGATAGGCTGAAGAATAGGTGTTTCTACTTCCAGGTATCCTTTGGCGTTCAAATATTCCCGCATGCTGTTCATCAGCTGGGTGCGCTTGATAAAAACACTTTTTACCTGCGGATTCACCACCATATCTACATAGCGCATGCGGTAGCGCTGCTCCGGGTCGGTAAAGGCATCGTGTACATTACCTTCGGCATCCGTTTTCACTATCGGCAGGGGACGTAAGGCTTTGCTCAATAAAGTCAGCTCTTTCACATGCAGGGTGGTAGTGCCGGTCTGCGTGGTAAACACAAACCCGCTCACACCGATAAAATCACCAATATCGAGGTGTTTTTTGAAGACATCGTTGTACATGGATTTGTCTTCGCCATCGCAAATATCATCGCGTGAAATATATACCTGCAGGGTACCCACACTATCCTGAATCACTGCAAAGCTGGCTTTTCCCATGATGCGCTTACTCATCAATCGTCCGGCAATGCGCACGGCACTAAAACCTTCCGGGTTATCGGGGAACTGTTCCAGTATGGCGGTGCTGGTATGGGTAACCTCAAATCCTTCTGCGGGATAGGGGTCAATACCCATCAAACGCAGCGCGTGCATACTGTCTCTTCTTATAATCTCTTGTTCGCTCAATGACATATTCTTACTTTGAGCAGCAAAAATACAATGCAGTGCTTGCAATTGCGTTCCCTCTCCACTTTTAACCCTTCAAAATCCTTAACTTTGCAGTCTTTTAGCTATTATGAGTAATACAAAGAAGCACATTCAAATCGTAACGAAAGACGGCCAGCCATTTCCCGTACCTCCTGAAGGTTCGCTGGGTTTGCTGGCTTTGGGATATGTTGGTCTGGTAGCCTGGCGGCAGGTACGCACAGCGTTCATCCAGCAGATGAAAGAGGCAGAAGCGGCCAAGGCAGCATCAGGACAGGTGCAATCACAATCACCGGATAACGAAGCAAGTAAAAAAGAGCATTAATGGGAAAACGGTTAGCAAAGAAGGTGCTGCTGATAGGCTGGGATGCAGCTGACTGGAAAGTGATCCATCCGTTGATGGATGCAGGTCATATGCCTACATTGGAAAAACTGGTGAACGGTGGTGTAATGGGTAACCTCGCCACCCTGGATCCTCCTTTATCGCCCATGCTGTGGACCTCCATTAGCACAGGTAAACGGCCTTACAAACACGGTATTCACGGCTTCACGGAGCCCGACCCCTCAGGGAAAGGCGTACGGCCTGCCTATATCACTTCGCGCAAGGTGAAAGCAGTCTGGAATATTTTCAACCAGCACAACATGAAAAGCCATGTCATCGGCTGGTGGCCCAGTCACCCTGCCGAGCCGATCAATGGCACCATGATCTCCAATTTTTATCAGCGCGCGACGAAACCCATCAATGAACCCTGGCCCATGGCTCCCGGTACGGTGCACCCGGAGGAAAAAGCTGCCTTCTTCGAGAAGCTGCGCATCCACCCCGGAGAACTGACTGCCGCTCATATCCTGCCTTTTATTCCCAAGGCATCGGAGATAGACCAGGAAAAAGACAAACGCCTGCAATCCCTGACGAAAATACTGGCAGATGCCTCTACCATACAGGCAGCAGCTACTTATATTTTGGAAAATGAAGAATGGGATTTCATGGGTGTCTACTTCGATGCCATCGACCATTTCTGTCATGGTTTCATGAAATTCCACCCGCCGCAATTACCCGGTATCCCCGATGATAAATTCGAACTCTACAAAGACGTAGTCATCAGCGCCTACAAGTTCCACGATATGATGCTGGAGCGCTTACTGCAATTGGCAGGAGAAGATGTGACGGTGATGCTGATATCCGACCACGGCTTCCACCCCGATCACCTGCGACCGCTGGCACTGCCTAAAGAACCGGCAGCACCGGCACTGGAGCACAGCCCATACGGAATTGTGGTGATGAACGGTCCCCATATCAAAAAAGATGAGCGCATTTACGGCGCCAGCATTCTGGATGTTACGCCTACCCTGCTCACCCTGTTTGGTCTCCCTGTTGGGAACGACATGGATGGCAATGTAATGGTCAATGCCTTTGATGAAACTATCCTGCCCGATCGCATAGAGTCCTGGGAGAACGTACCTGGGAACAGCGGTCAGCATGACCCCAATAAGCAGGAAGATCCTTATGCTGCAGCTGAAGCACTGGAGCAGCTGATTGAACTGGGGTATGTGGAAAGGCCGGATGAAAACGTCGAAAAGGCCATTCAGAAAACCGTTGCGGAAAATAATTTCTACCTCGCACGGGCTTACATACATGGAAGAAAACACGCCGAAGCCATAGAATTGCTCGAAAAACTGGTTACTGATTATCCGGAAGTGAGCCGCTTCTCCCTGAGGCTGGCCCATTGTTACCAGACGACCAACCAGATTGATAAATGTCGGACCGAACTGACCCGACTGAAAGAGGTTACCGGCAAAGAATCCATATCTACCAAGCTCATGGAGAGCAGCCTGCTGATGATGGAAAACAAGCCTATGCAGGCCAAGGAAATGCTGGAGGCCATCGAAAAGGAACACCCTCAGGCGCGCATCAACATGCCGTTGGGGAGGGCTTATTTGCAGGTGAAGGACTGGAAAAAGGCGCAGACTGCCTTTGAAAGGGAAATTGAGCACGACCACGAAAACGCCCTGGCTTACCATAGCCTGGGTGTCGCCCTGATGCGGCAACATCAATACGAGCCGGCCGCCGATCACCTGCTGACAGCCGTCGGACTCATGTACCATTTCCCCTTTGCCCATTACCACCTGGGTGAATCACTGTACCATTTAGGTGAGTACGAGCGCGCTGCCGAAGCATTCGAGGTGACCCTCAAGATGGCACCGGGTGTCAATAAAGCACGCTTGTGGTTGTCCAAAATTTACAGCGAGCACCTGAAAAAGCCGGAAGCAGCCGAACAATTGACGGAAGAACTGGACGAACACATGCAGGGAGAGATTACCATCGTCTCCGGTTTGCCACGGTCAGGTACCAGTTTAATGATGCAAATGCTGGAAAAAGGTGGTGTTCCTATCTATACCGATAAGCAGCGCATTCCGGACGAAAACAACCCCAAAGGTTATTACGAGCACGAAGCCGTAAAATCTCTGGGCAAAAACAAACAATGGATGGTAGAGGCTGATGGGAAAGCCATCAAAATCATTTCGCACTTGCTGTTTGAGTTGCCTGCACGATTCCGCTACAAAATCCTGTTCATGGAGCGCGATCTCGATGAAGTACTGATGAGCCAGCACAAGATGCTGGTCCGTAACGGCAAGGCCAAGGAAGGCACCATCAACCTCAAGCTGGCGGGTCCTTTCAGGCAAAACCTGGAAAGGGTGAAAAGCTGGGTACCTCAGCAGAAAAACATTTCTATTCTCTATGTTTCCCATGCTGCGTTAATGGCAGACGGTGCGGAAGAAATAGAGCGCATCAATCAATTCCTGGGCGGCCATCTCGATACAGCAGCTATGGCAACTGTAATAGACCGCAGTCTTCATCGCGAAAAGTCTCAAAAATCATGAAACAACCATCCGGCATTAACGAGCGGCGATTAAGTGCTTATTCCACAGCTGCTGCGGCTTTGATAGGCATCCCTTTGCAGGCAGATGCATTTATTGTCTATCAGGATATTGACCCGGATCTGGTCGTTCTGAGCAATGACACCCTATTCCTCGATATTGATGGAGATGGAATTGACGATATCCAGTTCTGGATTGAAAGCCAGGCCGGTGTAATCACCAGTGCTTCAGGCGGCGTTTTCAGTTACACCTACCGATTTGCTTACGCCAGCGCTCTGAATGCCAACCGAATTTTTGGTATGCCTGCTACCTCCGAAGGATTCTCTTTCAACAGTGCCTATAATTTTACTTCCGGTGATCTGATTGGTGGAAGCACCCTTCCCTTATTTGCCAACAAGGCCCGACTGAGCAGTCATGTAGTGTTGAATAGTATTCCTTTTTACAGCGGTGGACCCTGGAATGGCGTAGATAACGGCTTGATGGGCGTGCGGTTCAATATTGACGGCAATCAGCATTTTGCATGGATACGACTCTCAGTAGCCGCAACAGGCAGCAGCATGACCATCAGTGAACTGGCCTGGGATAACCAGACAGATGTGGGGGGCATAACGGCCGGACTGACTGCATCGATTGCAGGAATAGACGGCAGTGCTCCGAATATCTGGGGGGTTGGCAACACTGTAATCATAGAAGACATTTCACCTTCTGCCATCGTACAGCTTTTCAATATACAAGGTCAGGCCATTCCTTTTGAACGGCAGGATGGGGCTCGTATACAACTGCAAGTAGCAGCTGCGGAACCGGGAAATTATATAGTTCGTATTCAGGAAGATGGGGCTGTGTATACTAAACAGCTCTTTCTCACCAGCATGTGAGGCATAACGCATTAAATTTATGTTATCGAAACTGTGTGCATTTCATTAATACACACTATATTAGCGGCATAATTAGAACTCCTTAAAAATCAAATAGTAAATGGAAAAACGCTACAAATTATCAGCTAACAAAAAATTAGCTGCGTATTCTGCGATGGCTGGTGCTTTTATAGTTGCCGGTGCGGGATCCGCTTCCGGACAAATTGTTTATACTGACATCGATCCGGATGAAACTTACGGCGCCGATGGCGACATCTTTGAACTCGACCTGAACGGTGATGGCGTGGTAGACTTAGCACTGCAAAAAGTGTTTGCTACTACAGCAGCTACTTTCAGCTACGGTACATTGACGTTCCCCGGTACGCTGCAATACAACCATATTTATGCTATTCCTGCTACCGGTAACGGCTTACAAGGAAGCTATGGTGCCTATGGCTTTGCTTATGCCTATGCACTGGACGGTGGCGCAACTATTGGTGCAGGTGAGGACTTCGTATCAACAGGTGGTAGCCTGGTATTCAGCCTTGCTTACAACGTAGAATTGGCTCCCGGTTCATTTGCATCAGGAAACTTTTTCTCTGATGGTAACTGGTTCGGCGGACAAACTGACAAATACCTCGGTATTCGTTTTGATGCTGCCGGCAATGAGCACTATGGTTGGTTGCGCATGGATGTTGCTTCTGATAACATCGAATTTACTGTAAAAGACTACGCTTTTGAAGCTACGCCTGAAACAGATATCGATGCAGGTGTTTCCGTAAGCATCAACAACCTTATCGATCCTTCTGCTATCAACGCTTACAGCTTTGGTAACACCATCCACATCAATGTGAACGGTCTGACTGCCAATGACGCTCGCGTACAGGTAGTGAATGCACTGGGTCAGGTAGTGTACAACAATGCACTGAATCTCGCAGGCATGAGCATCGCATTGAACAATGCAGCTGAAGGTCTGTACACTTTGAATATCGTTGCTGATGGTGCTGTTTACAACAAGCAGCTCTTCATTAACAACTAATTTTCAAATACGGAATAAGAAAAGGCGCCCAACGGCGCCTTTTTTTTATTCCATGAGTTCGTACTTTTACCTTACATGTCACCAAAGCACTACAGAAGACATTTACTGAAAGGCTATTCTGCTATTGCTGTTGCTTTCCTTACTACCAGAGCAACGGCGCAAATAGACTACACAGATATAGACCCGGATGTGGTATTGAGTGCCGACGGTGATCAATTCGACCTGGACCTTGACGATAATGGCACTATTGATTTTAGCCTGCGAAAGGTTTTCGTTTCTTCGTACAACCCTACTATATATACAACATTTGGTAATGTATATCCGGGCATTATACAGCAAAACCATCTGTATGGCACTGCCTGGGATAATAATGCATTACTAGGAGAGCTTTCGCCTTTTGGCTATCAGTACCCGTTTGCATTGGAAGCAGGTGTTGTTTTCTGCGATATGGAAACCTGGAACAAAGGAGGCGATCAAAGCCTGGTGTACAGTTACGGGTATGTACTGGAATTAGGTGGTGGCGCGACAGAAGCGTTTACACTGATAGACGACGGCTTCTGGTTCGGCGGACAGACCGATAATTATCTGGGACTGCGCCTCCGTAAAGGCAGTCAAAACTTCACCGGCTGGTTGCGACTGGATGTAGCACCCGACAATCAATCGTGCACCATCAAGGACTATGCTTTCTATAAAATACCGGGGCAATGTATTGCTACAGGGCAAACAAGTGTTCCGGTAAGCGTTGAAGATTTGGATACCCAGCTACAGATACTGCAACGGCAGGGAATACTGCACATTGAAGCTACTGCGAATACAAACTTGAGCGGACTCCGCTGGCAGGTTACAGATCAACTTGGCAGAGTGGTTCAATGGGGTCAGTTTGAGGCTGCAATGACTTGCGATATCAATATTACTCAACTCCCCGACGGGATGTATATACTGGCCATACTGCAGCAGGGGCAGCCTTTTACACATGCCTTTCTGGTGCAATAAAAAAAAGGGCCACACTTATGGTGTAGCCCTTTGCGCAGCTTTTAGGGAGCTTATTATGCTTCTTCCTTGGTAGTATCTTCTGCTGTATCATCCGCTTCCGGAGTAGCATCAGCAGCCGGTGCTTCCGCTTCCGGAGCCGCTTTCTCTTCCACCACTTCTGCAGTTGCAGCAGGAGCCTTCTCAGTTGCCTTAGCTGTGGCGCCGCCTCTTCTGCGTGTTTTCTTCTTACCGGCAGCCTTAGTTTCCTTGAGCATGTTTTCGTTGTAATCTACCAGCTCGATATAGCACATTTCTGCGTTATCACCGAGACGGTTATCGCCCAGTTTCAGGATACGGGTATAACCTCCATTTCTGTTGGCTACCTTACCACCAATACCGTTGAACAGTTCCGTTACAGCTTCTTTGTCCTGCAATTGAGAGAAGGCAGTACGACGGTGGTGGGTGGAATCCGATTTAGATAGATTAATCAGCGGCTCAATGTAAGAGCGCAGTTCCTTGGCCTTGGCCACAGTGGTTTTAATCCTTTTATGCATAATCAGAGAGGCCGCCATATTGCTTAACATGGCCTTTCTGTGCGCATACTTTCTTCCGAGGTGATTGATTCTGTTTCCGTGTCTCATCGCTTGTTCATTTATTCAGCCCGTGCTGATTATTCTTCATCCAGTTTATATTTAGCCAGGTCCATTCCGAACTGCAGGCCTTTGTCCAATACCATAGCTTCAATTTCCACCAGTGACTTCTTACCGAAGTTTCTGAACTTCAGTAACTCATTGGTATCGTATTTCACCAGTTCAGACAGGTTGTTGATTTTAGCAGCTTTCAAACAGTTGTAAGCCCTTACCGATAAATCGAGGTCTTCCAGTGGTGTTTTCAGCAGTTTCCTGATATGCAGGGTATGCTCATCAACAGCATCCACTTCTTTCTCTACATTGGTATTGAAAGTGATTTTCTCATCGGTAATGAGCATGAGGTGCTGAATCATGATGCGGGAAGCTTCCTTAATGGCATCTTCAGGATGGATAGTACCATCTGTTTTGATATCAATCATGAGCTTCTCATAATCTGTTTTCTGCTCCACACGTGTATTCTCGATGCTGTATTTTACATTCTTGATAGGTGTAAAAATGGCATCGATTGGAATTACGCCGATGGTGTCTTCCAGCATTGCATTTTCCTCTGCAGGCACATAACCTCTGCCCTTCTGGATGGTCAGTTCGATATCCAGTTTAACATTGGTTTCCATGCGACAGATAAGCAGGTCGGGGTTCATTACGCTGAAAACATTGGTATGTTTTTCAATTTCACCCGCTGTTAATGCGTCTTTGTCCTTCAGTGTCAGGAAAATCTTCTCTACCTGGTTTTCATCGCTTCCCATCACTTTCTTCAAACGAACCTGCTTCAGGTTAAGAATGATTTCGGTCACATCTTCCATCACACCGGTGATGGTTGAAAACTCATGGTCCACCCCGCTGATCTTAACGGAAGTAATGGCATACCCTTCGAGAGAAGACAATAAGATTCTTCTCAGCGCATTACCAATTGTTACTCCGAAGCCGGGCTCCAGTGGTTTGAATTCAAATGAACCTTCAAAATCAGTTGCCTTTTGTAAGGTGATTTTGTCGGGACGTTGGAAAGTTAGGATAGACATATATTCAGTTCTATTATTTAAAAATTACTTAGAGTACAATTCCACAATCAGCTGTTCCTTGATATTTTCAGGGATCTGCTGCCTTTCGGGATATTGCAGGAACACACCTTTCTGGTGCTCGGGATTCCACTCCAGCCAGGGGTATTTTCTGGTATCCGGATTGACATCGCGGAGAATAACCATATCCTTGGATTTATCGCGGATGGTGATCACATCACCCGGACGCAGGGAATGAGACGGTGTACCGGAAATGGTTCCGTTTACTTCCACGTGCTTGTGGTTCACCAGCTGTCTGGCAGCACGGCGCGTAGGCGCTAAGCCCATACGATACACTGTATTATCCAGACGTGCCTCCAGCAACTGCAACAGGATTTCACCTGTAACACCCTGGCGCTTTGCGGCCACTTCATAGGTTTTGGCGAACTGGCGCTCGAGCAGCCCGTAGGTATATTTCGCTTTTTGCTTTTCCTTCAGCTGAATACCGTATTCAGAGGCAGTCTTACGGCGCTTGGAAACACCGTGTTGCCCCGGAGGGTATTTTCTTCTTTCAAATGCCTTATCAAAACCAAAGATCGGCTCACCAAACGTTCTGGCCTTCTTTGAAGTGGGTCCTGTATATCTTGCCATTGCTCTTAGATATAATTATTATCAATTAAACTCTTCTTCTTTTCGGTGGACGGCATCCGTTGTGCGGCATCGGAGTCACATCTTTTATCACCATTACATCGATTCCGGAATTCACTATCTGACGGATAGCAGCTTCCCTTCCTGATCCGGGTCCTTTCACGAATACATCTACACGGCGCAGACCTGCATCGTAGGCTACCTTGGCAGCATCGCTTACAGCTACCTGAGCAGCATAAGGTGTATTCTTTTTGGATCCTCTGAAACCGCCCTTACCGGCTGATGACCAGGATATGGTTTGTCCTGTCGAGTTGGTGAAGGTTACGATAATGTTGTTGAACGATGACTGGATATATGCTTGTCCGTCTGCGTCCACTTTCACTACGCGTTTCTTGGTTGTTTTTTTGCTTGATTTAGCCATTACTTACAATTGAAGTTGTGGTATTGCTACTTTAATTATTATCCTTTAGGTGCCTTCTTCTTACCGGCAACAGTTTTCTTCCTTCCCTTACGGGTACGGGCATTGCTCTGAGTTTGCTGTCCGCGAACGGGCAGGCCTTTTCTGTGGCGAACACCGCGATAAGAACCGATATCCATCAGTCGCTTAATGGACAACTGCACTTCTGAACGAAGGGCACCCTCCACTTTAAACTCATTGTTGATGGTGTTGCGGATGGCGTTGATTTCATCATCGCTCCAATCCTTTACTTTCTTATCCTGCTCTACTCCTGCGGTTGCCAGTATCTTTCTGGATACTGTGTCACCGATACCGTAGATATAGGTAAGCGCAATCACACCCCGCTTGTTTTTAGGTAAATCAATACCTGATATCCTTGCCATATGCTATCGTTTAACCTTGACGTTGTTTAAATTTCGGATTCTTCTTGTTGATCACATAGAGGCGTCCCTTCCTGCGAACTATCTTGCAGTCAACGCTTCTTTTTTTGATCGATGGTCTAACCTTCATAACTGTTTATTTATACCGGTAAATAATTCTTCCTCTTGATAAATCATAGGGCGACATTTCTACGGTGACGCGGTCACCTGGTAATATGCGGATATAGTGCATGCGCATCTTACCGGAAATAGTAGCCACAATTTCGTGCTCATTCTCCAGTCTTACCCGGAACATTGCATTACTCAATGCTTCGGATATCACTCCATCTTGTTTTATTAGTCCTTGTTTCGACATTAATATTCAATAACCTGTTCTAGTCTGTATAAATTCGTATTCTTCTCCACTGCTGCCTCTATCGCTTCAAAGCTGGACAGCACATCTGCCTTTTCTTTGCCAATCGCCACCGTATGTTCGTAGTGCATCGACACTTTTCCGTCTTTCGTCCGGATGGTCCATCCATCCTCTTCCTGCACCACTCCCCGTGTTCCGAGGTTGATCATGGGCTCAATCGCAATGGTCATCCCTACTTCTAACTTTGGTCCGCGGCCTTTCGTTCCGAAATTCGGCACCTCAGGCGCTTCATGGAGGGAGCGGCCTATGCCATGCCCTACCAATTCCCGCACCACACCGTAACCTTCCTTCGTTTCGCAATACCATTGTATGGCATGGCTGATATCTCCAACACGGTTCCCACTCACAGCTTTCTCGATGCCCAGTGCCAATCCTTTTTTGGTCACGGCAGCCAGTTGCTTGACGGCTTCTGACACATTTCCCACCAGAAAACTATAGGCAGAATCACCGTGAAACCCATTCAGGAAAGCGCCGCAATCGACCGAAACCACATCTCCATCCTGAATCACCCTGTCACCCGGAATCCCATGTACCACGTGCTCATTCACTGAGACACATAAGGTGGCGGGAAACCCATTGTACCCCTTAAAGGAAGGTACGGCTCCATGATCCCTGATGACCTGCTCTGCCACTGTATCCAGCTCGGCAGTTGTAAGACCCGGGCGAATGACATTGGCTACTTCAGCCAGTGCTTTTCCAACTAACAAAGAACTCTTTCTGATGAGCTCAATCTCATCTGATGTCTTATAAAAAACCATCCTTTACATTCCTACAGGAGCAGAGGCGCCGGCGCGGCCTTTGATCCTTCCGGATTTCATTAAACCATCGTAGTGACGCATCAACAGATGGCTTTCTATTTGTTGTAACGTATCGAGAATAACACCCACCATAATCAGCAAGGAGGTACCTCCGAAGAAGCTTGCAAATTGCTGACCTACACCGAATGCTGTGGTGAATACCGGCATCACCGCCACCAGTGCCAGGAATATACTTCCCGGAAGGGTTATTCTTGATAATACATTGTCTATGAATTCTGCGGTCCGTTTACCCGGCTTCACACCCGGAATAAATCCACCATTCTTCTTCAGGTCATCGGCCATCTGCGTCGGGTTGATGGTAATGGCTGTATAGAAATAGGTGAAGATGATAATCAGCAAACCATAAATGATGTTATAGGTAACTGATGTAAAATCATTCAACTGCAGTATGAAATTGCTTTGCGTATCGGGGAAAAACTGCTGAATCGTTCCGGGTATGAACATCAGTGCCTGGGCAAAGATGATTGGCATTACACCAGCCGCATTGATTTTCAGCGGAATGAACTGACGGTTACCACCATACTGACGGGTACCCACAATACGCTTGGCGTACTGTACCGGAATTCTCCTGGTTCCCTGAACGAGCATGATAGATGCCATCACCACGAGCACGAGGAATGCGAGTTCGAGTACAAAGGGCACCAAACCTCCAGAGTTTTCATTCACCCTGCTGGTAAACTCGTTGAAGAGCGCCGCAGGCAGGGAAGCGATAATACCCACCATGATCAGGAAAGATATACCGTTACCGATACCTCTGTCGGTAATCTTCTCACCCAGCCACATTGTAAATAATGTACCGGTGGTGAGCATCAGCATACATACGAACCAGAAGGTTCCATTGCTAATGGTGATAAAGTCGATACCTCCAGGACCTTCCGCCATCGATTTCAGATAGATGTAATAACCTGAAGCCTGAAAAGCAGTGACGATTACCGTCAGGAAGCGGGTATACTGATTGATTTTTCTCCTGCCGCTTTCTCCCTCTTTCTGCAAACGGGCGAAATTAGGCACCGCTATGGTTAGCAGCTGCATCGCAATGGATGCGGAAATGTAGGGCATGATACCCAAAGCGAATACAGATGCGCGGCTGAAGCCACCACCTGCAAACAAGTTGATGAGTCCCAGGAGACCACCACCTGTGCTTCCTTCTACTGCCTGTTTGTAAAGGCCGGGATCGACCCCGGGAAGCATGATGTAAGAGCCAACGCGGAAGATAAAGATCAGCCCAACGGTGAACAGTATCCTCTTGCGCAGGTCTTCAATCTGCCAGATATTCTTTATTGTCTCTATAAATCGTTTCATGCTATCCGCCGATGAGATTTATGGTACCACCAGCTGCTTCAATAGCATCCTTAGCAGTTTTGCTGCAGGCATGCGCATGGATGGTAACCTTGCTTTTTAATTCTCCTCTTCCAAGGATTTTCAATTTCTCTGTTTTGCGCACTACTTTATTGGCAGTCAGCACTTCCAGATCAAGTGTATCCATTCCGAATTTCTCTACCATTTCCTCGATTTGGTCGAGGTTCAATGTGGCATACTCAAATCCATTGGGGTTCTTGAAACCGCGTTTAGGCACCCTTCTTTGCAGTGGCATCTGACCACCTTCAAAGTGATGTTTCTTTTTATTACCGGAACGGGAGTTAGCACCTTTATGTCCACGGGTGGAGGTACCTCCTGTGCCGGAGCCTTGTCCGCGTCCAACGCGTTTGCGCGGACGAACAGAACCTTTTGCCGGTTGTAAGTTTGACAAGTCCATGTATTATACTTTTTCTACTTTAAGTAAATGCTTTACCTTCTCAATCATACCCATAACCTGAGGTGTTGCTTCCACCTCAACAGTATGATTCATTTTGCGCAGGCCCAATGCTCTCACAGTATCTTTTTGACGCTGCGACCTGTCAATGACGCTTTTTACTGCTGTTATTCTCAACTTTTCCATATGCTTAGCCATTGAATACTTTAGAAAGAGGCACACTGCGTTGCTGCGCAACAGCGAGTGGCGTTCTCAATTTAGACAGTGCATCGATGGTCGCCTTTACCACGTTGTGCGGATTGGATGATCCCAAAGATTTTGCCAATACGTCGGTTACACCTGCACTCTCCAGTACTGCGCGCATGGCGCCACCGGCAATTACACCCGTACCATGAGCGGCAGGCTTCAACATGATGCGACCTGCACCATATTTTCCTTTCTGCTCATGTGGAATAGTACCTTTATGAACAGGCACTTTCACCAGGTTTTTCTTTGCATCGTCAATACCTTTCTGAATCGCTTCGGTTACTTCACGTGCTTTTCCCAGGCCGTGACCGACAGTACCATTACCATCGCCTACTACAACCAGCGCTGAAAAGCTGAAGGTACGACCACCTTTGGTCACCTTAGCAACCCGCTGGATACCTACGATTTTCTCGGTAAGCTCTGTTTCTCCCGGGCGAACTCTTTGCGTTTCTTTATTTGCTGCCATAATTGTTCAATTAAAATTTCAAACCTCCTTCACGTGCTCCTTCTGCTAATGCTTTTATCCTTCCGTGGTAGAGGAAACCTCCGCGGTCGAAGCAAACTGCGCTGATATTCTTTTCAGCAGCACGCTCGGCCAGTGCTTTTCCTACCATAGCAGCGATATCCGTTTTTGTAGCCTTCACATCTTTGATGTCGCGACTGGAAGCATGCACCAGTGTATGTCCGGATGTATCGTCGATAATCTGGGCATAGATTTGCTTATTGCTCCTGAATACGCTCAGGCGCGGGATCTCAGGGGTACCGCTTATTTTCTTGCGGATACTGTATCTGATCCTTCTTCTTCTCTGTAATTTCTTAGCTTGCATGACTTACAGTTTATTTACCAGCTGTTTTACCTGCCTTACGACGCAGTATTTCATCACTGTATTTAATACCTTTTCCTTTGTATGGCTCTGGCTTGCGCAGGCTTCTGATTTTAGCTGCTACCTGACCAATGAGTTGTTTATCATAACTCTGGAGAATCACCTTAGGGCTCTTTCCCTTTTCTGTAACGGTATTCAGGGAGATTTCCTTAGGCAACACCATCATAATAGGGTGAGAGTAGCCTATTGAAATATCGAGTACCTGTCCTGTATGGGCAGCGCGATAACCCACACCTACCAGCTCCAGTTCTTTGCTGTACCCTTCAGACACTCCTTTTACCATATTGGCAATCAGAGAACGGTACAAACCGTGCATCGCTTTGTGCCTTTTTTGCTCTGTGGGACGCTCTACTGTAATAGTATCGCCGTCAACCTTCACTATGATGTCGCGATCAACCTGTTGGGTGAGTTCACCCAGCTTACCTTTTACTGTAACCAGGTTGCTACCACTGACAGAGATGGTGACACCTGCCGGCAGTGAAATGGGCGCTTTTCCTATCCTAGACATAACTGTTCTTTTCTATCTATTAATAAACGTAACAAAGTACTTCACCGCCAACATTCTGACGTTCTGCTTCCTTACCAGTCATTACCCCTTTAGAGGTAGAAACAATGGAGATACCCAGTCCGCTTAAAACGCGAGGCATACCATCTACACCTCTGTACTGGCGCAGACCCGGGCGGCTTACCCTTCCCAGTGACCTGATGGCAGGCACTTTGCTGACAGGGTCATACTTCAGGGCGATTTTAATGGTACCCTGAGGTCCGCTTTCGTCGAATTTATATCGGAAGATATATCCATTCTCATACAGGATTTCTGTAATCCGCTTTTTCAAATTAGAAGCAGGGATCTCCACTATCCTGTGGTTTGCCTGCTGCGCATTGCGAATGCGGGTCAGGTAGTCTGCTATTGGATCTGTAATTTTCATCTTACTACTCTTAATTATAAGGTAATTACCAACTTGCTTTTTTCATTCCGGGAATCTTGCCGTACAGCGCCAAATCGCGCATAACGTTACGACATACTCCAAAATCACTGATATAGCCACGTGGCCTGCCGGTAATCTGGCAACGGTTGCGCAATCTCACTTTAGATGAATTGCGTGGAAGCTTGTCCAGATCTTCCCAAAGTCCTTCGGATTTCAGCTGTGCCCTTCTTTCGGCGTACAGTGCAACCAGGCGTTCTCTTTTAGCGTTTCTTGCTATTATCGATTTCTTTGCCATATATCTTATTTTTTAAAGGGGAAGCCCATGCTTTTTAACAATTCGAATGCTTCAGCATCTGTCTGCGCGGAAGTAACAAAAGTGATATCCATACCTGTTACTTTGCTGATCTTATCGATATCTACTTCAGGGAAGATGATCTGCTCGGTAACACCCATAGTGAAGTTACCTCTGCCGTCGAAGCTTTTGTTGTTCACACCTTTGAAGTCCCTTACACGTGGAAGTGCAACAGATATCAGGCGATCGAGGAATTCATACATCTGGTTACCGCGCAAAGTAACACGGGCGCCAATAGGCATTTCTTCTCTCAGTTTGAAGTTCGACACAGATTTCTTGGCCATAGTAGGCACTGCGCGCTGACCGGTGATGCGGGACATTTCTTCTACTGCTACATCTACCAGTTTCTTGTCCTGCGTAGCTGCACCCACACCCTGATTCACACTGATTTTCAGCAGACGTGGAATTTGCATAGGACTCTTGTACCCGAACTTTTCCATCAGTTGGGGTGCCACTTCTTCGTGGTATTTGGTCTTCAGTCTTGGTACGTAACTCATTACTTGCTTTTCTTAGACTGTTTAAAAACTCTTTCTTTCTTCCCGTTTTCAACGGCGATGCTGGTGCGTTCACCTTTACCGGAAGCGGGGTTTACCAACAGTACGTTGCTGATATGAATCGGGGCTTCCTTCTTAATGATACCTCCGTTAGGGTACTGGGCAGTTGGACGGGTGTGCTTGGATACGATGTTAACACCTTCCACCAACACTCTTTCCTTACCGAAGATGATTTCTATCACCTTACCTTTCTTTCCTTTATCCTCACCGGAGATTACCTCCACCAAGTCATTTTTCTTGACATGGAACTTGGGTTGGAATCTTTTGCTTATTGTCTTACTCATGTTACAATACTTCTGGTGCCAATGAAACAATTTTCATGAACTGACGGTCCCTCAACTCTCTGGCAACTGGGCCAAAAATCCTGGTTCCGCGTGGTTCGTCAGCAGCATTCAACAAAACGCAGGCGTTATCGTCGAAACGGATATAAGAACCATCTTTTCTTCTTACTTCTTTGCTGGTACGGACAACGACAGCGGTTGATACAGTACCTTTTTTCATGCTACCACCGGGCAATGCTTCCTTTACGGTAACGATGATTTTGTCGCCAATGGAGGCGTACCTGCGGCCGGTGCTTCCCAGCACACGGATAACGAGCACTTCGCGAGCGCCACTGTTATCGGCTACTTTTAATCTTGATTCCTGCTGTACCATAATTATTTAGCCTTTTCTACGATGTCTATTAATCTCCACCTTTTGAGCTTGCTCAGGGGGCGGGTTTCCATGATACGCACTACGTCGCCGATATTGGCAGCGTCGTTTTCATCGTGCACGTGATATTTCTTGGTCTTCTTCACGAATTTCCCGTATTTGGGGTGCTTCACTTTCCGCTCTACTGAAACGGTAATGCTTTTTTGCATTTTGTTGGAGCTTACGACGCCCAAAATGGTTCTCCTGAGATTTCTTGTAGCTTCTTCCATCAGTTTGTATTTTCAGCTAGTTCTCTTTTTCTGATCTCTGTATGCAGCCTGGCGATTTCCTTTTTCAGGAACCGAATCTGCAGCGGGTTTTCCAAAGGATTCACCGCGTGGTTGAATTGCAGCTGGACCAACCTTTGCTTATCGTCTTCCAGACGTTGCTTCAGGTCTTCCATCCCCAATGTTTTCAGGTCTTCTGCTTTTATGTTAGCCATTTCTTGCCTGTTTAATTTTCTGTATAATCTCTTCTCACTACTGTTTTAGTAGCTACCGGTAATTTCTGCGCAGCCAGGCGCATAGCTTCCATCGCCAGATCGTGGGGAACACCATCCACCTCGAACATGATACGACCGGGCTTTACCACAGCTGCCCAATACTCGGGAGCTCCTTTACCCTTACCCATCCGAACCTCTGCAGGTTTCTTGGTGATAGGCTTATCAGGGAAAATATTGATCCAAACCTGTCCTTCCCTTTTCAGGTGGCGTGTAAGTGCCACCCTGGCAGCTTCAATCTGACGGTCTGTTATCCAGGCTGCATCGAGGGTTTTCAATCCAAAAGAACCCTGGCTTAATTCTGTACCACGACCTGAGTTGCCTTTCATGCGGCCCTTATGAACCCGGCGGTGTTTTACTCTCTTAGGCTGTAACATTGTTCATTAATTTTTTATCCTCGTTTTGCCATTCTTCCTCCACCGCGTTTGCGCTGACGTTCCTGGGGTGTCCCTACGTTAGGCGACAAATCGCGTTTTCCTAAAACTTCTCCTTTACAAATCCACACTTTCACTCCGATTTTTCCATAAACGGTCTGTGCTTCTTTCCAGGAATAGTCAATATCTGCGCGGAAAGTATGCAATGGCACACGTCCTTGTTTGTATTCTTCTGAACGGGCCATCTCAGCACCATTCAAGCGACCGGATACCCGCACCTTGATACCTTCTGCACCCATTCTCATGGTAGATGCAATAGCCATCTTGATGGCACGGCGGAAATTGATTCTGGCTTCCAGCTGCTTGGCAATTGTCTCACCAACGATATTGGCATCCAGTTCCGGGCGACGAATCTCTACGATATTGATCTGTACTTCCTTACCCGTAATTTTCTTGAGCTCTTCCTTCACTTTGTCTACCTCTCCACCACCTTTACCAATGATAATACCCGGGCGGGAAGTGTGAATGGTGATGGTGATGCGATTGAGTGTCCTTTCAATAACGACACGTGCAATTCCACCTTTGGAAATACGCGCATCCAGGTATTTTCTGATTTTCTCGTCTTCAATCAGCTTACTGGCTGCGTCCTTACCACCAAACCAGTTGGAGTCCCAACCTCTGATGATACCTAACCTATTGCCTATCGGATTGGCTTTCTGTCCCATTCAGTATTAATTTTCTTTGCTTTCAAGTTCAGTATTACTTGCGTTCGCAGCCTTTTTACTAGCTACTACCACGGTGATGTGGTTGGTGCGCTTGCGGATACGGTAAGCACGTCCGTGAGGAGCGGGCATGAACCGACGCATGGTTTTTCCGCCGTCAATGAAACACTCTTTCACGTAGAGTTCATTTTCGGTTGGGTCCATACCATATTTCTGTTCCCAGTTATTGATAGCGCTTCTCAACACCTTTTCGATGGGCTCAGCAGAGCCTCTGTTGGTGAAACGAAGCACATTCAATGCCTTGTCAATATCCATACCCCGGATCATATCAATTACCAGGCGGGCCTTTCTAGGCGAACCGCTGTTATTGTTGGTGCGGGGGTTGTTAATCAGTTTTGCAACAGCTTCCATATCTCTATTATTATCTGTTACCGGAGTGTCCCTTGAAGTTCCTGGTTGGTGAGAATTCACCGAGCTTGTGGCCTACCATGTTCTCCGTTACATATACCGGAATGAATTTATTTCCATTGTGCACAGCAAACGTATGACCTACGAAATCCGGGGTAATGGTAGTTCTGCGTGACCAGGTTTTGATCACCGTTTTCTTACCGGAAGCATTCAGTACTTCCACTTTACCCATCAGGTTATGGTCTATATACGGCCCTTTCTTAATTGATCTTGCCATGATGCTTATTATTTTTTACGCTTGCTGATGATGAACTTACTGCTCTGCTTCTTAGCATGCCGTGTTTTCTTACCCTTGGCAAACACACCGGTTCTTGACCGTGGGTGTCCACCGGAAGAGCGACCTTCTCCACCACCCATCGGGTGATCTACTGGGTTCATTACTACACCACGGTTATGTGGCCTGCGGCCTAACCAGCGCTTGCGACCGGCTTTACCCATACTTTGCAGGTTGTGGTCAGGATTGGATACCGTTCCCACTGTAGCATAGCATGAAAGTAAAATCTTGCGAACCTCTCCGGAAGGCATGCGTATGATGGCGTACTTCTCTTCCTTTGCTGCCAGTTGTGCCCAGGTTCCTGCTGCACGAGCTATCATGCCGCCCTTTCCGGGATGCATTTCAATATTGTGAATGATAGTACCCAGCGGGATGTTTTTCAGCATCAGGCTGTTACCTACTTCCGGTGCAACGCTCTCGCCTGCCAATACTTCCTGTCCTACGGTCAAACCGTTGGGGGCCAGCATATACCTTTTCTCACCGTCAGCATAGTTGAGCAGTGCAATGTAGGCGCTGCGGTTAGGATCGTACTCGATTGTCTTTACCGTTGCAGCCACATCGTGCTTACTGCGCTTGAAATCGATAATACGGTATTTCCTTTTGTGTCCGCCACCTCTGTAGCGCACAGTCATATGGCCGGAACTATTCCGTCCACCTGTGCTCTTCATGGGAGCAACCAAACTCTTCTCAGGTATATTGGTTGTAACCTCTGTATAGGCATTGCCTATCCTGAATCTCGTACCCGGGGTAACCGGGTTATATTTTTTTACAGCCATTCTAACGCTTAAATGTTACTGAAAAAATCAATTTCCTGTCCTTCTTTCAAGGTAACGTAGGCTTTTTTCATTTTGCCTTTGGTACCCTTGCTGATTCCAAACGGTGTACGCTGCCAACCGTGCTTTCCTAACCTGTTCACTGTGCGCACTTCCTCCACTTTGACATCATACATTTTCTGTATGGCATCTTTAATCTCAATCTTATTAGCCTTCGGATCGACCACAAAACCATAGGTTCTGTTTTTCTCCGTCAGCTCAGTCAATTTCTCTGAGATCAGCGGTTTGATTAATACTCTTTTGCTTGCCATCTCGCTAATTTTATTTTTCTACCTGTTCGTTGATTGCCTGAATAGCTTTCTCGGTAATGATGAGGCGATTCGCTTTCATCACAGTATAAGTATTCAGATCAGCCGCCTGGATAACTTCCGTGCGCTGGATATTCCTTCCGGACAGGACCACATTGCGATCAGAAGAAGGCATCACCAATAAGGTGCGGGTACCTGTAACTCCCAGATCTTTCAGCATGCCGGAGAATTTAGATGTTGCCGGTTTTTCAAAGGTGAAATCTTCGACAACTACGATTCCGTTATTGGCAGCCTTGTGGCTCAATGCAGAACGCCGTGCTAATTCCTTCAGTTTCTTGTTCAGTTTGAACGAGTAGTTCCGGGGACGTGGGCCAAAAATGGTTCCACCACCATGGTAAAGCGGGTTTTTAATATCGCCTTTTCTTGATCCACCGGTTCCTTTCTGGCGATGCAGCTTCCTTGTAGAACCTGTTATCTCAGAACGCTCCTTTGACTTGTGGGTACCCTGACGCTGATTGGCCAGGTATTGCTTTACAGTCAGGTACACTGCGTGATTGTTCGGTTCTACACCGAAAATCGCATCGTTGAGCTCTACCTGCCTGCCGGTTTTTTCTCCAGCAATATTTACTACTTCCAGTTTCATATTACTTCTCAATTATTACATAAGAACCTTTGCCGCCCGGTACAGAACCGTTTACCAAAATCAGGTTCTTTTCTGATATGATTTTTGCTACTTTCAGATTGCGCACTTTCACGGTTTCATTACCCATTCTTCCGGCCATGCGTGTTCCTTTGAATACCCTGGAAGGAGAGGAGGATCCACCGATAGAACCCGGTGCCCGAAGGCGGTCATGCTGACCGTGTGTAGTCATACCTACACCACCAAATCCATGGCGTTTTACTACACCCTGAAAGCCTTTACCCTTGCTGGTACTTTTCACATGTACCTTTTCACCTTCTTCGAAAATATCAACTGTGATAGTATCTCCCAGACCGAGGTCGGTGTTAAAATCACGAAACTCCCGAATCTGTGCCAAAGGTGCTGCATTGGATTTTTTGAAGTGACCCATCATGCCGGCGGAAGTGTTTTTTTCCTTCTTATCGCCATAGCCGATTTGCAGTGCATCATAGCCATCCGTCTCCTGGGTTTTCTTTTGCAAAACCACGCAAGGTCCGGCTTCAATCACCGTACAGGAAATGGCCTTGCCATCACTGTTGAAAAAGTGGGTCATGCCGACCTTTTTACCGATAATCCCTTTCATCGTTTAGATTTTTATTTCTACTTCAACACCACTTGGCAATTCCAGCTTCTGTAATGCATCAACTGTTTTGTTAGAAGCACTGTATATATCGAGCAGGCGTTTGTAGGTTGAATACTCAAACTGCTCCCGTGCTTTTTTATTCACGTGCGGTGAACGCAACAAGGTATAAATCTTCTTCCGGGTAGGAAGAGGAATAGGACCTGTCACCACTGCACCTGTGCCACGCACAGTCTTAATGATTCTTTCGGCTGTCTTGTCTACCAATGTATGGTCGAAAGACTTCAATTTCATTCTTATTTTATAGCTCATTGTATGCTATTTAAACTTTATCAGCTACTTTACCTTTCGACTTTGCAATAACTTCCTCAGCAATGTTGGAAGGAGTTGGAGCAAAATGCGAGAATTCCAAAATACTGGTGGCACGGCCTGAAGTGATGGTTCTGAGTTGTGTAACATAACCGAACATTTCAGATAATGGCACTTTTGCTTTGATCACGGTGGAGTTGTTCTTGTTCTCGAAACCTTCCACCATACCACGACGGCGGTTGAGGTCACCGATAACGTCACCCATGTGTTCTTCAGGTGTGATAACCTCCAGCTTCATGATGGGCTCGAGCAACTGCGCTCCGGCACTGCGGGCAGACTCACGGTAACCCACTTTTGCTGCCAGTTCGAAAGACAGGGCATCAGAGTCCACAGCGTGGAAAGAGCCATCGAAAAGACGCACTTTCATGCTGTCCATGGTATATCCCGCCAACACACCGGTTGCCATCGCTTCTTTAAAGCCTTTTTCAACCGCAGGAATGAATTCACGGGGAATAGAACCTCCAAAAATGTCATTCACAAACTGAAGACCCACTACTTCCGCGTCAGCAGGACCAATTTCAAACTGGATATCGGCGAACTTACCACGACCACCTGACTGCTTCTTGTAAACCTCGCGGTGTTTAACAGTCTTAGTAAGTGATTCTTTGTAAGCCACTTCAGGTGCACCCTGGTTTACGTCCAGTTTAAATTCACGCTTCAACCTGTCCACAATAATTTCCAGGTGCAACTCACCCATTCCACGAACTACCGTTTGACCGGTTTCCTCGTCAAAGAATACTTTGAAGGTAGGATCCTCTTCAGCCAATTTTGACAAGGCAATACCCAGTTTATCTACATCTGCCTGAGACTTAGGCTCAATGGCGATACCGATAACAGGTTCAGGGAAGTCCATACTTTCGAGGGTGATAGGATGCTTTTCATCACAAAGGGTATCTCCAGTGCGAATATCCTTGAATCCAACAGCCGCTCCAATATCTCCCGCTTCAATACGGTCAATCGGATTCTGCTTATTGGCGTGCATTTGGAGAATGCGGGAAATCCGCTCTTTCTTTCCTGTACGCACGTTCAATACGTAAGAGCCAGCATCCAGCTTACCTGAATAAGCGCGGAAGAATGCCAGACGACCTACGAAAGGATCGGTCATAATTTTAAATGCCAGGGCTGCAAATGGCTCTGTAGCCGATGGCTTGCGCAATTCTTCTTTTTCAGAATCGGGATTGATGCCTTTAACAGCTTCAATATCCAAAGGAGAAGGAAGGTAGCGGCAAACTGCGTCCAGCATAAACTGAACACCTTTATTTTTGAATGCTGAACCACATAACATCGGGATGATAGCGATATCGATGGTAGCCTTACGAATAGCAGCCACCAACTCCTCTTCTGTTATGGAATCAGGATTATCAAAGTATTTTTCCAGCAGGGCATCATCGTATTCGGCAACCGCCTCCACCAAATGGTTGCGGTATTCAATTACCTGATCCACCATATCATCTGGAATAGGCACTTCAGTAAAGGTCATGCCTTGTGTAGAGTCATCCCAAATCATCGCCACGTTGCGAATCAAATCAACGACACCTGTAAAGGTCTCTTCTGCACCGATGGGCAGTACCAGTGGCACCGGATTGGCACCAAGAATGGTCTTCACTTGTCTTACTACTTCTAGGAAGTCAGCACCGGAACGGTCCATCTTGTTCACGAAACCTATCCTGGGAACGCGGTAACGGTTGGCCTGACGCCAAACTGTTTCACTTTGCGGCTCAACACCACCTACTGCACAGAACAGTGCCACAACACCATCCAGTACACGCAAAGAACGCTCTACTTCTACAGTAAAGTCCACGTGACCCGGAGTATCAATGATGTTTACTTTAAACTCGTCATTGCGGTACTTCCAGAAAGTGGTTGTTGCCGCTGATGTAATTGTGATACCACGTTCTTTCTCCTGTTCCATCCAGTCCATGGTGGCGGCACCATCGTGTACCTCACCAATCTTGTGGGTCAGACCAGTATAAAAAAGGATGCGTTCGGTAGTAGTAGTCTTACCTGCATCAATGTGGGCTGCAATCCCAATATTTCTCGTATATCTTAAATCTCTGCTTGACATTTTGCTTGTGTTAATGGGTTAATTACGCTCTGAAATGTGCAAATGCCTTGTTGGCTTCTGCCATTTTGTGAACATCCTCTTTTTTCTTGATAGTAGAACCCTCATTATTAGACGCAGCTAAAATCTCCGCAGCCAACTTCTCAGCCATTGATTTGCCGGAACGTTTCCTGCTGAAACCAATCAACCATTTGATGGATAATGAAATT
>DDYY01000006.1 GCA_002346225.1 Bacteroidetes bacterium UBA3022
TATTCCATCTTCCCTTGGTAATACCAATAGTAAACATAATAAAGAATGAATAAAGTCCTGTCTTCTCGACTATAACCCCATGCTCTGCTAAATATTTTGTAACTATCATTGCGGGTATGCCAAGCTTTTCATCAAACTCACCATCAACATTAAGTCCAGGAGTAATGATTGTAGCTTTGATGGGATCAAGCATATTGAAGTTAGGAGCTAAATTTCCAAAACCATGCCATTTTTCATTCTTATTAAGCATCCATGCTGCTCTCTCCTCAATTCCTTCCTCGGACAGATCGTCAGGACCCCATACCTGAAACCACCAACCATCCCCCCATTCTTGGTCTACTTTTCTCATTGCTCGTCTAAAATTAAGAGCTTCCATGATTGATTCTTCAACTAAAGCATTACCACCAGGCTCTTCCATCATTGCTGCAGCTACATCGCAACTAGCAATAATGGAGTATTGTGGGCTGGTCGAGCTGTGCATTAAGTATGATTCGTTGAATAATTCTTTATCGAGTTTATTGTTTACAGCGTCCTGCACTAAAATTTGTGAAGCTTGACTTAATCCAGCTAACATTTTATGCGTAGATTGAGTTGAAAAAATAAGGCTCTCAGAGCATCGAGGACGATCTGCTCCAATTGCATGATAATCACCGTAAAAGTCATGAAAAGATGCGTGTGGCAACCATGCCTCATCAAAATGTAGCGCACCAATTTTACCATCCAACATTTCCTTAATTTCCTCTACATTGTATAGAATCCCATCGTGGGTTGATTGAGTTATAGTAAGCACTCTGGGCTTAGCGTCCTTATCTTCAATAAAAGGATTGTTGTTAATCTTTTCCTTAATCCGATCCCAGCTAAACTCTTTTTTTGGGATGGGGCCTATTATTCCAAAATGATTCCTTGTTGGCATTAGAAATATCGGGATTGCTCCTGTCATAATGATGGCATGAAGAACGGACTTATGACAATTATTGCTTGGCTCTTGGTCATCTAGCTCTGCCTGAACTTCTCCGCTTCCGTAGACGCAGCCCCTGCAAGGATAGGCACTTATGCTTTACATCCTGTTGCGGATTCTCTTCCAAACCCAATCCATTGTTGAGACTCATATGGTGGAATGTATGTTTGTTGTGCATGAGAACACCAAGGACCTAGTGCATCGCTAAGCTTGGGAGGATGTACCTAGAAAAAAACACCCCCGGCAATTGCCAAAGGGTGCTCAACGAGGGTCTGAAGAATGAAAAGAGGTTCCTGCCAGAGATATTAACTAAGGCTTATCTCAAAATGGTTACGTTGCCGGTTTTAACAAATTCATCACCTCCGGTGCATATTCCTTTGAGGGAGTATATATATACACCGGCATCTACGGGAACACCATTGTAGGTGCCGTCCCAGCCTGCATTGATATCACCGGTTTCATAAATTTGGTTTCCCCACCTGTCAAAAATCCTGATATAGAATAATTCATCCAGGTATTCAGAATAAAGGCTGAAAACGTCATTGTAACCATCGTTATTCGGAGTAATAACATTGGCAACGGTAATACCATCGCCATCACAGGCCGGATAAACGGTTACATCCAGAGAATCTGTGGCGCGACAGCCATTTTCATCCACAACTGTTACACTGACAGTGGTGGAGGAGTAGGGGTTAAACATCGAAATGGCGCAGGTCGGACAGGCAAAGTATTCAGAAGGCTCCCAGTAATAATCGAACGATCCAGTAGCTGGTGAAACATCAGCCAGGAAAAGTTCGGGGTCATTGAGCTGGAAATTCGCTACACCTTCAATTTCCACACCCGGCAATCCGTATACTTCTATCGTTACATCATCATAAACAGTCAGTGTTCCGCAGGTTGCACTGGCGGTATAGGTAATAGTATTCGGTGGTGTAGCAATCGGGTTGTCAATGATGGTGCTATTCAGGTAGTCTCCTGTAAGCCAAATAATATCTACATCGTCATTGATGTTGTCATAAGTTGTGAAAAGTTGTACGGCCGATCTGGTACAAATCGCAGTGTCGGGTCCCGCAACCAGATTCAAATCATCAACCACTGTAACCAGCACAGAATCGATGTCTGCACAAAAATCGGTGGCATACTCCAAAACTATCCAGGTGGTCGAACTGAACAGAGCTTCCGGTTCTTCTGCAGTGGGGTTAGCGAATAATCCACTGGGGGACCAATTGTAATACAACCCGCCTGTTGATTCGGAACCATCGAGCTCGGCGAATGTTCCGGGGCAGATGACCAAGTCATCACCTGCATTTGCTTCGGGAGTTCCGTAAACAGTGAACTCCATCGAAGTAGAGTCGATACATCCATTGTCATTCGCAGTTACCATCAGCAATGAATAATCGCCGGGTGTGCTGAAGGTAAGCATGGTATCATTCATCCAGCTGCCACTGAATATGGAGCTTCCACTCAGCCATAAATCTATCTGGTCAATGGCATTGATGGCAGGATTGGGCTCAGGATCTACAGAAAGATTGACAACCGCTATCTCCTGTCCGGTACAATAGGGCCCGGGCTCCGGCATTTCCATGAGCGCAACAGGAATATTCGCTACTGTTATCGGTTCCAGTGGAAGAACGGTTGTGCTGCACCCAGCCGCATTGAATAGCGTCAGAACAGGTTCGTAAACACCGGGAGTGTCGAAAAGCACAGTATAATCAGAACCGTCAACTACCACAGTGTTAATACCATCAAACAAGGATGCAGAATCGGCAGAGAAAGAAGAGAAGCTAAAGGTGGTCTCCAAAGATCCACAGCCATCAATGGGTGTTATATTCATACTGGCAGAAGGTGCACCCAGTACCTCAATGCTGAAGAATGCACTGTCAGAACATCCGCCGGCATTAATTACAACTATGGCAATTTCATATATTCCGGGAGCGGTGTAGGTATGCGTTACATCGTCTGCAGTTGTCAGCAGGGACGTAGTGCCGTCGCCAAAATCATAGTGGTATTCATCAATGGAGGCATAGAGCGTATCTGCTGTGGCATTGAAGAACGTTATGGCCTCATCAGAGCATATAAGTGTATCTGAAATACTATAGTCAGCTACAGGAATATCAAAAAGTTCGAGTTCGCCGGCCTCTATCGTCGCCGCACAGCCGGTGGTAATATACAGATAAATAACAGGCTCATATATGCCGGGAGTAGTGTAGATGTAATTCGTGTCAGCTGTAGTATGCACAATGTATCCATCGCCATAATCAATTACAATGGAATCTGCAGCAAGTGCGCCGATGGGGAAGTTGACATCCAGCACACCACAGGCTGAAAGTGGGAATGGTTCAATGGTACCGGAGGGAACCGGAGCCACATTTACATTGAATGTCATTGTATCAGAACAACTTCCTGCATTCGTCACTATCGAAGTGATAGTAAAGATGCCTGTTGATGTATAAAGGTGTTCCTGTTCAGTAAAGCTGGAGAAGGAATAAACAGTTCCGTCGCCCATATCCAGCTCATAGCCGGTAATAGCTGCGTAGCCGGTGTCTGCTGTATTATTGAACAGTGTGATGGGGGTGCCATCGCATACCAAAGTATCACTGATAGCCAGGTCAGCCAATGGAAGGTCAAACAATTCCAGAGTGCTTCCGGTGAAATCAATGGAACATCCGGAGAAATTTGTCAATGTAATTTCAGGTGTATAAATACCCGGGGTAGTATAGATATAGTTGGTATCGGATGTAATGAGTCCTGTTGTTCCATCGCCAAAATCAATAATGATACTGTCGGCTAACACATCCAGTAAAGAGATGGATACATCCAGTTCACCGCATGCGCTGGTGGGACTAAAGGCCACAGAGCCGGTTGGCAAAGCATCAGCATAAGCATTTAATGTTACAGAGTCGGTGCAACCTTCCGCATTCTCAATAATTAAGGTAACCGGATAGGTGCCGAATGTGCCATAGGTGAAAACAAGACTGTCGAAGCTGCTGAGCGTTGTCAGTGGCGTTCCGTCTCCAATATCGATGGTATAGCTGATAATTGGATTCAATATAGTATCCCATGAAGTATTGTAAACAGTAATCTCTTCGCCGGAGCAGGCTATAGAATCAATGAACTCCAGACCTGCATAAGAAGGATAATAGACATTGACAGGTTCAGGCCCCAGGTAATCGACAGAGCAGCCTCCGTTCACAAGGGTAATAAATGGAAAATAGGTGCCGGGTTCGGTATAGATGTGGCTGGTATCTCCATAAACTGTATCGATAATTCCGTCCCCATAATCAATTATACCAAAACCTGTTGTCAAGCCTGCAAGTTCTATGGCTACCTCCAATTCAAAACAACCGGAAGCAGGCGTATAGCTGATGTCCACCATGGGTGTTTCGGGTATATCAATATCGTAGGTAAAAGCAGCAGGGCAGCCTACTGAACTGGTGCTGCTGATGGTAACAGTATACAGCCCAGGTGTGCTGTACACATGATATAAACTATCAAACGCCACTATGCTAAAGGCTGGCGTGCCATCGCCATAGTCTATGGTGTATTCTAAAATAGGATTCAATACGGAACCGGTAGAGTTATTGACAAACAACATACTGTCACCCAGGCAATAAGTACTATCAACCACTTCAAAATCAAGAATATGTGGTTCATAAACTACCAATGATGAATCGCAGGCTTCAGCGTAGAAACAACCGGTACTGTCAATAAGTATGATGGTAGGGCAGTAAACTCCTTCTTCCAGATAGCTATAGGAAAAATCACCGGTGATAAGGGTGGTATCGCCGTCTCCAAAATCAACATAGGCAAGGTCTGCATCCAAATCAATGACAGAGAAGTTGATAAGTGCGGGAGTACAGACGGTGTCTGCCAGGAACGATAAACTACCGGTTGGACCGGGAACGTTGATGGCATTGATAATATTCAGGGAATCAACACATCCTACAGAATTATAAATGTACAGAGCAACATCGTAATCTCCGGGTTCTGTGTAGGTTAACACAACTTCGTCGGTGAAATAAGTAAAGTAACCGCTTTCCCTTTCTATCACCCATTCAAAATCAGAGATATCACCGGTTGAAGTATTGGTGAGTGATATCGGTATTGGTGGGCAGCTGGCTCCGATTATATAGTCCAGTTCAAAGTCAGCATTTAAATCAGAGAAGATAACATTTATATCTTCTGTAAATGTGTTGCTACATCCCAGAGAATCACTCACCGTCAGCGATACGGTATATACGCCGGCTGTAGCATACAGATGCACTCCGTCATAGGCGGTGCTGGTAGCACCGTCGCCAAAATCCCAGAAAGTTTCGCTGATGCTGCCGGTGGAGGTATTGACGTAAATTAATGAGTCGGCCGAACTACAGGATAAACTATCGCTGGTAAATGATGCTGTAATGGTGGAAGTAAGGTCAAGATTGAGGGTGTAGGTATCTGAACAACCGAAATTATCGGTTACCGTTAATGAAATATTATAAACGCCGGCATCCAGTGTACATGGAGGAGGAGTGATGCCGTAATAGGTCGGGCAGGCATCTTCATCATCAAAATTCCATTCGTATTCTTCTATGGTAATAAAGCCGCCAACAGGATCAATCACTGTACTCAGGTCTTCTAACCATAAAGTTCTGGTCTCACAACCTACTATTGAATCTATACCAAATAATGCGGTTACACCTGAGTAGACTAGCGTATCTGTAACCGTTGCAATACAGCCATTGGCGTCAATGGTGGTGAGTGTGATCGGGTAGATATCCGGCGTTGTAATTTCAAAGGTAACGCTGGCGAGGTCCGGTCCGTAACTATCTGAGTCTCCATAGTAAAGTCCGGGGCCAACCTCCCAGTTGTAATCTCCGGGATAGGTAATACTACTGGTGCTGGTTAGTACCACTGAACCTGCAGCACAAAGCGGATTGTCGGACATACTAAATGAGGCAACGTTCTCGGGTACAGTGAAGTAAAAAGGCGGAATTGTAAAACAGTCGTCGTCGCTGATGGTATCATCTGTTATAATCTGGATAAGATAGGTACCCGGTCCGTCAAATTCCCAGGTTATATCGAGCAAATCGCAAAGGGTATCACCGGAACCGGCTACATCCCAGCAGAAATCATGACCTGTGAATAAAGCACTGTCCAGACTGATGATACCCAGGTTGGGGTTATCACAGTTCCAGGCAATGGAAAACAGCGGTAAAATAGGAAGAACAGTCACCGTATCTGTCCAGGTAGAGATACAACCATTGTTTTCAGCAGTAAGTGTTACGATGTAGGTTGCGGTGTCTGTATTGAGGTAGATATGGGTGGTATCACTTTCTGGCGGGGTGAGGGTAGAAGTGGCACCATCTCCCCAGCTGACGGTGGTAAATTCACTTCCTTCGGAAAGGTTATCCAATCCTACAGGGTTACATATGGGTGATGACGGATCGGTGAATTCAAAATAGGCTACCGGATCGCCCACCTGAATCCATAAACTGGTAGATTTTGGACAGCCATCTTCAGTGTAAACTGTAAGCTCTACATTGTAATTGCCCGATTCGGTAAAAATGTGTTCAAAAGGATCAAGCGTATAAGTTGTATCAGTGGTGCCATCGTCGAAATCCCAAACAAAGTATGCTAGGGGTACCACCAGCGATGTGCTTAAATTCGTAAAAGTGACTGTTAACGGAGCACAACCTTCCGGTGGATCGGCAGTAAAGCTGGCAGTTGGTTTTTTAATCTGGATAAAGGAGTTGAAAGAGAAGCTGCTGCTACAACCGAGTGCATCAGTGATGGTAATGTCTACATCAAAATTTTCAATGGTATTGAAGGTGGGATTAATGAGTGAATCTGAATACATATCACCTTCAATGTCCCACGCATAGGTGAACGGACCCGCACCTTCTACATCCACTGGCCAGATGAAGGTGCTAAAGGGTACATCGCAGGCTGTAGAATCTGTTGCCGCAATTCCGGCAATATCAGGTCCTGCACTGACATACACTGTATCAAAATGGATGGCAGTACAACCATCAGGATAGGTTACGGTTAGTTTAATCGTCTTACTGCCTGCAACAGAATAGGTAAATGAGGGATTTTCAGCTGTAGAGGTGACAGATGCTCCGCTGGCCGGGAAGTTAAACTGCCAGTAAAAGGAGCTGGCTCCCGGGTCTGACAAATTTGTAAAACTTACAGAACCACCTTCGCAGATAGAGTCATCTGACATAGAGAAATCAGCTTCGTAACAATTGATATCTATGTATTCAGGATAGGTATTGGTTATCTCACAGCCATTGGCGTCCGTTACAGTGTAGGTAACCTCATAGGTTCCACATGCAGAATAGCTTGCAAGTCCGGAAGCTGCAGTGGATGTGACACCATTGCCATAATCCCAGAAATAGGTGTAGGGTGCTGTTCCGCCTGTAGTGGTGGAAGCCAGAATAAGGCTGATGGAACTACCACAGGACGAAGCCCCGTCAGTATCCGTAATGTAACTGCTCATGGGGGTGGTGACCGTAACTGTGGTGGAATAGCTGTCGGTACAATCGTTCTCATCTGTAATGAATAGCAACACGGTATAAGTCCCTGCGCTGCTAAAAGTATGTACAGGTGCCTCCAGTGAGGAGAAACTGCCATCGCCAAAATCCCATAAGTATTCGGTAACAGCACTGGAACCCCCGGTGGATGTACTGGTAAAGGTCACTTCCAGGGGATTGCAAATATCGCTTGTGACGAAAGTGAAACTGGCGTCACTGGGCGTCACAACTGTGATATACGCCGGTTGAGTAAGGGTGTAAGTCACTCCGTCAACAGTCAGATGAAGGGTAACATTATAGGTGCCGGGCGTATAATAAAATACCGTTGGAGCTGCTTCTGTGAGGGAGGAGGCAAATCCACTGGGAAACTCCCATAAATAGCTGACTGTAGAACCTGCGGGGTAAGTGCTGGTGCTGGTAAATTCAACTGGAACGCCGGGGCAGACAATGACATCATCTGCTTCGAAGGCTACCACCACTTGTCCCTGCGTTGTTATTGCTCCTCCGCCCAGAAGGACTATCAACATCAGCCAGAACCATTTGCTGTTTCTCATTTTGCGATAACTTGTGAAATACCGGTAACGAAGATGGTAACCATTTATAGTAGTATGGGAGTCTTAAATAATGCTTTTGTGACATATTATTGAGTTGTAAATGGCCGTATTAGTATTTTATAGGCGCTTTTTATTTGATATTATTAATTAATTATGTGACAATTTTATTTAGTGTTTTTTATGACATATTGCTGTCTATTGTTGTAGAAATATAGCATAATGTGACGGATATCATTTTTTGCTTTTAAAGGCCGAAGGGATGAATAAAGCAATGGCTTTTTTTTATGTTTGCTGAAAGCTTAACCCTTTTATGCTGGTAAAAACATTTGCTAGTGCCGTGCACGGTGTGCAGGCACATACTATTACCATAGAGGTAAACATGAGCGGCGGAGGCTCCGATTTGCGCTCATTTATAGTAGGTCTTCCCGATAATGCGGTTAAAGAATCCTGGCAGCGCATCGAAACTGCGGTCCGGCACAACGGCATGCGGATTCCCCGAATGAAATTCGTATTCAATCTGGCACCTGCCGATGTGCGAAAAGAAGGAACCGGATACGACTTGCCGATGGCTATTGGCCTGCTGGCAGCGAGTGAACAGATGCCGGCGGAAGAGCTCGCTGATTACCTGATAATGGGAGAGCTGTCATTGGATGGTAGTATACAGCCTATTAAAGGCGCACTGCCCATTGCAATTCAGGCAAGAAAAGAGGGGTTTAAAGGTTTTATTCTCCCGATTCAGAACGCGAGGGAAGCGGCGATTGTCAATGACCTTGATGTGTTGGGCGTTCAGCATTTAAACGACATAGTAGCGCATTTTCATGGTGAAAAACGCATAGCTCCTGTGTTTGTAGACACCAGAGCCGAGTTCCTGTCCCACCAGTCTACCCATGATGTTGATTTTTCTGATGTAAAAGGACAGGAGAATATTAAGCGTGCCCTGGAGATTGCAGCTGCCGGTGGACACAATGTAATATTAATAGGTCCTCCGGGTGCGGGCAAAACGATGCTGGCCAAGCGCATGCCGACGATTTTGCCTCCGCTCACCTTAATGGAGGCTCTTGAAACAACCAAGATTCATTCAGTGGCTGGCAAGTTGCCGGCAGAGAGTGCATTGCTGTACAACAGGCCCTTTCGGTCACCACATCATACCGTGAGCGATGTGGCTTTGGTAGGAGGGGGCAATAATCCGCAACCGGGTGAAATATCCCTGGCGCACAACGGCGTGCTTTTTCTGGATGAGCTGCCGGAGTTCAGAAGGAATGTGCTGGAAGTGCTGCGTCAGCCTATGGAAGAGCGGAAGGTGACGATATCCAGAGCTAGGTTTTCTGTCGATTATCCGGCGAACTTCATGCTGGTGGCAAGTATGAACCCCTGCCCCTGCGGATATTACAACCATCCCGAAAAGGAGTGTGTTTGCGGTCCGGGCGTTGTGCAGCGCTACCTTAATAAAATATCGGGTCCATTGCTGGACCGCATTGATTTACATGTGGAAGTGACCCCGGTGGCCATTGAAGAACTGAGTGCCATGAAGGAGGAAGAAAGCAGTGCGCCCATCAGGGAGAGGGTGATACGAGCGAGAGAAGCGCAGGAGCGACGCTTCCAGGGTAAACCCGAAATCATAGCAAATGCCCTCATGCCTTCTGCAGTGGTCAGAGAAGTATGCGCCATTGGAGCCCCGGGTCAATTGCTGCTGAATAAAGCTATGGAGCGACTGGGTTTATCGGCCAGGGCTTACGACCGTATTTTGAAGGTGGCAAGAACCATTGCTGATCTCGCAGGTAGTGAAGATATCAAAGTAGAGCACCTTGCTGAAGCCATTCAATACCGGAGTCTGGACAGGGAAAACTGGGCCGGCTAAACAACCCGAAGCGATATGACCGGAAAATTATGGCATGCTTTAGGGAAGCTGGGGGCGGGTAATCTGGAATAAATAGCTGCTTCTCCTTCCATGGTAATTGCTTTCTCAGGTGTCATCTGAAGTTTTTCCAACACCCTGATGGAAGCAGTATTTCTGACCATAGCACGCGCATATATCCGGGAAAGATGCAGCGTGTTCCATGCAAATGCAAGGCAAGCACTTGCTGCCTCCGTAGCATAGCCTTTATTCCACTCTTCCCTTAAAAAGCGAAAACCCAAATCATAAATGTCCGCATCAGGATGGTATTTTAATCCACACCATCCTAAAGGTTTACCATCAGATAGGCGTATGGTGGTCCATCTGCCCACCCCGTAGCGATCATATTGATGGTAGCCTTCAATAAACTTTCTTGCCGCTTCCGGCGAAGAAAAGGGCACATCACCTGTATATCGAATGGTTGGTTCATCTGCGTTAAGCGCATATAGCAATGCGGCATCCTCCTGAAGGAAGGTTCTTAGCTGCAGACGAGGAGTTTGGATGAGAACAGGCAAGATTATGTTAGTTGAAACACTAAAGTGAGGTCAATAACGTTTTGATGAAAAATTTGGTAAAGTTTTTGAATGGTAAGATAAGTACGCTTTAATCATCCTTTAAAATTCCTGATATGCGTTTACTTATTTCACTGTGCGCTGTGTTTGCGCTCTCCCAAACAACAGTCTTTGCAGGTTCTATACAGAAAACCTATTTCTGGGAATACGAAGGTAAACGTTATCGCTTTACATATACATTTGATAAACAAGACTACGATTTTTATAAGGGAGTAAAGCGCGATTATTATGATTTTAGTTTCTATATGAAGGAAGATCCCGCTTATCCTGTCATCGACAGGCTTGCGAGGAAGCTGCAACTCCTGGCTCAAAGCTATCGGCTGAATGAGCGTGAAACGGTCGAGTTCATTGCCAGCTTTGTCCAGCATTTTAATTACAGAGGTGATGGCAAATACGAGTATCCCAGATTTCCTGTTGAAACCCTGGTAGAGCAGGGAGGTGATTGTGAGGATACCGCTGTCTTGCTGGCAGCCTTGCTGCGCAGTTTGGGGTACGAGGCCATTCTGCTCTCTCCCGAAGGACATATGGGTGTGGGATTAGCGGTACAGGGAGAGATCAAAGGGATAGGTGTAAGCCATGATGGGTTGACCTATTATTATATTGAAACCACGAACACCGGTTGGGGGATAGGAGACTATCCGGATCATCTGAGCAGTGAGATAAAAATCTATGATCCCGGTTCCGTTCCCGGTGCGCATCCACTGGCTTTGGAATCTTCACCGCATCCAGCGGGTCCTGCTACCGTAAGCAAGCAGCATGAAATTGTTGCGGTGACATCAGACCACACTGCCACTCAGGGCAACTACTGGGAAGATAAGGAGCTCGTGGGTACCCAAACAGGAGCACTTTCTTCCGATGTGATGATTATAGATGGACGTAAAGAAACGGCAATAACCTACCAGGATGGCAACCTGGTCAAAGTTGTCAGTCGGCAATAACGTACCTATTGGGCTATTCCTTTCGCCTGACGATCAACAGGGTTTCATCGTCCAGTGATAAGTATCCAAATTCATAGCAGAAGAAATATACATCCCCTTTAGTCGTTCGGCGAAAGGATGTAAGATACTTGAAATTGAATCCGGCATCTATCAGGATATGCTTCTTAATTTTTTTAGAGCTCCCTGGACAGATGTCTTCCAGAATTTTTCTGTTCTTCCGAAGATTTCTGTTGGTTATTCGGACCAAATTACTTTCTGTATTCCGCAAGCGATTATTGAAAGCGTTACGACACATGTCGTTGCAGAATTTCTTGTCGATGCGACCGCGCAGTTCACGACCGCACTCTTGGCAATTTTTGAGGGTCATAAGCGTACATTTTACAAGTAGTTTTGCTGTTACCTGATATGCGTAAAGTTAGTATTTATTTAAAAAAAACAAGGTGCAACCTTTTTAAACGTTTCAGTCCTTTATTTTCAAGTGTTTTCAAAAAATTCCAAAGCTGTTTTCAGCGGAAAAGCATCATCTATTCTATTTTGTACACCTTTTATTTCCTGAATAACCTGCTGTTGAAATGCGGGTTCCAGCTGCAGCCACTTCGTCATTCGATTGACAAACGCTTCCGGTAATTTACGTTGAAGGGGTTCAAAGGGAAGTGATAAAAAGGAACAAATAGTTTCGATAGTGTCTTCCGGATGGGTGCACAGATTTTCATACCGAAGCGTCAGGCAGTCGGGGTCTTTATACCAGGTTTCAAAATAATACTCCATGGCTTTTCTCCAGAATATAGAACGGGCTACCAGCTGCTTTTCCGGAGGCAAATCACCGCGCATCCAGTAATCTTTGGATACAGCCTGTGCATACCCATTTCTGAGTATTACAATTTTTTTAATATTATCCTTTGCAAATTGGCGATCTATCCATTCTTTGTAGAAAAAAAGCCATGGATTTTTTAGCAGTAAATGCTGTCCCGGAGATACACTGAAGTGGCGGTCAAACATTTTTCGGAATGTATGCATTTGCTCCTCCGACCATTCCGGACTGCGATAGTTGGCAAATCCGTTTTCAATAACCTCTGAGTAATCGCCAAAATCGAAAAATGGAGTTCCCATTTTGCTAAAGAGCTTTTGCAGGGTCCGCTCCTCCAGATTGGGAAGAAAACGACCTTTCTTCAGCGAAAGATCGGGGTGCTTCCTCAATACATCCGTCAACAGGGTTGTCCCGGAATTCCAGTAGCCTACAATAAATAATCCGTTCATATCTATGGGTTCAATAATAAGCTGTTTGCATGATAACGGCAAGTGTTTAAACAATAATTGTTCTACCCAAATACCGTCAGGAACCAAAGGAAAGTCACATACTTCGGGCGTTTAGGCGTTTTGAAATAATTATAAACGTATACAAACGATTAATTACCGAATAAAATTTTTGCGTTACAGCACATTTGCAAGGCTACTGTTTCGAAACCTGAAGCAATGAATTAGTTAATGTAAAACCGAAAACAAATGAGTACAATTAAGAACAAAGTGCAATTGATTGGGCACCTTGGTGCAGATCCTGAAATTGTTGATCTGAAAGAAGGCCGGAAGCTGGCAAAATTCAGCGTAGCAACCAATGAGACGTATAAGAACAATGAAGGAGAGCGCGTAACAGAAACCCAATGGCATAACCTGGTAGCATGGGGAAAGCTGGCCGGAATAGTAGAAAAGCTGCTGATGAAAGGAGCTGAAGTAGCCATTGAGGGTAAGCTCATCAATCGAAGTTACACCGATAAAAACGGGGTAAAAAAGTACGTTACGGAGGTACAGGCAAATGATGTGCTGCTCCTGAAAAAGAAAGAATAATTCGTTCTTGCTAATAAGCGTGTGTGTTAGGCCGGGGGTGACTCCGGCCTTTTTTAACTTTGCCAACCCAGCTGTCAAAGGCTAAACACAGCTTGCTGTGAGCAGAATCCCTTACATTTGCTACAGTCAAACACAAAATGATAAAAGGAGTCGTTAAGGCATCTGCCATTTTTACAATGGGCAATATGTTGCCACTTTTAACGAGTGTCGTTCTGCTTTTCCCCTACACGGAGAATCTTTCTACCTCGCTCTATGGAGCTCTGGCGCTCTATATTGCCTTTACCATTTTTGTGCAGTTTACAGCTAACTACGGTCTGGATAATTATGTGGGTATTCATCACTTTGAATACAAGAAAGACCCTGAAGAAATGCGCGCCTTTGTTGGAAGTGTTGTAGGCGCCATGCTCATTATTGGCCTGGTTCTCCTGGTTTTCTTTTCACTGATTGGGAATCTCTTATTTCAATTATTATTCCGGGGAGAACTCTCCTTCTTTCCATACGGATTTATGTGTGTGCTCACCGGTATTTTCAATGCCTTTTTTCGCACTTATATCAACTTTCTGTTTTACCGCGATATGCCTTCCAGGCATCTGTGGTTTAATGCTTTCAATTTTATTGTAACAGTCGCACTTTGCACCATTGGTGTGTACCGCTTTCCGGAGTCCCTGGATGGTCCTATCTGGGGCCGCTTGCTCTCCGGCTTGCTGATATTTTTGCTCGCAGGTGTATTCTTTTACCGTGAATACGGAATCCGTTTCAGAAGAAGCTACCTCAAGAACTTACATCAGTTTTGTTTCCCCGTTTATCTGTTTATGATACTCGGATGGGTGGTTTTTTATATCAACAGTTTTATTATCAACTACTTCGGCACCACTGCTGATGTGGGCATATTCGACTTCGCCTTGAAATGTGTACTATTGATCGATGTCGCCCAAACGGCCATAGCCCAGACCATCAATCCCCGTATTTATCAAATATGGACTGATAACAACCTCCAGCGAAGTACCACAGGTGAAAACCGTTTTCATAATGTCTTTAGCATGTTTAGCATTCTGTTTATTGCAGGCAACGTGCTTGTGTTGCCTCTAATTGTAAAGCTGTTCGTGCAGAATGAAAGCTATTATGCTGTTTTCCAGTACCTGCCGGTCTTGTGCGCAGCATTTGCCTTTCGAATGATTGCAAATATTTTCTACAATCCGCTCATGTATTTTAAAAAGACAGGTGCCTTACCCAGGGCCTTTGCATGGAGTTCCCTCGTTCAGTTTGTATCCTGTATTGTCTTGTTGCAATTTTTTGGGCTCTGGGGAGCTGTATGGAGTTTCTTTATTTCTAAAATTGCAGTTGTATTCTTTACCTGGCTGGAGGGAAGAAAGATATTCGAATTTAAAATTAATCCATATAAAATGATACTGTTACCGGTGGTGTACGCCATACTGGTAACCGCACTGAATTTTACCATCGGGACAGATAATTACTTCCTCATGGCATCACTGCAATTGGCGGCAGCAATTATCCTTACACTCCTGGTGTTTCGAAAGGATTTGGGTTCCTATAAATTGCTGTTACAGCGCAGTTGATCAGCGATTGATTATCAACCTTCCCGAATAGATTTTTTCCGGTGTCGTGTAACGCACCATGTACATGCCATTGGCCAGTCCGTGAAGTTCAATCACAGATGTAGGTTGTGACAGCCGTTGATGGAACACCTCTTTGCCCGAAATATCTAAGAGCTGCAATAGTCCGCCTTCAGAACCAAGGGGTAGCTCTATGGCCACCGATTGCTGCGCAGGATTGGGGAAGAATTGCAATGGCGCTTCTGCAAATAGATGGGATACCGGAACAAAATCACAGAATCCATCCACCACTATTGTGCCTCCTTCATCGGTATAACGCTGGGCAAATTCCTGGTAATAGATGTTGGCAATGGTGGAGTCATGTATGATCAATGTGTTCTCGTCATTTCTAACCTGCGCGCTGGTAGACCAGTTGTGGGAGCCGGTTAAAACCATAGGGTCTGAAGCCGGACAGTAGGGATCGGAGATGAGATATTTGTGGTGGAATATAGGGCCGCTTGCCTGAAATAGGGTACTACTCATAGCGCCTTCCAGAATGTCTATAGCCAGGGGATTGGAGGGGTCAGTTTCGTCATAGATACCGGCCACAAATACACCTCTCTCAATCGCGGATTCAATATCATAACTAATGCCGAAGCGGGTGAAAGTAAAAACAGCAAAATACATGTCGTAGTCGCTTTCGGCAATGACGCGTTTGATTTGCGATTCAGTATCATCACTAGGGCTGAAGTACAGCTCCACTTCCTTGCCGCCAATGATAAACTGGTGGGGTGTATTATTCGTTTTGAGAGGACCGAAAGTACCGGCAAACATTTCTTCAAACTCAGCTCTGAAGGCTTTGGCAAGGCTCTGGTCCTGAATGGCAATCATATTCTGTTTGTCCACTTTCAACTGCGCATCTGTCATGTTGGTGGAGCCGGAAATGACCCAAGGTTCATCGGGGTCTGTGCTGACAGCATCAATCACAATAAATTTATTGTGCATTATGCCGTAAAAACCTCCGCCGGGTAATTCACCGGTAGGGGCTTTAATTTTCTTTCCCGGACCAATATTCAGCGCTGCATAGGCGCCGGCATTGACGCCATCATCTGCAATGAAACGAACATTCACGCCTCGTAAATAGGCATCGTTCAGTGCGTTGATGATATTGTTTTCGTTATCGATATTGTAAATGGCCATATCTATGGAATACAAGGCATGGTCGATAAACCAGATAATGGTATCTACAAAGTCAGGATTATAGAAGGCATTGGTTCCTGTAGACACGCCATTATTCACAGGGTTATTGAACCAAATGCGCATTTCGCCCGTAGAGTTGCTCTGCGTTGCCATAGCTGTCAACGGCGACCAGGATGTATCATTGGTAGCGCTGACAGATGCTGCCTTCAGGTAATAGATGGTTCCGTCGGTCAAACCGGTCAGGTCAATACTGTGTGCTACAGTTAGCGATGCGTCTGCAACATCTTCGGTGAGTGCATCTTCGGAAGTGCCGTAGTATATAATCGTATTTCCTTCATATAAAGTTTCAAAAGAAACAGTGAAAGAAGATGTGGTGATATTGCTTTGTGCCAGTACGCTCGAAATTACCGGAGGGTTACCACCTGTGCTGATATCTTCCAGTCCGCGGGGAAGAAGCTGATAGCCACCTGTTCCTCCAGGTGCATATTGCGACATAATCCCGGTAACATTAACTTCTTCTTCAGGAATGGCGGTACCGTCGATATTTGTGGAAGTTAAGACACGCACCTGGCCTGTACTTACACCATCTGTTAAATCGTAATTGGTTCCGGAACCTGCAGTTGAAAAAGTACCTGTGGCGGTAAATTCAACGCTACTTACCTGAACCAGGCGAGCTTCATAGCCTTCAACCCAGCCACTGCTTAATGTCACTGGCTCAGGAGCAGGTAATGGGTTGCCGCTGTTTATAATTGTAAGTGATGTCACAGGGCTCAATTCCAGTAATCCATTGTAATTGTAGAGTACTCCTGTTACCTCCATACTGTCGCCGGCCATCACGGGCGCCATCAGAGAAAAATCGTACGCTGCAATGGCACCGGTATTGTCCTGCAAATATCGGATGCTGCCCAGCTCTTCTCCATTCAAAACAAGACCGCGAACAGTAACCGTACTTCCCAGCGGACTGGTGCGCGCAGTGGCAATACTAACAACCTGGGCACCGGCAGAATGTATGCCGATAGCTATCAAAACAGGGAAGAGCAATTTTTTCATTGTAGTAGTAATTAAATGATGGCGCAAAGGTACAGTGCTCCACACACTTGTGCGACCATCATGACAGTAATTATGGCTTTATCAAATTGTTAATTAACTCACGGGACGTAGCAGCATAGGGCGGCTGGGAGTCGCATCCAGCTCCAAAGGGGCTATTTGTAAGTTGAGCAAATAATGGCCGTCAGGTATGTGCTCATCTACATAAACCAGTTCTGTTATGGTAGCATTTTTTCGGGTGGCATGCGGGTACTGCCAGAAAGCCTTGTGGGCAAGCAGTCTGCCACCGTCTTCTTCCCTGTCCAGGGAGGGTAAATCGACAAGCAGGTGCTCTATTTGCTGTTCTGCCAGGTACCTGCATATTTCCGGATCAAGGTAAGGCGGATTGGTGCCGGAATACTGCCGAGAAAGTTTTTCAGGATGGTTAGGTAGCGTTCTAATGATAACGGCCTCTGCATCTGCAGTGATGGCAGGGATAACCATTTCTGCCGTGATAATCTGATCCGGACCTTGTTGCTCCGGAGTCACTGAAATTAACTGCGCCCGGAAAAAACAGCCTTTCAGTACCTCCCGGATGTTGCAATCGGGAGCGCCAATATGGGCGGCGCATTCAGTATGCGTGCCATTGCCATGCGGATTGATATGTACATTCCGATAATTAACGGGACCTCCTCTCGAAGTATCGCCAATAAAACTGCCGGCAATAACAGGCTGACTGGTAAACCTGGGTGCATAGTAGCAGTTCACCTGCTCCCCGTCGCGGAAACCGGTAGATATATCCAAGGCATCCTCAGCTTGGTATTCAATGCCCCTGTAACGAATGGTGGTAGTCATAGAGGGTAAAAATAGCTCCTTTCTAATCAGTTATGACTGAGCACCATGTTTGTTACCTTTGTACAGTTATGGCAGGCACCGCAGCATTCTATACCCTGGGTTGTAAACTGAACTTTTCTGAATCATCCGCACTGGCTCGACAGATGGGAGAGGAGGGCTTTACCATCGTTCCGTTCACACAGGGGCCTGATGTCTATGTTATCAATACCTGCTCCGTAACCGACAATGCCGACAAGAAATGCAGAAGGGTAGTGAAGCAGGCACTGCGCATTCGTCCGGATGCCCGTGTAGTGGTCATAGGCTGCTATGCTCAACTGAAGCCACAGGAAATATTGTCTATTCCTGGTGTTGACCTGGTGTTGGGTGCGGCTGAAAAATTCGAACTTCCCAGGCATATTGCCGAGTTGAAAAAAACGGATAGCCCCAGGGCGGTGGCCGGAGATATAAAAGATGTCCATCAATTTCTAGCGGCTTACTCGGGAAACGATAGAACACGGACCTTTTTGAAAGTCCAGGATGGTTGCGATTACAACTGTGCATTTTGCACCATTCCGCTGGCAAGAGGTAAAAGCCGGAGCAATACCGTCGCCTCGGTGGTGGAACAGGCAGAAAAAATTGCTGCGGAGGGTGTGAAGGAAGTGGTACTAACAGGTGTGAATATTGGTGATTTCGGCAGGATAGAAAACATCCCCAGAGCCGAACAGGAGTCTTTCCTCGATCTGGTAAAGGCACTGGATAAGGTTACAGCTATCGAGCGCTTTCGCATATCGTCGATTGAACCCAACCTACTGACCAAAGAGATTATTGAAACCGTAGCTCAGTCTGAAAGGTTTGTTCCGCATTTTCATATACCCTTACAAAGCGGCAGTGATAAGATTCTTGCCAAAATGCGCCGAAGGTACAAGCGTCAGTTGTATGCCGATAATGTGCAGCTGATACGGGAACGGATGCCGTATGCTTGCATTGGCGTTGATGTCATCACAGGCTTTCCGGGTGAGTCGCATGCCGATTTCCTGGATACATATCATTTTTTAAATGAACTGGAGGTGAGCTATCTCCATGTGTTCACCTACTCTGAACGCCCTAATACATTGGCTATTGAAATGGATAATCCTGTACCTGTGAAGGAGCGGGAAGAGCGGACAGCTCAATTGATTAGTCTATCCGAAAAAAAGAAACGGGACTTTTATACTGCATTTGTAGGTAGTAAGCGGCCCGTTCTTTTTGAAGCGGAAACAGATGGGGAAACCATGTTCGGATTTACCGATAATTACATCAAAGTGGCTGCTCCTTACGACCCATTGCTGGTCAATGAAATAGCAATGGTAGAATTGTCGGCAATATTACCTGCAACCGTCATGCAGGCCGGTGAAATAATTGTTCCTTCTGAATCCACAATTACCTTATAAAAACGAATACATGCTACTGCTAAGATCGTATGCTACTATTTCAGATTTGATTTTCGGTCTTACCGGTTGGCGCATACCATTGCCCATCTTTTCGTTTGGGTTTTTTGTGGCAACAGCATTTCTGGTAGCTGCATGGTTGCTGGCTAAAGAGCTGAAAAGAAAAGAGAACCAAGGTTTGCTCAGTTTCAAAGAAGAGGAAGTGGTTGTCGGGAAAGCTCCCCAGCCGCTGGATATCGGACTGAACGCATTGATTGGGTTTCTTTTTGGATTTAAACTCGGACTTATTTTTTCAGATTACCAACTTTTTACGGACAATCCGCAGGCGGTCATTTTTTCGAGTGCGGGTAGTATAGTGGGCGGGATTATCGGTGCCCTCTTGCTGGGTTATTTAAAGTACAGTGAGGTTAAAAAGCAGCAACTACCAAAGCCTGAAAAGAAGAAAATAAAGGTTTGGCCGCATCAGCGCGTTGGGGATATAGTTGTTATTGCCGCTATCGCAGGTATACTGGGCGCTAAAATCTTCTCCAATTTTGAAGAGCCCGGTGGGTGGGAGAGTTTCTTCCGCGATCCATTGGGTAACTTTTTCAGCGGTCTTACCATTTACGGCGGACTGATTCTCGGCGCAGCAGCGGTTATCTATTATGCTACACGTAAGGGAATAAATGTGCTCCATTTGGGAGATGCAGTCGCACCAGCGCTAATTCTCGCTTACGGTATTGGTCGCATTGGTTGCCAGGTGGCTGGCGATGGTGATTGGGGGGTATACAACAGTGCCTACCTGACTAAGGAGACAGGAGAGGTTGCCGCAGCTATGCCGGAAGATTTTGATAAGGCTACTGCAGCTTACCCCAACTACTTCAATTACGCTTTTGGCGATCGGGAGGATATTCCAAACAGATCTTTTCAGGCGCCTTCATGGATGCCGGTAAGCTGGGTTGCTCAAAATTATGCCCACAATGTCAATGAAGATGGTTTGCCTTTGCCCGATTGTGATGGAAAGTTCTGCGCGGTGCTACCTATTCCCGTCTTCCCAACGCCCTTGTACGAAACCATCATGAGCATCATCATTTTCAGTATTTTATGGATAGCGAGGACAAGGATTTCGACTGCCGGTATTCTTTTTGCCGCCTACATCTTTGCTAATGGACTCGAACGATTCTGGATTGAAAAGATTCGGGTAAATAATATTGTTACCTTCTTAGGAATGAAAGCCACTCAGGCTGAATTCATTTCTGTAGGTATGATGGTTTTTGGGCTTGCCTTTGGCCTGGTGCTCTGGAAGAGGAGCCGAAAAGCCTGAGCATTGCTGCGGAAGCAATAGCGTCCGGTCATGATACCGTCATATTGAAACCTTTCGGAAACACTTGATTTTCAGTTTTATCGGGTTATTTCGTACATTTGATTATTAATTTAGGTCACTTTTAATGAGCTATATGCAACGGATTTTTACCAGCATTACCTACCTGCTTACTGTCACTCTGCTTACAACTGCTTTCAGCGCAAAAGCCCAGCTTGTTGTTGATGACTCACCTACGGATTCAGAACTTGCCGCCGCTTTGGTAGGAGAAGGGGTTACGATTTCCGGAGTAGAGTTGGATTGTGCCAGCGGTGCATATGGTTTTTTTGAATGTGTAGATTGTAATGTGGGCATCCCTAGTGGTGTGGTGCTGACATCAGGATCTATTTTCGAAACGGTAGGACCTAATAACAGCAGTGGTGCCGGCGCCTGCCCCGGAACACCCGGTGATTCCGACCTGGAGGATTATATTGACGATATCACCAATGACGCCTGTGTTCTCGAATTTGATGTGACAGTAACTTCTGATTCACTCAGCTTTAATTATGTATTTGGATCTGATGAGTACCTCGAATATGTATTCTCTTTCAATGACGGATTTGCATTCTTTATTGATGGCCCGGGAATTGTCGGAACCCAGAATATCGCGTTAGTGCCTGGAACAACAGACCCTGTGTCTATCGATAACGTGAATAATGTGGTGAACCCCGAATATTATGTAGACAACGGAACGGGTTTTGAAGCACCCTACAGCACCGATGATTACTATATTCAGTACGATGGCTTTACCACCGTGCTTACCGCCAAAGCTGCGGTAATACCCTGTGAGACCTATCACCTCAAACTTGTCGTGGCAGATGCATTGGATTGTATTCTGGATTCAGGTGTATTTATCGAAGCAGGAAGTTTGAACAGCCCGGGTGTCGCTATTACATATGATGCGGATATTGACGGATACCTAGATCTGATTGAAGGTTGTAATAATGGTTTACTCACATTTGATTTGTCCTTCCCGCCGGTTGATTCTTTCTATGTGGTGGTGGATGTAAGTGGAACAGCTACTCCTGGTGAAGATTACTCAGCTATACCTGATTCTATACTGTTCCTGCCGGGTGACACGCTGGTTACTATTCCCATTACTGTATTTGAAGATGCACTGGAAGAAGGAATTGAAACAATTGTAATCTACGTGGAGCTGGGTTGTGCATTCGGCTTCGGCGATAGTCTTGTAATCAATATCCTGGATTTTCTTCCAATTGAGGCCAGCCCACTGGACACCATTATTTGTCCCGGAGGTACCGCTACACTTACAGCCAGCGGCGCTGATACGTATACATGGTCTCCTTCAGACGGATTGAGCAGCACCACCGGATCGAGTGTGAATGCCTCGCCGGACGTTCCAACGACCTATACGGTTACCGGTACCTTATTTGCCTGTGAAAGCAGTCTCGACTTAAATGTAGATCTCGAAGAACCGGTTGCTGATGCAGGTGCCGATACTACCATATTCTTTGGCGAATCAGCAATCCTGAATGGAAGCGGCGGCGTTGGTTATACCTGGTCTCCTGCTGCTACATTAGCTAATTCGAATACTGCGAATCCTATTGCCACTCCGCTGGAAACAACTACTTATACCCTGACTATTGAAACAGAGCTGGGCTGTATTGCCATGGATGAAGTCACTGTTTTTGTATCAGGAGATGCTGTAGTGTGGGTGCCCAATGCATTCTCGCCCAATCAGGACGGATACAACGACTTGTTTACCATCATTGTAAGAGGTGAGATTTCCTTCTATGAGTTGAATATTTTCAATCGCTGGGGAGAACTGGTGTATACCGGAAATGTTGGTGCTCCGGGTTGGGATGGCTTCTATAACAACAAGGAACAACCCATGGGCACATATGTGTACACCTTGCGGTGGTCAGATAATAATGGCAACGATTTTTCAGAGCAAGGTCACTTTATGTTGGTTAGATAGATTTTATTGGCTCAAATAAATAGAATAACAATGAAAAGGCACAGACTGTATACTATATCAATAGCTATAGCTGGCCTCTTTATGTTAGCCGCTGAAGCAAAAGCACAAATTGTAGTGGATGATACGCTAACACCTGAAGAGCTGGCAGCAACGCTGGTGGGTACAGGTGTTGTTATCAGCGGAGTAACCATCGATTGTCATGATGGTGGTTATGCCTATTTTGAATGCGTGGATTGCAATGTGGGCATGGAGTCGGGTATCGTTATTGTTTCCGGTCCTGCCACAGAGGTAGAAGGCCCTAACAGCGGTTCCGGTACCGGGATGAGTATGGGAGGCGGGGGCGATCCTGACCTGGAGGATTTGACTACTTCAACCACCTACGACGCATGTATTCTGGAGTTTGATGCAACAGTTACTTCTGATTCCCTGCAATTCGATTATGTTTTTGGCTCCGAAGAATACACTACCTACGTGAACTCTTCCTTCAACGATGTTTTTGGCTTGTTTATCAGCGGCCCCGGAATTGTGGGAACTCAAAATCTGGCACTGGTACCATTTACGACTACTTCTGTGGCTATCAATAACGTAAATCCGCTGGAAAACGAAGAGTATTACGTCGATAATGGCGTGGGTTGTACGCCCTCTTTTGGCGGTTGTACAGAAGACTGGCTCACCGCTCCTTATACCACCGATGATTATTACATTGAGTGGGATGGCTTCACAACCGTTCTTACCGCGCGTGCTGCAGTTACTCCTTGCGAGACTTACCACCTCAAACTAGGGGTTGCCGATGCAGGCGATGGTATTCTGGACTCCGGTGTATTTATTAAAGCAGGAAGTCTGAGTAGCCCTGGTGTTAATATTTCATATGAATACGATATTGATGGATATCCTGAAATGATTGAGGGCTGTAACAATGGCGAATTGAACCTTTCGCTCTCCTTTGTAGCAACAGATACGATTGTTGTGAATCTGGAAATAACAGGAACTGCTGGTAATGGTATTGATTACTCCAATATTCCTACATCTGTTGTATTCTATCCGGGCGATTCGCTGATAACCATCCCTATTGAAGCTTACGAAGATGCGCTGGCAGAAGGAGTAGAAACAATTATTATAACAGGTGAATTGACCTGCGCAATTGCCGGCGATAGCATCATATTGCAGATAAATGATTCTTACCCATTCGACGCATGGCCCGAGGATACTATCATTTGCCCCGGTGAATCTGTCGATTTACAGGCTTCCGGTGCACAGGTGTATATCTGGACGCCCATTAATCACCTGGATACGACCTCAGGTCCTTTAGTGACCTCCACACCAGAAGAAACAATCACATATACAGTTTTAGGGCACTTTTATGCCTGTCTGGAAACCAGAGAACTTACCATTCATGTCGAAGAGTCTGAAGCTGATGCCGGACCGGATGCGGTCATTTATCAGGGGACGTCTACCGAGTTAGATGGCTCAGGTGGAGTAGCTTATTCCTGGACGCCTGCAGAGTCTCTGAGTGATCCCAACATACCTAATCCGGAGGCCTCTCCTGAAGAGGGGACCACCTACTACCTGACGGTTACAACTGCCTTGGGATGTGAATTCACTGATTCTGTTAATGTCGCGGTACTGATTGAACCGCAAGTCTATATCCCCAATGCTTTCACCCCCAATGGTGATGGCACACATGATATACTTAGAGTATTGATTTTCAATGAAGTAACTCCGCTTTCTTTCCAGATTTATAACAGATGGGGAAAGAAAGTTTTTGAAACCGGAGACATTTCTATCGGTTGGGACGGTAAAGTGGGCGATAAAGAACAGGAAATTGGAACATACATGTATATATTTGTAGGCTTAGATGAAAGAGGCAACGAATTCACAATGAACGGAACCATTACATTACTTAGATAAAAACGCTTTTATGGCAAAAATCAACAAATTACTATTGATCGTTTTCCTGTTAACTGGCTTTGCGGTTCAGGCCCAGGACATTCACTTTTCCCAATTCATGAGCGCACCACTGGCATTGAATCCTGCTCAGACAGGTAACTATGCCTGTGACTGGAGAGCAGGTCTGAATTACAGAAACCAGTGGAGTAGCATACCTGCACCATACGTTACGTATTCTGCTTTTTTCGATGCGCCTGTTGTGACAGGAATTCGTGGTTCTGATAATCTCGCCGCTGGGATTCTGCTCTACAATGACGTTTCAGGCGACGGAAACCTTTCCAATTTATCCGTTCTGGCTTCAGTAGCTTATCACATGGCGTTGGGTAGCCCTAATCATTACCTCTCAGCTGGTGTGCAGGCAGGACTGATGCAGAAATCACTCGATTGGAACAACCTGGTTTTTGCCAATCAGTTTGATGGAGTTGATTTCAATTCAGGTCTTCCCAATTTTGAACCTTATGCGGGTGATAACTTCAATAACCTGGATTTGAACTTCGGTTTGATGTATAAAGGTAAGTTCAGTCAGGACGTTTCCCTGGAAGCGGGTGTTGCTGCTAACCACCTTTTAACACCCAATGAGTCGTTCCTGCTGGAATCGACCAATGAACTGGGTATGCGCGTTACCGGACATACAAGAGTAATCGTTGCCCTTACCAATAACCTGAGCATACTGCCTGCGGTCTTATACCAGTCTCAGAGTGGAGCGTCAGAATTGATTGTTGGTGGAGATATCGGATATTTCCTGCGCAATCCCAACTTCCCTGCGACTATTTACATGGGGGCCTACCTTCGGAACGGCGATGCAGTTATTCCCAGCCTTGCCATCGACTACAACAATTTCCGTTTAGGTATAACTTACGATGTAAATACCTCCAATCTTGACGTAGCTACGAATGGTCAGGGTGGTATTGAATTGTCGCTGGTTTACACAGGTTGTATTCTGCCTGTCGTACCTGAAAATTATGTACTGCCTTGTCCAAGGTATTGATAGTAATGATAATGTGTAAAATTTGTATATGAAACAACTGAAGTATATATTCCTTAGCTTACTCGTAATCGGAAGTGCCGCCACATTTGCACAAGACGGTGCCAAGCGCAAAAAAATCAAAGTGAACCGCGATGTAATGATGGCAGATGAGCTGGTCAAATCGGGCAGCTATTACAATGCTATCGATATTTATCTGCAAGAGTTCAATGAAGATGCCGATCCTTATGTAGCCTATCATTTGGCAGATGCTTATTTCAAAGCACGCGATTATAAAAATGCGGAGCCCTGGTTCAAGAAAGCATTTGAAATGGATAAGGATAATTATCCGCAGGCGCAATACTACTATGCGCTGAGTATGAAGTACAATGCCAAGTATCAGGAAGCTATTGACGAGTTCAAGGCATTCAATAAATCAAGGATGCGGGGTTCAGAGGGCGCCTATTATAAAAGGCTTGCCAAAAATGAACTGAAAGGATGTGATCTGGCTTTGGTTTTACTGGAAGAACCGGTGCAGGTTAACATCACCCACCTGAATAAGAATGTAAATAATAATTATACAGACTTTTCACCCCGTTATAATCCTGAAAACGATAAGCTGGTTTATGCTTCTCTTGTATCTGAAGAGATCATAGAACTGGGTAGTTCGAAAAAAGTAGAGCTAAAATCACGCATTTTCGAATCTAAGCAACAGGGAGAGAACTGGGCGAAAGGGGAACCTATTGCAGGTCCGTTTAATGAAACGAATGCACATACCGGTAACGGTACCTATTCACTCGATGGAAAGCGGTTTTATTTTACAGAGTGTATGCCCAACGACTCACTTAAAATGGTTTGTGAGATTTATGTGAGCACCTATGAAAATGGAGAGTGGAGCAAGCCTAAGGAGTTGTCTGATATTAATGCAAGTGGCGGATATACCACCACACACCCTGCGATAGGCGACTACAAAGGGAAAGAAATTCTGTACTTCGTATCCAACAGAGAAGGCTCCGTGGGTGGCATGGATATCTGGTATTCTGAAGTGCGTAACAAAGGAACAGAATATACAAGCCCTCAGAACTGTGGTAGAAAAATTAATACAGTAGGCGACGAAATCACGCCGTTTTACAGTGTCAAGGAAGATATGATGTATTTCAGCTCCAATGGCCTGATTAACGTAGGTGGTTTGGATATTTATCAGGTTACAGGTGGTATGAAGTCCTGGAAAAACCCCATGAATGTTGGTTTTCCTATTAATAGCTCTGTGGATGATTTCTACTATTCTACAGACTCTAAGGAAAAAAGAACCTTCAGGGGCGGATTCTTTGTATCGAACCGCGCAGGTGGTTACAGTGTGAAGAGCGAAACTTGCTGCGATGATATCTACCAGTACGAGTTTATCATACCGCCATTGTTTACCATCATGGGTCGTGTGATGAATATTAAGGATAGTGCTGAAATTGAAGGCGCTGCTATTGACCTCCTTGCTTCAGCAGGAAAGATTGACTCAGCATCAAGTGTTTCCGGTAAGTTGTTCGAATTCTACCGTGGTACAGAATACGAGAACTATACACTGACAGCTATCAAGGATGGTTTCTATCAAGGTAGAGCCAAGACCTCTACCGTTGGTAAAATGGATGACGATACACTGTATGTAGACATTTTCCTGGAGCCCATTCCTATCAAAAAAGAGATTGAGATTAAAAATATTTACTACGAGCTGGATAAGGCTGATCTGCGTCCGGAATCATTCCCCGCACTGGATTCCTTATACAATGTATTGGTAGAGAACCCGGCCATTATTGCTGAAGTGGGTTCACACACTGACAGCCGTGGTAGTGACTCTTATAACCTCGATCTGTCTCAAAGAAGAGCGCAGTCGGTGGTGGACTTCTTATTAGGTAAAGGTATTGACAGTGCAAGACTGGTGGCAACCGGATACGGTGAGACCAAACTGAAAAACCAGTGTAAGAATGGTGTTAAATGCTCCGAAGAGGAACATCAGATTAACCGTAGAACAGAGTTCACCATTATAGGCGAAATTGAGAACACCAATATCACCTATAACCAGGCTGAGATTGATGCCATGAAGGCGCTTGAAAGAGAGAAAGAAGAGAAGCAACGCCAGGATCGCCTGCGTCGTCTGGAGCAATTGCAGCAGCTGGATGAAGATGGTGAAGTGATTGAAGATGATAGAACGGAAAGCAATGACTCCGGAAACGAAGGAGATACGAAAGAGGATACCAACAAAGCTACAGATACCCCTGCTGCGGCAGAACTGGATTCCAAGCTGACCAAAAAGGGTAACCTTTATGAAGGTCAGGCAAGGGTGAATGGTGCGGAAACTACCTCTTACCTGTTAAATGTAAACCCCAGCCTTACTGTAGCCATCATAAGTGATGAGTTCTTTATCAAGCTGAGAGATGCAGGCACGATTTCAGATGCCGACTTCAAAAATGAGAAGGAGACTAATTTATCTGATGGTTCAACAGCCAAGGGTGATATTTTGACACTGCAGTCACTGCAAGTGGGTGATGTAATGATGACCAATGTAGAAGCTAAAATCAATACATCTACTCCTCAGAACCTGGTTGTCGGATTAAAGGTCATTGAAAAAAATGGCTGTACATTCGATGCGAAAAAAGTAAGCTTCAAGTGTAAGTAAGCACATCAAACTACTGATACCACAGGGCTGGAGTTATGCTTCAGCCCTGTTTTGTTGTATAGCCATTCCAACCTACGAAAAGCCAGGCTGCAATAAACGATAGACCTCCCAAAGGAGTAATAGCTCCCAGCCAGCGTGCCGGTTCTCCCTGCAATGAAGAAAGTGCTAAGGCGTACAACGAAAAACTGAAAAGTACAATGCCACACATGGTGAGCATCCAGGCGGTGCGGAGTTTGGACTTCCCTGAAAACCCTGCATAAGCCAGCACCAAAGCAAGCAGGCTATGCACCAAGTGATAGCTGGCACCTGTTTTGAAAACCTGTAACATGTCTGCTGTCAGCTTTTCTTCCAGTAAGTGTGCGCCGAACGCGCCGGCTGCAATGGCCAGGGCGCCGGATATCCCGCTGATGAGTAAGGCTCTGTTTTGCTTCATAAATTGTACATTGATGTGGAGTATTGTGAATTCGCTGGGCACAAAGCACCTTAGCTTTGCAAAGGTACCTGCATTATGAATAAAAGAAAATGGCTTCTCCTACTCCTGGTATGTTTAACGGTCGCAATTGCGGTCTGGGTAATTTTCATTCGACCTAATTCCCTCAATACTGCGGCCATAGATGCCGTACCTGCCAAGCCACTGCTGGTATTTGCACCCACCCATCAATCATTGCCTGCAAGTGACTGGGGAGCGTCTTTGGGTGACTGGCCTATGTTGCAGGAGCTTACGGGCCAATCTGCTGTCATGCAGTTGCTGCTATCCGATTCCGGTGTATGGAAAATCAAGCAGGATGAACCGGTTTTACTGGCCGCCTACAATGCCGGAAATGCAGAACCTGAACTATTGATGGTCTTGCAAATCAAAGGAGGCTTTCGCTGGAAACTTGCCAAACATCTGCCCGCTATTGATGGGGAACTTCCTGAAATACAAAGCCGACAGTCGAGTGGAATTGTCGTGTTAGATCTCCTCTATCCGACATCTCAAATACAACTGACAGCAGCTTACATCAATGGCGTAGTCGCTATCAGTACTTCCTCCTTCCTAGTCGAAAGCGCTATTCAATCGGTTTTACATAAATCTGGCGTGGCTGCGGATAAGGGCTACCAGCGACTCAACGCGCAAATGAAGGAAAGCAAAGCGGCAAGCTTGCTGTTGTATATACCCGAGTGGAGTGCTCTGCTCGCACAACGATGGGATGAACGATTTGAGCTACCCTTCCTGGAGTTGAGAAAGTACATGGGTTGGGTGGCGCTGGAAATACAGGCTTACGATGGACATATTGCCTTTACTGGGTACGCAGCTTCTTCTGATGATACCGGCAATGAGAATTTATTTCAGTACCTCCAGGGCACGGCGAATGCATCCGGTTTGGCGGAAAAATTTCCTCCGGGTACAATGTACTATTGGGAGAGAGTTGCAGGAAATCCTCCGCATATCATTTTCCCTGAGTTGATAAGCAATGAAGAAAGCGAATATGCCAATATCTGGAAGGAATGGGCTGGAAATGAGTGGGCCGGTGGTATAGCTTTTGGAACGAACGGGGACTGGCCTGCTAAGTCTGTATTCTTTATGGAAACCACAGATGGAGAGCTGGCAATAAACGCATTGCACGCATTGTCCGATAATGTACAACGGGAATACCGTTCCTATGCTTATGCATGGATGCCACATTCGGATGTGCTCGGGAAACTAGCCGGCTTTTCCGATTCCGTCTATTATGCGCTCATTGGCAAACATGTCGCATTTGCTTCCAACTTTAACCAGCTCAAAGCCTGCATAGATGCAGATCTCAGCAAGCGTTCCCTCGCCCAAAGGGCATCGTTTAAAGAGGCGCTGCCATTACTACTTTCTACATGGAACCAGTTCTTTTATTTTGACCTCAGCAAGCTCAATGAGCTGAACCCTTATAACGATGACATCAATTTTCAGCATGTAAGCGATCAGTATGGAACCTTGATGATTCAACTCAATCCATTCAACGACCTGTTCGTATTGCATGGATTTTTATTGAAGTCCACGGAAGAGAAAAATGAAACCTACGGCTCTTGGGTAACAGAAGCAGATGCACCGGTGGTTAGCGGTCCTTTTATTGTAGAAAATCAGCTGTTGCAAACGCAGGCGGTGGTAGTACAGGATAGTCTGGGGTTCTTATACCTCATCAATGCAGAAGGAGAATTGCAATGGAAAAGAGAACTGCAGGGAGTTATTCAGGGAGAAGTTCGAGTGGTCGACTTTTATGGAAATAGCAAATATCAACTGTTGTTAAATGCGGGGACAGGTATCTATCTCATCGATATGAATGGCAATGATGTAGAGGGCTTCCCTATCAGACTCAGCTCGCCCGTTACGAGCGATTTAGCTGTTATAGATTATATCGGAGACGGGGAATATAGAATGTTTGCCGGTTGTGAGAATGAAAAAATATATGGATTTTATAAAAATGGGAAACCACTCAGCGGCTGGAAACCATTGAAGGCGGGAGGTATCCCGGCCACCGGAGTAATACACAATTTATCGCAGGGGAAAGATTACCTCGCGTATACCACCTATGGTGGAAAGCTGTTTGTGAAAAACAGAAAGGGACAGGATCGCATGACTACCCTTACCATTCCTGAAAGGTTATTGGTAGAACCTGTTTACAATAGAGACAAAGAAGCATCGGAGTTGATGTTCATAACGGAAACCGGTGAATTGGAACGCATAGAACTGTCGGGGAAAAAGACTACCACTAAACTGGCAGATCAGATACATGCTGCAGCTATCGCAGATGTTGATGGAGATGGATTAAAAGATATTATTTATCTTAATTCAACCGGGTTGTTTGCTGTCAATGTCAACAACGAGGTACTCTACACTTTTGATCCGGGAGATCCGATGGCCTATACGATTCAGCTGCTCCGCGGGGCTGAAGGTCCGCTTGTGGGCATTACCTCATTGATAGCGGGTAACTCGTATATGCTGGGTAAAGATGGAAAGCCTATCCACAGCGAACCTATACCTGCCGCCGGCAAAATGGCATTTTTGGTCGATCCCATACCCATGGTGGTGGTAATGAATGGTTCCCTGGTGCAAAGCTTTACCTTGGAATAAGCGGCAACTTGTTTATTTTCGTGGCAATCTGAGTAGCATGGCAATTCACGAAACTACCTTTTCATTTCCCGGCCAGACCAACTTTTATCGAGGTAAGGTTAGGGATGTCTATACCATCGATGATACTTACCTAGTAATGGTAGCCAGCGACAGGATTTCCGCATTTGATGTTGTTTTGCCTAGGCCTATTCCCTATAAGGGTCAAATACTAAATCAGGTAGCCACGCAATTCCTGGAAGCTACCCGTTCTATTGTACCAAGTTGGTTCTTGTCAACGCCTGATCCAAGGGTGGCAATCGGCTATCTATGTCAGCCCTTTAAGGTGGAAATGGTAATCAGAGGATATTTAACAGGGCATGCCTGGCGGGAATATAAGGCCGGCAAAAGGGTTATATGCGGGGTTGCTATGCCGGATGGAATGCGCGAACACGATCGTTTTCCGGAACCTATTATAACACCTTCCACCAAGGCGGCTGAAGGTCATGATGAAGACATTAGCAGGGAGGAGATCATACGCACAGGTTTAGTGCCGGAGGATATCTATCAGCAGCTGGAGGATTATACCAGAGCACTTTTTCAATTCGGAACCGCTTTTGCTGCGGATAAAGGACTGATCCTGGTGGATACCAAATATGAGTTTGGCATGCGCGACAACAAGGTTTTGCTCATGGATGAAATTCATACTCCTGATTCTTCAAGATACTTCTATGCCGACGGCTATGCAGAACGGCAGGAGAAAGGGGAGCCTCAGAAGCAATTGTCTAAAGAGTTTGTTCGGGAATGGTTAATTGCCAATGACTTTATGGGAAAGACAGGCCAATCTGTACCCCAAATGACAGACGCCGTTGTCCAACACATTAGCGAACGATACATTGAATTATTCGAACAGGTGACAGGTGCAAGCTTTCAACCTTCAGATCACGACGCTGACGAAGTATATCGCAGGACCTTAGCCGAATTGGAAAAATGGCAGTAAGCCTTATTCTCCCAGGTCGGAAAAATCGAAGTTGTTCAGGAAAGATGTGTCGAAATTTCCAGCCAGGAACTGTTCGTTGCGCATTAGTTTCTTGTGAAAAGGAATAGTGGTTTTAACACCTTCTACAATAAACTCATCCAAAGCCCTTCGCATCTTAGCAATCACTTCGTCGCGCGTTCTGGCGCGGCATATCAGCTTGGCTATCATGCTATCGTAATAAGGAGGAATAGTGTAACCGGCATAGACGGCAGTATCTACGCGCACACCATGTCCTTTGGGGGAGTGAAAATTGATGATTTTTCCGGGACTGGGTCTGAATCCCTGACTGGGATCTTCCGCATTGATGCGGCATTCCATCGCATATAATTCAGGGAAATAATTCTTGCCGCTGATGGGCTCTCCCGCTGCTAATTTGATTTGCTCCTTAATGAGGTCGTAGTCGACAACTTCTTCTGTTACAGGATGTTCTACCTGAATCCTGGTATTCATCTCCATGAAATAGAAGTTCTTATACTTATCAGTCAGGAATTCAATTGTTCCTACACCTTCGTAGCCAATGCTTTCCGCGGCGCGAACGGCTATGTCACCCATCTGCTCTCTCAATTTCTGATCTACGAAGGGAGAGGGGCTTTCCTCAACCAGCTTCTGATGTCTGCGTTGAATGGAGCAATCGCGTTCACTCAAATGACAGGCTTTTCCGAATTGATCACCGGCTACCTGAATTTCAATGTGGCGTGGTTCTTCTATAAACTTTTCCAGGTAAAGACCATCGTTGCCAAAAGCTGCTTTTGATTCTGTGCTAGCAGATGAATAAGCATGCTCAAGCTCTTTTTCTTCCCAAACAATCCGCATACCCTTTCCGCCGCCACCGGCAGTGGCCTTCAGAATTACCGGATAGCCAATCTCTTTGGCTTGTTTGCGGGCATCATCCATGTCTTTCAGCAGGCCCTCGCTTCCGGGAATAACAGGAACACCTGCTCTACGCATGGTTTCCTTGGCTGTAATTTTATCACCCATTGCGCGGATATGCTCTGCACGTGGACCGATAAATTTGATACCATATTTCTGGCAGATATCGGCAAACATTTCGTTTTCGCTCAGAAACCCATAACCCGGATGAATGGCATCCGCATTGGTAATTTCTGCAGCAGCCATCAGGTTAGGAATACTTAGATAAGAGTCTTTGGAAGAAGGAGGTCCGATACAAACCGCTTCGTCGGCAAACCGCACAGGCAAACTATCTTTATCGGCGGTAGAATAGACAGCTACCGTTTTAATGCCCATTTCTTTGGCTGTTCTGATAACCCTTAATGCAATTTCACCTCTGTTGGCAATCAATATCTTCTTGAACATAGGTTGTGTTTTTACCCCTTAAATAAACCACCTAACGGCCGGCTTATCTGGGTTCGATCAGAAATAAAGGTTGCTCAAATTCAACCGGTGAAGCATCGTCAATCAGGATTTTTACAATCTTGCCGTTGTGTTCACTTTCGATTTCATTAAAGAGCTTCATGGCCTCAATGATGCAAAGTACATCGCCCACGCTGATTTCATCACCTACTTTGACAAACGGCTCTTTATCGGGTCCTGAAGACCGGTAGAAGGTACCTACAATAGGAGATTTGAAAGTAATCAGATTGGAATTAGCCTCTTTTTTAGGTGCTTCGGATTCATCACCGGATGATGGAGCGGGCGCAGGTGCCGGAGCTTTACTCACGGGTGCTGCACTTTCAACAGATGTTTGAATGGGCTGCGGGATGAATACCGGTTGCGCATTGTTGGTTTGCGGGCCGTAAGCCAGATTTCCTTTAACCTTAACCTTCATTTCTTCGGTTTCAATAGAAACTTCAGAAATGCCGCTTTTGCTTACCAACTTGATGAGTTCCTGAATCTGCTTAAAATCCATAATTATTGTTTTACGCGTTCAATGTAACTTTTCGTGCGGGTGTCTACCTTGATTTTCTCGCCGGCGTCAACAAACAAAGGTACTTGAATAATTGCTCCGGTTTCTACCGTAGCGTTCTTTGTTGCGTTGGTGGCTGTATTGCCCCTGACACCGGGTTCTGCATCTATCACTTCCAGGACGATATGTGCAGGTAACTCACACATCAATGGCTTCTCTGTTTCAGCGTGGAACAGGATTTCCACCTCCTGACCTTCTTTCATGAACTCCTTGCCATCTACCATATCTTCCGGAATACTGACCTGTTCGAAGGTCTCGTTATTCATGAAGTTAAAGCCGAATTCATCTGGATATAAAAACTGGTATGTTCTGCGCTCAACGCGGACATCATCCAGTGTTGCACCGGAGGGGAATGTGTGTTCCAGAACTTTACCTGTGGTCAGGCTTTTCAGCTTACATCTTACGAAAGCATTGCCCTTGCCCGGTTTTACGTGCAGGAACTCTGTTATTTGCCAAAAATCATGGTTGAAATTGATGCAAAGTCCGTTTCTGATATCTGATGTGCTCGCCATATATTAATTTGTGTTGTAAGCCCATTTGACCAATATGGATCCCCATGTAAATCCTCCGCCAAATGCTGCAAGTACAATATTATCTCCTTTTTTCAACTTATCCTCCCATTCCCACAAGCAAAGTGGGATGGTCGCTGCTGTAGTATTGCCGTAGCGTTCAATGTTGACCATGACTTTTTCTTCGGGAACACCCATGCGCTGAGCTGTGGCATCTATGATGCGCTTATTGGCCTGATGGGGTACCAGCCAGGCTACATCTTCTCCGGTGAGATTGTTCTTTTCCAGGATATCCGCTGCAACATCTGCCATATTGGTTACGGCAAATTTGAATACGGTTTTTCCTTCCTGAAACACGAAGTGCTCCCTGCTATCTATAGTTTCGTGGGAAGCCGGCTTGAGCGATCCGCCTGCTTTTTGATGAAGGAAGAACCTGCCATTGCCGTCGCTTTTTAAGATGGAATCTATAATACCTTCGGGCTCTGCTGTTGGTTCCAGTAAGACTGCTCCGGCACCGTCACCAAAAATGACACATGTGGTTCGGTCAGAATAATCTATGATACTGCTCATTTTATCTGCACCGACAATCACAACTTTCTTGTACTTACCGGTTTCGATAAACTGTGCGCCTGTAGACAATGCAAAGAGAAACCCGCTGCAGGCGGCACTAATGTCGTAGCTTAAAATGTGCCCCGCACCAATTTTGTCGCAAACAATATTGGCGGTAGCAGGAAACTGCATGTCAGGAGTGGTAGTTGCCACTATCAGTAAGTCGATTTCCTTTGCTGATGTGCCGGTTTTTTCCAGCAACCCCTTCACCGCTTCTGCGGCCATGTCGGAGGTGGCAAGGCCTTCGCCTTTCAATATCCGACGCTCACTAATACCGGTTCTCGATAAAATCCAGTCATTAGTGGTATCGACCATTTTTTCCAGCTCCTCGTTGGTGAGCCTGTATTCAGGTACCCAGCCATTCACACCGGTTATTGCAGCATAAGTCTTCGACATAACAGCCTAAATGTATAAACTATTCGGCTATCAGGATTCGATGCTCTTGTCGACAGCTAATTTTCCGCGATAAAACCCGCATTCGCTGCATACGCGATGGCGCAACACAGGCGCACCGCAATTGCTGCAGTTCTGGGTGTGAGGTGCCTCTAATGCGTCATGTGTGCGACGCTTGCGAGTCCTTGTCTTGGATTGACGACGTTTAGGATGTGGCATAATTACACTATTTATTACTTGTTTAAATTCTTCAATTTATCCCATCTGGGATCTGTCGCTTCTGATTCTTCTTTTTTGTATCCCAGCCGTGCCAGTACGGAAGGGTCACAACCCGGACTTCCATCCGGCAGGTCAGGGTGAATTTTACTGTATGGCATGGTAAGATGCGCATATTCATACAACCATGGATTTAAATCCACTTCTGCAGCATGCTCATCCAGCCAGACTACATCAATATCCTCCTCTTCATCGCCCTCCGGCTCGGTAAGCTTTACATATAATGTATGCGTGCCGTGTATCGGGAGGTCGAAGTCTTCACCACAACGGTCGCAGCTGGTAGCTACGACCCCTGAAAAATCAAAATTGAGAATGAACAACCTGCTTTTTTTTTCGAAGGATATATCGGCAAATAACCGACAATCTTGAATCAGACTATCCGGAAATTGACGGAAGAAAGAGGCATCTAACTCATAATTAAAGTGATGCAATCCTTCCTTAAGTCCCACAAATGGGATTTTATATTCCCTGCCTGCAACCATCCCGCGCTTTAAAAGCCCACAAAGTTAGATATATTTCACCATATGAAACGGAAAAATCATTTTTCCGACCGCAGCGGTGTCGGAATCAGTCTGTTTTCCCTTTCTGTGTGGTACCTTTCTCTATTGCGGATAACATCTATGGCAGTATACAAAGCCTGCAACATGGACCCACCATCTGCAATACCTTTACCGGCAATGTCATAGGCTGTTCCATGATCGGGTGAGGTGCGCACAAAAGGCAGTCCCGCCGTAAAATTGGTACCTGAATTGAAACTCAGCGCTTTAAAGCCTACCAGTCCCTGGTCGTGGTACATGGCCAGAATGCCATCGTACTGTTTGTAATTTCCGCTGCCAAAAAGTCCGTCTGCAGCCAAAGGCCCTACTACCAGCATTTTCTTGTCCTGCGCTTTTTGGATGGCAGGAATAATCACTTCAGCCTCATCACTTCCCAGCAGGCCATTGTCCCCTGCATGAGGATTGAGTCCTAACACAGCAATGACAGGACGCATGACGGCAAAGTCTTCTACCAGAGAGCGGTGAAGCAGGTCAATTTTTTTGAGAATAAATTCTTCGGAGAGTATGCCCGGAACATCTTTCAGCGGCACGTGATGGGTGGCCAGCGCAATGCGCATCTGGTCATTCATCAGCATCATCAAATTTCCGTTGTTTCCTGCCTTGTAATCAAAGTATTCCGTATGCCCGTTGAATTGAAACCCAACGCGTTGCATATTGTGCTTGTTGATAGGGGCTGTAACCACTGCATCCACTTTCCCGGCAATAAGATCATTGGCGGCTGCTTCCAGGGAGTCAAAAGCGCAACGTGCGCCGGTTTCGTTTTCTATGCCGGGCGTCAATTCAATATCTTCATGAATGGTATTGATGACATTGATAATCTTGGGGTTGGCATTTTCTATAGCATCGCACGACGCATATTTAAAATGCTCTGTTCCCGCTACCTTTTTATAATAGGCTAAGATTTTATTGGAACCATATATGACGGGCGTACAGTATTGCAGAATCCTGTGGTCAGAAAGGGCTTTCACGAGAACTTCTGGACCTACTCCGTTAATATCACCCAGCGTGAAGCCGATCTTCATCTTTTTTTCCATAACTATATCCGATTACCTTTGGTTCTGCTCAAAAGTACACACAAAGGAAACAATCAAAGGTGTCAAGGCCAATTAAAAGCTTTCAGCATAAAAAGGATTTAGGTCAGCATTTTCTGCAACAGGAAAGCATCGCGGAAGATATTGTTGAGCTGTTGCATAATGATTCCCTCCCTGTACTTGAAATTGGCCCTGGAGCCGGAATTCTTACAAAATACCTGTTGGAGCAGAAAACAGGAGCGTTATTTCTTTCCGAGATTGATGATGAGGTGATTCTTCTGATTCGACAGAAATTTGATTTTCCCCAGGAAAGAATACTTCGGGGTGATTTCTTGCGATACCCCCTGGACGATGTATTCAAAGACCAGTTTACTGTAATTGGTAATTTCCCCTACAATATATCATCGCAGATAATTTTTCGGGTCATAGAATTTCATTCCAGGGTGCCACAGGTGGTCGGGATGTTTCAAAAGGAAATGGCTCAAAGGCTGGCAGCCCAACCACACTCCAAGGATTTTGGGGTAATTACGGCCTGGGCACAATTACATTATGATGTGGCATACCATTTTGAGATACCACCGGATGCATTCTATCCACCGCCAAAAGTCTTTTCAGCTGTAGTCAGTCTTAACCGAAAAGCTACTCCGCCAGATCTTGATACCCGTCAGTACCTGAAGGTTGTTAAAATGTCTTTTAGCCAAAGAAGGAAGAAAATATCCAATTGTCTGAAAGGACTCCCGGGTGCCCATGAAGCATTGGGTGAGCTGGAGCTGGCACATTTGAGGGCTGAGGATCTAGAGGTGGCCGACTTTGTTAAGCTCACACAGTTAATCTTTAAGTAAAATGAGAGTCCTGATTACAGATCACATTCATCCCTGGCTGGCAGCCCGGTTGGAAAGGGAAGGGGTAGTAGTAGATGTCTTGCCGGATAGCACAAATGAGGATGTAAAAACTATTATACACGAGTACAACGGACTGATAGTAAGCACCAAAACACTGGTTAACGCTGCGTTAATTGATGCAGCTACACAATTACAATTCATTGCCAGAGTGGGCTCCGGCATGGAGCATATCGATGTAAGCTATGCCCGCAGTAAAGGTATTGAGGTGTACCATTCCGCCTCGGGAAATGCCAATGCGGTTGCCGAGCATGCGGTAGGCTTGTTGCTGGCGCTCGTCCGAAAAATTCCCAAAGCAGTAAGTGAGGTACAGGAAGGTCGATGGATACGCGAGGAAAACAGGGGGATTGAGTTATCAGGGAGAAAAATCGGGATTATTGGATTTGGAAATACCGGTGAACGCTTTGCCCGGCGCTTAAGCGGATTCGGCATGGAAATACTGGTGTACGATAAATACCGAAAGGATATTACGGTACCACATGTGAAGGTTACCGATCTGGCAACCATACAGCGGGAAGCTGAAATCATTAGCTTTCATGTCCCCCTAACGGCTGAAACCACATTTTATCTGGACGCGGCATTCATTGACAGCATGAACCATCCTTTTTATTTATTGAATACTTCGAGGGGTAAGGTGGTGAAGACCTCCGATTTATGCCTTGGGTTGCAATCAGGTAAGGTAAAGGGCGCTGCACTGGATGTCTTGGAGAATGAAAGGCTGGATACCTTTTCTCCGGAGGAACAAAACTGGTGGCAAAATTTGCAGGCCAATGCTGATAAAGTTATAATTACTCCGCATATTGCAGGATGGACGCATGAATCAAAATTGAAGATGGTTCAACTTATTTATAATCAGGTTGAACCCTTGCTATTACTATGATTTGTTCCACGTTAACACATAATGACGGCACAATGACTTGAAAATTATCTGATTCAGTATTTTTGTTTTGAAAGATTTAGATATTTTTACGGCTTATTAACAATTTTTAAAACTTGGAAGTATGAAGAAGTTCTTCAACGCAATCTTTCTAGTATTATTGACTACAGGTGCGGCAATGGCCCAAAAAGGAGAAATCCAGGGTAAGGTTATTGACGAGAAAGGGGATGGTATTCCCTTCGCCAACGTAGCAGTATACAAAGATGGGGTATTAGAGACAGGTGCGCAGACAGACTTTGACGGGATGTATTCCGTTTCAGGGTTGGTTGCTGGTACCTATGAAGTGGAAGCATCTTATCAGGGCAATAAATACCGAGTTACCGGAATTACGGTTTCTTCGGGTGTTGTCTTTATGGATGATATAACCCTGAAGGAAGGTGTATTGCTGGAGGACATTGTCATTGTTTACGAGGCACCACTCGTCGATAAAGGAAACACCTCTACAGGTGGGGTCGTGACGAAAGAGGATATCCAACGGATTGCAACTCGGAACGTTACCTCCATCGCGGCAACAAAAGAAGGTGTATACCAGAGTGATGAAGGTGGTGGGTTGAATATCAAGGGTTCCAGAGGGGATGCTACTGAATTTATCGTGGATGGTGTAAGGGTTTCCGGTTCTCTGAAATTGCCTCAGGATGCCATCGAGCAGCTGGAGGTAATCACAGGTGGTGTGGATCCTAAATATGGAGATGCCACAGGTGGTTTCGTAACTATTACTACAAGAGGTCCTTCTAAAAATTATAATGGTAGTATCGAACTGGCTTCTTCTGAGTTCCTCGATCCTTATGGCTATAACCTGGCTACATTGTTTCTTACAGGTCCCATTGTTACCAAGGATAAGGGAACTGACTCAGCCTGGGCAAAAGTGGGTTTCTTTATAGCTGCTGAATTGGAATTGGAAGACGATCCGGATCCATCAGCTATTGGAAACTATAAACTCAAGGATGATATCCTTGCAGATATAACAGCCAACCCGCTGAGACCTTCCGTTTCTGGTCAAGGTTTCAATAAAAATGCAGAATTCCTAACGCTAGACGATTTTGAAGAAATCGATGCGCGTCAAAACGTGTCTAACCGCGGTCTGGCACTTACTTCCCGGGTAGATTACAGGATTAATAAGACCATGAACCTCTCTGTGGGTTTGACCTACCGGAATTTCTTCAGCCATGATTATGTGAGAACTTTCGCGCTGTTCAATCCGGAAAACAACCCTGTTACCAACCAAAATACCTACAGGGGTTTTGTTAGGTTCACCCAGCGTTTCCCTGAAAGAAGGGCTAAAGAAGGAGAGACTCCATCTATCCTGGGTAATGCTTATTACAACATTCAGTTAGATTATACCAAGTTCACCTCTAACAGGATTGATGAAGATCATGGAATGGATCCATTTAATTATGGTTACATAGGGCAGTTCAATACTTTACGCTCTCCGGTATATCTGTATGGTACAGACGAGGTAACAGGATTCGACGCTTGGACACTGGCAGGTTACCAGGATACGCTGGTACAATATACACCAGGTACGGTTAATCCAGAACTTTCCAACTATACTCAACAGTTTTTTGACCAGTCATTGAATCAGCCAAACAGTCTTTTCGATATTCAATTGGGAAGTGGCCTGCTGAACGGTGATGCCTTTGTGAACTCTACCTCCATATATAGTTTATGGTGGGGTAATGGTGTTCCATTCTCAGCCTATTTCACCCAGGAAGACGATCAGCTGGGCTTGACTTTCAACGCAGCTCTGGATTTGAAATCAAGAAAATCTTCAGCTAACGTTTCCAAGCACAGTATTGAGTTCGGATTTGAATTCCAGCAAAGAGTAGAGCGCTTCTATCAGGTTGCGCCTATTGGTTTGTGGACATTGGCCCGTCAGTTGGCTAACAGACACATCCAGACCCTGGATACAGATAATCCACTTCTTGTAATTGATGGTCAGCAATATACCTATGATGAATTCCTCGCTTCAGGATTGGAGTTTGGTCAATTTGATACCATCTTCTACGACAGGCTTTTCATCGCTGAAGATCAATCCTACTTCGACCAGCAACTGCGTGACAGACTGAATGAACTGGGTTATGGTGTGGGTGCGTTGGATTTCGTCAATATTGACAACCTTCCATTAGACGTGCTTTCATTAGACCTTTTCAGTGCTGATGAATTATTGAACAACGGTAATACTTACGTTTTCTATAACGGGTATGATTATTTAGGTAATAAATTAAATGACCAGCCTTCCTTCGCTGACTTCTTTACAGAGCAGGATGAGTTTGGAAATTATACCAGACCAATTGGTGCCTTCCGTCCTGTGTACACAGCCGGTTACATCCAGGACAGGTTTAACTTCAATGATATCATCTTCCGTGTCGGTGTGCGGGTAGACCGTTATGATGCCAACCGCAGCGTGCTGCAAGACAAGTTTTCACTTTATGACATCTTGAATGTTAATGAGGTGGACGGAAGTCTGAATGCCAATGGCGCCCACCCCACTAACATTGGATCTGATTATGCAGTATATGTTGATGACTTCAACAGTCCTGCTCCGGAAATTTTGGGTTACCGCGATGGTGACATCTGGTATAACGCAGATGGAGAAGAAGTTTCCGACCCTCGTACTATTGCATTGAGTTCATCCTCCGGGGTCATTACACCTTACCTTGCTAATCCGGATGCCAATATTAAAGATGAAGATTTCGATCCAAATGGCTCATTCCGGGATTATGTTCCTCAGATATCTGTGATGCCACGAGTTGCCTTCTCATTCCCAATTTCCAAGGAAACAAACCGGGAAGCACTATTCTTCGCTCATTATGATATCCTTACCCAGCGTCCTCCGGGAGGAACTTCGGCCACACCTTACGACTATTACTTCTTCCAGGAGAACGTCAACGGTGTATTCGATAACCCTGATCTGAGGCCTGAAAAAACCATTGACTATCAAATTGGTTTCCAGCAGCAGTTGAATGAGGTATCAGTACTGAAGATTTCAGCTTTCTATCGTGAATTACGCGATATGATTCAAATCATCAGTGTACCTTTTGCTTATCCAATTCAGTACACCACTTACGGTAATATTGACTTCGGTACAGTTAAAGGGTTTACCATTACCTACGATTTGGCTAAACGGACCAATAACCTTAAAATGTCTACCAGCTATACCCTGCAATTTGCAGATGGTACAGGTTCTAACTCGACATCTCAGTTGAACCTTGTTGGTTCAGGACAGCCTAACCTCAGGGCCATCATTCCACTGAGCTATGACTCTCGCCATAACATCAAAGTAGTATTGGACTACCGCTTTGAAGATCCTAATGGTGCTCAGCCATCCTGGTTGGATTTGGTGGGACTGAACATCACATTTAACTCCCGTTCAGGAGAACCTTACACACGCCAGCAGAACCCGACTCCTACAGCACAGTTTGGTGTTGCTACTCGGTCGAACCTGGAAGGTCAGATCAATGGTTCCAGACTGCCATGGCACTTTAGAGCTGATGCACGTCTCGACAAGAGCTGGCAGCTGCAATTGGGTTCGGGCTCAAGAGAACGTTCTGTTAACCTGAATGCTTACATGTGGGTTCAGAACCTGTTTGATAACAGAAACATTATTGCAGTGTATGCATTCTCCGGTAACCCTACAGATGACGGATATCTTGCTTCAACTTTCGGACAGGAAGCTATTGAAGGACAAGTAAATGCGGCATCTTTCACTGACTTGTATACCATGAAAATGCAGAACCCCAATAACTACAGTATTCCAAGAAGGATTCGCTTAGGTATTGGTATCGATTTCTAATATTTATTTATAAGAGCAAACGTTTAGAATATGCTGAATAAAAGGATCATAGTAACTGTTGTTTTAGCCATGCTGGCCATATTAGATGTGGCAGCAAAGGAAAACATCGGTATCACTGGCAGAAATGCTAAGAATTACGCCAGACTTGCTTCGAATTGTAATGATGCCACCTCGCAGGTAGAGTTGGATATCAACAACGTTCGGGCGCGCTTGCTGGGTGCAGGTGACTTCTGGTGGGATTTAAATGCCGCCAAATATGTGGTGCCTAAGGTCTATCCACCTGATGTGGAGGTAAGTTCTTCATTTGCCGGTGCCCTCTGGATTGGAGGTATTGATGCTGGTGGACAGTTGAAAATTGCCGCTCAAACCTATCGTCAAAGTGGTAATGACTTCTGGCCGGGCCCTCTTTCAGATGGTGGTACAACTAATGATGCTGTATGTAACGCATACGACCGTCACTGGAAAGTGAACCGTACCCTGATTGATAGCTTCCGTCTGGAAAATCCTTATGACGGTGTATCCAATTTCTCCTATGATAACAAGTATCGCGTGATATGGGAATGGCCCGCTTTGGGAAATGAAAATGCACGTGGTAAGTCAGCAACAGACTTCTTAATTATCAATCGTCCGCAAGCTCCATTCGTGGATCTGAACTTCAACGGAGTTTATGAGCCTCAGGTGGGTGAGTATCCTGATATTGATGGAGACCAGGCCATCTGGTGGGTGTACAATGATAAAGGAAACATCCACACTGAAACCGGTGGTGATGCTATCGGTATTGAAATTCAGGCTACAGCATTTGGCTTTAGCACCAACGACGAGATTAACGACATGACCTTCTATCGTTATGAGGTCATCAACTTCGCTACAACTCCGCTCGACTCCGTATTCTTTGGATATTGGGTAGACCCCGATTTGGGTTTCTACAACGATGACTGGGTGGGTTGTGATACTTCTATTTCCCTCGGAATTGTATACAACGGTGATGCAGTAGATGGTCCGGATATCGCTTCTTATGGAGCTAACCCACCACTTTTTGGTACCGACTTTTTCCAGGGACCCATCAAGTACATTTATGATGGTACCTCCATCGTGGACTCTGTTCGCCTGGGGATGAGTGCCTTCCTATTTTATAACAATGACTTCTCGGTAATTGGAAACCCCGAAGTGGCAGCACATTTCTACGGTTACCTTTCCGGTAGCTGGAAGGATGGCTCACCATTTACCTTTGGTGGTAACGGTTACGGTGGTTCTGATCCTACACCTTTCATGTTCCCCAGCGATCCGTCTGACGCGACTGGCTGGAGCGAATGTACAGAAGGTAACCCCCCTGCAGATAGACGTTATATTCAGTCTTCAGGACCTTTCCGTCTGGAGCCGGGTGCAACCAACGAAGTTGTAGTAGGTGCTGTTTGGGTTAGGCCTCCGGTATCAGGTGGTTGCCAGACAACTTTCGAACAGATTTCCTTGGCTGACCAGAAGGCACAGGCGCTTTTCGATGCTGACTTCGATTTGATTGATGGTCCTGATGCACCTGATGTAAGTATTCGTGAATTGGATGGTGAGATAATCCTTTCTATTACCAATACAGGAAACTCTAACAATGCCGGTGAGAAATACGAAGAGACAGATCCAATCATTAGTAGTATTGCTTCTGAAGATCCTTCAGTGGAAGATACAACCTATAACTTCCAGGGATATAAAGTATACCAACTGGTAAATGGTCAGGTTTCTCCTTCTGAATTTACTGATCCAACCAAGGCACGTTTAGTGTTCCAGTGCGATATTAAAGATGGCATTGCTAACCTGGTGAACTTCCAGTTTGATCCTTTATTAGGAGCTGATGTACCTACTTTGAAGGTGGAAGGTTCTGATGAGGGTATCAGACATACTTTCAGGGTTACGGATGACGCCTTTGCAGAAGAGAACACCAAACTGGTGAATTATCAGACCTACTATTATTCAGTAATAGCCTACGCTTATAACAACTTTAAGCCATACGATCCAACGGATCCGAACACGCAAAAGAATCCTTATCTGGAAGGTCGTAATAACATTAAAGTTTATACTGCCATTCCGCATATAACTGATCCGGAAAATGGTGGTACTATATTGAATGCTCAGTATGGTGATGGACCGGATATTACTCAGATAGAAGGTGATGGTAACGGAGGTTATTTCCTTGAATTGGCGGATGCATCAGTATCTACCATTCTGGAAGACTTCGTAGATCCAACTCCAACCTACAAAGGTCGCAATGCACCAATTGATGTAATGATCTACGACCCACTGCGGGTGCCTAATGCCAACTTTGAGGTGGTGCTTTATGACTCCTCCGTGGCAGCAATTGGAGCACCTAGTGGCTACGTACTTAACAGAGATTCTACCTGGTGGGTTATGACGAATTTGTCCTCAGGCGTATCTGTGAAGTCTGACTTACCTATATCGTTTATTAACGAACAGATTATTCCGGACTGGGGACTAGCAGTTACCATTAAGGCTGTAAATCCTCCTGGCCCCAATCCTAGCATTGCAGGCGTAGAGTGGGAGGAAAACAACGGTCTGATCGGTTCAACCCTTGAGTATGCCAATACCAACAGGCAGTGGCTCACTGGAGTTCCTGATGTGGATGGTGTGCCGTTCCTGGATTGGATTAGAAGTGGTCTGGATGAAACTGACTTAGCAGGACAGGATGATAATGCAGTGTTTGAAACGCTCCTAGGTGGTACAGTTGCTCCTTTAGGTTTGGTTCAAATCAACAGTGCAACCAGATTTAGCATGCCAATGCGCCAGATTATTGGACTTACGGTAAGCTTACCTCAGGTTAAATTGAGCAACCTTACCAGTGTTGATCTGGTATTCACTCCGGATAAGACCAAGTGGTCTCGTTGCGTGGTGCTTAACACAGGTGAAGGTCCAAGTACTAACCTTTATGGTGAAGACAAGCTGGATATGCGTCAAAAGCCTTCCAAAGACATTGACGGAAATGAAATTGAGGGTGAAGTTGGTCGCAGCTGGTTCCCTGGTTATGCTATTGAAGTAGAAACCGGTCGTCGTTTGAACATCATGTTTGGAGAAGATCCATTTGTGAATGAAGACGGTAATGCGGATGATATGCTGTTCAACCCGAGCTCCAAGTTCTTCAATGAGACACAAACGGTTTCCATCTTTGGTGGTAAGCACAATATTTACGTGCACAGGACAACCTATGACGAGGGTCAGGGATTAAGTGACTCCTTAACATGGGTGGGTGGTTCACGCCCAGGTTCTACTGTCTACAGAGAGATAATGAAAAACGTTATCTACCTGTACCGTCCATACCTGGCACCGGGAGTTGCTCTCGAAAGTCTTGAAAACGGAATTATTCCGACCGAAACGAAAGTGAAAATCAGGGTAACCAACAGGTATATAAATAATATTGTTACCAATGAAAACCTGGGCTTCCCGAAATATACCTTCACAACCGACGGATTGGCTGCTACAGTTAATGATGTAGCCACGGCTGAAAGTGCCCTGGATTTGATCAATGTTGTTCCGAATCCTTACTATGCTTTCTCCGGTTATGAAAACAGTCCGGTGGATAACAGGATCAAGATTACCAACCTACCTGCAACTTGCGTAGTGAGTATTTACATGATGGATGGTACCTTGGTAAGGAGATTTGACAGAGCAGTTCCGCAGGATAACACCGATGGTGCTGTGCTCTCCACAAGAGCTAATAACCTTGATACCTCTGTGGAGTGGGATCTTAAAAACCAACGTGCAGTGCCAATTGCAAGTGGTATTTACTTAATACATATTGATGCCGGTGACCTTGGAGAACGCACTATTAAGTGGTTCGGTATTACCAGGCCAATTGATCTTGATACCTTCTAAACCCATTCATAATGAGAAGATTGTTTAAAATAGCATGTGTTGTAGTTGCCTCGGCCATTTCTTTGAATGGTTTCGCAGGGAATCCTGACAGGGCCGGAGAGGCCGGAGCGTCAGAACTACTGATAAATCCCTGGGCTATGAGTGCCGGTTGGTATGGGCTGAATATTGCCTCCGTTAAGGGGATTGAGGCTATGAGCCTGAATGTAGCAGGTCTAACCTTTATTAATCAAACCCAACTGGAATTTTCACGCAGTGAATACCTTGTAGGTTCTGATGTGAGCATTAGTTCCTTTGGATTTGCGCAGCGGGTTGGAGAAGGTGCCATCGGCTTGTCGTTGGTATCTTTTAACCTGGGCGATATTCCAGTAACTACCACGCAAGCTCCTGAAGGAACAGGAGCGGTTTTTACACCCAGATTAAGCAATATTGCGGTTTCTTATTCCCGCAAATTTGCTGATTACCTGGCAGGTGGTGTTACATTCAGAGGTATCTCCGAGAATATTGCAGATGCACGTGCCTTCGGTATCGGAATGGATGTGGGTATCCAGTATATCACCGGTCCTGCCGAACACCCCGAGCAAATCAAAATGGGGGTTGCGTTGAGAAACATTGGTTCTCCCATGCGCTTCCAGGGTGATGGTGTAACTTTCAGCGGTTTAGTTCCTGATGGATCTTACAACACAACCATCGCTTTCAGAACAGAGAATTTTGAGTTACCGGTATTGTTAACTATGGGACTTTCTTATGACTTCTACTTCGGCTCCAAGCACAGATTGACAGCCGTGGGTAACTTTATCTCCAACTCATTCTACAAAGATCAATTTGGAGGTGGACTGGAATATGCCCTTAAAGTAAAAGGACAGGAAATGTTTATGTTGCGCAGTGGTTACCGTTACGAAGATGGCATCACCAGCAATGATCCTACGCAAAGAACAACAGCGCATAATGGATTTGCCGCAGGTGCTACTTTCCAGACAAGGTTCACAGATAACGATAATACCATCCTCAGCATCAACTATGCTTACAGAGGATCTGATCCGTTTGATGGAACACACTCTCTGGGTATTCGTCTTAGTATATAATTTTTTATTCATATAATTTCTGGAAACGTTTCTGTCAAGAAACGTTTCCTTTTTTATTAAATATTGCTATGGCACAGATTAACTACATGACAGAAGAAGGTTTAGAGAACCTTAGAAAAGAGGTTCAGGAAATGAAAACCAAAGGGCGTGCTGAAATGGCTAACATGATTAAAGAGGCACGTGAAAAAGGCGATTTATCCGAGAATGCCGAATACGATGCAGCCAAGGAAGCACAAGGAATGCTGGAAATGAAAATTTCTCAGTTAGAAGAAATGCTGGCGAATTCACGCGTTATGGATACTTCTCAAATAGATGTTTCCAAGGTATCGGTTTTAACTACCGTAAAGGTTTTCCATGAGAAAATGAATCGTGAAATAGAATATACGCTGGTGGCCGAAAAAGAGGCTGATCTAAAGCAGAATAAGATTTCCGTTACATCTCCTATTGGAAAGGGGCTGTTAGGCAAGAAGGTAGGTGAAACAGCTCATATAGAAGTACCGGCTGGGATGTTGTCTATGAAAATTCTTGATATCAGATTGTAGTCATGCCAACACTTTTTAGCAAAATAGTCTCCGGTGAAATTCCTGCATATAAAATTGCAGAAGATGAAAATTTCCTGGCTTTCCTGGATATCAATCCATTGGCGCCCGGTCACACCCTGGTTATCCCCAAAGTAGAAATTGATTACATCTTTGACTTAGATGAGCACTTGTTGGAAGGCATTCTTCCTTTTGCCAGAAATATTGCTAAAGCGATAGAAAGACTGGTGCCTTGTGAGCGAGTTGGTGTTTCGGTTATTGGTTTGGAAGTGCCCCATGCGCATGTCCACCTTATACCTTTGAGAACAATGGACGATATCAACTTTAGCCGACCTAAGCTGCAAATGACCGGTAATCAATTGCTGGAGATGGCAGAGAAAATAAAAGCTGAACTGGCTATTTGATATTGGATTTTCCAGGATTGCTGTTAATGTAGTCACCCCAGCTTTTGAACTGTTTGTTCGTGCCTTTTAAACCTGATTTTCCTTCGAAGTAATGACAGACAGCCACTGCGATAGCGTCTGTTTCATCGAGGTGTACAGTAGCCTTAGGTAGGGTGTACATGCTTTCAATCATGCGGGCTACACGCTCTTTACTGGCATTGCCATTTCCGGTGATGGATTGTTTTATCCTTCTGGGGCTGTATTCGGCAATTATTAGTTTATTTTCCAGCCCTGCCAGGATAGCTGCTCCCTGCGCCCTTCCCAGTTTCAGCATAGACTGAATATTCTTTCCATAAAAAGGAGCCTCAATAGCCATGTCTGAAGGCTGATGAAGTTGTATGAGTTCTGAAATTTGAGTGAATATCTGGTGTAGCCGATCGAAATGCGTATCTGTACCCTTTAGTTTCAAAACTCCGCAACTGGTAATTTTTAAAGTATTTTTATTCCCGATTAAGATGCTGTACCCTAATATGTTGGTTCCGGGGTCTATACCCAGTATCACTTTTTCCTTTTGCTCGCTTTTCATCAAATCGATAATATAGGTGCCTTGCTATGAATAAAAACTTAATTACCGCAGTAATAAAGGTAGCTATTCTGGCCCTTCTCAGTTGGGCGCTTTATGAACAGCTGGTAGTAAGCGACAGACTTAGTGATGTTTATTTAAAACTAAAGGGCAGTTTAAATACACGGGGTTGGTGGTTGCTCGTTTTCTGCGTTGTATTGATGTTTTTTAACTGGGGTACGGAGGCGCTTAAATGGAAATTATTAATTCAGCCTCTATTACCAATCCGCTTCTTCCGGGCTTTTAAAGCTGTCTGGACAGGTGTTACACTCGGGTTGTTTACACCCAATCGTATTGGTGAATATGGCGGCCGCTTGCTGTATATACCTATGCGGTTCAGGCTATCAGGAGTTGTCAGTAGTCTTATAGGCAGCTACGCGCAGATTTTGGCAACGCTACTGGTGGGAATTATAGGACTCCTGAGTTTTACCAGTGAGCATCTAGACATCGGTACACCCGTTTTTACTGCTATCGTTTTTATAGGTCTGCTGCTGCTGGTACTCTTGGTTCTGGGGTATTATAATCTGGGTGTTTTTATTACTGCAATGGGTCATAAACGGGTCTTTCGGAAAATTATGCCCTACATAAGTGTTCTGGATAAATACCATAACAGGGACTTTACACGCATATGGATGTTGTCGGTGTTGAGGTTTTTAATTTTCTCGGCACAGTATTTGATTTTTCTAAGATTGTTCGGTGTAGAAATTCAATTAATGGAAGGCATGACAGCAATTGGTGTAATATTTTTAGCTCAAACAATTTTGCCCAGCTTCACAGTTGCGGAGTTGTTTACACGCGGAAATATTTCGCTGTACTTCCTCGGATTCTATACGGATAATAGTGGCGCAGTGCTGGCGGCATCTACAAGTTTGTGGTTGCTGAATCTGATCATTCCTGCCACACTGGGTTATCTCTTTATTCTTAGAAAGAACTTTTTCAAAAACAAAAGGTCAACATGAAAAAAGCACTGTTCATTCCTGTATTGTTTTTTATCGGAGGCGCATCATCTTCGCCGGAAAGTGCCTGGATAGAACCTGCCCCAGTTTGTGATATTCAGAAGAGTTCCTTTCAGGCAGGCGAATCGCTCTCTTATAAGGTATTTTATAATGCGGGTCCTATGTGGGTAGGCGCCGGGGAAGTGTATTTTAAGCTGAACGCGCATCAGGAAAATGGGAGAGAGGTGCTGCATGCAGTTTCCGAAGCTGTAACCTATAAATCTTTTGACTGGTTCTTCAAGGTGCGCGATAAGTTAGATACTTACATGTATGCCAATACCCTGCAGAGTTATAAATTTTCTCGAGATGTGAATGAAGGAGGTTACACTTTTTACCGCTCCTACGACTGGAACCGCTCTACCAATACAATCGTATCTTTTGAGGACAGAAAAAATGGTAAAACCAAAACGGAAACCATCAAGAATGTAGACCCCTGTGCAACTGACTTGCTCTCAGTATTTTATTGGGCCAGAACTATTGATTTCAATAAATACAAACCCGGTGATAAGATTCCGGTTTCGTTGGCAGCAGATGATGCGGTATACGATCTGTACATCCGTTACGAAGGCAAAGAAGAGTACAAAACCAAACTGGGTACCTTCTCTTGCATGAAAGTAAAACCGCTGCTGGTGGAGGGTAAGATTTTTCGCTCAGGCGAAGGTATGACCATCTGGTTTACAGACGATGAAAACAGAATACCGGTGCGTATCGAATCGCAATTACTGGTCGGTCGCATCACATGTGACCTGAAATCCTACTCCGGAATTAAGTACCCATTTACATCTTTAGTGAAGTGATATCCGGTATCAGCGAAGCAAAACTGAAAGACTGGGAACAGGCCCAAAAGCCATTTCAACTTATTGATGTGCGGGAGGCTGACGAGCGGGTCGCACATAACATAGGTGGCGACTGGATTCCTCTGGGTGAAATTATTCGACGCAGGGAGGAAATTAGCCGCGAAATACCGGTGGTTTTTTATTGCCGGAAAGGTATAAGAAGCCAAATTGCGATTCAACGATTACTGGGAACCGGGCAGTTCAATAGTGATTTACTCTTCAACCTTACCGGGGGAATTGGCGAGGGGTGAGAAGTTTACGCTACTACCGTTGGCGTTAACAGTTAGTTTCGCTGGTACGCCGAATGGAATGCTGCAGTTGTTATCGAGGTGACCCGCCGGGAAACCAAAAGCAACGGGTAAGCTGAGGTGCTTAAAGTAATTTGCGATGATTCCTTCTGCAGATGCACCGAATGGGATTTCATTGTCATGCATATTGGTAAGGCCTCCAACAATTACTCCTTTCAACTTATCGAGTTTGCCGGCAAGCTTAAAGCTTTGCATCATTCTGTCCAGGTGGTACAACCATTCGTCCACCTCCTCCAGAAACAATATCCATCCATCTGCCAACCAGTCGTATTTGGTACCAAGCAGACTGTTGAGGATAGAAATATTACCTCCGGTAATGGGCGCCACAACCTCTCCGTGTATGTTGTATTCAGATGGCTTCATTTCGTAAAGAAGCGGCTCATGTTTCAAACAGTCCAAAAAGCTTTGACGGGCAGCTGAGGTAAGTGCCTGAAATTGTACGGGCATGCAACTATGCAGTGTTGGAATCTTTTTTTGCGTATTCAGGTAGGCATGCAGGACGGTCAAATCTGAGTAACCGCACATCAGCGGCAGAGCAGGACCTGTAAGGAATGGTTCTACCAGGTCCATAATACGAATAGTACCATAACCTCCGCGGGCAAACCATATGGCGCTGATAGCTTCATCCTGCAACATAGATATAAGATCTGCCGCCCGCTCTGCATCAGTGCCCCCTAACTGATGATGCCTTTGGCCTATAGTCTTGCCGCTGTGCATGACATATCCTTCCGTCTGCATCCATGCTAAAGCAGGTTGGATTTCTTCCATAGAAATGGCTTTTGCAGTGCAGATGGTTCCTACATGCGCACCGGGTGTTATTTTCGGCCATGGATATTGTTCAGACAAGCTTTCGTAATTTTGACGGTCAAATATATGAATAGCCCAGAAAGATACCTGATTACCGCAGCACTACCTTATGCCAATGGTCCTTTACATATCGGTCATATAGCAGGAGCCTACCTGCCTGCAGATATTTATGTCCGTTATTTACGGCTAAAAGGTCAGGATGCCGTTTTCGTCTGCGGAAGTGATGAACATGGTGTAGCCATAACCATTCAGGCTAAAAAAGAAGGAGTAACTCCGCAGGAAATTATTGATAAATACCACGAGCTCAATAAAGACACATTCCTCCGACTGGGCATCAACTTTGATATCTTCCATCGCACGTCTTCCCTGCTGCACCATCAAACGAGCTCCGATTTTTTTAAGGAATTGCATAGCAAAGGTGTTTTTGAGGAAAGAGAAAGCGAACAGTTCTATGACGAACCCTTTCAGCAATTCCTTGCCGACAGATATATTATTGGTACTTGCCCTAAATGCGGCAACGAGAATGCCTATGGAGATCAATGCGAAAAATGTGGAAGTACCCTCAGCCCGGAAGAGTTGATTAACCCTCGTTCTGCCCTGAGTGGAGAGCCGCCGATAAAAAAAGTAACCCGCCACTGGTATTTGCCATTGAATAATTACCAGGACTGGCTGTACAGCTGGCTGGTAGAGGGGAATGGCAGAACAGAAACCTGGAAGAAAAATGTGCTGGGTCAGTGTAAGTCCTGGCTAACAGACGGGTTACACCCCAGGGCTATTACACGCGACCTGGATTGGGGTGTGAAAGTACCCGTGGAAGGCGGAGAAGGGAAAGTTCTGTATGTGTGGATGGATGCCCCGATTGGTTATATCAGTGCCACTAAGCAATGGGCAGCGGATCATGGTAAAGACTGGAAGGCTTACTGGCAAAGTGAAGACACTAAGTTGGTGCACTTCATTGGCAAAGACAATATCGTATTCCATTGCATCATCTTTCCTGTACTGTTACACGCGCATGGTGGGTTTATTCTTCCTGCCAATGTGCCTGCCAATGAATTCATGAATCTGGAAGGCGAGAAAATGTCTACCTCCAGAAACTGGGCGGTGCAGGTTCACTCTTATCTGAACAACTGGCCGGGAAGGGAAGATGTTATGCGGTATGTTTTGGCAAGCAACATTCCCGAGGCAAAGGATAGCGAGTTTACCTGGAAAGATTTTCAAGCCAGGAACAACAATGAACTGGTGGCTATTCTGGGGAATTTTGTTAATCGCGTTGTGGTGCTGACACACAAGTTCTTTGATGGGAAGGTGCCCGCTCTGCAGGATGGATTTCTCCAGCAGCAGTATATAAAAGAATACCTCGGTGGAATAGATCGGCTAAGTCAGGATGTTTACGAGCCAGCTATGGAGGCTTATCGTTTCAGGGAGGCACTTGCCGCGGCCATGGATGTTGTTCGCTTAGGGAACAAACTACTGACAGATCTAGAGCCCTGGAAGTTATACAAAACGGACCCTGCAAGCTGTGCTTCCATATTGAGGCTCTGTCTGGAGACTTTACATCCAATGGGACGCCTTTTGCAGCCGTTCTTACCATTTACAGCAGAAAAGATTTCAACCCTACTGGACATACAGGTTTCGGATAGCATTCAACCCCTTGGGGAAGGCCTTCGGGAAGGTACAGCAATAGGAAAGCCGATACACCTGTTTTCTCCTATCGAGGATGAACAGATTGAGGAGGAAGTGAAGGCTCTCCATACTGCCGCCGCTGCCACTGCAAGCCCTGAAAAAGAAATAGAAGTGAAAGCGTCGAAAGCAAGCATATCTTATGAGCAGTTTGCAGCTATGGATATGCGTACCGGAGTGATTCTAGAAGCAACAAAGGTTCCCAAAGCCGATCGTTTACTGCAGCTTTTGGTGGATATTGGCCATGAAAAGCGCACAATAGTTTCGGGTATAGCCGAACACTTTAAGCCTGAGGAGTTAATTGGCCAGCATGTGGTTGTTCTTATCAACCTGGCACCCCGTAAAATGAAGGGTGTTGAAAGCCAAGGGATGATTCTAATGGCGGAAGATGCGGATGGAAAGCTGTATTTCCTCTCTGCTGCTAACTCGCCGTTATCCGGTCTTCCAATTAGCTAAGATAACTTCTGTTTATCCTTTGCATATTGCAACGATAAGCAATAATCTCTCGTCTAATTGCCGATTGTCTTGCCGCAGAACAGTAATTTGAAAAAAATACTATTTGGCGCATACATCTTTTGGTATCGAAATACTAGTATCTTTGCACGAAATTTTCAAGCACTTATGACAACCCACCTTCGGTTTATATCCACCCTGTTGCTGACTTTTGCCGGTTTGGTTCTTTTCGGACAGACTACCGGAACAACTTCATCCCAAACAGCACCTGCGGGAATCCCTACCGGTCCGGTTTCTGTATCCGGTGTGGGGGCACTGTCCTATGGCAATTTGCAGTCCATGGGCTTTAGTGACGAGGAAATTAATTCCATTCTGGGGTCTATGGACGATGCTCCGGAAGATTTACCTGCCACAATGGCTCTCGATGTACCTGCTGCGCAAGAGGTAGTACCAGCAGAACCGGTAAAAGTTGCTGAAAGCCCTGATACTTCCAACAGCACTGCTGAAGCCATAGAAGAAATAATGGATGATATGGCCGAAACAGGAAAGCCGACAGCTTCGGTATATGGTCACGGGTTCTTTCGCAACAACAATACAGTTGTGTACGATAAGGTACCCAACGCCAAAGTGAGCGATAATTATATCGTAGGAGCGGGCGACCAATTAGCCATTTCAGTATACGGAGGTGTTTCCAGCTATAATGAGAGTTTTACTATCAGTGAAGATGGTTACATTGACGTCTACGGTATTGGAAAAATATTTCTGAAAGGTCTGACATTCGATAATGCCAGGCGTCTACTGAGACAGCGCTACAGTAGTTATATCAACCTGGCCAACAGTAAATTCGACGTTTCACTGGTTTATTCCAAATCTATTAAAGTCAATATAGTAGGCGAGGTTTTCGATCCGGGATCCTATAATATTTCTTCCATTAATACTGCCTTCAATGCGCTGGCCGCCGCCGGGGGGCCGAATGATTTGGGTAGCGTAAGAAATATCACGGTTAAACGGGCCGGCAATGTGGTGACCACGCTCGATATTTATAAATTCTTAATGGATCCCAGTGCTACGGACGATACTTACTTGTCTACCAACGACTATATTGTTGTCGCACCTATTGGTAAAGTGGTGGAAGTGTTGGGTGAAGTGAAGCGCCCCTTTAAATATGAGTTGCTACCGGAGGAATCTTTGGAAGACCTGTTCAAATACGCCGGTGGTTTGAAGCCTACAGCCTATACAAGAACCATTAAGGTAAACAGGTATAGCAATAATGAGAATGTTATAATTGACTTGAACCTGGATTCACTGCGCTTAAAGGGCTCCAAGTTTGAATTGCTGGATGGTGATTTGATAACAATCACCAGGATACCAGAAATAATAGATAACATAGTTACCATTGAAGGTGCCGTGCGCATTCCCGGAAGTTATGAGTTAATGGAGGGTATTCGGATTTCTGATTTGATTGATAAAGCCAAGGGTTTAAATTATGAGGCTTACACTGAAAGGGCTTACCTCATCAGGAAGAATGAAAAAATGAATGAAATCTATATTCCTTTTGACTTACAAGAGGTTATGGATAATCCCAACTCTGCATTCAATTTCGAGTTGAAGCAATTTGATAAGGTAGAAGTATTTGCCAAGGATAAGTTTCGTGAAGTTTTCAATGTGCAGGTAGAAGGTGCGGTTAATAATTCGGGAAGTTTCTCTTATTACGATAAGATGACGCTAAAAGACCTGCTGTATTACTCAGGAGGACTTAAAGTGGAAGCAGCCAATAATCATATCGAAGTTGCCAGAATTGTAAACTTCAATGAAGCAAGGAGTGAGAACGAGCCTACAAGGGTCATTATTGAGTCCATTGAAATTGGCAAGAGTCTGGAGTTGACTGATGCGGCGGAGTCATTCCAGCTGCAGCCTTACGATATCATTTATGTAAGGACTACCCCTGAATTTGAATTGCAAAAGACCGTAGTGATTTCCGGGGAGGTAAAATATCCCGGCAACTATACATTGTTGCAGAAAACAGAGACCATAGCTGATGTTATTGAACGTGCAGGTGGCATTACCCAATATGCCTATCCTGAGGGTGCTACTATAACAAGGAACAATATTTCAAATGCATTGCTTTTCCTGAAAAAAGCACTGGACGATCCGGAATCCAAATACAACTATGTGATGCGCGACGGCGACCAGGTGTTTGTACCCCGCCAGGGTGACCTGGTGAGTTTGAGCGGAGCCATTGAATTCCCTTTCCTGATGTCTGCTGAGGATCAGAAAGAAGGGCAGGTGATGGTGCCTTTTGATAAAGGTAAAACGGCGAGGTTCTATGTGAAGAAATACGGAAGAAACTTCGACGATGATGCGAAAAGGGGAGATACCTATTTGGTGCAGCCCAACGGTTATGTAAAAAGGACGCATAATTTCCTATGGTTTATACATTGCTACCCCAGGGTAAAAGTAAAGGGAACTGTTGTGGTCGTGCCTTATAAGCCTGAGAAGAAAGAAGAGCCGGAAACAACACCTGCCGCAGCACCGGAACCATTTGACTGGAATGAGTTCATGGCTACTATCAGTGCTGCCATCCTGAGCTTTGCCACTATTTATGTTCTGGTCAATAGCTCCAACCGAAATAATTAATTCACCTTACCGAATAACAGCAGTACCATGCAGTACGAGAGGCCGTATAACGATGAGATCAGCATTGGTGATTTAATAACCAAACTGGGCGAGTACAGAAGGTACCTGTTCAGAAAATGGTGGGTGATTCTCATTTTCGCAGCCATCTTTGGCGTCGGTCTTCGTTTTTATGTAAAATGGAAACCGGAGCATTACATCTCTCATGCTGATTTTTCTTTAAAAGGAATCGAAGGAAGTAGTACATCCTCTCTGAGCTCTCTTGCTTCATCCTTTGGCTTTGGTATCTCTACCGGTGCTGAGTTTACCAATGAGTACTTCCTTACTATTATTCAGTCTCGAAGAATGGTCAAGGAGACCTTGCTGCAAAAGCGAGAGATAAAAATGGGTAAGAACGGCACTCCAAGAGAGGATTATCTTGCCAATTTTTATATTGAAATGTACCCCAAGTGGGCGAAGAAGAAAAAGGTAAAGAATTTCAGAATTGATCACGGTAATATAGATTCACTTACTATTTATGAGGATAGTGTGCTTACAGTGATTTACGATGAAATTGTAGACAAGGACCTGACGCTTGATTACAATGATGACAAGGATATCAATGAACTGGACTTCTCCTCCACCAACCGTGATTTCTCTGTTTACTTTGCTAGTTATATCGGTAGGGCAGCATCAGATTTTTATATAGAAAGCCAGGTTAAGAACGAGACGGAAACTGTAGAGTTGATTGCCAGCAAGGTAGACTCTATCCGGAATGTAATGAATGCCAAGGAAGATCAACTGGCAAGTGTTACCGATCGCTCAGCATTTACCATTAAAGCAACCGGGCTGGTTACTCAGGGTAGACTGTTGCGGGAAATTGAAATATTAAGTACTGAATATGCTGAGGCATATGCGCAATTGGAGCTTGCACGTTTTGATCTTAGGAATAAAACGCCTTTGATTAGCATAATAGATTCCCCAAGAATTTCTACCATCAAGGAAAAGGAACAAATCATGTTATTCATGATTATCGGGTTTATTCTTGGTGCCATAATAACAAGTATCGTTCTGGTGGTAAGAAAGTACACCCGCGACAGCCTGGAAGAGGCTCAAAAGAAAAAATTACTGATGGCCAGGGAATCGGCCGAAAATGAACTCATTGAACAAAAAGATTAACTGAAGGCGAAGCTTAAGATCTCCAAATGATTTTTAATTCATTTCATTTCCTGCTTTTTCTTCCCTGCGTTATATTTCTTTATTTCGCTATTCCCTATAAGTGGCGCTGGCTCTTCCTGCTGCTGGCCAGTTACTATTTTTACATGAGCTGGAAGCCGGAATACGCCTTCCTGATTGTCGCTTCCACCGCTATAGATTATTACGCTAGTATGCGTATGTCGGCGATAGCTGATAAAGCTAAGCGCAAGCCATTTCTCATGCTCAGTATTTTTACGAACCTGAGCTTACTGCTGTTGTTCAAATATTTTAACTTCTTCAGCGATTCGGCAAGAGCGGTATTTGATAGCTTCAATATCTTCTATGATGTTCCTGAATTCAATCTATTTCTGCCGGTTGGGATTTCATTTTACACCTTCCAGACCTTAAGCTATAGTATTGATGTTTATCGGGGTACTACCAAGGCGGAAAAGCATTTTGGTTTCTTTGCCCTGTTTGTTTCCTACTGGCCGCAACTCGTAGCAGGTCCAATTGAGCGCAGTGCTGATTTGATACCTCAGTTGAAAAAGGATTTTGATTTTGATTACCTGCGCGTCAAGCAGGGACTGATTCGGGTATTGTGGGGCTTTTTTAAAAAGGTGGTTGTAGCCGACAGGCTTTCGATATTTGTGCAGGAAGTATACCAGCATCCGTTGGATCATGGCGGGTTCGCAGTGGTTCTGGGTACATGGATGTTTGCCTTCCAGGTATACTGCGATTTTTCAGGTTATTGTGATATTGCTATTGGCTCAGCAAAAATGATGGGCATCAACCTCAACGATAACTTTAAAACGCCCTACTTCTCTACTACCATACGTGAGTTCTGGCAGCGATGGCATATTACGTTATCTGTCTGGATTCGGGATTATCTCTACTTCCCGCTGGGAGGGAGTCGGGTCACTTACAGCAGGTTGATGTTCAACACCATGCTGACCTTCGCAATCATGGGTTTATGGCATGGTGCCAACTGGACCTTTGTCATGTTTGGTGTTGTGCATGGGGTGCTCCTCAGTTTGCGGCGCACCACAGATAAGTTTTTTCCATCCTTCAGGCTGAACCTTGGCAGTCGGTTCCGATGGTTGTCTATGGCATTATCCATGTTCTGGGTTTTTAACCTTACCTGTATACCCGATATATTTTTCTGTTCCCGCAGCGTAGGGGAGGCCATCATTCACATGCAGAGTATTTTCACTGTACCCAATACCAGCTATGATCTTATTCATAATGCCATGATTGGAACAGACACTTCCGTGCAGTTTATACTCTCCTGGTTATTTGTTGGCGTGTTGTTGTTTTTTGATGTGGTGCTCTATCTGCGGAAAGACATGACCATTGAAGATTACATCACCTCGAGGACCAAACCGGTGCGCTGGGCATTCTATATTGTATTGCTCATATTTGTGGGGTGGTTCGCGATGACAACCAACGCAGCATTTATATACTTCCAGTTTTAATGCCATGAAGAAACTGTTTGTAAATATCGCCATCCTCTTGTTGATCTACTTTCTGATTAGTCAGATAGCTGTGCTTTCCCTGCCCTTTTCCTGGGGTAATACAAGGTTGAATACCAAGTACGTGGCTTATAAAGAACAGCCGGAAGTTTACAATACTGTCTTTGTTGGCGCCAGCACCACTTACAGACATATCGATCCGACCATCTTCGATGCTGCCCTGAATGAAAAAAACAGTGATTACGATTACCATTCATTCAATTTTGGCATACCTGCAAACAGGACCCCGCAATCTATTTATACCTTAAACTATCTGCTGGATTCCTACGAGGAATACATCGATTGCGTAGTGCTGGACCTGAGCGAGTTGACAAAAATGGGTGTAGATAACCTGCATAAGAAGGAGATGATTTACTGGTATACCAGGGACAATATCAGTAGCATTATTAAAACATCCTATGAATCGGAAAAGGGTATGCTCAATAAAGTTGGTGTACCTGCCTTGCATGTATTTTCTTACGGGGAGAAGTTGCTAATGGTAGGTATGGGCGCAGCTTTACTGGAGCAACATACCGGTTTGAATGTGGAGTCGTTATCGCTGGGTCCTGATAAGAATGGATATTATTCGCTCGATCAGGAAATGAAGGATGACCCGGAAGGTGACCTGGCTGTACGGTATGAATTTTTGCGGACACAGGATACCATAGATTACAGGACGAGACAATGCCAACTGCTCTTTGAACGGTTCGGCAACGTACAAAAGGGATACAGTCCAACCATGTCCAGGGAATTGAACAAGTTGATTAAGACTTGTAATGAAAAGGATATTAAGATTATTATCATGCTTTCTCAAAGGCTGGGCGATCGCTATGAATACTTGCTTCCACTCTACAACAGCCTCCCGGAAGCGAACAAGATTTCCTTTGCCAATCCCGATGAATATCCTTTTTTGAATGACCGTGATAACCTTTTTGACCTTGCCCACCTGAATAGAAATGGATCGGTAGTCTTCACGAAACTTTTTGCCGATTTGTTCCTGGAAAAAATCCAACAACAGGAGAGGGAATGACCCTTTTCAAAAGCCGAATCGCCCTATGATCAAGAAAATTAGACGTAAGATCAATCAGCGGCTGAAGGACAAGGACCTTTCTGAGATTGTTAAAAAAAGTGCATCCGGATTCTTTATCAGCATTCTTGGAAGGAACTTTGGATTTGCGCAGCAACTCGTTATAACTAACTTTTACGGTGCAGCAGCCTTCGGGGTATTCCGTGTCTGTTTCTCCATTCTCAGTCTGGTAGGCATCTTTGGTCGTTTCGGCGTAGACATGGCCATCAGCCGCTTTGTGGCGCAATACCGGAAACAAGACCGGATGGATCTGGTCAATGAGATTTTTCAGATTGGACTGAAAATGGTTTTCCCGTTGGCGGTGGCGCTAACCGCCGGAATCTACTTTCTGGCACCCTGGTTGTCAGAAAAATTCTATAATGATCCGAATGGGGAAGTTCCTGATTTCACCCCATATATTCAGATATTTTCTATTGGTATCATCTTTTTCGTGCTGAGCGGAGTCATTGAGGAAGGTATACGCGGACTAAAGAAAATAAAGGAGTATACATGGATTAATAATGTATCTACCCAGGCTTTCTCTATTATCATCCTGTTGCTTGCATTTACCTTCACAACTAATATGTATATCGTAAATGTATCCTACGTTTTAGGATTGATATTTACATTCATTCTGGGGGTCTATTATTGGTTGAAGTTTGTGCCTTATAAAAAGGTAGAGGAGCCTGAACTGAGCAGGAAGGAGCTATTGAAAGTTTCGCTCCCAATGCTTTCTGCCAAATACCTTACCACCTTGTATACTTGGTTAGGGACTTTAATCCTTGCTGCTTATGTGGCCCCCGATGAGGTGGGGGTGTTTAATGCTGCTGCGAGGATGTCGGCATTCGCCACCATGCCACTGATAGCAGTTAATAATATTTCGGGCCCCCGGTTTGCGGAAGCCTACGGTGAAAGTGATGAACGATCTCTGCGCAAGACCGTCAGGCTATCTACACGCCTCATTTTCTGGACTGCCATGCCCATCATGTTGCTGTTCTATCTCTTTCCTGAGCAAATACTGGGTATCTACGGAAAGGAGTTTAAAACGAGTGATGCCATTCTTACATTCGCAGTTATCAATGCGGGTCAGGTTATTAATTTTATGACCGGGCCTGTTACACAGCTGCTGAATATGACTGGCAGGCAGCTCGTAACCCAGCGATATGCAATCATCACTACCTTTACTAGTATCGGTTTGAGTTTATTGCTCATTCCTACCATGGGCATGCTGGGTGCGGCATTGGCAACTGCTGTTGCGAGGACGGTGTTAAACCTGGGTTGTGCCCTGCATATTTACTTTACCATGAAAATCGTTACCATCTATAATCCTATCACTGACCTGTATGGTGTTCTACAACGCTACAGAAATAAAAGGAGCCAATGATGAGTACAACAAACACTAAATGGCCATCTTTCCTAATAGCAGGTACCGCAAGGAGCGGCACAACAGCGCTGCATGAGCATTTGGGGAAGCACCCGGATATTTTCATGCCCTTGCAGAAAGAGCCCTGCTTCTTCACTTTCTACGGACAGAATCCGGAATACAATGGAGCGCGTCATAATTATATCAATGACACGGCAACTTATCTGGCTCTGGCCAAGGATGGTGAAGGAAAGATTTGGGGAGAGTCCTCCACGCCCTATATGTATTTCTATAAAGAGACGATTGCCAACATCAAGGCTTTGGTTCCTCATTATCAGGATATAAAAATCATTCTTATTCTAAGGGATCCATCTGAGCGAGCTTATTCTCAATACATGCATAACCGCAGGGATTTGCGCGAACCACTGGATTTCGAAGCAGCAATTGCCGCAGAAAAACAGCGTATGCAGGATAACTGGCATTTCGATTTTTTCTACGTCGATAAAGGATTTTATTACCATCAGGTGAAAGCTTTCACGCAGGAGTTCAGGCATGTGAAAATCTTATTCTTTGAAGACTTCGAATCCAACCCCGGGAAAGCAGTGGAAGAGGTACTTGAATTCCTGGAGCTGCCCATGCTGGAATCGCTGGAAGAAGTAAAGAAAAGGAATCAGAGCGGAGAGATGAAGGTGAAATGGATAAAGCGGTTAATGTCAGACAGAACCAATCCGATTCTCAATGGCATCCGGAAGCTAATGTCCAGGAAAACCAGAAAACAGCTCCGTAACTTTGTAAAGAATACATTGCTCAACTATAACTTGAAGAAGGTGGAAATGTCGGCGGCGACCAGAAAGCAACTCATTGAAGTATATCGTACCGATATTGAGCAATTGGCGGATTTGACAGGAAGAGACTTAAGCAAATGGCTCCAATGAACCAGGATTTACCATCATTCCTCTGTATTGGTGCCCAGAAGGCTGGCACCACTACATTGGCGGATATACTGAAGCAACATTCCGGAATTTGTATTCCGGAGGTGAAGGAGACTAAGTTCTTTTTGTTCGAGGAAGATTACAGCAAAGGCACCGATTTTTATCTCAATACATATTATTCCCACAGGCAGCCCGGACAATTGATGGGTGAGTTTGATCCGGATTATATGATGGAGCCCCGGGCTGCCGAGCGGATTGCTGCTACTCTCGGTAAGGATGTGAAAATTATTGTGGTGTTGAGAGACCCTGCCTCTCGTGCCTACTCGCATTATTTGATGAGCCGTAAGAAAGGCATGGAGCAACTTGCATTTGCTGCAGCTCTAGAGGCGGAGGCTTCGCGCTTTGATGACCTGCGGAAAAGGAAAGTAATTGCCTATCTGGAAAGAGGAAAATACGGAAGTCAGCTGGCGCATTACCTTGATATCTTTCCCCGCGACCAATTTCTGTTTCTTTTGTTTGAGACTGACATTGTAAATGCTATGCCTTCCACTATAGAACGCATTCAACAATTCTTAGGGGTAGGTTACCAGGAACTCGACACGGACCTGCATAGCAACGAAGCAGGAGAAGCTAAAAATACTGCTGTGAGGGATTTGGTTAGGAAGGATAGCGGTATGAAAAAGCTGGCAAGAGTGTTGTTGCCATCTGATGCTGCCCGCAAACGCCTTCGGAAATACATATTGCAAAAGAATGCCGGCAGCGTTACTATTGAAAAGCCAGATGCCGAGGCACTGCGAGCCATCAACCGGCAATATTTTAAAGATGAAATTCAACTCACCCAACAACTGACAGGATTAGATCTGTCTGTTTGGAATAATTAATATGAGTACAATGCTTACACCGGAAAAAGGCATATTCAAAGAGCCACATACCGTCTGGGGTAAGACGTGGATGCTGGTGATGATTATTCTTTTCACCACACGTTTGCTCACGCGAACAACACTGGTGGATTACTATATGATTTTCGAAGGTTTCTGGTACATGTTCATTTTCGCGTTTTCTATTGTTTACCTGCTGTATGTCTTGCTCGACAGGTATTCGGTAGACGAGATGAATTATTACTATGTGCTGATGCTAACCCTGCCCATTTTATCGGCCTTTGCAGCTAACCTAGCTGAAGGGCAATCTATTCCGGGCGGTATTATTGCGCAACGACATTGGTTTGGTCTGGGAGGTATTTTTCTGATTATTTATATGCTGAGAACCAATTTTGTCACGATTAAAGATTTTTTCCGGGCTATAGAATGGTTGGGATGGTTGACGCTCTTCATGTATTTGTACTGTTATGTTTTTCTCGATGCGCAGGCTTATAAAGACTATTCATTTGTAGGTTACAGCGATCTGAAAGGCGGCTACAGGTTTAGGTTTGGGGTGGATTTTATTGCCTATCTCGCACTTTACTATACCATTAAGTACATCGTTTACCGGGATAAAATGAATATCCTGTACTCCGTAATCATGCTCGCGTACCTGTTTTTTCTGCACCAGGGAAGGATTGTGATGGTATCTATTCTGGGAGGGATATTTCTTTACTACCTGATTGAGGTTAGTTGGAAGAAGACTTTCGTCTATATGACGGTTGCCGGCTCTGTATTTCTATTGCTGATGACGATGCTTTCGCTCATCTTTCCGGAATTTGTAGGGCGCTACGTAGAACAATATGTGAATGTGGTGCTGGTGTTTACAGGTCAGGAAACCGGCGAAGGTTCAGTGGATGCACGTCTGGAGGAGATTGCCATAGTCTTTCTTTATATGGCGAATTATCAGATTGGCTGGTGGATTGGCGTTGGAAAGTTTGGTGCTGACTATGCTGACCCCAGCGAGCCGATTACGCAGATTGCGCCGGGTGATATCGGTATCATTGGGTCGGTAATGACCTATGGCATTATCGGTACAGTAATCATGTACAGCCAATTCTTTATCGCATTCCGAAGCCTCTTATTTGTGAGGCGCTATAAAAAGGATATTTATTTTCTTGCCGCAAAGTACTTTCTTTTTTATTGTTTTGCAGCATCCATAGCAAAGGGGAACCTGTTTTCGCAACCCGGTCTTACCGCTATGTTCATACTGATCATCTATGCATTCAAGCTAATTGAAGTGCAGATGGACCGGCAGGGAGTGCCATTGACAATGATATATAATAAATAGAAGCAGCAAATGGAACAAGGAAAAATGATTATGGTTATCGGTTCACTGAATGCTAATCCGGCAGACAGAGAAATATCCAGAGATAATATTCGCAGTGTTCAATTGTTTGGAGCCGATAAGAAAGCAATTGAGGTGCCCTTCTTTAACTCATGGGGGGAATTGGGAATGAGCTCAATGGCCGTGCATCCTGATGATGCGATGCAGCTCTATTTTGCAACCAGTTCAGAGG
>DDYY01000005.1 GCA_002346225.1 Bacteroidetes bacterium UBA3022
CGGGAATGGACAACTGGGTTGTTGATGGTTATTGGGGAATAACAGATGAATACGCCTATGAAGGGGCTTTTTCACTCACAGATAGTCCGTTTGATCCAACCTATATTGCCGGAGAAGTGCAAACGGTCACCATGGCTTCTGGTCTTGACCTTTCTGCAGCCCTGGATGCCAACGTTACTTTTTATGCCTTGATAGACCTGGAGGAAGGCTTCGATTATATGTACCTGGACGCATCTCCCAACGGTGGGACCGACTGGATCAATATTGCCATCTTCAACGGAGAGGACATGCTGGATGAATGGATGTTTTTTGATTTTGCCTTAGGAGCAGTGGTTGGTAGCGATGATGTAAAATTGCGTTTTCGTTTCGTACCTGATTTCTTCGTGGAATTCGATGGAATGTACATTGACAATTTTGTAATTACCTCTTTTGAAACGGACGCATCACCACCTTTAATCATTCACGACCCGCTTCCGTTATATGAAGGAGCGCTGGGCGCCAACACATTGACTGCTACCTTACTGGATGCAAGTGGTATCAGCAGCACCGAACTTTGGTACAGTGCTGATGGGGGAAGTTTTTCAAGTGTTTCCGGAACAGCAGCAGGAGGGGATGAATATACTTATACAGTGCCGGCACTATCGCCCGGAACATGGGTTGATTATTATTTCACAGCTACAGATGACTACGATATACCCAACACCACCGGCTCAGATACTTTTTCATATATCGCGGGTAATTATATCGGCTACGATAATGCGGAGATTGATTTTGTGCAGGATGTGGGGGATGCCTCTGCCTCAGGCTATGAATATGCAGCGGTGCGCATCACGCTGGATAGTTTCACGACAGTGGTCAGCGCGGTCATTCAGAATTATACAGACTTTTCCCGTCCCAATGATTCCATCGAAGTCCATATTTGGGCAGATGATGCAGGACTCCCGGGGGATGATTTAATCACACCTTTCAAAGTGTTTCCGGAGGCTTCCCTCGAATTTCCCAATAAAGGAACCCGTATTGATTTGCGGCCCTATGCCGATGAGCTGGAAGGACTTATTGGCGATATATATGTAGGCTATGGTACACCCGATGGAACAGCATGGGTTTCCCAAACGACTCCCGGTATCGCCGACAGAACGCTGGTTTATTTTGGCGCAGGATGGTTTGAACTGTCTGATGACTACCATTTCCGCGTGGTAACAGGATCGTATTCCGGCGCTCCAACTGCTAATTTCACCTTCGATGCTTCCGGTGACCCGGTAGTAACCTTCACCGATTTAACCGAAGGATTCCCGGATGCATGGACATGGGAATTTGGAGACGGCGCAACCAGCACTATTCAAAACCCTGTGCATACCTATACTACCAATGGGGTCTATACAGTTTGTCTGACTGCCGAAAATGCACTGGGCAGTAGCACCTCATGCCAGGATGTAGCGATTGCAAGCTTCTCGCCACCTGCCGCAGACTTCAGCTTTGATGATAGCGCTGACCCACTCATTGCATTCACGGATTTATCTACCAATTCTCCTGACTCATGGTCATGGACATTCGGTGACGGAGGCAGCAGTAGTCTTCCCAATCCAACCCACAACTACGCCACCAACGGCACTTTCGAAGTATGTTTGATAGCAGGTAATCCGGCAGGGACAGATGAGGTTTGTAAGAATGTTACCGTGGAAGGCAACCTGGTTGCACCGGAAGCTGACTATGCGTATAGCTCTGTCGGACTGGCTGTCAACTTCACAGACCTTTCCACCAATTCACCAACTTTCTGGGGTTGGACATTCGGTGATGGTACGACCAGTCTGGAACAAAATCCGGCGCATACCTATGCATCTGCCGGTAGCTATGAAGTATGTATGACTGCAGGTAATCTGGCAGGCACAGATGAAGTCTGCAAACAAGTAATGCTGGCCACCAATATACTGGAGTTGGCAGCAGCAGGTGTTACGGTGCATCCGAATCCTGCCCAGGCTTATCTGATGGTGACTACCTACAACTGGAGTGCAGGAACACAACTGCAATTACTCGACATGAGGGGTGCTATAGTGCTGGAAAGGATAATGGAAGATCAGCAGTTGCAATTGGATATCTCTGCATTGCCATCGGGCTTATATCAATTGATCCTGATGAATGATTATAAAATAGCAACAGGAGGAATCGCGATAGAGAAATAGACAGCAGGCACAAATTTTGTTAGTAAATCCAATAAAGCCTCCTTCGAGGCTTTATTTTTGCAACTTTAAAAACAACCAAATGAAAAGATTTATTCTGACAATCGTTTGTGTCGTGGCACTGACGTTACCCTCTTTTGCACAGCAGGATGGCCTGGGAATCGGACTCGTATTTGGATACCCGTCTACAGGTATTTCAGCGAAAGTATTTACAGGCAGCAATGCTTTCGACGCAGCAGCCACCTGGTCGCTCGACGATGAAAATGGATACTTGCTGGCTTGGGCAGATTACCTCGCTCACAATTACTCCCTTTCTTCCAGCTTACCCTGGTACGTGGGTATAGGTGGCTTTATTGGATTGGGTAATACCCTGGGGATAGGAGCAAGAGTGCCTGTAGGTATTACCTACCTGTTCGACGGTCCCTTTGATATTTTTGTGGAAATTGCGCCACGACTTGAGGTGCTTCCGGACCTGGATTTTGGCATTGGTGGTGGCTTCGGTTTCCGCTATTACATCCGCTAGTGCTGGTCGGTATCTTCCGCTGAGACATACATTTTTTCGCCTGCTTCAATATAAACCGGCAGGTAGTTTTCTATGGGCGGAACAGGACAGGAATACCCGTTTGCATAGGCGCAATAGGGATTGTAGCAGCTGTTGAAATCAATGGTCAACCGGTCTTCTACTATATCGGCTTGCTTAAGATCGATGTACCTGCCACCTCCGTAAGTAGTGAGGTTGTTGGTGAAATCATTGAAGGGAATGAAAAGATAGTCGGCATAGGCTTCCATTTTCCGCAGCCGCAGACTTTGGTAGACCTGCAATTGCAGAACGGTATCCTGAATAGGGAAACGGGCAATGCCATACACCACGTACTGTTTGCGTTTCCCACTGCTGGTAGGCATTTCGATGATGCTGGTATCGTTGACATATTCGAAGGTGGCCTCTACAATGTAATTAGTGTCGGGCTCGAAAAAGCGCAGCCCCAATATACCGGCGCTGTCTAATGGACTGTTTTCATCTGTTAGAAATGCGCTGATATAATTGGCTCGCTTTTCCAGAATGACATCCATTTGGGTTTGCGCTGAAAGACCGTAGGTGGCTGGAAATAAAATTAGCAAACAGCAAAAAATGGTATGTTTTATGTAGTTAAGGGACGTTAACATATTCTAAAATTTAGAAGCCTAAGACTGTAATGATATATCTTTAGGCATCAAAACACAAAAAAACAAACAATGAAGAAATTTGGAATTATTCTATGGATGGCAGTTTTTGCTTTTGCCGGAACTGTGCAGGCACAAGACCTTGACAAGGTTTTGAAAAATCACTTCGAAGCCATTGGACAAGATAAGGTGTTGAAAACCAAAGGCATCAAAATGGAAGGAAGCATCAATCAGATGGGAATGGAAATTCCTTTCAAAGCCATGCAGGTTCGCCCCGACAAAATGCGCACTGAAGGTACTTTTCAGGGAATGACATTCATTCAGGTATATAATGGAGAAAAAGGTTGGACCATCAATCCGTTTACCGGTTCTTCAGAACCTCAGCCAATGGGACCAGACGAATTGAAAAGCATGAAACAACAATCCGATATGGATGGCATGCTCTGGAACTGGAAAGACAAAGGTTACAAAGTGGAATTGGTAGGAAAAGAAGATGTAGAAGGCACTCCTTGCTATAATCTTCAGGTTATCACCGATGAGAATGATATTTTCAATTACTATATCGATGCAGACTCTTACATGGTATTGAAAGTCGCTTCTGCAGTAGTAGTACAAGGCAATGTGAGTGAATCAGAAACTTACATGAGCAACTACATGCAGGTTGGCGGTATGGCATTCCCCGGAACAATTGAAACAAAAAGCAATGGTCAGACAGTAATGACTATGAGCTTCAGCAACGTAGAAGTAGATCCTGCAATGGATGCTGCGTTGTTCGAAATGTAATCCGGTTTTTTCATCTTACAACTCAATCTCTATGCTACGTAAAAGTATAGCCTGGATAATTGTGTGCTTACCTTTCTGGGTCAGCGCACAATCCACGGTTACAGAATCGACATTCGGTGCTATGGAAGGCCGACATATAGGACCTGCCAGAACCAGCGGCAGAATTGCGGCCATTGACGCCCTGCAATCAGATCACAATGTGGTTTGGGTAGGTGCCGCCGGCGGTGGTGTGTGGAAATCCATCAACCAGGGAACCACGTTCAAACAGGTATTTGACGACTACGGACAAAACATCGGAGCCATTTGCATCGACCAGAAGCACCCCGATACCGTTTGGGTGGGCACCGGTGAACCCTGGACCCGCAACAGCACCGGAATCGGAACCGGGCTATACCGCACCACCGACGGGGGTAAGAGCTGGAAACTGATGGGACTGGAAAAGTCAGAGCGCATAGCAAGAATCGTAATCGATCCGCGCAACAGCGACCGTGTGTATGTAGCAGTGCTGGGCGCTCTATGGGGCGACAGTGAGGAAAGAGGACTGTATATAACAGAAGATGGAGGAACCACATGGGAGCGCAAATTATACAACAATCCTTCTACAGGCTGCGTCGATATTATCATTGATCCCCGCAATCCCGATCATCTGCTTGCTGCTACCTGGGATTTCAGGCGCACCGCTTACGACTTCCGTTCCGGCGGACCTGGAAGTGGGTTATATACTTCCCGGGATGCAGGTGCAACCTGGGAGCCGGTAAAAGAGGGACTCCCCGAAGGAACACTAGGCAGGATAGCCCTGAGTGCTTCCCCGGTAGCCCCTTATTACTTGTATGCTTTGGTGGAGAGTGATAAATCTGCCCTGTACAGATCTTCTGATGCTGGAGGAAGCTGGGAGATACAAAGCAAACAACTGGCAATGGGTGAGCGGCCGTTTTACTTCAGCAACATTGTGGCGGACCCGGTGGATAGCAACAGGGCATATAAACCCGGTTTTATAACCCTTGCCAGCACAGATGCAGGAGCTACGTTTTCCTCCATCACTGTGGAAGGCGGCTCCTACCATCCCGATCATCACGCCTTGTGGATCAGTCCTATAGATAACCGCCTGATGTATGTAGGTACCGATGGTGGTGTTTATGTTACAGTGGACCGAGGCAACACCTGGAGGCATATACAGAACCTGCCTGTAGCCCAGTTTTATGAGGTTTCCTACGACATGAATACCCCTTATAACGTGTACGGCGGTTTGCAGGACAATGGCTCCTGGAAAGCACCTGCTTACACTTCCGGGGCCATACAAAATGCCGACTGGGAAACAGTGGGATATGGTGATGGCTTTCATTGCTACCCCGACAGGGAAGATGCCGAGCTGGTTTACTGGCAATACCAGGGTGGACGAATCTACCGAACCAATACCAGCACCGGTGATTCCAAATTCATCAGTCCTTTCCGCGATGAAACCTCGGGAGATCTGAGGTACAACTGGAATGCCCCTTTCATCTTCAGCAAAAAAAGCAATACCATTTACGTGGGGTCGCAGTACCTGCATCGCAGTACTGACAGGGGGAACACCTGGGAGCGCATTTCGCCCGACTTGACCACCAATAATCCCATGCGACAAAAGCAGGAGGAGAGTGGTGGACTTACGCCGGATAATAGTACAGCAGAAAACAACACCACCATTATTTCCATTGCGGAATCTCCGCTGGATAAAAATGTTATTTGGGTGGGTACCGACGACGGCTACCTCCAATTGACGGTAGACGGAGGTAAGAACTGGACCTTGATGAATCCGCGTATTCCCGGTATGCCTGCAGGCGCTTTTATATCGCATATAGATGCCGATAATTTTAGCAGGGGAGCAGCCTATGTTGCAGTGGATGCACATCGTAATGGCGATATGGGCACCTACGTGTATGCGACAAAAGACTTTGGTGCCACATGGGCCAATATTGCCAATGAAGAACTGAAAGGATACTTCTATGTCATCAAGCAGGACCTGGTGAACAAGAATCTGCTCTTCGTAGGTTCAGAAATGGGTCTGTTTATCAGCATTGATGGCGGAGCCAGTTGGGTAAGGTTCACAGGGAAAGTGCCGCAAGTGGCAGTCCACGACTTGCAGATTCACCCACGAGAGCATGATTTAATCCTGGCCACGCATGGAAGGGGTATCATTATTATCGATGATATCACACCGTTGAGAAGTCTCAGCAATGAACTCCTGGAGGAGGAACTGGCATTTTTACCATCACGCCCTTATCATTTCCCCGCTCTTGGCATAGCGCAGGATTTTCCCGGTGACCAGGAGTTTGTAGGTCGCAGCCGCACGAACGCCCCTGTTATCTATTACTACATGAGCAAGCGCCACGTTTTTGGCGATATGTACATGGAGTTATACGACGCAGATGGCAATATGCTGAAAGAGCTACCTGCCGGTAAAAGAAAAGGGTTGAATAAGGTGGTGTTGAATACCAACATGAAACCTCCCAGAGTGCCTGTTTCTGTCAATCCTGCTTTTGGTGCCGCCTTCGGTCCCAGTCTGGATGCCGGAACATACACCGTCAAAATTGTGAAGGGAGATACTTCCTTTAGCACCACCATCGAACTGAATGAAAATCCGCAATTCGGCTACACTGCCGCCGAACGGAAAGCCCGAAAAGAGGTGATTCTGAGGGCGTATAATATGCTGGAAGAGCTGGCATTTATCGATGAGCGCATCAACAGCATAGGCGAGCAGGCATTGCAGCTTTCGGAGCAAATTAGCAACAGTAAAATGAAGGCGGATGCTACAGAGTTGTATTACCTCATGGATGGCCTGCACAAAGAAGTAGTTGCTACCCAGGCGGGTGAAGGCGCTATTGTGGGTCAGGTAAGACTCCGGGAAAAAATTGTGGAGATCTATAGCACTGTTAGCGGTTACGAGGGGCCTCCGAATGCAGCTCAAAAAGTGGCGCTGGATGTATATGCTACAGAAATGGAAGCCATAGAAAACAAACTCCAGCTTATGGTGGAAAGCCGCGTTAAACCTATGAATGCTTATTGTGAGAAGAAAAAATTGCCGGTAATCACTATACCGACAAGAGAATCTTTCTTTGGGGAGAACTAAGGTCATCCCGGAAATAAAAACGACCGGAGTAGCAAGGCTATTCCGGTCGTTTCATTTAAAGGATTATCAGAAACGGTAGCTCACTGCCAGACTCGGAAGAATAGGCAGCTGGTTAACGCGTTCGTACCGGATTCTATCGAAATAGAAGATGTTTTCGCGATTGTAAACGTTGGTGACCGATGCAGTCACTTCCATTCTGTTGCCGCTGGCAAAGTCAAAAGTTTTCTTACCTGATATATCCAGGCGATGGTAGTAAGGCAATCTTCCTCCGTTCAACTCATCGGCATAGATAATACCCAGAGTACCGTTTTCAGTGGTGTAATCGGTATTGATGCCATCGAAGAAGTCAATGCTTTCATAGAAGCCTGCGGTCTGTGTAAAGGGGAAACCGGAACCCATGTTCCAGCGACCGCTGATTTCCCATGATTTATCGGCACCGGCAGCGTAGGTGGTAACCAGGTTCACGTTATGCCTGCGATCGTAATGAGTAGGGTAGGTTTGTTCACCATCGTAGCGATTGATGAATCCATAGGAATAGCCCACCCAAACATACACGCGCTTGTAATCGTATTTCACCAGAAAATCAATTCCGTAGGCTCTTCCGGTTTCTGTGGCAAAGTCAGGATCAGCGGGAACCAGTTTGTCGCGGTTGATTTCGATTAACTGATTAAAGTATTTGATGTAAGGCTCTACATTGATTTCGATGTAGTCTGTAAGGTCGAATTCAATACCACCGATAGCATGTGTTGCTTTTTGCAGGCGGGTAGTCCCGTCTTCGCCATCCGGAGTATCGAGCGTTGTTTCAGGACCTGAAAGAAAACCGGAGAACAGGTTTACCACGTCGCGGTCACTTCTGGTGGATATAAGGTTCTGGCTGTACAAGCCCCCGGCGAACTTGATGCGCAGCCTGTCGGTCAGGTTGTATTTCATACCCAGGCGAGGTTCCGGAGATACTTCACCCAGAGATGCATAGTACTGAATCCTGAAACTCGGATCAATTACCAGGCGCTTGTTGATGACCTTGCGGTATTTCACATATCCACTCAATTGTGTAGTGTATTGTTGTTGCTGGTATTGCTGTCCCAGTCGGTTGAAAAAGGTATAGTCTGTCTGAAAACCAACCACTTCCACACCGTATTTCACATCTCCTTCCGGTATGAAATAGGTAAAGTCGATACCTCCATTGAATCCACTGATAAGGCTATTGCGCGGCTTTTCATCTGCCTCGTTTTGTGTCAGGTCGTATTGAGAAAAAGCAAATATACCTTCGATAAGTACATTCGACTCGGCAGGGACAACCACAAAGTTGGCACCACCGCCAATGCTTTTCCAGTTGAAGGTGGTGATGTCGGAGAAGGTAACACTATCGCGGTAGTTGAAACCAAAGAAGTTGATTTTATTTCCGGTGTTGCTGTTCACGGAAAGCTTACCGTATAAGTCGGTAAAGCTGAAGGGTATGCCATCTCCGTTATTGACATAACCATACAATCCCTGCGACGTTCTGTCGAGATAGGAGTGCTTCGCGGTAAGCAGGTAGCTGACAGAGCTTCCGTTTTCATCCAGCTTTTTCAGTGGACCTTCCAGCAAGAGTCTTCCCAAAAACGGACTGGCTGATACTTCACCCGAAAATTCCTTTTTGTTCCCATCCTTGGTGGTAATATCAATAACAGCCGAAACACGGTCACCGTATTCAGCGCTAAAACCACCGGTGTATACATCCACACTCCTGATAATGTCTGTTTCAAACACTGAGAACAGACCGATGCTGTGGAAAGGGTTATAAATCACCATACCATCCAGCAGCACCTTGTTTTGAATGGGCGAGCCCCCACGGATGTATAATTGTCCTCCCTGGTCACCTGTAAAAATGACACCAGGTAAAACCTGCAGGTACTGGGCAAGGTCGGGTTCTCCACCCACCGAAGGAAGGCGCTCTATCTGCTTGGTTGTAATAGGAATAGTTGATATGCGTACCTCTGTGGCTTTTTCCTGTGTTTGAGCGGTAATGGTGACGGTCTGCAGCGTCCTGTCGGCAGCGTTCATGAACAGCTGCACATTCTGGATTTGATTGGCCACGATAGTGATGGGCTGCTCCAGTGTGTCGTACTCGATGTTGGTAATCATCAGGGTGTATTCACCGGCAGGAATTTGCGGCACAGAAAAGAAACCATTGATGTCGGTAGCGGCACCCAGTGAGGTGCCCTTCAGAATGACGTTGGTGAAAATGACAGGCTCTCCTGTTTTTTCATCGTAGACAAATCCTCTCACGTCGCCTTTCTGCGCAAATCCTGTGGTAGCGGCAGCCAGTAATATCAACTGGACTGCGAATAATCTCCAATACTGCATATGAGTCGCGAAATTAGGCATATTCCCCGTAGGCAAGGTCAGATTTATTCAGGCATGCTGCTTTTTTTACGGTTAACTGACTGCGTAGGTACTAAACAGCAATGGTTTTCCATCTCCCGGAGCGAAAAAGAATGATGCCGGCAATGGCAATGAACATTTCGGCTATGGGAATAGCCAGAAAGGCTCCGGTAGGTCCCCAGTTCAGCACCAGTGCCATGAGTAATGCAATAGGTATCTGGAATAACCAGAAACCTACGAAGTTGATCATGGTAGGTGTCCGTGTATCACCGGCTCCATTAAATGCCTGCGTCACCACCATACCAATGCCATAAAAAATGTAACCGGCACTCATGATTCTGATGGCCTCCAGCGCATAGGTATATTGTGCAGAGGTGTGGTCTTCGATGAAAAACTGTATGACAGCCTTGCCGAATACGAGAAAAAACACGGTTACGGATGCCATAAAAACGGCATTGTAGGTCGCCGTCAGTACTACACTTTGCTCAGCACGAGCAGGCAATCCTGCTCCGAGATTTTGTCCCACCAGGGTGGCTGCTGCATTGCTCAGACCCCAGGCAGGTAGTATAAAAAAGAGTAAAATCCGGATAGCAGTCTGGTAACCGGCTGAAGCGTCACTGCCGTATCTGGCCACCAGAGCTGCAAGGACTATCCAGCTGGCTGAAGCAATCATAAATTGAAAGGCTGCCGGTGAAGCAATTTTTACCAATCCCCTGATAATGTCCCAGCGGGGTAAGAAAGGACGAATTTCTATGCGCAACATGCCCGAGCCGCGCAGTAGGTGGTAGAGTTGAAAGAGCACACCGATACCCCTGCCTGTGACAGTGGCAATGGCAGCACCTTCCAGCCCCATAGCGGGAACCGGACCCCACCCGAAAATGAAAATCGGGTCGAGAATGATATTGATAATGTTAGCCAGCCACAGACTTTGCATGGCAATGGCCGCATTCCCTGCTCCGCGAAAAATACCATTGATCAGGAAAAGCATGATGATGACCAAAGAGCTGCCAAACATCCATTGGGTATAGCCTGCACCCATAGCGATGGCATGTTCTTCTGCACCCATCAATCGAAGGATATTGGGGGCAAACACCAATCCGGGAATGCTGATAAGCACCGTGACAATCAAGCCCAGCACTATCGCCTGTTTTCCCGACTCAGATGCTTCCCTGCGGTTCTTTTCACCGATTCTTCGGGCTACCATAGCTGTCGCAGCAGCGCTTAACCCGATGCCAATGGAGTAGACTATGGTAATAACGCTTTCTGTAAGACCTACAATAGAAGTAGCCTCCGGACCCAGTTTATTGACGAAGAAAATGTCCACAACTGCAAACACACTTTCCATCATCATCTCCAGAATCATAGGAATAGCCAGCAACACTATGGCTGTGCGCAGGCTGCCCTGGGTGAAGTCATGCTCTTCGCCCTTCAGCGAAGCGACAATCACTTTTAGATACCTGTTGAATTTGTTGCTGGACATGTTATCACTGGGATTTGAGGAGCGGCGGGATGCAGCGCGTAAAATTACTTTTTATGAAAGGAAACTTATCAACTGTTTTGCGGTTAAAGATATAGGAGTGGATTAATCCCAAATGGTTACAACTGCTGCGTATAATGCTGTAATTTTACATCGTAAAACCACAACAAAGTGAAACGAACATATATCGTAGTACTTTTTTTCCTGGCTATTTGTATCGGCGTCGTTGCCTCACAGCTGGGAAATGTAAGTTCTTACGCGCACTTCCAGGATAAGAACTTACTGGAAGGAAAAGAAGTAAGACTAAAAGGTACCTTAGCGACAACCGCACCTGTAATTTATGATCCTGAAGTGGATCCGAACTCTTTCACATTTCACCTGCTCGATATGCACGGTGAGGAGCGCAAAGTGGTTTGCTTTGATGAGAAGCCGATTGACTTTGAGCGCAGCGATGAAATTGTACTCACAGGAAGCATGAAGGATTCTGTTTTCTATGCCAAAGATTTGTTAGTGAAATGTCCTTCCAAATATGTGGAGGAGGAGATTGAAAAAAAGGAACTGTAAGGGATGCACGAACATGATGACGTTGTCCTGCAAGCTATAAATCCAGCCTTTGGTCAACTGGGACATTTCTTTGTAATTATCGCCTTCGTTGCTGCAGTGGTAGCTACCATAGGCTATTTCTTCGCAGCGAAAAATGAGCGTGACCCGGCTGCTTCGGGCGCCTGGCATAAATTAGGAAGAGGGGCTTTTTATACCCACGCCGCAGCCATCGTCGGAATTGTTATCACCCTGTTCTTCATGATATTCAATCACCATTTTGAATATCAGTATGTATGGCAGCATTCGTCCATGGACCTGCCCGTCAAGTACATCTTATCTTGCTTCTGGGAAGGCCAGGAGGGAAGCTTCCTGTTGTGGAGTTTCTGGATCATGGTCTTAGGTGTTTTTCTCACATTTAAAGCGAAGTCCTGGGAAAAACCTGTAATGACATTCATTGCATTGCAGCAGGTTTTTCTGGTTTCCTTCCTGCTGGGGGTATACATTCTAGGAAGGAAAGTCGGTTCAACTCCTTTTCTGTTGCTGGAAGATGCACTGACGCAAGACCCGGTATTTCTCTTTAATGACTACATGCAATTCATCCAGGACGGTACGGGCCTCAATGCATTACTGCAGAACTATTGGATGGTGATACATCCGCCTGTGCTTTTTCTGGGTTTTGCCTCCATAACTATCCCTTTTACCTATGCAATGGCTGCATTGTGGACCCGGAAATACGAATCATGGATTAGCCCTGCATTACCTTATGCGCTTTTTGCGGCCATGGTGCTGGGAACCGGTATTCTCATGGGCGGGGCCTGGGCCTACGAAGCATTGAGCTTCGGTGGTTTCTGGGCATGGGATCCCGTGGAGAACGCCTCCCTCATACCCTGGCTGGTCATGGTTGCAGCACTCCATACCATGGTAGTTTCCAAAGCTACCGGTCATTCCTTGCGGACCAACTTCGTACTCGTGCCACTGGCATTTTTCTTTGTACTCTACGCTTCCTTTCTCACGCGTTCAGGCATTTTAGGCGATACCAGTGTACACTCCTTCGTGGTAAGCGGACTGGAAAATCATTTGTTGTTATTTCTGGGCGTGTTCACGGCAATCGGACTTGTCCTGATTATCCGTAACTGGAAATCCATTCCCAATGTTAAAAAGGAAGAAGCAACCTCGTCCAGGGAGTTCTGGATGTTTATAGGTTCACTTGTTTTGGTTTTCTCCGCGCTGCATGTAATTTTCTTTACCTCCATACCTGCTTTCAACGAATTATTCAAAGGCTTGAATCGATTGCTGGGAACTTCTATCAAGTCTGATTTTACTGCGCCGGTAGATGCAGTAGGCTACTATACTGGTGTGCAAATTTGGGTAGGAGTGCTGATAGCAGGACTCACCGCCATCGGTCAGTTTCTGCGCTACAAGAAAAGTGATGCCAAAAAATTCTGGTCGGCATTACTTTATCCATTCCTGCTGGCAGTAGCACTGACTGCCTGGAGTGCCGGGAAGCTGGGGTATCCGCTGATTGGTTCCGCCAATATGATGGGACTTTCATTTCCCTTCCTGCATCCTAATGCTTTGTTACTGTTGCTGGGTTATTTTACCGTTTTCACCAACGCTCAATACTGGATTCTGATATTGAAAGGCAAGGTAAAGCTCGCAGGAGGTTCTATTGCACATATAGGCTTTGGCATCCTGTTGCTCGGTATACTGATTTCCAATGCCAATCAGATGGTTATTTCCAAAAATACCACCGGCATCAATTACGGAGATGACTTCGACCAGGATTTTAAAAGAGATAATATTCTGTTGTACAAGAATGCACCGATGGTCATGGGCGACTACCTGGTGACCTACCTCGGAGATTCCATTGACAACAGGAAAACATTTTTCAAAGTACAATATGAAAAGGTAGATAATACCACCGGAGAAATTACGCAATCTTTTACACTGTATCCCTATTTATTGCTGGATAAGAAGTCACAACAACTAACGCCCAATCCGGATACCAAGCATTATATAACGCATGATGTATTTACGCATGTGTCATCCATACCTAAAAAAGATGCGCCTCAGCAGGACGAGCGCACCAATCAGCATACACTTGCCATTGGCGACAGTATCTGGCTCTCTAAAAGCACACTGATATTGAACGATATCCGTCGCATTGTTTCCAATGATACCATCGGTGCCATGGCTGTGTTTATTGAGACTGACGGCAGTAAGTCTGAAGTAGTGCAACCGCGCTTTGAAGTAGTAGGAAACGAATTGCGCTCCGTGGAAGTGCCGTTGCAGATTGGTGAGGGAGGCGTAACATTCACTACCATACTTACAGAGGAAGATAAGTTCGTATTCAGCACCAGAGAAGCTAATATAGAGAGCGACTGGATCATTATGAAAGCTATTGTCTTTCCGATGATCAATCTGGTTTGGCTGGGTACCATCATCCTCGCCATTGGATTTGCCATCAGCATGCGCAAGCGCATACTGGAAACCCGCAGAAAAGCAGCCTGATGAAAAATACTCCACCATCAGTGGCGGCAATGCCGGTGATTGTGGCAGGAACGGGAAATCTTGCCCACCATTTACCGGGAATGTTGCAATTGGCCGGACATAAGCCCACCTACTGGATGGGCAGGGACAAGAACGCGTTAGCAGCACTGGCAGAAAAATGGGGAGCAGAAGTGTTGGATGATGTACATCCCAGCGACCTGACAATGCCTCATCTGCTCTTCCTTGCGGTCAGCGATACTGCAATTCCCGTACTTGCAGCACCCTGGGTGGCAGCTGGTCATGTGGTGGTGCATTGCAGTGGTAGTGTTGCTTCAGAATCAGTAGGTGATGCGGGAGGAGTATTCTACCCGATGCAGACATTTTCCGGTAGCAGTAGCCCCGACTTATCTAAAATTCCCTTTTTTGTAACGACTAAAAATGATGCGTTGCGCTCATTTCTTGTCGAAACAGCGCAAAAGATAAGCGGAAAAGTCACCGTGATTGATGATGAACAGCGCAGGTTGTTGCATTTGTCGGCGGTGCTGGTAAATAATTTCACCAATCACCTGGTATTGCTGGCTGAACAGTTGTTGCAGGTAAACGGACTCGATTACCGGTCCTTATTGCCTTTGATGCAGGAAACGGTAGCTAAGCTGGAACGGATGTCGCCCGAACAGGCACAAACCGGACCGGCTCAGAGGGCTGACCATGGAGTCATAGCAGCACATCTGCAGCTATTGGAGAACTATCCGGAGGTAAGGGATGTTTACACCCTGTTAACTAATAGTATACTTCGAAAGGAAAGTGAACCTTAAATTTGCAGCCTTATTATGGGAAAGTATTCAATAAAGTTTGTTTTTGAGGACGGCAGTCCCGAGAAAGTGGTAGAGACCAGTACCGGCTACACCGTACTGGAGGTAGCGCTTCTGAATGATGTGGAAATTAACCACAATTGCGGCGGTGTTTGTGCCTGCAGTACCTGTCATGTGTACATCGAAAAAGGTATGGAACAGCTCGAGGAAATCACGGACAAAGAAGAGGATTTCATTGACCGTGCCCGCGATCCGCGATTGAATTCCAGATTGAGCTGTCAGTGCGATCTGCTGGAAGGAGAGGGGGAGATTGAGGTGATAGTGCCCGACCAATCAACAATAATAGCATCTTAATAATTTAGATATGACATTTGAAGAGCCACCTATATACTGGAATGATCACGAAGATATTGCCTTGAAACTGTACGAGCGTTTTGGAGCTGAGTTCGATGAATCGAAGATTTACCGCATCCGCTTTACCGATTTGCTGGAATGGGTACTGGAAATCGAAGGTTTTGAAGGTAAGCGCGAGGAAAGTAATGAAGGCCATCTGGAAATGATTCAGAGTGCCTGGGTGTACGAATGGCGCGACAATAATAGATAGCGTGAAGTATCTGAGCATACTGCGGCCGGTGAATCTGCTTATTGTAGCCGTTACCATGCTTATGATGCGCTTTCTTCTCATCTCTCCGGCGGCTGCAAAATTTGGCTTGCAGCTTACACTTACCAATTGGGAGTTCTGCGTACTTATCTTATCCTGTGTGCTCATAGCTGCAGGTGGATATGTCGTAAATGACCTGTACGATGTTGCAGCCGATGACGTCAACAAACCCGGCGTAAACCTAATAGGCAGGGTAATCAGTACTTCCCATGGCTGGTGGTTGTATGCATGGACTTCCGGACTCGGATTACTGGCAGGTCTGTTCTCATCGCTGGCTGCCGGGGACATCAAATTAATCAGTATTCAGATTGTCGCTGCAGTATCGCTGTACCTCTACGCTGCATCGCTAAAACGCATAACACTTTTAGGTAATGTATTGGTTGCCATCATAGTCGCATTATCAGTAGTTACTCCGGCTGTTTTTGAACCATCGGTGTATGCATTAGATCGACCTGCAGATTGGTATGCTGCCGGATTTATATGGACATGGGTATTGATCATGACCCTCTTTAGCTTTCTACTGACGCTGGTGCGCGAAATCGTGAAGGACATAGAAGATCAGGAAGGTGACAAGCTTAGAGAGGATGCAACTATTGCCCTTGTCTGGGGAACAGAGGCTGCTCGAGGAGTAGCGATAGCCCTGCTTACCACCACCCTGGGACTGGTCATTTGGGGTGCCATCTTAATGCAAGGTCTGCCGTATGTAAATGGATGGGGATTAATAGCCTATGCAGCAGGTGTCGCTTTGCTGCTGGTCGTCGACAGTATCATCTTATTGCGGGCGGGCAACAAAAAACAATTCCATCGGGCCAGCACTATGCTGAAAGTTACCATGGTAGCGGGGCTGCTTTTTCTGGTCTTTTTTAATATCAATATATTTTAAATGAAAAACCTGATACTCGCATCCGGTTCACCCCGAAGGAAACAGATACTCACAGATGCCGGATTCCATCCGCAGGTTTTCCCACTGGATACCGATGAATCATTTCCGGTATCCATGGATGTTGCGCAGGTTCCCGCTTATCTGGCAGGCAAGAAAATGTACGAAGCTGTGCGCATGGTGGCGGATAAGGAAGCAGTAATCATTACGGCTGATACCGTAGTTGTTCTCCATAATGAAATCATCGGTAAACCTGAGGGGGAAGCTGATGCACAGCGTATCCTGGCAAAGCTTTCCGGAGCTACCCACACGGTCATCACTGCTGTGCAACTTTACAACAACGGAGCATACCGGGATATACAAACCAGCACCAGGGTAAGCATGTTACCGCTCACTGCAAAAGAAATTGCCCATTATGTAGAGCGCTATAAGCCTCTGGATAAGGCAGGTGCCTATGCCATTCAGGAATGGATAGGACTTAACAAGATTGCCGGTATTGAAGGTGACTACTACAATGTAGTAGGTTTCCCTATGAGCAGAGTGTATCATGTATTGAAGGAATGGTTACTCGAAGAAACTGACTGAACCACCCACCCAGTCGCGGTTCTTGTTAAAGTTGACACCAATCATCTGGCCTTTGCTGAGGCGGGTCAGATTAATGACGAGTTGCGGTCTGGGCGCATCCTTCTCCCAGATATACATCAGCCGTATTTCAAATTTGGCTGGATCATCAGGCGTGGTAATTAAAGGAGCGTATTTTACTTTCTTTTGAATCTGAAAATGAGCCGGATTTTCCAGGTCTTCCAGATCTTTCATACTGAAGTCGTATTTCACACCAGCACCTGCAAAGGAGTACAGTGGCTTCAATACATACTGGCTGAGGTCTTTGCCTGTTGGGTCGAATTCATGCCCGAAGAAAGTTTCCGGCACGTATTTGCTTTTCAGGAAGGGCATGGTGTATTTACTGATGCGGAAGTACCAGTTGGGATGGCTGACCCATTCGATGTCGGCAGGTTGGGTAATGTCCCAATGCAGCTGAAGGTCTTTCCTGCGCTCCAGTTCGTCGAAAATCATCCTGTCGAATATGCGGTAAACCGGAATCTTGACGCCATTCCGCTCGTAATAAATATCCTTCCCTGATTTTCTGAGCTCGGAGATACAAACGGGTTCAACGCCTGTCATCATTTTGGTATCCCAGAAGTCAACCCAAGTTTTTTGTTTATGAGGCTCCACATCAATTAGCACGACATTTTCAGCCTTGTGTCCGCCAAGAACCGTGCGGCGGAACAGGTCTTCATATTCCAGGTCATTCAAATCGCCTAAAAGATGATTCATGTGCGAAGGAATATCAAAATACCTTCTGAAAGCTTTAGCCATGGCGTGCTGGTGGCCATAGAGTGATGAGAACCCCTGCAGCTCAATCAGCTTGGGGGTTATGTTGCCGTTTTCGTCTTCGCAGATACCAAAATCTATCGCCAGAAAAGTGGTGTGGTCATCTTCGCCGGGAACATTCAGATGGGGTGGGATAGCTGCCGCTGACAGCTCCTTGAAATTGGGCTGAACAAGGTGGTCTATGATTTCCTCTCCCGCCTGGATTAATTCTTTTTTCAGCCATTTAGGCACGAATACGGGGGTTTCACAGACTTTGAATTCTATTTTATAAGGGAAATGCTCCCACAGACTCCGAAAAAAAGCATCGTACTTTTCCTGCGTGAACTGCTCGTTGTAGCGTTGTCTTACTTCGCGAATCATATTTAATTCAGTGTTAATTCTTTTTTCGCATCGCGCAGAAATGCAGGAATTAGTGCATCGTGCGTGAGGGGCAATTTTTGGGGGTCTTCCAGGTGCAATATCATCTCCGCCAGTTTCCAGTCGCCGTGGTGCTTCAGTACGTGTTCCTTCTTTTCCGGCATCTGGAAGTAATGCAGCATACCTTGTGCATCGGCTTCGGGATGAAACTGGGTCATATAAATGTGCTTGCCCACCCGCATGGCCATCACAGCTCTTTCATAGGGAACGTGATCACGTCGCTTTTCCAGCGCCAGCACCACAGCATCCTTCTCTACCAGCTGGTCCATGTCCACTTCTATCAGCTGCCAGTCCCTGGAATCCACACCGTAAAAAGGCGTAGGTAAGTTTCTGAAATACTTGTCGTTGCGGGCTATTTCTGTCTTGTGGATATTAAAGACGCCAAAGGCGGTTGAATTGCGCTTGCAGACATTTCCCAATTGCAGGTGTCTGGCTAATAGCTGGAAGGAATGGCAGATGGCGAAGACATATTTCTCGCGGGGATTGCCATTGGCGTTGTGTGCCTGTATATCGTCGATGAGGGAAAAGAAATTCTTTTCCCAGGCTTTGCCCTCTCCGTCATAAGGACTTCCGGGACCACCGGTAGAAATGAAAATATCGTAGTCCAGACCGGGAATTTCATTCTTTCCGCGCACATCAAAAACCCGGTATTCAAATCCAAACTCGGTAGTGTCGACAATATCTTTGATATTCCGGAGCCCTTGATTCGGATGATTCTGGTACATATCCAGAATAGCAACTTTGACGGGGCGCTCCTTCATCTTGGTTTCCATGCAGCGGCAAAAATACAGCCTTCCCATGGGAAAGCCACTGCGTTAACGACCATTTGCTGTTTATAAGCCATGAATCGTGCTATTCATGAAATACCAGCAGGGGGGTGCGACCATGGAATGCCATTCTTTTGGTGTGGCTTCCACTAAAGAAATCCAGCCAGTAGCGGCGTTGCTTGAGCATAGCTACCAGATCGATATCGTGGTTTTCAATGAATTGCACCAGCCCATCCACCACATTCAGGCTTTCGACCAGGTGAAATGATAACAATCCACCCGCTACCTCCTGTTGATACGTTTTTTGGAAATCCTGCAAAATGGCACTTTCCGTATCCAGGTTGCTGTCGTGGATATGCACGCAATGCACAGTAGCTCCGTACATTCTGGCAAAATGCAACAGTTTGTCAATCAACGGATTGTCATCGAAGGTAAAATCCGTAGCGTAGCATATTTTGTGAAAATGGCGCAAGGGCATCTCTTCCGGGATCGTAAGGACCGGTACATGCGTCTTATGCAGGAGGCCATTCACCATACTGCCAAAAAGCAGGCGCTCTACTTTACCCATATGTCTTACTGAAACCACAATGTAAGCGGAACCACTTTCCTCTGCTTCCCGGGCCGTTTCATGAGCGGGAAGTCCATAGCGCAGTACTTCTTCTATATGTACTCCCGGTTGATAAGTCGTTTCCAGCTGCTGACGGAAGCTGTGCAAACGCTCTCTCTGTGCCTTTTCCATGTTGGAAAGCAGTGTGTCTGACATGGCATCTACACCGGTTTCACTGACAGAATCCAACAATACCGGCTGATCGTAGACATGCAGCAAGGTAACACCGCATTGCATATGTCGGGCTAAATCCAAAGCCGCCCAAAAACTCTTTTGAGAGGCTTCGCTCATATCGGTGGGGAACAAGATATTCATGATAGGACTGTTTTAGTAAATTTACGGTAATCTTTTCCCCGGGGTGATGATTTAAGTCCCCATCTAAAAAAATTAAATCCTCCTGTAACTTTTTAGCATGTTCGAACGCCTTATGTACAGATGACAACGAAGGAATACAACGAAATCGTTGATTTATGGGCCGATGCTGTATTCCGGTTCATCTTTAAACAGCTCCGGCACGAAGAAGACGCCAGAGATGTTGTACAGAATGCGTTTGAAGTTCTTTGGAAACAACATGCTGATATCAAAGCTGAAAAGGCTAAATCCTATTTGTTCAGCACCGCTTATCACAATATGATAGATTTTATCAGAAAGCAAAAGCGGCTGGATTATGTAGAGGAAATAGACGAATCCGCTAAAGGTGGAACATCTGATTATCAGTCGGATTTGAAGGAGGTGCTGGACAAGGCCCTGGATACGCTTCCTGAAATCCAAAAGAGTGTAGTCCTGTTAAGGGATTACGAAGGATATAGCTATGAAGAAATTGGCGGTATTCTGGAATTAAGTGAGTCGCAGGTAAAGGTTTACATTTTCCGGGCACGCCAGGCATTGAAAAAATATTTAGTGAGCATACACCATATAATATGAAAGTGAATTTAGATAATTACGAAGCGTTTTTGATCGACAGGGTAGAAGGAGCCCTCAGCCCCTCTGATGAGGCGGAACTGGATGCGTTCCTGATGCTACATCCTGCCATCAAAGAAGAGCTGGCGCTTTATGAAGCTACCTTGCTGGAGCCCGATACTACTATCGTATATCGCGATAAAGATGCCCTCAAGAAAAAAGACGGAGTGGTTATACCCTTGTTTGCCGCCAGTAAATGGCTGATGGCAGCCGCTGCCGTAACAGTAATATTTGTAGGAGTGCGCTTCATGAACAATACAGCACCGGAGCAATCAGGTGCAGCTTATCAGCCGGCTACAGTGGAAAATACGGTGCCTCAAAAAGATACCGAAATGCAGGATGAAAATGCCGATCATTCCTTCCACCTCGCGAACACAGCTCCTCAGCAACAAATGGCTCCCGTAAGAGAGGATGTTGCACCTCAAGCAGTCAGGCCGTTGCTCACAGCGCAGGGCATACCTGTAAAGGATATTGAGGCCCTGCCGGCCAGGCAGCTCACCCCGCGTCTGAAAGCCATGGACATGGATGCCATGTACGCTTATAACAAAGGCTATAACTATGAAAATATGATGAAGGATGTATATGAACCTGCCGACAACAATACCATCGTAGACAAGTGGAATGATGCATTGGCAACTGTCAACGATATGTCGTCGGTTCTGGGTTTAAACAAAAAACAATCTACTGATGCTGCAGCATCGGCCAGAGTGAAAACTACCTCCATTCGTATTCTCGGATTTGAATATTACAATCGTAAACGTATAAACAATTGATCATGAAAAGTGCATATTTATTAGCGATGATTTTCGCCACATCGGCAAGTGTTTTTGCCCAGACCGAAGGCAGCAATGCCATTCCACCACCACCACCTCCTCCTCCGCCACCACCGCCGGCATTAGGAGATATCCCCACGCCACCGGATGCGCCTGCCGCTATCAGCTTCGAAGAAAATGCTGCTAGCAATGGGAAAACGGTAACTGTTACCATCACAGAGAACGGTGAGACCTACACCATTGAGGTGCCCAATATGGATGCCTTGAAGAACCTTTCCGATCTGGAAGGTCTGGAAACACTGCGCTACCTCGACGGAATGGAAGCGGATGAAAACCTGGAATTCGACGATTTCACCGTCCGGGTACAGGGAGATACCATTGATTCTGCATCTGTGAAAATCGGTAACTGGAAAGTGGTAGTGAAAGAAAAAGGCGATGGCACCGACGACGTTGATTTCGAAATTGACAGGTGGAATAAAGATGATTTCGAAGATTTGACCGACTACCGTGATGTAGATGTTTTCGAAACCGACTGGTTCCTTTTCGACCTCGGCTACAACACCTTTGTCAATAAGGACATGGAGTTTTCTGTACCGGAACCTTATCAGGCACTGGGCAATCAACAGACATGGGGCAGCTGGGACGTGAACCTGCATATGTTCCGCTCTCGTGTGAATATGTTCAAAGGCTATGTAAACCTCAACTGGGGTTTGAGCTTCGAATGGCACAATTATATGATGCGTGGTAACAGTTTTCCGCTGCCTCAGATGGATACCTTCACACTATCCGAGTATCCTAATGATTTGAAGAAAAACAGGTTTTCCACCACCCATTTCACACTTCCCATCATGTTAGGTTTTGAAACTAAACCCTGGGATACCGAGAACTCCTTCCGCATGGGATTTGGTTACAGCCCCGGACTGCTGGTGAAAGGTAAAACCAAAATCAAAGCAGATGACGGAGTATCAAAAGTGAAAGATAATTTTAACCTGACTCAACCGCTGCGCCACGAAGTGAATGTGATGCTGGGATATGGTGACTTCAACGTCTATGCGAGTTATGACTTGAACAGTATGTTTACTGAAGGCGAAGGTCCCGAACTGTATCCTGTTTCCATAGGCTTGATTATTCGCCGCGGATTCGATAATTAATATATTTCTTCTTCTTCAATATAAGGGCGGATGTTGAACATCCGTCCTTATTTTATTTACAGATCCGCCATCCAGGTATCCAGTTGCGGAATGCGCAACTCCATAAATTGCTTCATGATATCGACTTCCTGTTCAAAGTTATTGTCATCGAAATACCACCAGGAATTATCCGGCCACAATGCACTGTTAGCGGCTGTTGCTGATTGCAGCAAATGGTATTGTGCATCGATTAACCCGATAAAGTGTTCATTGCTAATAATACCGGATGCACGCAATGCCTTCCACCTGGCAGCGAGCAACTGCCTGTATTCGGGTAAATACATGAGATTTTTTATTAATAAATTTCTTTCCGGTTCCACAACAGTAGCCAACATATTGTATTCGTAATCACCATCCCTTCCGAAGGAATGATCGTAATCCCAGGGTGCAACACGCAAAGGAGCGGAGGCATCCTGCCGGTAGAGGTAGAAGTTTTTGAGCACCCCATCACCATTATTGGTGAGCAATAGGAGTATCTGCCAGTCGGCTATATTGTTCCAGTCAAATAATGCTTTCGACCAGGCGCTAAAACTGCTGTCAGGAGCAGCCAATAATCTGGTGCGTATCTGTGTCATCAAGGCAGTACCGTAAGCATTACCACCATCGGGATAAGTCTGCTGATAATAGTTGCCGGCATCCTGTGGTTCAATTGTATCGCTTCGAAAAACAGGTGGATCCTTAAAAATGCAGGCAGTGCTGTCTTTTTTATGCAGGCCTAAGCGCGTGCTCTCCAGCTGCTCCATCAATATATAAAGACCTCTATAGTCACCGTTGAGGTACAACTCCATATAGCGGAATGCAGGCGCCCTGTTCAGCTCCGACATTTCCCTGAACCAGGTATAGCTGATGGTATTGCGCAGAAAGGTCTTATCGATAGCAGAGGCATGGATAATCCAGTCATCGTCTTCCGGCAAACCTGCCAGACCTGTTTTTTTATCTAATTCAATTTTATATGAATGTTTCTCATACTTAAGCGACATACCGCCTCTTCGCTGTATGGTTCCGGTCGATGCCCAGTGCTCTTTGCCTGAAGTGTATTCCATTCGGACGGGCACAGGAGTTTCCACACCTATGGTGTCTGTTGTGCTCAAATGCATGGCAGGCAGTGCCGGTTGCTGACATCCGGCTGTTAGCATCACCAGCAACCATCCCACCCACCAACAACTGGTATACCACTTCATAAAGTGGAGTCGGGTTCCTCCGTAAGGAATGATTTTACCATTTCAAGTTTCCCATCATTGCTCAAAATGACTGAACCGCTTATTTCCAGTTTTCTGTGGGTCCATACTTCTATGCCTTCCCAGTATTCACCGCAGCGGTTGGTGATCAACCCGCCATCGACAATGAGTTGGGCACCCGGACGCACTTTGATGCGCGCACCGGCAGGCAGCGATACGGTGCAGCGAACAATCAACGTGGCACCTTCCATGATATCAATGTCACCGGCAAAATCACGACCGGCATCAAATACAACAGTGGAGTCGCGTGGGATGGTGACCTTTTGCGCATTGCTGTACGTACACCAAACCGGATCTACCACTTTTCTTTGGGAAGAATTTTCCTTCCACATATTGAAGTGCATCTTGGTCAGCTGACAAGGTGTAATGGCACACTGGCAGCCATTGTAGTCCATCATATTGTTGGAGGTTACTCCATCGCAGGGTGGAACGCCGGTATTTCCCCAGCAGCCTGGATTCTTGGGTGTGTCATCACAACCATCGTCGGTATTCCAACTATGACTCAGTCCCAGTGAATGGCCTACTTCGTGGTTCAGCAGCCCGGAGTAATACCAGGGACCTTTATTATATAAATTCCCTTCATTGGTATAGAAATCGGTGTACCGGTTATGGTAAGCACCAAAGAGTTTGATGTTCTTGCCAAATGACACTCCGGAGGTAGAAGGATTGTAATCAGGATTATTCCTGATGCTGTCCCAGTGATGTTCTATGAGAAAAACATTGATTACACTGTCGCCACCGGTCGCATATCGAAATGGTCGCTGGTCACCGAGAGAATACAAACCACCGTTGGCTTTCTTATTGAACCAGGCGGTGCTGTCGTCATCGTGAAAGTAAATGCCATCTTCTCCGGTGGCGGCATCTCCCCACAACACCAGGCGAATTTTGGTTGGCAGGGCAGGTGTATTGTTTCCTTCGGGAAGGTTCATGGGCTGGTTATCGGCAAGCTTTTCATTGCATACCATGATCAGCTCCCGCACGTACTGCTTGGCCTGCGCTTCATTGAAGTTGGTCGTGCCATCGGCAGTGCGCATAATATGAAAATTCAGCCGGATGGTTCGTATGAGCGAATACTGATCGGGCGTATAGTTTTCAAACCGGTTACAGAAAATACCTGCTGATTCAGTGGTGGTGGTCTGCAGCTCCTCCTGCCCAATCATCGCCTTTTCATACACAGGCGTGCATCCTATCCCGGCTACCAGTATTAAAATCCATTGCCAGGGTTGTCGTACAATATTTCCAAACATTACCTTTGTGTTCAAATGAGCTATAAAACTATGAGATTTTCAACGTTCCTTTTTGCCGCCGCGTTTACAGGCGCTTTGATGATGGGTTGTAATGGACAACAACGGCAGGCGAAAAATATTGCACAATTGCAGCAACAGGTGGATAGCCTGTTGTCCAATACTCCTGTCTTATCACCCGAAAACAGGGCGCTCACCAACGAACTGATAGCCGCTTACCTGGATTATGCAAAAGCCTACCCATCTGATACACTTTCCGCCATGTACACCTTTGAGGCCGCAGGCTTAAAAACCCAGCTTCCTGACCTGAAAGGCGCTATTGCGGTTTACGAAGAAGTGTATACCAATTTTCCTGAAAGCAGATATGCCCCGATGAGTATGCTGGCAGTGGCGGGTTTATGGGATATTACCCTGGGTGAGCCTGAAACAGCCCGACCCTATTACGAGTTGCTGCTGGAAAAATATCCTATCGAAGCGGGCCAATACGGTATAGAAAATACGCTTAAAACGCTGGGTATGTCGCCCGAAGCATCACTGGAAATGATCATGCAGGGCAAGACCGATACCTTGGATATCAGCGAGGCATCAAGCGGAGAGTAGGGAAGTAGCCAGGGCACTCCGAATTTCCTCGTCCGAAACATTGAGCTGCAGCCGGCCTTCTTTGGCCAGTGAAATGATACCGTTTTCCTCTGATACAATGATAGCAAGTGCATCACTGACTTCGGTGATGCCTACTGCGGAACGGTGACGCAGTCCCACATGTCCGGGTACATCCTGATTTTCACTGACAGGCAACACACATCGTGCAGCCAGAATTTTATTATCGGCGATAATGACAGCGCCATCGTGTAATGGTCCGGTTTTATTAAAGATGGACTCCAGCAAGTCGCCACTGATATCTCCCCGAATCAAAATACCGGAATTGACAAAAAACTGTAGTCGGCTGGTGGTAGGGAACACCAGCAGCGCACCGGTTTTGCTATCGGCCATATGGTGCAATGCCGCCATCAGTTCATCCACTTCTTTGTGCTGCGCCTGCGTAATGCCGTAATGCTGCAGGTTGAACCGTCCCCAAAAGGCAGGTTTGCGTATATCTCTGTTTTTACCGAGTTGCAGCAGAAAACGACGTACCTCCGGTTGAAATACAATGAGCAGTCCCAGTACCCCTATATTGATGAACTGACCCAGTACATCGGATATGAGCTTGAGTTCCAGTGCCTCTGCCAAAAGCGTAAGCAGGTATACCACGAGTATGCCGAAGAAGATATTGTAGGCTAGGCTTCCTCTGACAATGCGGTAGAGCTGGTAGATGAGGAATGCCAGCAACAGAATATCAATGGCATCGCTCCATCCGAATTCGAGAAATCCTATTTTCATCAATGGTATCAGGTACATACGGAGGTAAAATTAAGCATCTGCAGCTGCCATCGCGAATTCCCTGTAAATCCTGATGGTTTCCCAGGCTTCCCGTACATCGTGTACCCTTAATATCTGCACCCCTTTGACCAGCAGGTACATGTGCATGGCTGTGCTGCCGTTCAGTGCATTTTCGGGTCGGGTGCCAATTACTTTCGTCACCATAGATTTTCTGGATATCCCTGCCATCAGCGGCATGCCCAACGCACGGAAACGATCCAGATGAGCGCCCAGCAAGTAGTTGTGGTGGAGTGCCTTCCCGAATCCGAAGCCAGGATCGACGATGAGTTGGCGAATACCTTGTTGCATCAGGGTTTGTATTCTTTCCCTGAAGAATTGCAGTACTTCTTCTACCACATCGTTGTATTGCGGGTTGTGCTGCATGGTGCCTGGTTCTCCCTGCATATGCATCACCACCATGGGCAGCTGATGGGTTGCGATGATGTCGGCCATCGATGCATCATAGGTGCCTCCGCTGATATCGTTAATGATATCAGCCCCGCAGCGGATGGCTTCCAGTGCTGTGCTGCCATGGAGGGTATCGATAGACAAAATGGCCTGCGGGAATTCCCGCTTGAGCTGAATAATAACCGGGAGAATGCGGTCCATTTCTTCCTGTGGACTGATGATGGTTGCACCGGGTCTCGATGACATACCACCTATATCGATGATATCAGCGCCGTCTTGCAACATGGAATTGGCATGAAAGACTGCTGCATCCAGCCGATGATGCCGGCCTCCGTCGTAAAAGGAATCGGGTGTGACATTCAGAATACCCATGATGCGGGGTGTGGATAAGTCCAGCACGCGACCACCGGTCGACAGGGTAGTAAGCAAAGGGAAATATGTAGTTTTGGAGTCCATTTAGGCACTAAAAGTAATGAATCCACCAACAAATCTGACCGACAGCCAGTACGATGCAGTCATCGGCCGGTGCCGGGATATTTTCGTAAAAAAAGTACAGGATTACGGTACCTCCTGGAGGGTGTTGCGTCCGTCTTCGCTCACCGACCAGATCTTTATTAAAGCCCAGCGCATCCGCACCATCGAGCAGAATGCCGAGCGCAAGGTCAGCGATACGGTGGAGGATGAATTCATCGGCATAATCAACTATGCGCTGATAGCATTGATTCAACTTAAGCTCGACGAAAAAGCGCCTATCCATATGGATGCAGCAGAAGCCCTGCGGCATTACAACGAAGGAGCCACTGAGGTCAAGCACCTGATGGAGGCGAAGAACCACGACTATGGAGAAGCGTGGCGAGACATGCGCACGAGCTCTTTCACCGACCTTATCCTGGTGAAATTGCTGCGCATCAAACAAATAGAAGAAAACAATGGACAGACCCTGATATCGGAAGGGGTGGCCTCACACTATATGGATATGGTGAACTATGCCGTATTCGCACTTATTCAAATGTCTGAAAACTAAATCGCACCATGAAAGCTATTGTTACAGTTTGCAGGTTATTGGTAGGAGTACTATTCATCTTCTCAGGGCTTATCAAAGCCAATGATCCGGTGGGCTTTGCCATCAAGCTGGAGGAGTACTATGAAATATTCGCATCCGGTGGAGGATTGTTGCGCATTTTCGAGTGGCATTTGCTGCTGGAGAGCGTTGTATTCCAGGCAGCGCTGATATGTGTGGTAGAGGTGGCATTGGGTGTGCTGTTGTTGCTGGGCATGTGGAAGAAAACCGTTACCTGGCTATTGCTCCTTATGATTGTATTCTTCACCATTCTTACCGGTTATGCAGCGGTAACAGGCAAGGTTACTGATTGCGGTTGTTTTGGAGATGCTATACCGCTGACGCCCTGGCAGTCGTTTTACAAGGATATTGTATTACTCGTTTTAATATTGATACTATTTATATACAAAAAACACATACAGCGCCTGTTGCCTGCTATTCCTTCGTTTGTGCTGGCTTTTGCAGGAACAGCATTCACCGTATGGGTAGCTAACACAGCTGTTAAGTACGATGTGTTCATCGATTTCAGACCGTATAAGCCAGGCAACAATATCAGTGCTTTAATGGCCATCCCGGAAGATGCGGACCCACCGGTGGTGGAAATGCAATACATCTATGTCAACAAGAATACCCAGGCTGAAGAGGTAGTGAAAATACGCTCCAACCAAAACGACTTTAATAAACTGGTGCCTTACAGCGATACACTGGTGTGGCAATTCAAGGAGCGAAAGGACAAGCTGATAGATCCCGGTTTTGTACCTAAGATTTCCGATTTTGCTGTTATCGATGAATACGACAATGATATCACCGAGAAAATTCTATCCTACGACGATTACATGATTATGGTGGTTTCCCCCGGACTCGATAAAACGCATAAACCGGCATGGGAGGCTGTTAATACATTGCAGCGTGCTGCGGAAGAAGCGGGCATCTTTACATTCGGATTTGTGGCTTCGGGGAGAACGGAGATTGATAAGTTCCGCCACAACCATCAGACGGCATTTCCATTCTATCAGGGCGATCAGAAAGTATGCCTGGCGATAGCCCGCACCAATCCGGCTATAGTACTGATGAAGCAGGGTACTGTTATTGCCAAATGGCCCTGGCGGGAAATTCCCGATTTCGCAGATGTAAAAGCAGAGCACTTCCCGGAAAGAGCCAACACCTCGGTGCTGTTCAATCCCCCTGCGGAAGAAGGAGCACTTTTTAATCTCGGTGAAGATGCACTGTACCGCCTCACCAATAGCATGGAGCCTTACAATGAGTTTTTTCTAATGGATGATAGTGGAGAAGACAAGGCATCGGCATTTATCGGAGAAAGGGATACAGTTTTCCTGGTCATCATCAATAAGCTTTCTGGATTAACCAACAGTGAATACACCCTGATGGATCCGATGCTGCATGCACTGCAATCGAATGGCAGTCATTATGCGGTAATCAGTTCCAGCAGCAGTAGTGTAGTGGCGGAAATGAGTTCGGTAACCGGCTTAGGCTTTCCCCATTTTGAAAGCGATGGCGAAGTGCTGGAAAAAATAGTAAGCAGCAATACAGGCATTGTCGTACTCATTGGTGGCCGTGTGGCAGCAAAGGTGGAGGGTGCCGACTGGTCTGAAATCGAAGCATTGATTAATCCATCAAGCGATTGATTCGATATTTAGCAGAAAGAATAGGAAGCGGTGCACTGGTGCTTGTCGGTGTAGCCATATTGGTTTTTTTTCTATTTCAATTGGTGCGTTTTAATCCTGCCTATGCCAGTGCAGGGGAATCGGCATCGGAGGCTACGATACAGAATATCAACAGAGAGCTGGGACTCGATTTGCCTGTAGGGCGACAGTTGCTGCTGTACCTCAACGATATTTCTCCCCTCAGTTTTCATGTGCATCAATCCGATGCGAGAAGCTATTACAACCCTGAAAAATACAAGGGGTACAAGCTGTTCGGTATATCCGGAACCGAAGTGGTGCTCAAACAACCCTATCTGGGCAAATCATTTCAAACCGGCAGACCCGTTGCGGCCCTGTTGAATGATGTTCTGCCCAATACGTTGGTGCTGGCTTTCAGCGCTATCGTCCTGGCAAGTATTATCGGCATATGGCTGGGGGTGACTGCCGCTGTATCCCAGGGGTCGCTTATCGACAGAACAGTAACTACCATTTCAGTCCTGGGTATTTCCTTCCCTTCCTTTTTTGCAGCCATTGTGCTGCAATTGGTTTTTGCGTATTGGCTCAGTGCATGGACAGGCTTAAAAATGACCGGCAATCTCTATGAAGCAGACCCTTATACCGGCGTCGTGCACCTTTCATTGCAGAATCTCCTCCTGCCGGCCATTGCGTTGGGCGTGCGACCGGTAGCTGTGATTACCCAGATAACAAGGAGTTCAATGCTGGATGTATTGCACGCTGACTACATCCGCACGGCAAGGGCAAAAGGCATGTCGTGGAGGCCTGTAGTTTTTCGACATGCGTTAAAAAATGCGCTTATTCCGGTCATTACCTCCATAACGGGCTGGCTGGCATCACTGCTGGCAGGGGCCTTCTTTATTGAAGTGGTATTCAATTACAACGGACTGGGGCTGGAAACCGTCAATGCTGTAATGGTGAAGGATATTCCGGTGGCCAGCGGTGCTGTGTTGTACATAGCCACCGTATTCGTTATCATTAATATTCTTACCGATATGCTGTACAGTTTAGTTGACCCCAGGGTATCTTTAACATCAGAAAAATAAAAATATGCGTATTTATTTGCTTGGATTTATGGGTTCTGGAAAAAGCAGTCAGGGAAAAAAACTGGCTTCGAAGCTGGGCTATAAGTTTCTGGATACAGACCAAATGATTGAGAAAGCAAGCAATGCCAAAATCAGTGAAATCTTTCGCGATAAGGGCGAGTCGTGGTTTCGCGATTTGGAAGCGGATGTGCTACGAGCGACTGTGCTGTATCCCGATGCGGTGATTGCCTGCGGCGGAGGAACACCCTGTTACTTCAATAACATGCAATGGATGCTGGCAAGAGGCGTAACGATTTATATGCAGCAACCGGCAGAGCGATTGTTCGGAAGGCTGAAATCGAGGAAGGCCAAAAGACCATTGATTGCCGGAATGGATGATGCTGCACTGAAAAACTACATTATCGAAAAACTATCGCAACGCAATTACTTCTATCAGAAAGCCCACCATACGGTCGACCTTTCAGAGCATGGTGTAAAGGATATTCTGGAAATGCTGGAGCAGCAGTACGGTCAGCTGAGGTAAATACCCTCTTCGCCCGCGCGGCTGATGACCACTGTGATATGCTCCTGAATAGTAGTGCTCAGTGAGAGTCCTACATAATCGGGCTGCAGGGGAAACTGCTTATGGGTTCGCTCTACCAGTACAGCCATCTGAATTTTCTTCGGATGGTAATCCAGGAAAGGCTTCATTGCATACAGCAGTGTCCTTCCCGAATTCGAAACATCGTCCACCAGCACCACCACCTTCCCATTGATGTCGGCTTCCGACATGGCAATTTGAACAGGGGAGTCTGCAGGCCGGCCCTTGTCGAGTTCAATATGTGTCAATACAATTCTGGCGGAAACAATTTTCTTGAGCTGATCATGCAGATGCATGGCCAGGGCGTACCCTTCGGTATTATGACAAATGCCGGCTATGATAATTTCCGGCTCGTCGTAGTTGTCTTCCGCAATTTCGAAAGCGAGCCTTTTAATCTTTTGCTGCACCAGCGGCCAGTCGGCAATTCGGGTGTATTGTTCATCCATCTTATCGCAAAATTATCAGTTGTTCTCGGAACAAGCTCTCAGAGTTGTGCACTTCCAGGATATAGCTGCCATCTGCCAGCTCCGTCAGCGGAATTTGCACCGTGCCCGACAACCCACTTTGCTGCCATTGCAGGCGACCGTTGATATCCATAAGGCTAATGGTGAATGCTGTATCACCGGGAAGCGTAACAGTGCATATGCTTTGAGCGGGATTGGGAAATATCTTTAAGCCGTCTGACAAGTCGGTCTCCCGGAGTGCAGGGGTGCTGAAACTCACTGGCGCCGACCACTTGCTGAATCCGCCGTCGGCACACCACGCTCTCACACTTGCCTGATAGGTAGTAGAAGGCTCCAGCGGTCCGATGCTTCTGGAATTGGTCATTGTTTTTTTCTTCCAGAACCCACTGCCTGCTTTTTTCCATTGCACCTGATAGCCGGCAGCTGCAGGAATCAAGGACCATTGCAGTATGGCACCTGTAGGACCCAGGGTTGCTACGACCAGATCTGTAGGCGCATAGCCGGCAAAATTGCTGTCGCAGTTATAAGGACCAGTCAGGGCGCGAAAGGCATCAGCCTTGCCATAACCCCATCTGTTGTCAGGTAAGGCTGTTCCAGTCCAGCTGTCCAGACGGGCATTGCCAATAATAGCTTGTTTCACCTCGGCATAGGTGGCATTCGGAAAGCGCTGCAAATACAGAGCTGCAATTCCTGCCACCGCCGGAGAGGCGAAGGAGGTACCATTTTGTAAATAGTGTTGTCCGTCAGGGGACATGTAATTGGCTGCACCCAAGCTGATGAGCCAGGAGGTAAGCACAGAAGAACCTGTGGTGAGAACCCTTGATCCTGTGCTGGCAATATCGGGTTTAATGCGGCCATCCCTTGTTGGCCCAAGGCTGGAACTGTAAAACAGCTGCCCTACGGTATCAATCAGCGGAGGCATGTCTCCGTAATAATTGGTCATGGTATCCCTGTTGACATAGCTGCCCACGGTAATGACCTTATCGCTGCACTGCCAGCTGCTCACGATGGTTTGTTCTGTATCCGGTAATCGGTACCGGGCTATATCGGGAAAGGTGGCAACGGTAGGCAGTCCGGTGGAAACGAAGTTGCTGAAACCTGTAAATCCTTCCAGTCCCCAGCAGTCAAATCGTCCCGAACCTTGTGTCGAAAGCCTCCAGCTATAACTCGTATATCGCGGTTCGATATAGCATTCGAGTAAATATTTGCCATTGATTTCCTGGGCATAAAACATGGCTTCTCCAATGGTATCGCCGATATGTACCAGCGCATAGGGGAGGCTGTCGAGGGCGCCACCAACTAGATCAAAGTCGTTGATGATATTGAAGTAAGGAGAACTGCCTTTGGCTATCCATCCCGAAGGATTGTCGGCACCAATGGAAAAGAAAACATCATTGAAATCGGCAGTATCTGCCCAAAGCTGCCAGTACACCAGATTGGCGTAGCTTAATTTCTTAAACCAGGTAAACTGGCTTTCCGGCGTGACTTCATAGCCCAGGTGCATCCGCTGGTTACCTGCATTGCCCGCTGCAGCGGTGATTACTCTTCCCGGTTTTTCATCCAGCATGGCTTCGATGGCCTGGGCTACCATATCGGTGGCATCGTGCGAGCCGACATAAGAGCCGAAGCTGGTATTGATTACACAAGGCTTTCCCACGCTGTCGGCATATTGAAAAACATAATCTATAGCATCCACCACATTGGTCAGGAAGTTGCTGCCAAAATCGAGTGCAACGACCACTATGTCCGCATTGGGAGCTATGCCCTTGAAAGCATTGGCGGCATTGCCACTGGAAGCTGCTACGCCTGCTACACCTGAGCCGTGGCTGTACCAGTAGGTATAGTCCACATGGGGACAAGTGCCTTCTGCTATTTGTATACTATCGCAGGTAATACCGTACCCATAGGAAGGAGCACTGCCATCATCGGGAATGGTCTGGTCCCAGATGGTTTTTATCCGCACATTTCCCAGGCTGTCGGTAAAATCTCCGTGCTGATAATCAACCGGCGCATCAATAATGCCCATAACTACACCACTTCCATCGTAAGCCATCGGCAGGGGAGAGATTCCCTGGTGCACGGAATCAGCATTGTTGTGCACCAACATCACATCATTGAGTAGTTGCAGCTTTCCCATCGGACAATCCCATCGAAGGATGTCTTTACTGCTTTGCAACGCAGCTATTTGCTCCCTTGTGCCGCTTGTCCTTATGTAATCTCCGTGCTGCCAGATTACCGGCATGCCCCATTGTTGCAATACTTGCGCAGAACTACCTTCTGCCAGTTGAACAAGCAGCGGGAAGTTGTGCAATGTGCTGTGCTGTAACTGCGCATGCAAGGGCAGCGGGATATGCGAAACTTGCTGTGCCTGCAGGGTTACGATGCCTGTGAAAAGGAGGCTGAGCAGGTAGGAGGATAGTATTTTCAACATTTCATGGTGCTTTCTGTACAAACCAATGATAAATTTAGCCCTAAATTAGCAACCATCAACTAAAAGCATATGCATTTCATACCGCAGGTTCTGTTTTCTCTTTTGTTACTGGCTACAGGCATAGTGGCATATAGAAAATATAGTTTTATACGAAGAAATATCCTGTTAGGAAGAGACGAAACCTTAACCGGTTCAACATCAGAGAGATGGAAGAATATGGTGTTGTTTGCACTGGGCCAGAAAAAGATGTTCCGCAACTGGATTCCCGCAGTTCTACACCTGTTCATTTATGTCAGCTTTGTAATTGTCAACCTGGAGGTGGTGGAAATTGTCATTGATGGAATTACAGGCTCTCACCGCATACTGGCTGCTCCCTTAGGTGGATTTTACACTTTTATGATCAGTCTGATTGAAGTGCTGTCTGCAGCGGCATTGCTGGCCACTTTTGCCTTTCTGTGGCGCAGGAATGTACAAAAGGTGGCAAGGTTTACACAACCTGAAATGAAAGGTTGGCCTTTTAAGGATGCGAACCTGATTCTGTTGTTTGAAATAGTGCTGGTAACAGCCATCCTCAGCATGAATGCCATAGACTACCAATTGCACCAGCGGGGAACGCCACACTATCCGGATACAGGCAACCTCTTACTGGGACAATACCTGTCGAATCTTTTCAGCAGTATCGGCAGCAACACGCTGATTCTGATGGAACGGGCAGCATGGTGGACACATATCGCTGGTATCTTCTTTTTCTTACTGTATATACCGCACAGCAAGCACCTGCATATTTTCCTTGCTTTCCCCAACAGCTTTTACATGCGGCAGGATACACCCAAAGGTCATATGGACAATATGCCTGTTATCATGAATGAGGTGAAGACCATGCTGGATCCTAGTGCAGAAGTAACTGAAATTGCTAATCCTCCCAAGGCATTCGGCGCAAAAGATGTAACAGATCTCTCCTGGAAAAGCCTTATGGATGCTTATTCCTGCACCGAATGCGGCAGATGCACGGCAGCCTGTCCTGCGAATCAGACCGGCAAACAACTGTCGCCCAGAAAAATCATGATGGACACCCGCGACCGCCTGGAAGAGGTAGGCAGAAACATCGATACCAAAGGCACCGATTACGACGATGGTAAGTCATTGCTGGGCGATTACATTACTGCTGAAGAACTGCGCGCCTGCACCACCTGCAATGCCTGTGTGGAAGAGTGTCCGGTCAATATCAGTCCGCTCAATATCATTCTCGAATTGCGCAGGTACCAGGTGATGGAACAAAGCGATGCACCGGAAGCATGGACCCAGATGTTCAATAATCTGGAAAACAACCAGGCGCCCTGGCAGTTCAATCCTGAAGACCGCCTGAAATGGGCGGAAGAATTATGAGGTGGTATTAAACCTTTTGCACTTTTCAGGGTCAAAGAAGAAAACGACCACTATGCGACATGTCATCTTCCTTTGCGTCCCCCTGCTGCTATTAGGCTGTAACCGCGATGAAACCGAGGATATCACCAACGCCACCTACGGTAATATCAGTGACTATCTTTCCATTGACCTGAATAATCTGGACAACTACAGCGACTACGATTATCCGGTGCATATAGATCAGAATATTATTAATGCGTTTGATAATACCCCCGTTACCAATCCCGTAACCGATGAAGGAGCCACGCTGGGGAGGGTGCTTTTTTAAGATAAAGCACTCAGCATCAACAATACCGTAGCCTGTGCATCCTGCCACAATCAGGCGGTCGGATTTTCAGATACGCCGGCATTTAGCGAAGGTTTTGAAGGCGGACTTACCACGGCACATTCCATGCGACTGGTGAATACGAGGTATTATGCAGGTGCTTCCATGTTTTGGGATAAGCGCGCAGCTACGCTGGAAGATCAGACAACACAGCCGATACAACACGCGGTCGAAATGGGATTTGATGCTGCACATGGGGGCATAGACAGCCTCATTCGCAAGCTGCAGGTATTACCATACTATCCCGAATTGTTTAAAATGGTTTTTGGAAGTCCGGACATTACAGAAGACCGCATACAATTAGCTCTTGCGCAGTTCATCCGCAGTATTGAGTCTTTTGAATCGCGATTTGATGAAGGCTTCGCACAGGTGTTCAATCCTGCACTGCCCAATGCCAATGTGGGTACCGATTTCCCCAATTACACAGCAGAGGAGAACCTGGGTAAAACCCTGTTTCTAACCCCTCCCGTTGCTGGCGGAGCAGGATGCGCGGGCTGTCATTCCATACCCACCTTTTCGCTGGATGTAGCCAGCCGCAGCAATGGGCTGGATGCCGGTGAAACCATTATTTTTAAAGCACCCTCTCTTAAAAACGTGGGACTGGAATCGCACTTTATGCACGATGGCAGATTGACATCACTGGAGGAAGTGATCGAGCATTACGACAGTGGTGTGCAGGATGGGCCGGCCCTCGACAACCGACTCAGGGGACCCGGTGGTGTGCCGCAACAACTGAACCTCACCGCTGCAGAAAAAGCAGCCCTCAAGGCCTTTCTCCTTACCCTCAACGATGTGGCGCTTACTACTACTGCTGCTTACAGCGATCCGTTTTTACCCTGATTGACGTCGGCATTGTATATTTGCTTCAAGCTGCAGGATGCAGTGTACAATAAAAACGAATCTTTATGAAGATACCGGTAATGTCGGATTTTGTTGCTGCCGGAGAAATGCCCGAAGTGCTTTTCTGGGTAGGCTGTGCCGGCAGTTTCGATCAGCGCGCACAGAAGGTGACCGGAGCATTTGTGAAAATATTACAACATTGTAATATATCATTTGCCGTATTGGGTGCAGAAGAAGGTTGCACCGGTGACCCGGCCAGAAGAGCGGGAAACGAGTTCTTGTTTCAGATGCTGGCCGCCAATAATATCGCAGTATTGAATGGCTATGGCATCAAAGACATCGTCACCACTTGTCCGCATTGCTTTAACACCCTGAAGAATGAATATCCGGAGCTGGGTGGCAACTACAATGTACTCCACCACAGTCAGTACATTCAACAGCTGATAGATGCCGGAAAGCTCGCTATGAAGGAAGATGGTGTATTTAAGGGCAAACGCATCACCTACCACGATTCATGCTACCTGGGCCGTGCCAACGATGTGTACGAAGCTCCCCGCAAGGTGCTGGAAGTGCTGGATGCGGAACTGGTGGAGATGCGCCGGTGTAAGTCGCGCGGCATGTGTTGCGGAGCAGGTGGTGCACAAATGTTTAAGGAAGCGGAAAAGGGCAATAAGGAAGTCAATATTGAACGCACCGAAGAAGCCCTGGAAGTGCAACCGGATATCATTGCCGCTGCCTGTCCGTTCTGTAATACCATGATGACCGATGGTGTAAAAAACAAGGAGCAGGAAGAAGCAGTCAAAGTATACGACATAGCGGAACTCATTGCTATGGGAAATGCGTTAATGGACGTGAAATGACAACTCCCGAACAACTGGCTGCAGCATCCAAGGTATGGATGTACCAGTCCTCCAGACCGCTTTCTCCTGAAGAGCAGCAACGCATCAATGTGGAAATGCAAGCTTTTGCCCGCCAATGGACAGCCCACAACCAGCAATTAAAAGCCTGGGGTGGGGTGCTGGAGGATAGGGTGTTGGTGCTGATGGTAGATGAAACTGTAGCGGGTGCCAGCGGCTGTTCCATCGATAAGTCGGTGCATTTCATGCAGGACCTGGAAGCCAAATTCGGAATTCAGCTATTCGACCGCATGTTGCTTTCTTTCAAGAACACGGATGGAAATGTGGAAACCATTCCCGCTGCTGCTATATCTGAAAAAATAGAGGCCGGAGCACTGCAACCACATACTCCTGTGATCAACATGCTCGCGGCCTCCAAAGCTGAAATCGATACCCGCTTCTTTATTCCATTTAAAGATTCCTGGGCTGGCGCGATGTTCCTTTAACTTAATTCACTTCTGTAATAAAACTGAGTTCGATATCCGTCTCTCCGGTTGTTGAGCTGCCATCTTTCATATCCGGCTGGTGCTTCAGGATGACAGTGAGGGTTCCTGCGGCAGCAGTATTGGTGGTAACTGTATTGAGCAGGCCAATAGGGTCGCCATTGCTGTCGGTATCGGCATACACAACCGACAGGAGGGAAGCGGGGTCTACCACAAAAAAGAACTGGTGGTCCGTGCCTTCTTCTTCCACTTCTGTGGTGATGTCTTCCACCGGACTGACTGATTCATTCAGCAGGAATACAGATAAATCATACACCGAGCTTGTAGCCAGACGGATGGTATCGAAAGTGTCCGGATCAGCTCCACCGGGTCCGTCGGGATCGCTGAACCGGAAGGTCAATACATCTGCCGGGTCGTCCTGATTGGTAAAGGTCAATTCAACCGTGGTGATCAGCTCTTCCTCATTCTCGACGGGAGGCGTTTCGGTTTCTTTACAGGATGTCCAGAACATGATTCCTGAAAACAGGGCGGTCGTTAAAATGATACTACTTTTTTTCATATTTAATTATTATATTATTGGTATGTGAATTCTCAGCTGTACGTCTCTGCCCGCTGCATCGGTATAATACCGGAAACGGTCGAGGTAGTCGCGGTAGCTGACATTAAAAAGATTGTTAGAAGTGATAGACCAATGAATGGTCAGTTGGTTAAAATGCATCTCGCTGCCGATGGAAGCTTCTGCCAAAGTATAGGCGGGTGGAGGATCTGCATAATCTCTTCCTTCCGGAAATCTCGATTGGGTGAACACATGGTTCATGCCAAAGGAGACATCCCAGCCTTTATCAGCGCGGTCGTGAAAGTGGTACAGGAGGGAAGCACCCCATCTGTCTGCCGGCATATAGATGATCCAGGAGTCTGTTGCCACATCTCTGGCGCGCAACAGGGATGCCCTGCCTTCTACCTGCCACTCTTTGTAAAACATATACCTGACAAGGACATCAGAGCCGTAGAGTAAAGCATCTGTCTGGCGGTATTCAAAAACGGGAAAGGCACCTGCTATGGTCAGTGCAGGAGGTTGCACCGGATCCAGATATATGAAATTATCAATGCTGTGCACAAAAACGCCTGCATCTATAAACAGCTTGTTGCTTTGGTATTCGGCTGCAAAGCTGTTATTCCAGCCAATTTCCTGCACCAGGTCGGGGTTGCCGTATTCAATGGCTGCTGCTCCATGGTGAAGCCCTGCTGCATACAATTCATTGATGGCAGGAGCCCTCCAGGCCGTTCCGCTGTGCAATAGGAATTTCCAGTGCTCACCTAGGTTATAGGATGCACCTGCCAGCCAGCTGATATTCGAAAAGTCTCTGACCGTGGTACTGATAGCCGTTCCGGTGTTTCTGAAACTTTCGAGCCTGCGAAAATCATAACGTGCACCTCCTTCTACTTTCCAGCTGCCGTTCACCCATTTCTCTGTCCAGAACAACCCATAAGAATTGCTGCGGAAATTAGGGATGAAATAGCGCCCCGACCACACATTCTGCTGATTCATATAGCTGATTCCTCCGCTGCCGGTGAACCGCCTGGATAAACGGTGCTCCCAAACAGTTTCTGTGGTGAAGGTTCCGATGTTAAAATCCAGAGAAGGACCATCATCCGGGTTCCTGTCCTGGTCGTATTCCTGCCGAAGGTTATCCTGGTAAGCAATAGTGATATCCAGGTGACCAATATCGCCGGTGCTGATGGTGGTGAAGGACTTGTACAGCTGGTGCACGATAAACTGCCGCGGTTCACTGATGGAGTAGGAGAATGGCCTCATTACGAGCGGCGTGTCACTCGCCAATGCGACATTGAGGTCTGTCAAATTGCCGATGTGCGCAGCCGCAAGAATACCTAAAGTAGTCTGGTACCGGCTGACAAATAGCTCAGTGCTCCAGTTGTTTTCCATCCAGCCCAGGGCTCCGGAAATACCCGACTCCCGGTAGGCGGTATTGGAAAGCACGTAGTCGGGGGCATGGGTAT
>DDYY01000021.1 GCA_002346225.1 Bacteroidetes bacterium UBA3022
TGTCTTGTCCATCCTGATGACCGGCAATAAGGAAGCTACCAACTGGAACGCAAAGAAAGGCATACTGGATATTTTTGATTTAAAGGAAGAATTGCAGTTGATTGCCCGACAGTTGCGCATACCTTACGAAGAAACCCCCTTTACCGAGCAGCATCCTTTGCTGGAAGCTGCTATTGCGGTATACTCCGGGCAGGAAGTAATGGGTGTATTTGGCAAAGTGAAACCAGCCATTGCCGATGCTTTTGACTTGCGGCAGGATGTCTATTTTGCCGAAATTTTCTGGATTAAGTGGGCAGGCTACCAGCAATCGACAGTCAGGTACCAGCCGCTGTCCAAATACCCTGAAGTGAAGCGCGATCTGGCCTTGTTGCTCGACCAGCAGGTGCCCTATGAGCGCATCAAAAGAATTACCATGGAGCAGGGCGGGGAGCGCCTGCGGGAAGTAGCCTTATTTGATGTTTACCACGACAAGAAACTGGCGGGTAAAAAGTCGTATGCCATTTCCATGGTCTTCAGGGATGAGGAAAAGACCTTAACGGATAAGGAAGTAGAAACTGCCGTGTCGCGCATCATGCGGGCACTTGAAAAAGAAACCGGAGCAACAATTCGTCAATAATGGAAAGTATTCAACAACGCTTATCTGCCATAAAAGTAAATATTGAGCGCCTGGTGCGCAATCTGCAGGCTGCCCGTCAGGAAAATAAGCTCCTGAAGACACAGCTGGAGACACTGCGGATGCAGGTAACAGAAAAGACGAAAGCCATGGAGCAAATGAAGGAGGAGCTCGATTTATTGAAAACGGCCCATGCTATCAAGACCACTACCATGGAACAAGGCGAACTCAGCGAGGAGCAAAAGGCCGTCCGGAAGAAAATAAACGAATATATCCGGGAAATTGACGCCTGCATCAAAAAACTGGAACACCAGGTTATCTGACCTCTCAACTATCTTCTATTTGCTTGTCAGGAATTTGTGTATTTTTGACATATTGTGGCATAATGTGAAAATGTGCACGGAAGTATGTCGAAAGAGCAAGAGGTATTTCATATAAACGTAACTATCTGCGACAGGCCTTACCGCCTCAAAATCCAACCCAGCGAGGAAGAATCGGTGCGGAAGGCTGCCAAGCAGATATCTGATAAGGTGAAGGAACTGCAAACACAATTTGCAGGCAAAGACAAACAGGATTATCTGGCTATGTATGCACTTACCCTTGCGGTGGGCGCCAGCCATAGCGAACATCAGCTGCAACACATGCAGGAAGACGTAGTAGATGAACTGTCCACCATAGATACCTTGCTCCGAAAGGCTTTAGAACAGTAAGCTCTCTGCAGTCTTATTGTTTCCCGCACCTGCCCGCATTGTGCTTAATCATAAAAAAAGCACACAATAATGGACATGATTAGTTTACTCACGGGTGCGATACCCGGCCTGCTCCTCGGCCTTCTGCTGGGATATATAATTTTCAAGACCAAAAAAACAGAGCTGGAGCAAGCCAAAAAAGACGCCGCAGATTTAATTGCCAGCGCACAGAAAGATGTTAGTCTGCTGAAAGAGAAAGCAGCTGCGGAAGCAGAGAACCTGAAAAAAGACCGCTTACTGGAGGCCAAAGAAAAATTCTTGCAAATGAAATCCGACCTTGAATCCGAGCGGGTGCAAAAGGTTGGTAAGCTGGAAGAACAGGAATTGCGCATGAAAAATCGCGAAAAACAACTGAACCAGGAGCGCGAACAGTTAAAGAAGAAAGAAAACGAAGCAGAAAGTATAAAAGAGAATCTGAACCGACAGCTGGAGCTGGTGAGCATTAAAAAAGTAGAACTGGAGCGCGCCTACAGCGAGCACGTTGCCAAGCTCGAGCAAATTGCCGGACTGACTGCCGAGCAAGCCAAGAGCCAGCTGGTAGAAACCCTGAAAGACGAAGCCCGCAACCAGGCCATGGCGCATGTGAAGGAAATAATTGAAGAGTCGAAACTGAAGGCGAATAAGGAAGCCAAGAAAATTATACTTCAAACCATTCAACGCACAGCTGCAGAGCAGACCATTGAGAACACCGTTTCTGTTTTCAACCTCGACAGCGATGATCAGAAAGGACAAATCATTGGACGAGAAGGCCGTAATATCCGTGCACTGGAATCGGCTACAGGTATAGAACTGATTGTTGATGATACGCCTGAAACCATCATTATCTCCGGATTTGACCCGGTTCGCAGGGAGGTAGCCCGCTTGTCGCTGCAGCGTCTGGTATCTGATGGACGTATTCACCCTGCCCGCATTGAAGAAGTGGTGGCGAAGACCCGCAAGCAAATGGATGAGCATATCATGGAGATTGGCGAACGCACAGTCATTGAGCTGGGCATCAGCGGTCTGCACAACGAGCTTATCAGAATGGTAGGACGCATGCGCTTCCGCTCTTCTTACGGACAGAATTTATTGATGCACTCTAAAGAAACTGCCAACCTATGTGCTACTATGGCAGCCGAAATGGGATTGAATCCTAAGCTGGCCAAACGTGCCGGTTTACTGCATGATATTGGCAAGGTACCGGAAGAGGAATCTGAATTATCGCATGCATTGCTGGGTGCCAAGCTGTGTGAAAAGTACGGCGAACACGCTGCCATTGTGAATGCAGTGGGAGCCCACCATGATGAACTGGAAATGACCTATGTTATTTCTCCCATTGTGCAGGCTTGTGATGCCATTAGCGGTGCGCGGCCGGGAGCCAGAAGGGAAATACTGGAAAGCTATCTGAAACGCATTAAAGAAATGGAAAACCTGGCGATGGCATACGATGGAGTAGAAAAAGCTTTTGCCATCCAGGCTGGAAGGGAATTGCGGGTTATTGTAGAAGCTGAAAAAGTAGACGATAAAAAATCTGAAGACCTGAGTTTCCAGATTGCCCAGAAAATCCAGGATGAAATGCAGTACCCTGGACATATTAAAGTAACTGTAATACGGGAGACGCGGTCGGTTTCGTTTGCGAAGTAATTCCAACTTATTGCCTGTTAAAATCCCGGTACACACCGGGATTTTTTATTTTTAGAGATACCATCATTCAATACGCTTTTTCCGAAACGGCCTGCACCATCGGCGAGAACAGCACAAATACATACTACTATGGCATACGACGAACACCTAGCAGAACGCATCAGACACAATCTTTCATCCGGACATATCCGGTTTCAGGAAAAGAAAATGATGGGCGGTCTTGCCTTTATGGTAGATGATAAAATGTGCGTTGGAGTAATAGGTAATGAGCTGATGGTCCGTCTCCACCCCGACGAGATGGAAAAATCATTGCGGGTTCCGGGTGCCCGCATCATGGACTTTACCGGACGCCCCATGAAAGGCTTTCTGATAGCAGGAGGAGAGGCGATTGACAAAGATGCCCATTTGGATAGATGGATAGAACTGGCGCTGGCTTTTAATCCCTTAGCCAAATCGTCGAAGAAGAAAAAATAGCCCCGGCGAAGCAGACCCCGTACCTTTCTAGCCCTGATGGCAGCGGTTAGCCCCCGCAGGTAATGGTGTTTATTACATGATGAACGGTTTAATCTCTGCGGGGCTATGAGCGAACAGCAGGAAGACTGCTGCTGGCTGGCAGCGCGGTAAGTGCTTCCCCTCCATAATCTTATGGGGTTCCTGCAGATTTTCCTGTCAGCCCTGCTTCCTTTTTCCTATCTTTGCAGCGCAAAAAATCAGAAACAATGAGTGTATTGGTTGGCAGTTATTCGAGGGTAATCGTTCAGGGATTTACCGGTAAGGAAGGGACTTTCCATGCAGAACAGATGATTGAATACGGTACGCCTGTGGTGGGCGGTATCACCCCGGGTAAAGGAGGTTCAAGGCATCTGGACAAACCGGTTTTTAATACAGTGGCCGATGCAGTGGAAAAGGAAGGCGCCAATACCTCCATCATATTTGTACCACCTGCTTTTGCTGCCGATGCTATTATGGAAGCTGCTGATGCAGGCATAAAAGTAATTGTAGCCATTACCGAGGGTATTCCCGTGCAGGATATGGTGAAGGTGAAAGCCTATATCCAAGACCGTGACTGCCGCCTGATCGGTCCGAACTGTCCGGGCATCATTACCCCCGGCGAGGCGAAAGTGGGCATCATGCCGGGCTTTATTCACCGAAAAGGACATATTGGTATTGTGAGTCGCTCGGGTACCCTGACCTACGAAGCGGTGGACCAGGTGACGAAAGCGGGCATGGGACAGAGTACCTGTATCGGTATTGGTGGTGACCCTGTGATTGGCACTACCACCCTGGAGGCCGTGCAGCTGCTGATGGCCGACCCCGAAACGGAAGGTATTATCCTGATAGGCGAGATTGGTGGTTCCATGGAAGCGCGTGCTGCTGAGTGGATTCGCGATAACGGCACCAAACCCGTTGTTGGTTTCATAGCGGGACAAACGGCACCTGCCGGACGTACCATGGGACATGCGGGCGCCATTGTAGGCGGCAAGGACGATACGGCTGCTGCCAAGATGGAGATTATGCAGGCATGCGGTATTCACGTAGCAGAAACTCCGGCCGTGCTGGGGGATAAGATGCGGGAAGCGTTGAGGTGAGTACCCCGCGAAGCGGGGATGAGTAAGGAGTGATGAGTAGGTGAAATTATATCAGTTACCTGCTATCACAGCTTAGGCGATTTCCAGGAATTGGCAGAAGGCCACCCAAAGGGAATAAAGCGCTATATCAAAATGCCCTCCATGATTTCCCGAGCAAACTACTCAAACACCATCGGGTGCCTAAGTTTATGTAAACATTGGTGAGATGAGTTGCAGTTCATCCAAGGGTACCACGTAACGTGTTTATATCATCGGTCGTTGAACTTTATTGATCATAGCCATCTGATACATATACTTTATTTCATATTGATTATTTTCAAGGCTCATCAATATGCTTAACCATGTATCTTCAACTTGCCCACACCCGATTGGAGGTGTTTCAGATTTCCAAATTACTAGTACTGGAATGCTACAGGCTTACCAAAGATTTTCCACCTGAAGAAAAATTCAACTTGGTCAGTCAGATCAGGCGGGCTGCCCTGTCCGTCCATCTTAATATTGCTGAAGGCTCCAGCAGGAAATCACCTCTGGAAAGAAAGCGCTATTTTATTGTATCCAGAGGGTCACTTATAGAAGTAGATACCGCCTTTGATGTGGCAGAATCCCTGCTCTTATGTACAAAGGAACAGACTCAGGTAATGGGAAGCTTGCTGGTACAATGCTTCAGTCAACTTTCTGCATTGATAAAAAACTTAGAGAATCAAGAGTCGATGAAATAACTTTGCATAAGCCAATAAATAAGGTTAAGTCGAATCAGTAGGAAATAAATTAACTAACTTATAAGATTGCTACCAGAAGGCCAGCTGAAGTTTCTGAATGGAGATTTTAGAACTACATTAACTCATTACTCATCCCCGCCCCGCGGGGTACTCATTACTCATTAAACTAACAATATGACCACCTTCCGCACTGAAAAAGACACCATGGGAACCGTTCAAGTTCCGGTTGACGCCTACTATGGCGCACAGACCCAGCGCAGCATCATGAACTTCCCCATTGCGCAGGACATCAATAAGATGCCGAAAGAGATTATACGTGCCTTTGCTTACCTGAAAAAAGCAGCCGCCCTCACCAACCGCGACCTGGGGGTGCTGGATGAAGAAAAATGCAGGTTGATTGGAGCGGTGTGCGATGAAATCCTGGAAGGAAAACTCAACGACCAGTTTCCGCTGGTGGTCTGGCAAACCGGTTCTGGAACACAAAGTAATATGAACGTGAATGAGGTGGTGGCTTATCGCGGACATGTGTTGCACGGTGGCGCACTGACCGATGAAAAGAAATTTTTACATCCCAACGACGACGTCAATAAATCGCAGAGCAGCAACGACACCTTCCCCACTGCCATGCACATTGCCGCTTATCAGATACTGATGGAAGTGACCATTCCCGGTATTGAAAAATTGCGCGATACGCTGCAGGAAAAATCGGAGGCATATATGGATGTGGTGAAGATTGGTCGGACGCACCTGATGGATGCTACACCTATCACCCTCGGACAAGAACTGAGCGGCTACGTGGCGCAACTCAACCACGGACTCCGGGCCATCCGCAATACACTTACCCACCTGAGTGAACTGGCTCTGGGCGGCACCGCGGTAGGCACGGGCATAAACACACCCAACGGTTATGCTGAAAAGGTGGCAGCACATATTGCCACCCTTACCGGTCTCCCCTTTGTTACGGCACCCAATAAATTTGAATCGCTGGCGGCACACGATGGCATTGTAGAAGCACACGGTGCCCTGAAAATGGTGGCGGTATCGCTCATGAAAATTGCCAACGACATCCGCTTGCTCGCATCCGGCCCCAGAAGTGGTATAGGAGAAATTCATATACCTGATAATGAACCGGGTTCATCTATTATGCCCGGCAAGGTAAACCCCACGCAGTGCGAGGCCATGACTATGGTAGCGGCACAGGTAATGGGCAATGATGTAGCCATCAATATTGGTGGTTCTAACGGACATTTCGAACTCAATGTGTTCAAGCCTGTCATGATCTACAACTTCCTGCACAGTGCCCGGCTCATTGGCGATGTGTGTACCTCCTTCAACGATAAGTGTGCGGTGGGCATAGAGCCTATTCGCGAAAACATCCGTCGTCATGTTGACAACAGCCTGATGTTGGTGACGGCGTTGAATACAAAAATCGGCTATTACAAAGCAGCCGAAATTGCGCAGACGGCGCACAAAAACGGAAGCACTTTAAAAGAAACCGCCATTCAGTTGGGCTACCTGACCGCAGAAGAGTTTGATGCGTGGGTGAAGCCGGAGGATATGGTGGGGAGATGAGTGAGCAGTACCTTCACTTCGTGAAGGATGAGTACCTCTGCTGCGCAGAGGATGAGTACCCCCTGCGGGGGATGAGTGATGAGTCCCGTATAGCGGCTACTGGCTTGCTGCGCTGCGCCGTATCCGTAGCACGGGATTGGTTGTCGCCAATGGAAGTAGCAGTTTCAGTCCCAGCCAAGTCACTGCTCTTTGCAGGACTTGGCGCAGTGAAAATATTATTTTGCAATGGGTACATCATAATATTCCAGGTAATGTGTTACCAAATACCTACCTTGTATGCCTGTAATATAAAACTGGGCGGAAGAATGCAGATAATCTTCAGGCATTTCTGCGAGTTTCCATTTGTCATGTACAGGATTAAGATGCATGTAATTCAGTTTTTGCTGAATAAATTCTGAGGAATAACATTCCTTACAGTCAAAAGAATCCTGAAATACTTTGTGCTTTACATTGTTTTTCTTTGCTGAAATAGTAACTCCTTTTTGTAATACTTCAAGAATATCATTTCTGTTTTGTTTCTTAAGGAGAGTAACGATCTGATATGCCATAAATCGTTTCCCTTCCCCGATCACTTTGTCTATAGTTAGGGCGCCTTCAGGCAAATAGATGAGCAAATGTATGTGATTTGGCATGATTGCATAACCCAATATTTTATTGTTGTTTTTGGTAAGAAAATCAAACCATTTATATAAGCGGTCATAAAAATTTGTTATTTCAAACAAATGCAGCCAATTGTAATTTGTAAAAGTGCAGAAATAAGTTGTTCCTGTTTGCGCATGTTTTACCTTAACACTCATGATTCAAAATGAAGTATTCTGCATTGCATTACGCCGAGTCCTTTTCAAGTGACTCGGCTGGGACGGAAACATTCCCCCAGCAAAACAATAGCAGCAGAATAAAGCTTTTCATAATAAGGCTTGTAATTGAATTAAATTTAATCCATTTGCATTAAATATCAAAATAAAAATCAAGCGTTTTTTATTCTTTAAATAACTAGTAATGGGGTGATTGTGAAGCTACCGGGACTTATAACTACACCGCTCCTTATTAAAGGACTCCGGAGGAGGGCAGAAAATGCCATGGGGAATTCTTTTTAAATCTCACTAGCGTAAAACGGTTGGTGAGGACACCAACCGTGGACAAATAACGCATAAACAAAAACTATAAAGTTCTGATACTACGATAAGCACGTCTGCGTTTAAGGCGCTATGGAATGATAGCTACCCCACCTATTGTATCACTTATCAAATCCAAACAATGAGAACCACGCTCTTTTGCACCTTGCTACTGCTGTCGGGTAGTCTGTTCAGCCAACAAAATCAATTCACTTTTCAATTAGAAGCAGATGCGAATGCATCCATGCTGTCCGGAAATTCCCTCATTTCCAATGTCGCGGCACACGGTGCGCACGCAGGTATTACCCTGCAACATATTTTCAACGAACAATGGCACTTAGGAACAGGTCTTCATTACCAGTATTTCACCTCCAGAAGCGGCGATATCACTTTTACCGACCAGAACGGAACGGACCTTGGTGTCAGCCAGATGCAGGGTACTATACACTACCTGCAGGTTCCTTTGCTGCTGGAATACGCATTCAAAAAATTTGACCGTCTGAATGTGTATGCCGGGGTGTATGGAGGATTAAACGTAGCAGATGACTATGACGTTCGCGATAACCTGGATATACCTCGCACCGATGAAGTGGAAGGCAGATATTTCAATCGCCATGATGCCGGCTTGCTGGCAGGTGTAACGTATGATATCTGTCGGGGAGAACAATGGACATGGGCCGGACAACTCCGCTACCAGCATGGCTTGATGGATGTGACCCAGGAATTTGACAACCCCGACCCGTTTCAGAATCAGGTCCGCTCAGTCGGTCTGGGCATAGTGCTCAAAAGAAGCAACACTCCACAGGTAGGTTTGCCCTAAACAGCGATATGCTCATTGCCGTTTATGGTTGGGTATAAGCCCTTCCATAAACGTCAATGGACATGCGCCTTTGACAGGAGCCACATTCCATCCGTCACCTGTAATTGTGCATTCTTCGTGCATAATCCCTGTCCGCATTTCCTCCTCCGGCCGCCAGGCTTTATCTTTACAGCCCGAAATGGAGAATATAGAAAAGGTTCCGGCTGTTCTACTTTTAGAAGACGGAACTGTTTACCACGGCTACAGCGCCGCCAAAGTAGGCACCACCACAGGTGAGATCTGCTTCAACACCGGAATGACCGGCTACCAGGAAATTTTTACTGACCCTTCTTACTATGGTCAGATTCTGCTCATGACCAATGCGCATATCGGGAACTATGGTGCCTTCAGCGAGGAAGTAGAAAGCAAGGATATCAAGATTTCCGGCCTGGTGGTGAAAAATTATACGGTGCAGTACAGCCGTCGGATGACAGAACAATCTATCCAGGACTACCTGCTCGATGAAAATCTGGTAGGTATCTATGGTGTGGATACCAGAGCTATTGTCCGCCATATCCGCGATAAAGGCGCCATGAATGCCATCATTTCCAGTGAAATTACCGATCTGGATACGCTGAAAGAACAACTGGCTGCAGTCCCTTCCATGAGCGGACTGGAACTCGCCAGCAAGGTCAGCACCAAAGAACCTTATTTTGTGGGAGATCCGGACGCTCCTCATAAGGTTATCGTATACGATTTCGGTGTGAAGCGCAGTATACTTCAGAATCTGACAGCAAGAGGTTGCTACCTGAAAGTGCTTCCGGCAGAAACACCTTTTGAAGAGGCCGTCAGCTGGAATCCGGATGGGTTCTTTATCTCTAACGGTCCCGGTGATCCGGCGGCCATGGATTACGCTGTAGAAACGGTAAAGAAGATCCTTGAAGGCGATTTTCCCTTGTTCGGTATTTGCCTGGGCCACCAGTTGCTGGCAAGGGCCAATGGCATTGACACCTACAAAATGCACAACGGACATCGAGGTGCCAACCATCCGGTGAAAAACCTGATGACCGGTAAAAGTGAAATCACCACCCAGAACCACGGCTTTGGTGTCAATCCGGATGATATCCGCAACTCTCCCAATACCATCATCACCCATGTGAATCTGAATGACGATACCATTGAAGGTATCCGACTGAAAGACAAGCCGGCTTTTAGTGTGCAATACCATCCTGAAGCTAGTCCCGGACCGCATGATGCCCGCTACCTTTTCGATGAGTTTGTCGGCATGTTGAATGTGGGCGTCGCTGATAATGCATCTTGATACATACAATAATTGAAACCTAACAGACTATGAGTAACATAATTGATATTAATGCCCGGCAGATATTAGACTCCAGGGGCAATCCCACTGTGGAAGTGGATGTAATTACAGAATTTGGTGGAGCAGGCAGAGCCGCCGTTCCCTCCGGTGCTTCTACCGGTACGCATGAAGCAGTAGAGCTCCGCGATAGCGAAGCAGGCCGCTGGATGGGCAAAGGCGTTGAGCAGGCTGTACAGAATGTACACAATATCCTTGCTCCCGAACTCATGGGAGTAGACGTTACAGATCAGAACTATATTGATGATCTGATGCTGGAAGTGGATGGCACTGAGAATAAGGCCCGCGTGGGTGCTAATGCCATTCTCGCGGTATCGATGGCTTGTGCCAAAGCTGCTGCCAATGAGCTGGGACTTCCCCTGTACCGTTACATCGGCGGGACCAACGCCAATACCCTGCCTGTGCCATTGATGAATATCCTCAATGGCGGTGCGCATGCCGACAATAAAATTGATTTTCAGGAATTCATGATTGTTCCCGTGGGCGGTGGTTCGTTCTCAGAGTCCCTTCGGGCGGGTGTGGAAGTATTCCATCACCTGAAAAATATCCTGAAGAAGAAAGGCTACTCTACCAATGTAGGAGATGAAGGTGGTTATGCTCCCGACATTCAAAGCAATGAAGAAGCCATAGAAACGGTATTGGCCGCTATTGAATCGGCAGGCTACCGTCCGGGTGAAGACATCTTTATCGCCATGGATGCGGCTACTTCCGAATTCTACAACGCAGAAACGGGCTTGTACACCTTCAAAAAGTCATCGGGTAAGCAAATGACTTCAGATGAAATGATACAGTACTGGGCCGACTGGTGTAACCGCTACCCTATTGTTTCCATTGAAGACGGACTGGATGAGGATGACTGGACTGGCTGGAAAAAATTAACCGATACCCTGGGCAAGAAGGTACAACTGGTGGGTGATGATCTTTTCGTTACCAATGTTACCCGTCTCAGCAAGGGCATTCAGGAAGGAGTTGGCAACAGCATTCTGGTAAAGGTGAATCAGATTGGTACGCTCACCGAAACCATCAATGCAGTTAATATGGCGCATCGTGCCGGCTATACCAGCGTGATGAGCCACCGTTCGGGTGAAACGGAAGATACCACGATTGCGGATTTGGCAGTAGCATTGAATTGCGGACAAATCAAGACAGGTTCTGCCTCCCGCAGCGACCGGATAGCCAAATACAATCAGCTGCTGCGCATTGAAGAGGAACTGGGTAGTTCGGCTGTATGGCCGGGCAATGTGTTTGTCCGCTAGGATGTCCACTTCTCCCATGAG
>DDYY01000020.1:0-159 GCA_002346225.1 Bacteroidetes bacterium UBA3022
TTTTGTGGGTGTTACGCCATTATAACCGCTGCCACCATAGGTAAATGGCGTATCGTAATAGTTTGCAGGGTGCAATGGCCAGAAGCCCTGCATAAAATATTGAAATTCATACCAATATCCATTAAATAAATAGGCATCAATTGAATTAAATCCACATGC
>DDYY01000020.1:426-12362 GCA_002346225.1 Bacteroidetes bacterium UBA3022
CTTGGTCAACTGTGGCCTGGTCAGATAGTAAGAAAATAGAGGCACCAATTGAATTAAATCCACATGCATACATGGGATGGCTGAGTTGCTGTATACCAAAAGAAGGAATCATGTTACCATATGCCAGTGAATCGGGCCCGTCATAATCATCACCATTGTATACATAGGAAAGATTTAGAATACTATCGCAGCCGGTTTGATCATCATTATAGTGCCCAAGATCAAAGTCTATATATAACCCTGGTTGAAATTCCAGATAATCAAACCCCTCCCGGTTGATGATGGTATTGTGCACGAAAATAGTATTCCCCAATAGCGAAGCAGGGCCATCGGCATACGCATAAATCATAGTATGGATTTCCAATCCCATTTTTTTATAGTATCTGTCCCCTGTTTCTGCATTTAAATTCATCATTTGATATATTGCAGCATCACCTCGTATAATAGGATAATCACCGTCTAAAGGCTCATATCTTCCATCGCCGTTGGCATCCGCATATGGAGCCAGACGCTCTGCAACGCCTATTGTTGTATCTCCATTTCCCGGCCAACTGAGAATAGCTTCCGGAATAATGTATCCGGCATTTCCGCGATTTGACTTGAAAGCATCTATCTCAGCCCGGGTAACCAACCAACTTCTGTTGTAGGTAGCATAAAACGAGGCTTCATCTTCCATATGTAGAACAGGATGATGAATGGGGCCGGTAAAAGGCAATTTATCGTTGAAATAATAACCGGCAAATACGCGATTCTCATGGTAAATATCTATACCTCTGAACCAGAAGAATGCTGCATACATTGGACTCAAACCTGAGCCGGAAGGTGCAATTACAAATCTATCGGAATAGTTATCAGTGTTGAAACCAATGGTGGCAACCTCCCATTGCGTTAGTGAAATATTATTGACATCAAGCGTGACCTTGTTTTGGGTGAAACAGGTATACGAATGAAAAAAACTAACAATCAATAAAAAAACGAATGTCGGTCGTGAGACATGCATTTTTAAAATTAATAAAAAATGCACCTAATAGGTTGATTCTGATATTATTTACAACCTAATTACATTTCCCTCAATGCCGATTCCGGCAGCTTCCTGAACCATTCATACGTTATGCGCAGGCCTTCACTCCTGCTAACTGCCGGCTCCCAGTCAAGCAATTGCTTAGCCAGACTGATATCGGGTTGCCGTTGCCTGGGATCATCAACAGGCAGAGGTTTATATATGATTTTTTGTTTAGTACCTGTAAGCGAAATAATCTCTTCCGCAAATTCACGAATAGTAATTTCATCGGGGTTACCCAGATTTACCGGATGGGAATAATCACTTAAGAGCAAACGGAATATTCCTTCTACCAGATCATCGACATAGCAAAAGGAACGCGTCTGGCTGCCATCGCCAAAAACGGTAAGGTCTTCGCCCCGCAGTGCCTGGCCGATAAAGGCCGGCAGCGCCCGTCCGTCGTTTAAACGCATACGCGGACCATAGGTATTGAATATTCTGACTATTCGTGTTTCAAGTCCGTGAAATGTATGATAGGCCATAGTAATGGCTTCCATGAATCGCTTGGCCTCATCGTATACGCCGCGCGGACCCACGGGGTTTACATTGCCCCAGTAGTCTTCTTTCTGCGGGTGCACATTCGGATCACCATACACCTCGCTCGTCGATGCAATGAGTATGCGCGCCTTTTTTTCCATAGCCAGTCCCAGCAAATTATGGGTACCGAGTGAACCCACCTTCAGGGTTTGAATGGGCATCTTCAGATAATCAATCGGCGAAGCCGGCGATGCGAAATGCAAAATATAATCCAGCTTGCCCGGAACATGTACAAACTTGGAAACATCGTGGTGGTAAAATTCAAAATGCTCATGACTGAACAGGTGCTCAATATTGCGCAGGCTGCCGGTTAGCAGGTTGTCCATGCCCATCACATGGTACCCTTCACGGATAAATCGGTCGGAAAGATGTGAGCCCAGAAATCCTGCTGCTCCGGTTATGAGTATTCTTTTCAAAGCGTTTGTGCTTGTTGGTAACGGAACAAAAATACGGCTTTGGAGTTACTACCTTTAGCAAAATGATAAATCCGGAAGATATACCCGCAGGAAGTTCCCATCCTTCCGTACCCCTGCATCAGGAAATGCTGAAAAGAACAGCCGAAGCAAGTGCAGCTTATGTGGAATGGCTGGATAGCAATGAGTATGCCTACCTGCGCCGAACATTGGCTGCGGCTTTCCTGGATGGCACAATCAATGAGCCCCACTTTTCCATCACCGATACAGGCATGTCGGCGGGATTCAAAATACTATGGCATAGCGAGCGGTTTGATGACAACGATATGTGGATGCTGGCAGATGCACTTAAAGACAGGGTGCTTGAATTGGGATATTCCCTCTACATGTCAGACGAAAGGCATTTTGCCCGAACAGATTACGCTGAAGTTATTCAACGGCATTATCTGAAGCCTACCCTGCTGTTACAAGAAGGCAAAGTTGACCAGCGATTTGGCAATATCATCATCGAATACCGCCTGATTGATAATGCGCCTTACGATTTGAAGTTCAGCGTGCAGTACTACCACGATCACAAATACACGCATCCTTTGCCGTATAAGCAACTGCTGGAAGCATTGCTGGAGCAGGATTAAAGGGATTGCATCTTCTCTGCGTTCTCTGCAGTTTGCAGGGCCTCCAGCAAATCATTGATTTGCCCATTCAGGATAGCGGGGAGATTATACAGTGTCAGGTTAATGCGATGGTCGGTTACCCTTCCCTGCGGAAAGTTATAAGTTCGGATTTTAGCTGAGCGGTCACCGGTGCTGACCAGCGTTTTTCTGGCAGAGGCAATTTTGGCATTGTGCGCCTGTAATTCCTTTTCGTAAATGCGGGTGCGCAATACCTTGATGGCCTTGTCCTTGTTTTTCATCTGCGAGCGCTCTTCCTGGCATTCCACTACAATACCCGTTGGAATATGGGTCAGTCGGATAGCACTTTCCGTTTTATTGACGTGCTGTCCACCTGCGCCCGATGCCCGAAAAGTGTCTACTTTCACATCGTTCATGTTCAGCTGCACATCCACTTCCTCTGCCTCTGGCAAAACCGCAACGGTAGCAGCAGAGGTATGTATCCTCCCCTGCGACTCGGTCGCCGGCACCCGTTGCACACGGTGTACGCCCGATTCATACTTCAATATTCCATAGGTGTTTTCACCCCGCACTTCCAGTACAATTTCCTTGTAACCACCTTGTTCACTCTCGTTGATATTGATGATTTCTGTTTGCCATCCACGTGCGTCACAGAAGCGCTGGTACATCTTGTAGAGGTCACCGGCAAACAATGCCGCTTCATCACCTCCGGTTCCTGCCCGGATTTCCAGAATAGCATCTTTCTCATCTTCCGGATCTTTCGGCAACAGTAGAATGCGGATTTCCTTTTCCAGATTTTCTTTCTCTACTTCCAACTGGTCGAGCTGTTCCCTTGCCATCTCTTTCAGCTCGGCATCTTTTTCGTTCTGGATAATCTGGCGGCTGTCGGCAATATTGCCCAACACTGTGGTATAGGTCTCATAAGCCTGCACCACGGGCTGCATATCTTTATAATCTTTATTCAGTTTCCTGAATTTCGACATGTCTTTCACCAATTCAGGATCACCCAGCTGCTCCTGCAACTGGAAATACCTTTCCTTGATAGCCTGTAATTGACCTGAGAGATCCATTTGAGTGGCAAAGTTACATAACGCCACCTTGAGCTGGGTTGTACAGCGTCAATATTCTACTTCACCGTTAACGGATTGCTATACAACAGTCAAGACAATGCGCTTGCCCTTCCTGCACACAGTAGGAAATATTATCGCACCTCTTCCCAGAGAATATCTTCCTTGGCATCATACCATTGCTGATAGTAGTCCTGATAGATTTTCTCTATATCACTGCGTTTGATTTTCATGGTGGGCGTCATGAGGCCGTTGTCGATGGTCCACTGCTCACGGACAATGATGGTGCTTTTCAGTTTTTCGAAGGAGTCCAGCTGTTCGTTGATGCGGTACATCACTTCCCGGATTCCATGCTCCAGCTCGCGCTCGGTCTTTTTGGCGCCTGTCTCACTCAAAGTAATCAGCGCTATTGGCTGGGGTAATCCCAATCCCACCACACAAGCCTGTTCTATGTCATGGTCGTCCATGAGTTTCATCTCAATCGGAGCAGGAGCAACATATTTTCCCTTGCTGGTTTTAAAGAGGTCTTTCACCCTGCCGGTGATGCGCAGGTATCCGGCTGCATCGCGCTCGCCTTTGTCACCGGTCTTGAAGTAGCCATCGGGTGTAAAAACTTCCGCAGTCATGCCCTCTTCCTTGTAGTATCCCTTCATCAGTGCTTTGTGCTTGATCTGGATTTCCCCCTCTTGGCTGATTCTCACATCCACCTCCGGCAGTGCTTCGCCTACAGTTCCGATCTTATCGCGTTCCTTCACATTGACGTGGGAATAGCAGGCATCTTCCGTCATAGCATATGCCTGCTGAATTTGAACGCCAATCTTGCCAAACCAATTAATCAATTCAACAGAGATGGGCGCAGCGCCGCTAAATATATTGGTGGCTTTGGTCAGCCCAAGTCCTGCCTTTATCTTTTTCTTCACCACACCATTGATAATCGGAATGCGAAGCAGCAAATCCAGTTTATGCTGTGGCATTTTTTCCAAAATTTTCTCCTGGAACTTTGCCCAGATACGAGGTACCGCCAGGAATACCGTGGGTTGGGTTTCAGCCAGATTGGCGGGGAAAGTATCGAGCGATTCAGCAAATGATACCTGTCCGCCGGCATATAAACTTCCCATTTCAATCAACAGCCGTTCGGCGATATGGCACATCGGGAGGTAGGAAAAGAAAACCGCTTCTCTGCCCACGCTCAAAGTAGGCAGTGCATTGCTTGCGGCATAGGCAAAATTGAAAAAGCTATGCATCACCCCCTTGGGAATTCCGGTCGTTCCGGAAGTGTACATAATAGTGCAGATATTATCCATTGGATAATCGATATTACCCGTCAGGGGTTCAACATCCTGCAGCACTTCATCCCAGTTTGGATAGTCATTGATGCCGTAAAACGGAAAGCAAATTTTATCTATTTCGTTGGGAATCCCGGGTTTCAGATAGTCCCAGTCGTCGAGCTTGCCCACAAAGCAGAGCTTTGCACCACTGTGCTCCAGTATCTGCCGTAGGGTATTGGGTGTTACGTTGGGGTAGATGGGCACGGACACATGCCCGGCCATCCAAATGGCGAGGTCACTCAGTACCCAGTGCACACAGTTTTTGGAAAGAATGGCGATTTTACTGCCGGGTTCGTAGTTTTTCTGTTGCAGCAGGTGGGCCATTCTGCGGACCTCATCTCCAATCCGGGCCCAGTTATAGGTCATCCATTCACCGTTGATGGGCTGGCGGAGGTACATCCTTTCGGGCTGCTCCTGTTCCCATTTGTATAACATCGCCAGCGGCGACAGAACTTCAGCGGATCTACTCATGATAGCTTTGTGTTAAGTTTGCGTGCTCTAAAAATATAAAAGTTTAAATTCATATTATGGAAAATACACCAAGAACTGAAATCAGCACGTTGGGAGAGTTCGGATTGATACACCACCTGACCAAAAATTTCGAATTGCAGCATGCATTTTCCGTAAAGGGAATAGGCGATGATGCAGCTGTGATTGACAACACCGGTAAGCTGACGGTTATCAGTACCGATTTATTGCTGGAACACGTGCATTTCGATCTGCTCTACACGCCCTTGAAACACCTGGGCTATAAAAGTGTGGTAGTCAACCTCAGCGATATTTACGCAATGAATGCCGAACCGCGACAGATAACCGTATCCATTGCCGTGAGCAATCGTTTTTCGGTGGAAGCCCTCGAGGAATTGTACGAAGGAATTTATAAAGCCTGCGAATACTATAAGGTGGATCTGGTTGGTGGGGATACTACATCGTCGGTGAAAGGTATGGTTATTAGCATCACTGCAATTGGTGAAGCAACAGATGATGCGCTGGTGTACCGCGATGGTGCCTGTCCCGGCGATCTCATCTGCGTTTCCGGCAACCTCGGTGCAGCCTATATGGGTTTGCAATTGCTGGAAAGGGAGAAGCGCATTCATATTGAAAACCCTGAAATACAACCGGACCTGAGCGACCATGCATATATAGTGGGGAGGCACCTCAAGCCGGAAGCGCGCAGGGATATCATTGCTGCTTTCAGCACTGCAGGGTTACAGCCTACGGCTATGATTGATTTGAGCGATGGCTTATCGAACGATCTGCGACATATATGCGAACAGTCCGGAACCGGCGCCATCGTCTATGAAAAGCAGCTACCTATTCATGAAGATACTTTCTCTATGGCTACCACCTTCAATATCCATCCTACCACCGCTGCGCTGAACGGTGGGGAAGATTACGAGCTGCTGTTTACCATTGCACCGGATAAGGTGGATTTATTACAGGACATTCCCCATGTTACTGTCATCGGTACAATACAGGACAGGGATTCAGGGATTCTGTTAGAAACCAATCAGGGCAAGCAAATTGACATGCCTGCACAAGGCTGGAACCATATGCGCAAAAGTTGATTACTTTACCAGTACCGGTAAGGTGGTAATGCTTTCAGGACTGCTGCATTGCAGGTAGTAGATGCCCGCTGTAAGACCGGGACCCTCAGGTGCAACAGTTATGGTGCTGCCTGCGGCCGCCTGATTGCCTGACCAGATAGGCCTGCCTGAACTATCTATCAATTTCAGATTAAAAGAGGTTTGTGCTGTTTGGGGTAGCCTGACCTGAAACACGCCACGATTAGGCTGTGGGAATACTTCCGGCGCATCTCGCAAGGGCATTTCAATATCCCTTTCTGCTTGACCATTGCCCATGCGCGCACTTGGATCACAGGAAGCCCATGCCGGATTGTCGAGGAACCATTTTTTGGTGGTGGGTGCATTCTTGGCCCAATCGAGCAGAAGCTGTGCATCCTTGAGCTTACCTGTATTGGTAAGGTGGTACCCGCCACCGTCTGCCTGAAAATCCACTTCACAATCCCAGTACAGACCATCATGTTCGTTAGGTCGCATTCCATCGGCCCATGTGTGAGGTCCCCAGGCTACCCAGGGAGCTTTTTTTCCGGGACCGGCATATACCAGATCAGGATCGCCATTGATTTGCCTTTCCACCACCCACTTTACGGCATAGTTGGTGTAGTAAGAACCCGGCTCTGCTACAATATCATAGAAAGCCTTGCTTGAATCGGCATACCCACCATAAAAGAATCCGGAGATATACACCTGCTTCAGGTTGGGAAATTTATCCAAAAGTATAGGTAGTAATATTTCTAATTTGTCGGCAATCCCGTTGGGGAACAGGGGAAACTCCACGATGGTATCTGTTTTGGAAGCGGTGCGCAACCAGATAGCCTGCACCTGGATAGGTGTTGCACCCTGCGCCGACATTTTAGTAAAAACCATATCCGTCCAGTACCAGGGGTAATTCAGGGTATCAATCATCACATCCAACCCCTTGGCTCCCTGACTGCCATTCACCAACTGCAGACATGGATTGAGACCCGGCTCATCTTCTACCAGATCGTTAAAATTATTCCAGGTGTTGCCTGCCGTGGAAGCACCCAAACCGAGAAACACAATCTTTCCATTGATTAAATCAACATTGCCGAGTGTGTCCAGTGGCTTGATATTCTTTACTACTTTCGAGCCGGCCAGTCGATGGGTTGCAGGCATTTCATTTTCCCCACCCGGGTACAATCCTCCCTGGTAGCCATCCATAAAATAATCGCTCTTCAGGTCCACCAGCGCCACATAGCCGGTAGTATCATTATCACAGGGGAGCTGCCCATCTACAGATGCGGCAATACCAGATAAAATGAAAATAATGAGTATATGTTTCATCGGGAGGTATACAGCATGTGCTTTGTAATTTGACTTTCCATCCTGTCCGCATAGGTAATCTTAGAAATAAACAATCCAGAAGCATGATGTGAAAGATTGGCAGTTACGGTAGTTCCGGGAGCAACTTCCTGACGATGAACCAGATTCCCTACAGCATCATAAATTTCCCAGTTAACCTGTGTGTTGGCGGTAGAAGGAATCTCCAACAGTAAAGATGATTGATATACATAAACCTTATATATATCAGGTATGTTTGAATCGATAGTAAAATTACGGCCATCTGCAGTTCTGCCATCCGGATCGCAGCTTGTCCATTCAGGCCCGTCCAGAAACCATTTACGTGTAACGGGATTGGTTCTGGCCCATTCGAGTAGTAAGGAAGCCTCTTTTAATTTTCCTGTATTCGAAAGATGATAACCACCACCATCCGGTTGAAAATCAACTTCACAATCCCAGTAAAGGCCATCTGTTTCATTGGGGTGGGTACCATCTGCCCACACATGCGGCCCCCAGCCTACCCAGGGCGATTTTGCACCAATACCTGCATAGGCTAATTCTGGCACTCCAACAATTTGCCGTTCCACGAGCCACTTTACAGCAAAATTTGTCCAGTAAGAACCGGGCTCTTTTACGATATCATAAAACTCTTTGCGGGGATCAGCATAACCACCATAAAAGAAACCGGACACGAAAACAAGTTGCAGATTGGGAAAACTATCACGCAGAATAGGCATCAATGCCGCATACTTATCGGCGATAGCTGCCGGATATAGAGGGAACTCTAATATGGTATCGGCTTTGGAAGCTGTTTTAATCCAAACAGCCTGCACCTGGTGCCGTGTTACACCTTTATTGAGAATACGGGGCATAATTTCATCGTACCAATACCACCCGTTCTCTGCTGTATCAATCATTACATCCAATCCCTTGGCGCCCAGACAAGCATTTACGACTTCCAGACAAGGATTGATACCGGAATCCACATTCACCAAATCAATAAAATTATTCCAGGCGTTACCGGCTGTAGAGGCTCCCATCCCTGCAAATACTACTTTGCCATTTTCCCAATCCACATTTCCAAGGCTATCCAAGGGCTTGATTTTTTTTGCCATGGCCAATCCGCCTTCCTTATGTTCATATGGCAGTTCGTTGCTTCCGCCCGGGTAGAGGCCACCCTGATATAAACCCAAATAATAATCACTCTGTAAATCAATAATAGACGTCAGGTGGGTTGTATCATTTTCGCATGGCAATTGTGCATCCGCCTTTGTGCAAGAAAAAAGCAGCCGTATAATAAATAATCCGAAAATGCCGGTAAGTCTCTGCATTTTTCTTTTACAAATCTAAGAGACTTTAAACAGGAAACCCTGTTTATGGTTGCATAAAACCTATCTGCTTACCACGAACTCCCTGCTGGTTGCTGTTCCATTCAGGTTTAAGTGCATGATATAGAGACCATTGGCAACTTCTCCCAAATCAACTGACACGTTACCAATTGCGTTCCACGCATCGACCTGGTTAGCGTATACTACCTGACCAAAGCTGTTAACGATCCTGATATCGGCAAAACCTTTGAACCCATGATTGAGTTTCACATTAAAAATACCATTATTAGGTGAAGGATACAACATGATGCCTTCTTTGGTAACCGTTGGCGAATTATCAGGCACTTCACCATTGGCCATTCGGCCGGAAGGGTCACAGCTATTCCATTTGGGTCCATCCAGGAACCATTTCATAGTTACTGGATTGTTCTTTGCCCAGTCAAGGATGAGTTGTGCATCCTTAATTTTACCCGTGGTAGTGAGGTGGTAGCCTCCGCCATCTTCCTGAAAATCTTCTTCGCAATTCCAGAATAAGCCATCATAGTCATTGGCACGCATGCCATCAGCCCAGGTATGTGGTCCCCAGGCTACCCAGGGAGCTTTTTTTTCCGGACCTGCATATACCAGATCAGGATCACCGTTTATTTGCCTTTCTACTACCCATTTTACGGCGTAGTTAGTGAAATAGGATCCTGGTTCAGCAACAATATCATAAAACGCCTTGGAGGAATCGGCATAACCTCCATAAAAGAATCCGGAGATATAAACCTGCTTTAAGTTGGGAAACTTTTCGAGCAGAATAGGTAACAAAATTTCAAATTTATCTGCGATACCATTAGGGAATAGCGGAAACTCAACTACAGTATCTGCTTTGGAAGCAGTGCGCATCCAGATGGCCTGCACCTGAGCGGGAGTTGCTCCCTTAGCCTGCATCTTGGTAAATACCAGATCTGTCCAATACCATGGATAATTCAAAGTATCTATCATAATTTCCAGTCCCTTCGCACCCTGACAGCCGTTAACTATCTGAAGACAGGGATTTAATCCGGGTTCATCTTCCACCAGATCCTTAAAATTGTTCCATGTGTTGCCGGCAGTCGAAGCGCCCAGTCCCAAAAACACAATCTTTCCATTTACCAAATCAACATTACCTAAAGTATCGAGTGGTTTAATATTCTTTGCTGCATTTGAGCCAGCAAGCCGATGGGTTGCAGGCATCTCATTATCGCCGCCGGGATACAGCCCACCCTGATAGCCCATATAGGTATCTTCCTGAAGGTCGACCAATGAAATCAAGCCGGTGGAATCAGCATCGCAGTTTAACTGTGCGCGACTTATCGGAACCAGTGCGCAACTTACCAGTAGACAGATTATGTGTTTCTTCATGAGTCGGTAAATTTTACAAATTATTGTGATATACTATTTTTTGTAAGTACCCCTTTTTTCAGACAGGTTAAAAATAGATAAAAAATTATTCATGATCATCATCGATGTTAATTGTGGTAAACTGTGCGGAAGCGTTTGTGTGTGGGGTGAGTTTTCCACTGTTAACAGCGTTTTTGTATTCAACAGGACTTAGTCCATTCAATGAACGGTGAGGATGATTAGCGTTGTAATCTTTAATCCATTTTTCAGCCAAAACTCTCACTTGTGATAAGGTTTCAAACAGATATGCATTTAATACAGCCGTCCTGAAGGATCTATTAAATCTTTCAATATATGCATTCTGGGTTGGTTTTCCCGGCTGGATGAATTGATGTTCGATATTATTTTCTTCCATGAATTTTTTAACTACGTTGCTAATGAATTCCGGCCCGTTATCCGATCTGATTTTATTTGGTTTTCCGTGAAATTGAATCAGTGAGTGTAATACCCTTACCACTTGTTCGCCAGGAAATGAAGTGTTAACTTCTATAGTTAGAGCTTCTCGGTTAAAATCATCAATCACATTGAATGTTCTGAATTTTCTTCCGCTCACTAATGAATCGTGCATGAAATCCATACTCCAAATTGCGTTTGGCTTTTGTTGTTGTTCAAGCGGTTGTTTTACCCGCTCAGGTAATCGGCGCTTATGCTTACGCCTAATATTTAACCCCATCTTTTTATACACCCGTCTGATTCTCTTATGGTTCCATGGATGTTCTCTCCTGACTCTACCGCGATATTCTGGAAATCCTGCCGTTGGCATTTCCTCAGCTAGCTTTTGCAAGGCGGCTATTACCTCGGAATCATCCTTTGTTTTTTGATAATAAAACATGCTTCTTGGTAACCCTAATATTTTACACGCTCTACTAGTCGACAGATCTTCTTCTGTCTTTATCTCAAGGGCAATTTCTCTTTTCTGGCAGGGCGTTAAAGCTTTTTTTCGATAACATCCTTCAGAATCCGGTTATCCAAAGCTAGATCAGCATACATTTGCTTGAGCTTCCGGTTTTCCTCCTCAAGTTCTCGCAGTCGCTTCACATCACTTGCCTGCATACCTCCATACTTCTTCTTCCAGTTAAAAAATGTGGCGCTTGAAACCCCGTTTTGGCGACAAATCTCTGCCACCTTAAGGCCTTGATCGTGTTGTTTAAGAATACCTACAATCTGGCTCTCGGTAAAATTGCTCTTTTTCATTGTTTGACAATTTAAAGTTAAAAAAAAACTCTACTTTTAAACTGTCCGATTTTTGGGGGTACTTACA
>DDYY01000051.1 GCA_002346225.1 Bacteroidetes bacterium UBA3022
CGAAAGCGCGCAATAGCGATTTCAACGTAAACTGTAGTGTAAGGGCAAAAAAAAACCGCCTGCAGAACAGGCGGGTTGGGGTTTCAATGATATGGTCAAATAACCATCAGAAGCGGCGACGATCACCGTAGCCACTGCCACCACCGCGATTGTTATCACGTGGCTGCGATTCCTTAACGACGATGGTTCTACCATCCATCTCGGTGTCGTTTAAGCCATCGATGGCATTGCGTGCTTCATCATCATTTGGCATTTCAACGAATCCAAAACCTTTTGACCGGTTTTCGATTTTGTCGTAAATGATCTTGGCTGAGCTTACCTCGCCAAATTGCTCGAAACGGGTACGCAGAGTATCCTCGTTCGTGTTGTAAGAAAGTTTTGCTACAAAAATGTTCATAAAAAAAATGGATTAAAATGAGATCCGGTTTTCAGGAAGGTTCCGTGTTGTATGAACAGGATACACATCCAGACTCCTTAGCTCAAAAATTATACACAAAGATACAGATATTTACAATTCCAAACGACCGGGGCGATTAATTGCCGATAATTTCTAACAAAATCGTCATTTTTTATCCCCAGGCACCGATAATGGCTCCTGCTATGGCGCAGAAAAAAACCTGATAAAGGGCATCTATCAACCAAAGCATCAACGATTTGCGCTGATAGAAGTAATTGATGGCCAGAGTGGTGGCAGAAAAGAATAGGCCAATCATAAGTCCTGTTTTAAGCCCCAGCTCCAGATTGCCGTCAGCGCCGTAAATGGCCTGCTGCAGGATAGCATTCCCCAAAGCCATGATAATCATCATAACAAGACTGCCGCCCATCACCAAGGGCATATTAGCCTGGCGGAGGTATTCATCGGTGAATCCCAGCTCATTCTGCCAGCGCTTGGCAAACATGACAGGACTGTACCAGATGGCACCCAATGCAAAACTTGCCACACCTGCGACAAGCACTGCTAAGTAATTGATGTGATTAAAATCCATGGTGGTTGTATTGATAGGTTAAAAAACAAGGAACATGTTTAAGGCACTACGGTGATGAATGGTGTAACCACGATATCGCTGTATTGACCGGCGCGATCGCGAATGAATACCTGGAATTGCACCTGTTCTTCCGATGCATCCGGGTCCACCAGTATGGTGCGGTCCAGCACTACCCGCAGTACACCCTGAATAGCTACCGAACTGCCTTCAGGAGCCAGCATCGGGACAAAAAAGTCTTCCACAGTAAATATCCGGGTGTCGACCACGAAGAGAGAATTGCTGTCGGGATTGCTGAAACCCAGGTCGCCATTACCATCCTGATAGAATAGTTCCAGCACAATGGAGTCTTCAAATGCAGTCACTACCTGCGGCGAAATAGAACGCACTTCAATACTGGGAATATGGCTGATGGGGTCGTTGACTACCGGCGCATCTTCTTTACAGGAGGACAATGCCAGTCCTGTCAGGATGAAAATGTATATGTTTCGCAGCTGCCTCATTCCACATAAAATGAAAACAGGGTGATCCAGTACAATGGTGAACCCTGGTTAGGAATTTCTGTCGGTTGGTCATGGTCGGCATCCTTGACGTAAAAGCGGAGAAAATAAAAGGTCTCCGGGTCATAATCGCCGGTATTAAATGTAAAGTGCTGGTAATAGGGAATCGGTATCAATGGATCCCAGTAAAGTGGTCCCATAAATGGCGTAGCTGCAGGCTCCACTTCCATGTCGTACTCCACCGGATCTGTAAAGAAGAAGGGTTCTTTGGATATGCGGGCTTTGTTGTAAGTCAGGTTGTAACTCGGCATGAAGGTGCCGAATTCATCTGTATCGTAAACGCCAAACCAAATCTCTACTTCCGTATCGGGTGGCAACGCTATGGGCGACATAAGGTCTGCCCGGTTCTCGTCCAGTCGGATGCCACTGGTATCGTTTTCATAGGCTAAAAAACCATAGGTCACAGGTTGATAATTGGGAAGGATAGGGGAGATACCCATCACATCCGGCGCACCGTCCAGAATCCACTGCGTGATTTTTGCGCGTTCATGCGGGTACAATGTGTCGTAGAGAGGCATCCTTCCAAGAATTTCATCGTCAGTAGTGATGCGCTCATGCAGCCAGGACAGCGCAGTATCACCCGGAACAACGCGATAGGTAAAGGTTCCTGCCAGATCGTTCTTTACTACCGGGGCGTACAACAAGGTGTTGTAACTGCTCTGTATGGTGCGGAAATCTGGTTCAAAGTTGCCATCGTGACAACCGGGAACGGCACATGTCGGCTTTAGGATATAGGTATGCAAACCCAGGAAACTCGATGAGTCGATTTCAATAGTCTCCAGCACTTCCTCTGAAAAGGTGAGGGTATCAAACGGATTGAACGGCAAGTCGGGTTCGTTGCGCACCACCTCCTTTTTGCACGATACCGCCACAAGCAAAGAAACTATAGTTAATATATAAATTCTTTTCATGATTGATGTTTAGGTAAATGCCCCCTCCAGCACGTTGCCCGGCAGCAGGAAAGGAGGAATACTATCCTTGAATCCGAGAATATGCGCAATGGTGGGTACTACATCGATGGATTCACCCACCGGATCATCATCGTCACCAATGGTAATACCCTGGTTCACGACACCTGCCGGTCCTGCGATAAGGCAGAATATATCCCTGGAATTCTCATCGCTGGTATGATCGTAAGCAAATAAGCCATTGGCATCGAGGATAGAGTTGGGCTCGGCATTGCGACCGTGTTCCGGCACGCAAATCATGATGGTATCATTGGCCAGCTCCGGATGACTTTGAATCTTGTCCCATAACCAGCCGATACCATAATCTGCCTTGTGCAATAATCCCATATAACTGCTGAAGTCGCTGTGGCAAATATCCAGGTTGGTTGTATTGATAACCGTCAACTCCGGTGTAAAGTGATCCAGCACCTTCCATGCCGCTGCTACGTTGATGAGGTCGCCGGTCAGTTGCTCAAAACCGACACCCGGCGGCAACGGATACTCCACAGGTATGGAACCATTCAGAATATTGATAATGAATTCCTGTATAGCGGCATTATCGGAGGCAGTGTTGACTACTCCCGGAATATCAGTGACGGACCGGTCGAAATGCTGGTCGAGAAAAGTCCTTAAAGTTTGTAGTCTGGTGAGTTCTTCCGGATGCAGGGTATTGATGGTGCTGAAATAGTCGTAACCTACCGCGCCGAAAGTAGTGAGCGGACTCATGAAATTGGCACCATACATGGCACCGTAATCGGGATGGCGGCTGTAATTCAAAGCAGGATAGGGGCCTAAATCCAAAGACAACCACCAGGCGTTCATGGCATTCCTGGCGGGCTCTGAATGTTTGCGGTAGTATTCGAATACGGTGGGAAATTCAGGATTGATATTCAGGTTCAGACTGGTTTCCGTATACTGCCCGGTCAACACCACCGAATGACCATTGAAATGACCTGTCGGGCCTTCGGCATAGCGCATGTGCTTATACAGCGTGCCCTTGGTACTCAGGGGCGTGGGCAGTACTGGATCCCACGGACTGTAAACCAGCGATGATGCAGGAGGCGCGCCTGTCAGCATGTTGTTCATGACATTTCCGCCCGGTCCTGCGCCCTGGCTCAGCAAATAGCGCTGCTGCACACTCTCCTGGTTGCGGATACCTCCGCCAAAAACCACCAGCACAACATGGTTAGCGAGTCTGGTTCCCGAGGCTGCAAACAATCGGCCGGAGGGCAGGATATAAGGTACGCCTATTATCCCCGCCGCAGCCAAACCTGCCTTTTTGATGAAAGTTCTTCTTTTCATTAATAGAACTGGTATTCGTTACTTAAAAGGAAGGCGCGGTACACATCTACCGCCGACATTTCCGTATCGCTTTCAATCAGCTCCCGCAATCCATAGGCTTCGTATTCTGTAGGATAACGCAAATAGAACCGCAGATAGGTAGTGGTAATGAACTCTGACACATCAGAACGCATAGCCACATCATCGGGAATATTGATCAATACCAGTGGGTCTTCGAGCATAGCATTGATGATCATTTCGTTGACCAGACCCTTATCGCCGATAGATTGCCGGTACAAAACCAGGTTATCGAGAATATTCGATGGTATGCTGGAGAAATACAGATTGCTGTATACACTGGAAATGAACTGCAAAGGGGTTTTTAAACGGTCCTTTTCCAACGCATTTTCATAGATGGCAACAGTATCTACCTGATAGATGATATTGTCGTACACCACCTGCTGTATGATTTCCTTCTTGCAGGAAAACAAGCCGGTCAGTACCAGCAGACATACTATGCCAATTTTAGAAACCCGCATATTCTTCACTTTGTAGGATCAATCGTTTGACTTCGTTGAAGTGATTGCTTTCCATCATCATATTGGTATATAAATTCATTTCATATGAATCCGGGTCGCGTGCCAGCAAAGTTGTGAAGGCTTCAAAAACCTGGCCCTGGTAGAATTCCGGATGGGTGGTGGCAATGGCAATAAAATCTTCCTTGGAGGAGCCATCTATCAGAAACAACTGACTGGAGGCTCCGTCTACCATGCGTATGCCATCGTCCAGCTCCTCATCGGTCGGTGCGCGACCAAACAGGTTTTCGAAACAGGCAATCACAAAGTTGAGCGTACCCATGTTCACCTCATCATAAAAGGCATTGTAGATAAACCTAGCCATGTACTCGTCTATCCCGATAGTACCATTGTACAAATCGACGGGAGCTGTCAGCAGTTGCTGCAATTTATAGATTTCATATTCCCAGAACGGATTGGTCAACGTATCTCCGCCGAGGTTATTCAGTTCTATAAAATACTCATATAATTCAATCTTATAAATGACAGTAATGCTGTCTACATCCACCAGCATCTTTTGATTGGTGAGCACATTGATGTTCTTGTAGTACTCATAGCTTTCCATCATCTGCTCAATCAACACACCGCGTGCTTCTTCAGTAATACCATTATCCCGCAGAAAATCACGATCAGCTGCCAGTTCACCCTCGGTGGGCGCCCGACCATATAAATCAATATAGATGTTGTTGAGGTAATTGTTGAGTTGTAACGTGCTGACGTTATTGTTTTCAGGCGGCGTATTGTTGTCTATGATGAGGTTTTCATGGACAATACTGTCCTTTTCACAACCGCTGCTCCATACTGCTGCAAACGCCAGTAGCAAAAGGACATAGTATTGCTGAAAAATGATAGGTTGCCGCATGCCTGTGTTTTCATTAGACGCCTAAAGCTGCCAAAGGTTACCCTAATGGCAATATGAAAATAGGTAATTACCCCTAATAATCCAATTGCCTTTAACGTATCTTTGCCGGCTGTTATTGAAGAATTATGGGTTTACAATGTGGAATAGTAGGATTGCCCAATGTAGGGAAATCGACTTTGTTTAATGCACTCAGCAACGCCAAAGCACAGGCGGCCAATTTCCCCTTCTGTACGATTGAACCGAATGTAGGAGTCGTTACGGTACCGGATCAACGCTTGAACAAGCTCGCAGAACTGGTTCAACCTCAAAACCTTGTACCTACCAATGTGGAGTTTGTAGACATCGCCGGATTGGTGAAGGGCGCGAGCAAAGGCGAAGGTCTGGGCAATAAATTCCTGGCAAATATCCGCGAAACAGATGCCATCATTCACGTGGTGCGCTGCTTCGAGAACGATAATATCGTACACGTCGATGGCAGCGTCAACCCGGTACGCGACAAGGAAATCATTGACTTTGAGCTGCAACTGAAAGACCTCGAAACCCTTGAAACCAGAATCAGCAAGCAGGTACGTGCTGCCAATACCGGAGATAAAGAAGCTAAAAAAGCTGTTGAGCTGATGCAGGCCTGCAAGGCGCAACTCGAAAAAGGCAAAAGCGTGAGAAGCCTGGCCACAGATGAAGAAACCCGTAAAGCCATCGATGCATTGTTCCTGCTCACCTCCAAGCCTGTAATCTACGTGGCCAATGTGGAAGAGTCTGCAGTCCTGACCGGCAATCAGCATGTAGAAGCATTAAAAGCCGCTGTGGCCGACGAAAACGCAGAAGTAATAGTTGTTTCAGCTGCCATCGAAGCGGAAATCGCTCAACTGGAGACCTTCGAAGACCGGCAGATGTTTCTGGAAGAAATCGGACTGGAGGAGTCCGGACTCAACCGCCTCATCCATGCCGCTTACCATATCCTTGACCTCATAACCTACTTTACTGCCGGGGAGAAAGAAGTGCGTGCCTGGACCATCCACAGAGGATTCAAGGCACCGCAGGCTGCAGGTGTCATCCACACCGATTTTGAAAAAGGATTTATCCGTGCAGAGGTGATTGCCTACAACGACTACATCCAGTACGGTTCAGAAGCCGCTTGCCGCGAAGCCGGAAAGCTGCGCGTGGAAGGGAAGGAGTACATCGTGCACGACGGCGATGTGATGCACTTCCGTTTCAATGTGTAACTGCTACACCTGCAACACCCCGGTAGAGAAAGCCTTTTCAATGGGCGCCTGATTGGCTGCTTCAATGCCCATGCTGATCCATTTACGGGTGTCCAGCGGATCGATAATCGCATCTATCCACAAGCGGGCAGCACCATAATACGGACTCATCTGCTCATTGTATTTAGCGGTGGTAGCGTCCAGCATTTCCTGCTCCTGCTCGGGCGTTATTTCCTTGCCTCTGGCTTTCAGCGACCCCACTTCAATCTGTACCAATGTCTTCGCAGCCTGTGCGCCACCCATTACGGCAATACGCGCATTCGGCCAGGCCACAATGGTACGTGGGTCATAGGCTTTGCCGCACATGGCATAATTACCGGCGCCAAAACTATTGCCCATTATAATAGTGAACTTGGGCACCACTGAATTGCTCACCGCGTTGACCATCTTGGCACCGTCTTTAATGATACCGCCGTTCTCACTCTTGCTGCCGACCATGAAGCCGGTGACATCCTGCAAAAAAACCAGCGGTATCTTCTTTTGGTTGCAGTTCATGATAAAACGGGCAGCCTTATCAGCACTGTCGCTGTAAATGACACCACCAAACTGCAATTCACCCTTAGCGTTTTTTACCATCTTACGCTGATTGGCGACAATACCCACCGCCCATCCGTCTATGCGACCATAGCCACAAATAATGGTCTTACCATATTCCTGCTTGTATTCTTCGAACTCCGAATCATCCACCAGTCTTGCAATCACTTCTGCCGTGTCGTAAGGCTTGGTAACATCTTCCGGCATAATGCCATAAATCTCTTGTTGGTCCAGGCGTGGAAGGGCAGGAGCCACCCTGTCAAATCCAGCCGATGCCGTAGCACCCAGCTTATCCATAATCTGCCTGATTTTCTGCAGACAATCGGCGTCGTCTTCTGCAGCATAATCGCAAATGCCCGACAGCTCTGTAGTAGTAGATGCACCACCCAGGGTTTCGGCATCGATATCTTCGCCAATAGCCGCCTTCACCAGATAAGGTCCAGCTAAAAATATACTTCCCGTTTTCTTAACGATAATAGCTTCATCACTCATGATGGGTAAATAAGCACCACCTGCCACGCAGCTTCCCATAATGGCTGCAATCTGCGTAATACCCATACTGCTCATCACGGCATTATTCCGAAAAATTCGACCGAAGTTCTCCTTGTCGGGAAATATCTCATCCTGCATCGGAAGAAAGACACCGGCACTATCCACGAGGTAAATAATGGGTAACCTGTTTTCAATGGCAATTTCCTGCGCCCGCAAATTCTTCTTGCCGGTAATAGGGAACCAGGCACCCGCCTTTACCGTCGCATCATTGGCGACAACAATGCACTGTCTGCCCGACAAATAACCCATCACCACAACTACACCTCCCGAAGGACAACCGCCTTGCTCAGCATACATTTCGTAGCCCGCAAAAGCACCTATCTCAATGCGTTCACTACCGGGATCGAGCAAGTGGTCAATCCGCTCGCGGGCTGTCATCTTACCTTTGGCATGTTGCTTATCGGCGGCCTTTTTTCCACCGCCTTCCATCACTACACTCAGTCGCTGCTCCATCTTGGAAACGAGTAGCTTCAATGCATCTTCATTCTTATTGAATACTAAATCCATAATTTTTCTGATTGCTACAAAAATAGAATAAAACAAAGCGAATGGTCCTGCTAAAAACGTTCTTATTTATTTAACTTTGCTGCGGGCAAGTCTTATACGACCAGCTCCTGCTGAATCCCCCAGGTCCTGACCGAAGCAAGGGTAGGTGGTTGTAGCGGTGCGATGTAAGTAACTTGCCCATTTTTTTTATCCCCCTTTTGTAACTTAGCCACAACCCAATAAAAATCATATTATGAAATTCTTTATCGATACCGCTAACCTCGACGAAATCCGCGAAGCAGCAGCACTCGGCATCCTCGATGGCGTAACTACCAACCCTTCCCTCATGGCCAAAGTAGGCGTGTCCGGCGAAGAAAACATCCGCAACCACTACAAGGCTATCTGTGAAATCGTCGATGGCGATATCAGTGCAGAAGTGATTTCCACCGATTTCGACGGTATCATTCGCGAAGGGAAAGAACTGGCAGCCCTGCATCCCAATATCGTGGTGAAAGTTCCTATGATCAAAGAGGGCGTAAAGGCCATCCGCTGGTTCACCGATAACGGTATCAAAACCAACTGTACACTGGTGTTCAGCGCCGGTCAGGCCATTTTGGCTGCCAAAGCGGGAGCTACCTACCTGTCGCCTTTTATCGGACGCATCGATGACATGTCGTGGGATGGTATTGACCTCATCCGCCAGATTGTGCACATCTACCAGGTGTACGGATATGAAACAGAAGTGCTCGCGGCCAGCATCCGCAACTCCCTGCACATTGTGAAGTGCGCAGAAGCCGGTGCCGATGTGGTTACTTGCCCGCTGAGCTCCATCATGGGACTGTTCAAACATCCGCTTACCGACATCGGTCTGGCTCAATTCCTCGCCGATCACAAGAAAGCGAACGGATAAGCACCCATTTTCCTTTTTTCTGGCAGCACAGCGCTATCTGCCGGCCATCCACATGGGTCCGGCTGTACGCTATTAGTCCTTGCTGCGCTGTGGGCTAACCGCTGCTATCCGGGCTGAAAAGTGGCGTAGACAGCTTCGGCGGTCCGCGGCTTTTTTTGTCCTAATCCATTAGATTTGATGTATGAATCTACGACGTGTATACCTGCTTATCGTGGTGTGCAGCGCTCTTTTCACAGGGTGCAGTCAACCCGAAGCAGACTCCTCCGAACCCAATGTTACTATGAATCCTTACGAACCCCAGGCTTATGTGCGGCTGACCCATCCCGAATGGAGCCGCAATGCCACCATTTACGAAGTCAATATTCGCCAGTATACCCCTGAAGGTACCTTTCAGGCTTTTCGCGCCCACCTGCCGCGCTTAAAAGCCATGGGCATAGATATTTTGTGGATCATGCCCATTCACCCCATTGGTGAGTTGAACAGGAAAGGAAGTCTGGGCAGCTACTACGCAGTGAAAGATTATTATGGTGTCAATCCCGAAATGGGCACTTTAGACGACTTCAAAGCCCTGCTGCAAGAGGCACACGACATGGGCATGTACGTCATTATTGACTGGGTGGCCAACCATTCGGCATGGGACAATCCGCTCGCCACAGAGCACCCTGAATGGTATACCCACGATGCCGATGGCAACTTTCAGCCAACACCCTGGTACGACTGGGAAGATATCATTGATTTCGATTACAACCACCCGGGCATCCGCGAGTATATGACCAAAGCGATGCGCTACTGGGTAGAAGAGGTGGGCATTGACGGGTACCGCTGCGATGTGGCAGGCTTCATCCCTGTAGATTTCTGGAATAACGTAAGGGCAGAACTGGCTGCCATCAAGCCGGTATTCATGCTGGCAGAATGGGAATCGAGAGACCTGCATGCCCGTGCCTTCGATATGACCTATGCCTGGTCGCTATGGGATATCTTGCATAATATCTGCACCAAGGGAGGCAGTCCGCTACAGCTGGAACGCTACATGTCCCACGATGTGAATTCCTTTCCCTACGATGCCTATCGCATGACCTTTACAGACAACCACGACAAGAACAGCTGGGAAGGCAATATGTACAGCAACTTTGGCGATGGTCTGGAAGCAGCCATCGTTCTGTGCGCTACAGTGAATGGCATGCCGCTGGTGTACAGCGGACAGGAAGCAGGCCTCAACCGCTCCCTCGCTTTTTTTGAAAAGGATCTGATCGACTGGAGCAAACTTCCGATGGAGGAGATGTACAGTCAATTGTTCGATTTGAAACACCGCAACCGGGCGCTCTGGAACGGACGTTATGGCGGGGAGATGATACGTATAGTCACCGACCAACCCAAAGAGGTGGTGGCCTTCAGCCGTGAACAGGGAAACGACAGAGTTATTACGCTCATCAATTTCAGTGATTATACCCTGGAAGTGCAATTGAAAGAAGGCTTTACAGCCGGCACTTATACAGCGCTATTCACAGGCGAAAACATCGAATTGATGACCAACAAGGCGTATGCATTACCTGCCTGGGGCTATGCGGTTTACCATCAGACAAGTGGGAAATAAAAAAGGGGCCGAAGCCCCTTATTTTTATAATCCGATATAGCTTTCTTCGATGATGAAATCCATCATCTTCTTAAAGTTATAGCCGTTCTGGTTGAAGTTTTCCAACTGACGGTCAGCGCCGGTACCGTTCTCCAGTATCCATTTAATGCCTTCCACCTGTTCCCGGCTTCCAAGTGGATCCAGTACATCGTCCACCAGATCCAGCACTTCCAGTATCAGGTCTTTGGTAGGCACCTCTTCCTGTTTACCGAAGTCTATCAGCTTGCCTTCTATACCGAAACGGGCAGCGCGCCATTTGTTTTCGTTGATGAGCGCCTTATCATAATTCCGCCATCCGATATTGCTTTTCATGAGCTTGTAGATCTTCACAGTAAGTGCCTGCATGAGCGCAGCCAGTGCTATGGTTTCATCGGCGCGCATGGTAACATCGCAGATCCGGAATTCAATGGTATTATAATAAGGGTGTGCACGCAGGTCCCACCAGATTTTCTTTCCGTTATCGATGCAATTGGTCTTCACCAGCATCGCCAGGAAGCTGTCGAAGTGGCTCGCATCATGGAAGGTATCGGGCAAGCCTGTTCTTGGAAACTTATCGAAAACCTTGGTGCGAAAGCTTTTGAAACCGGTGTTTCTGCCTTCCCAGAAAGGACTGCTGGTACTCAGTGCAAAAATATGCGGTAAGAAATAGCGCAGTGAGTTCATCATAAACACCGCCACATCACGCGAGGGCATGCCAATATGCACGTGCAGTCCAAAGATGAGGTTACTGCGGGCAGCATCCTGCATCTCGTTGATGATTTCCTCGTAGCGCGGGTGATTGGTGATAAGCTGCTCTTCCCATTGCGCAAAGGGGTGGGTTCCTGCACCGGCAATCTTGAGGTTGTCCTTATCGGCAAGGTCTGCCACCATGCGGCGCAGCTTGAACAGCTCGTACCGCGCTTCGGTGATATCCTTACAGATTTTTGTGGCCACCTCCACCACGCTCTGGTGCATTTCGGCCTTAATCTGTTCGCCGGTAGCTTCCCCCTTATCAATGATGCTGTGGCGGCGATGCGCCAGATCACGGGTAACGGGGTCAATAATCTGGAATTCTTCCTCTATGCCCAGGGTGAACTGCGAGTAATCAATCATATAGCTCTACTGATTTGCTTTTGCAGCGCTAAATATAGGGAGGGATTCGGCATTATGGGGAAATCCGTAAACTGAATTTTTAATAAAGGTACCCCAGGTGAGATTTACTACACCGGGCTTGTGATTCAGCGCCTTCTCGATAGCCATATCAGCTGCATTTTTTACAATCCAGGCGAAGTTCTCTTCTCCTACACTGAGGCGTTCTGCATCCGGTGCCGGATTGCAAAAGTCAATAGCATAGGGAATGCCGTCGCGCACAGCCCATTCCACCGTATTCAGGTCATAGCCCAGCGCCTGATTCACAGCGATGGTCAATACCCTTAATTGCTCCAGCAGCTCATCGGATGCTTTCGGACCATCCCAGGTATACCTTAAATGGTGCGGATTACGCGGTTCGTAGTACATGATATGCACCCGGTCACCTGCCAGATAATAGCAACGGAAGTAGAAATCGAATTTGATTTCTTCCTGCAGCATCATCACATCGGTACCGCTGTCTTTGTACACTTCAAAGAATTGTTCCAGGCTGGTAATCTGACTCACACCTCTCCATCCGCCACCATCGTGGGGTTTCATGTAGGCAGGCAGACCTGTATAGTTGAAAATCGCCTGCCAGTCGAGCGGGTACTTGAGGTTGCGAAATGAAGACTCCTTGGTATTCTCCGGCATATCATGAGAAGGCAGCAATACCGATTTGGGAACCGGAATGCCTACTTTTTCCGCCAGTGCGTTGTTGAAGAATTTCTCATCAGCACTCCACCAGAAAGGGTTGTTCATCACATAGGTACCGCTCATGGCAGCATTCTTCAAATAAGCGCGATAGAAAGGTGCATCGTGAGAAATCCTGTCAAGGATTACTGCGTATTCAGTGGGTTCGCTCTGCATCACCTTGTCAATGCTTACGAATTCGGCAGTGACACCGGCTACATTGCGGCTATTGATTTCGTTGACGAAGGCAGTAGGGAAACTGTCTTCCATACCGAACAAAATGCCAATTTTCTTTGATTCCATTTGGTTAACTTTTATTGATTGAAGGGGGAAATTCAGATTGTTTCTTTAGCTTTTTCCATATCCAGCAGCGAGAGGAAGTAGGGGAATTGTTGTCTCCAGCAAGGCCAGTCGTGCTTTTCACCGGGTTTCACATCGAGCAGGTGCGGAACGTGCTTGGTGCCTAATACATGTGCCATCTTGTAGTTGGAGTCGAGACACATATCGTATTCTGCGGAACCCAGAAAAATCTGACTCTTCCACAGCCATGGATCTTGTAAATCATTGATGAAATCAACCGGGTTATTGTAGTACACATCATCGTTATATACGCCGTCCATCTGGTCCCGGATGTCAAACTTGGCGGCCATAGAAAAGATAGCTGCCGTAACATTGGGATGGCGAAGCCCGAAATTCATCGCATGGTAACCGCCGAAGCTGCAGCCTGCTGTTCCTATTCTGGAGAAGCCGGTTTCTTCTTTCATGCGGGGGTATAATTCTTCCATGAGCATCCTGTCGTACAGCATATGGTTTTTAACCCTGTATTCAGGAGCTGCATCCTTATTGTACCAGCTGTGTTTATCGATACTGTCCGGACAGTATACCTTCACCATGCCGTTATCAATGAACCAACCGATGGCTTCTATCAGCTTAAAATCTTTGTTCTCATTATGCATGCCCATAGAGGTAGGGAACAGAATGATGGGGAAGCCTCCCGTACCAAACGTCAGCATTTCGATATTTAGCCCGAGAATGGGAGAATGCCAACTGTGTTTTTCTTCGTTATAATTGCTCAAGTTGCGGTTTTTAGGAGTCGCAAAGGTAATTACAAAAGAAGGAATCCATATGGTGATTTTTGTCCTGTGCTGCCTATGCTACTGCCTGCAAAGCATGGGTTATTGGCATGGACAGTGTGTAAAACAAAACAGCGGGGGAAACGGATATTCTGATGGGAGAAGTTTAGTTTTGTAACATTGAAGATGGTACCGTGAGGAGAAAGCTACAACTGGATGTAAGAACGGAAAAGATCAGGTCTTCCTATCTGTCGCGCGAAGTGCAACTCACCATTATTCTGCCTCCTGAATACGGCAGTAAACCTTATCCTGTTTTATGGCTTAATGACGGTCAGGATTTACCTTCCTTATCTATGGAGGACACACTGCTGCGCCTCTACCGGAGAAAATCCATTCAGGATTGTGTGGTAGTTGGGATTCATGCCAATGAAAAACGGCTGCAGGAATACGGTACCATGGAAATGGCCGATTACAATAACCACGGCGCCAAGGCAGGTCTTTTTGCCGAATGTCTCATTCAGGAAATCATACCTTATATACGCAGTACCTATAATGTGTCCAAGGAGCTATCCAAGAATGTAATTGCGGGCTTTTCGCTCGGCGGACTTAGTGCCCTTGACATTGCCTGGAATTACCCGGAATACTTCGGCAAAGTAGGGGTGTTCTCCGGCTCGCTCTGGTGGCGGAAAAAAGCGTACTCCAAAGGCTACCGCGATGACCAGGATCGCATCATCCACCATGTAATCCGCAAATCAGCCAAACGGGAAGGACTCCAGTTTTGGCTGGAAGCTGGTACAGATGATGAAAAGGGCGACAGAAACCACAATGGTGTCATAGATGCCATTGACGACACCGTCGATCTCATCAGAGAACTTAAAGAGAAAGGATACGACGACGACGATATCCGCTTCGTACTGGTAAGGGGAGGAGAGCACAACCAGACCACCTGGGGGGAAGTGATGCCTCATTTTCTGCGATGGGCATTCGCTGCCAAAACGGTGGTGACAGGTTAACTGCCTTTCTTCAATTCCTGGATGCGCGTCAGCACCTGCTCACTTTCGTCCGTAAGTTTTGCATACAGCTTGATATCTCCGGAACGCTGGGCATCTCTTGCCTTCTCCAGTAATGCGCGGTATTCCTTTTCGAGCGCCGAGGCGGGGTCTTTCTTAAATAAGTTGAACATACCGATGGAACAATGCATTTCGGAGCTTGTTCACCATTATATTAAAAGACGCATTTTTGTGGCGTGATACGAGGAATCTGGATAGTAACCCGTCGGCTGCATGTGCAGGGAATGACCTTGTTTCCATTTGTATTGGTGCAAAAGCGCCAATTGATACGCCATCCGTCCTTTATGCGGCACGAAAAAATCCACCTCCAACAACAACTGGAGCTGGGCATTTTGCCTTTTCACCTGCTGTACCTGCTTTGCTACACCATCAACCGTTTACGAAGAATGCCGCATAACACCGCCTACCGACAGATTATCTTTGAACAGGAGGCGTATGATTTCGATACTACCCCCGGTTATCTCCACTTCAGAAAGCCTTATGCCTGGTGGAAGTACCGTGAGTCCATTTTTGGCTAATACACAACAATTGCACTTATACATTGCAGTAATTCAACCAATTACCACCTTTCATTAAAGCATTTACAATCAGCCTGCGCAATTATTAACATCGAGGTAGGTACAAATTATTGATGCTTTCCTATCTTCGCAGGCTTAATAATTACAACAATGATTGAATCTAGTAAATGGACGATGCCTTTTGAGGTCAATCCTGCTTATAGCAAGAAGGTAGCTTATTTCAGTATGGAATTCGCTGTAGCTCAGGCACTTAAGATCTATTCCGGCGGACTGGGATTTCTAGCCGGTTCCCACATGAGGAGCGCCTATGAACTGAAACAAAACCTCTTCGGAATCGGAATGCTGTGGCGATACGGCTATTACGATCAAATCAGAGATGAAGAAGGTATGATGGCTGTGCAATTTCAAAAGAAACTGTACACCTATTTGCAACAGACAGATATTGAATTCACCTTACAAATTGATAATGAAACAGTTAAGGTAAAGGTGTATTATCTCTCTCCCGATATCTTCCATTCGGCTCCGCTTTTCCTGATGACCACCGATTTCCCTGAAAACAGTGAAAAAGCGCGTGCTTATTGCCATCGATTATACGATAATTACCCCCAGCACCGGGTAGCTCAACAAATACTGCTCGGTATCGGTGGCGGTAAGATTGTAGAAGCATTGGGCGGTGTGGATACCTACCACCTGAATGAAGGGCATGGGCTGCCGCTGGCTTTCCACCTGTTCGAACAGTACAAAAGCACAGACGAAGTGCGTAAAAGACTGGTTTTCACGACCCATACGCCGGAGAAAGCCGGTAATGAAGAACAGGACATCGACTTTCTGCACAACATGGGCTTCTTCAATGGTGTGCCACTGGAAATAGTGAAAGAAATCACCCACACCGAAAACAATACGCTTTCCTTCACACCTGCCACATTAAATCTGAGCAGACTGTCCAACGCTGTTTCCAAGTTGCACGGTGATGTATCCAATGAAATGTGGGCGCACATTAATGACCGTTGCCCCATCATATCAATTACGAATGCACAGAATAAGCATTTCTGGGCTGACCATGAACTGGAACAGGCTAATCAGCAGGACGATGACCATGATTTGGTGACCCTGAAGAAGGAAATGAAAGCCGAGTTGTTCGAAATTGTGGCCAATCAGACTGGTAAAATATTCCGTCCCGACGTGCTGACTATTGTATGGGCCAGGCGTTTTGCCTCCTACAAGCGCGCTGATCTGGTGTTGCGCGACAAGGAGCGTTTCCTGAAAATGGTCAACAATACCAAATATCCGGTGCAAATCATCTGGGCAGGCAAGCCTTACCCAATGGACTATGGTTCTGTGAATACCTTTAATGAAATCATCACTTTCAACAGAGGTCGTGCGAACTGTGCCACCCTGGTGGGTTATGAGATTATGCTGTCCCGTCAGCTGAAGCGCGGTTCCGATGTGTGGTTGAATACACCCAGAAGACCGCATGAAGCATCCGGCACATCCGGTATGACCGCAGCTATGAACGGCTCTGTGAATGTCTCCATCAACGATGGCTGGATTCCGGAGTTTGCGCGCCACGGAGAAAATGCATTTGTTACGCCAACTGCAGATCATACCACCATGGATATTGAGTCTATCGATAACTTCGACCACGAGAACATCATGTCAGTACTGGAAAACGAAGTGATCCCTGCTTACTACGATAATCCGTCCAAATGGGTAGAAATAATGAAAAACAGCATGCGCGATGTAGTTCCTTATTTCGATTCCAACAGGATGGCAGATGAGTACTATCAGAAACTGTACAATTCTGAATACGATGCCTCCAAGAGAATAATGGTGCAACCCGCAGCCAAAGAAGTGGGAGCCAGCTAAGACTGATTCGAAGCCTGTCGGGCAATAGCCGCTTGAAGTCCGGCCGACATTTTAAAGAATGTTTGCCGGACTTCTTCCATCATGACCTCATCAAAAAGGGGTATCAGTTCTTCCCAGCGCTCATAGGCCCCCTGCGGAAATCTGAAGCTTTGCTCCAGCGGACCCGCTTCAATCTTGACAGTATACTTTTCCGCCCAGCTGAATACGCTGATTTTATAGGCCTTATGGGGGATGGTTCCAATAATTCTCATACCAGTTCCTTTAATTGTCGTTCTATATGGTGTAAAATATGCTCAACCGCAGGACAGATCTCGGCGTTAATAATAGTGAGATCAGCAATATCCGCCAACCCGCTTCGACCTGTATGCGGATAATCCGCGCAGGAAGCAGGTCGCACCTCATAAATCGTGCAGTGGTTGTTGTTTGCCAGAAAGGGGCAGGGCTGTGTATAGAACACCCACTCATCGTCTTCATCCAGCATCAGGTAATTGGCCGCAAACTGGTGCTCCGGCATGTTCAAATGTTGCGCAATTCGTTCAATATCCTCCTCCAGAATGATGGGACTGTACCCCTTGCAACATTGGGCGCATTCCAGACAATTGGTAGCAGCAAATACCTCCCTATGCGCTCGCTGACTGATATTGTCAGCCTTCTCGGTCTCCAACTGCGCTAAGTGGTAAAAGATTTTTTCTGCCTTCATTTTCCTTATAATATTGATAATCAATTACTTGTAAAATTTATTCAGCCATAGGTTAATTGAATATTAAGAATATACGCTCTTATGTTAACTGTATATTAATTAATTTGAAACTAATTCTTATCTTTGACGTTCAATAAGTATGAAACCGTTCAAATGTAATGATATGAAAAAAGTAATTCTTTCCATCGCTATCTTACCATTAACCATGTTAATGACATCATATGCTTTTGCACAGGTACCAGAACGATGTACGGTAGAACGGATAAACGAGGAGCTATTTGAGGTATCGTTATTCTATGAAGATGGTAACCTTATGGAAAAGGGGCTCATGATAGATGGTGTATTTACCGGCCAATGGTTGCGGTATAATGAGATAGGAGTCTTAATAGCCGAAGCCAATTTTCAGAATGGAGCGAAAGATGGCGTTTGGAGGATTTTTAATAACGACGGTCAGATAATCTATGAAATGGAATATAGCAGGGATGTGAGAATAATGGCTCGTAGTTTTGATGATAGTGGCACACTGGTGTCCTATAGAACGAATTGATTTTTTTTACACTGAATTATAAGCCTGCGACCATAATTGGTTGCAGGCTTTTTTATTTTTGTTGCATGTCAAAATTGCACCGGCACTTATTGCTTGTATTCATGCTTGTTACATGCATTTCCAGGGCCCAGGAGGTTCCCGGATTTGAAATTTATCTGCTGGAGTTGCAGTTTCCGCCCTATGGCAACGGGCTGTATTCAGCTCCGGTCAATATTTCTCAGCACATCGGTTATGACAATCAGCCTTCTTTTTCGCCCAAGGGTGACCAGATTATCTTTACCTCCATGCGCGATGGTCAGCAGACAGACATCTATCGGTACACCCTGGTATCTAAAAAGCTGGAACAAATAACATTCAGCACAACCAGCGAATACTCGCCCATGTTCGACGAGGATGGCAAGCGTTTCACAGTTGTCCGGGTGGAGCAGGACGGCGCCCAGCGCTTATGGCAAATTCCTGTTGGTAAATCGAAAGGAAAACTGCTCATGCGCGATGTGTACGATGTGGGCTACTATGCACCGCTCCGGGACAATCAATACGCATGCTTTATTTTACCGGAGCCGTTTAGCCTCAGGATATTTAATAAAAGGGAGCAGCGTCCGCTTGTGATAGATAGAAATATTGGTCGCAGTATGCAGCCTGTACCGGGTGCGCCTGCTTTTGTGTACCTGGTAAAAACAGATTCCAGTAGCTGGACCATCAAGGAGTACAATTACGAGACTAAAAAATTTACACAAATCACCACCATTGAGCCGGGCCCTGAAGACTTCTGTTTTGATCCCAACGGCATGTTGTACATGGCACGTGGCAGCTCCCTGTATTATTTCGATTACCTCCGCAGCCGCCAGTGGTATTTATTTGCAGATTTGGCTGCATTCGGAATTACTGATATTTACCGCATAGCTTTCAGTCCTGATGGGCAGCATATGGCAATTGTGGTAGCAGAGCAGTAGTTTTGGGCATGAGTAAAATTCTTTTCGCAACTGATTTGGGAGATGCCGGTGAAAGTGCATTCTCTTTTTTATTACCGCTTGCCGACGCTCTGAGAGCTAAAATCTGGTTATTGCATGTGGAGCATATTCCGGCGACAGAAATACAGGTGAGCGGAGGGATGCTGGAAGAAGTGATGCAACACCGCCATAAGGCAGCACTGGAAGGATTGTACCAGCTTAAAATGGAGATAGCGGAATACGCCTTTCAAAACAATACCATTATTGAATCCGATCATATTCTCAGTTCAGGTTTGGTGGCGGAAGAAATTGTGCACGCTGCCGATAACCTGCATCCCGATTTTATTGTAGTGGGAGCAGGCATGAACAAAGGGTTTCCGGCATTTATTTCCGGAGATATAGCCACAACACTTATAAAAAAATCGCATACTACCTTATTGATAGTACCGCAAAAAGAGGAACTGCCTTCTAAAGGGAAAATAGTATTTGCCACCGGATGGGATAAGGGTGATGACCTTGTAATTCAACAACTCGCTGCCTACGCCAGGCAACTACAGGAGGAACTCGTGGTATTGCATATTGACCAATCAGATGCTGAAAAAA
>DDYY01000074.1 GCA_002346225.1 Bacteroidetes bacterium UBA3022
ACACTACCTCCTCTCGCATTGCGAATGGTAGCTACTTTATTGATATTTACGGAAAGCTTGGTCATACTGCAAAATTCAAAAAAAAGACCGGTCAAAAAACTGACCGGTCTCTGAAATTATTCATGAATGATTAATAGCGGTAGTATTCCGGCTTATAGGGGCCATCTACTGTTACGCCGATATAATCTGCCTGGTCTTTAGAAAGCTCTTCCAGCTCCACACCTAATTTTTTCAGGTGGAGGCGGGCCACTTTTTCATCCAGATGCTTAGGCAACACATACACTTTGTTTTCATAGGCGCCATTGTTGTTCCACAATTCCATCTGCGCCAGTACCTGATTGGTAAAGCTATTGGACATCACGAAACTAGGGTGTCCCATGGCACATCCAAGGTTCACCAGACGGCCCTCTGCCAACAGAATAAAGTCGTTGCCATTGATGGTATACTTATCTACCTGCGGCTTTATTTCGTCCTTAGTATCGCCGTAATTTTCATTCAGCCATGCAACATCGATTTCATTATCGAAATGACCGATATTACAAACGATGGCATTCGGCTTCAGGCGCATGAAATGCTCGGCGGTAATTACATCCTTGTTACCGGTAGCAGTCACCACGATGTCGGCTTCACTAACAGCATCAATCATTTTCTTTACTTCGAAGCCATCCATTGCAGCCTGAAGCGCACATATGGGATCTATTTCCGTCACCATTACGCGAGCGCCGGCTCCTCTTAATGACTGGGCAGAACCTTTTCCTACGTCGCCATAACCGGCAACTACAGCTACCTTACCCGCCATCATCACATCAGTGGCGCGGCGAATGGCATCAACGAGCGATTCCTTACAACCGTATTTGTTGTCGAATTTGCTCTTGGTAACACTGTCATTGACATTGATAGCAGGCATGGGGAGTGTTCCTTTTGCCATACGTTCATACAAGCGGTGTACCCCTGTAGTGGTTTCTTCACTCAAGCCTTTCACATGCGGAATCAGTTCAGGATACTTGTCCAATACAATATTGGTAAGATCACCACCATCATCCAGAATCATGTTCAGCGGCTGGTTGTCTTCACCGAAAAACAGTGTTTGCTCAATGCACCAGTCGTATTCTTCCAGTGTCAGGCCTTTCCAGGCATAAACGGGAATACCTGCAGCGGCAATGGCAGCAGCAGCATGGTCCTGGGTAGAGAAAATATTACAGGAACTCCACTGTACCTCAGCACCCAGTTCTACCAGGGTTTCTATCAGTACAGCTGTCTGGATGGTCATGTGCAGACAGCCTGCTACACGTGCACCTTTGAGTGGTTTGGAAGCACCAAACTCCTCTCTGAGCGCCATTAATCCGGGCATTTCTACCTCAGCTAATTGGATTTCTTTCCTTCCCCAAGCAGCCAGATTGATATCTTTTACTTTGTACGGAAGCTTTTTGTCAGTCATGGTATTCATTCTAAGACTCTTATTTAGTTTGCAAAGTTAACAAATGCCTACGGTTCAATGAACCATTTCAACAGTGCTATGGTTCATTGGGAAAGCTGCCTTTTTTACATTTGCAGTTAATTATTTAAAAAACATCCTAAATATATGTATCCAGAAGCACTCGTTCAACCCATGAAAGCGGAGCTTACCACCGCTGGCTTTGAAGACCTCACCACCCCGGAAGCAGTACGCGCTGCCATTCAGGAAACCGAAGGCACCGTGCTGGTAGTCATTAATTCTGTATGCGGATGCGCTGCGGGAAATGCCCGTCCGGGTGTACGTTTCAGTTTGCAGCACAGCAAAAAACCCGATCACCTGGCAACGGTATTTGCAGGTTTCGATATTGATGCAGTAAACGAGGTAAGAAAGCTGACCCTTCCCTATCCTCCATCCTCTCCTTCCGTAGCTTTATTCAAGGACGGGAAACTGGTGTATTTTATGGAGCGCCATCAGATTGAAGGGCGCAATGCAGCTATGGTTGCCGATAGTCTGATGAAGGCTTACGACCAACATTGCTGAGAACCCTATACTTATTCAAAAAGGTATCTTTGCCTGCTGAGAAATGGTGGCAAAGGAAAATATACCTGTAAGAGGTCAACTGGCTTATGCATCGGGGATGCTGGGATGGAGTGTGCTCACCAGTGCAGTAGCTGTCATGCTCGTCTATTTTTATCAGCCTCCTTCCGCTTCCGGTCTTGTCAATCTTATTCCCAAAATAGGTGTACTCGGCGTTATCAACGCCATGAGCCTGATTATGATCAGCGCTCGTTTGTGGGATGCCATCATAGACCCTGTTATTGCCTGGTTCAGTGACAAGAGCACCCATAGACTCGGCAGGAGGATTGCCTTTTTAAGATGGTCTATTCTCCCAATAGTCATTACCTGCTTCTTTCTTTTTACACCTGCTACCCGACTGGAAAGTGAGGCCAATATCTGGTACCTTATTTTCATTCAAATCCTTTTCAATCTTTCGGTTTCCCTTTACATAATTCCTTACAATGCCATGCTCCCTGAGCTGGGACATACCTCTGTTTTGAAGTTGCGAATAGCCACCTATCAGCAACTGGGGTATATCATAGGCTGGATATTTGCGGCTTCCTGTCCTGCGATTGTCGACTATTTCAAGGGCACGGGCATGGAAGCCTTTCGCGCCTATCAGCTGGCCATATGGATTGTATTCGGACTGGGCTGTATTTTTCTTGTTTTCCCTGCCTTTTTCGTCAATGAAAAAAAATACTGCTACGGCACTCCCACTACCGATAACCTGATGGGCAATCTGCTTCCGGTGCTCCAAAACAAGAATTTCTTTTTGTATCTGGTATCTGACTTTACCTATTTTGTATCACTCACCACTATGGGGACCGGAGCGTTGTATTTCGTCACCGTTTTACTGGGCTTGCCTGAATCCTACGGTACCATCATGATTGTCATCATGGTGGGTTTGTCGGTACTGTTTTACCCTCTGGTGAATTGGCTGGGTGCCAGGGTATCTAAAAAGATTCTGGTTCTGAGCGCACTCCTATTTCTATCATTTATTTTTCTATATGTATTTTACTTAGGAGAATCTCCCATAGACAATCGGACGGAGTCCTATTTACTTTCAGCAGTGATGGCATTGCCCTTGGCTTTTCTGGGTATTTTACCGCCCGTTATCCTGGCTGAGATTACGCAATACGAGAGCATTCGTACAGGGCAGAACCGCGAAGCCACCTATTTTGCTATCAGGAGCTTGTTCATACAGTTTGGACAGACACTGGGTTTGGCATTATTCACCATACTCATTGGACTGGACGCCGATAAAGGAACCGGGAAATGGCTTTCAGGCATGTTTCCTAATATCCCTTTCGAAGAGCTGGGTATCCGGTTAACGGGAATAATTGGTTTCAGTCTGTGCTTACTGGCCGGTCTGATTTTCCTCTTTTTCAGGTATAATAAGATGGCAGCCAAATTGCAGGAATGGGAAGTTCCATCGGAACCTGACTTGAGTTCTGCATTTATCTCGAAAGATTAATGCGGACTTGCACCAACCCATCTTCCATGCTTATGCAGAGAATAGCTCTTTCTCCCTTTTAATCATTTCCTGAGCAATCACCCGGGCATCTTCATCTCCGGCCATGAGCTTTTCAATAATATTTCGATAGCTCTCCGCATCCCGGTCCTGACTCAATTTGAAAACCGTATCTATCTCTTGAATTTCGACTTCAAACGCCACAATGGCTCCCATTACACGCTGCCTGAATTCCTCCGGTATGTTATCGTATACGGTTGTAGACTGGTGGTTCTGATCTTCAAAATACAGCGTGGTCATTCGCAGGACTTCCTCCAACGCCGCATCCTCCAGCAACCTGACGATTCCCTTTATGTGCACACTCATATAGTTCCAGGTAGAAGGTGTATGAGGATTGCTGTACCAGGTACCACTTACATAGGTATGCTTTCCCGTAAACACTGCCAGCACATTCTTATTGTGAAGAAATGCCTTATGGTGATCGGTATTTTTCATGATATGCCCACGGAGCACTTGTCTGCCCGATCTTTCCTCCAGAAAAAGCGGAACCTGCGTGGCAACAGGTTGGTTTCGGGCATCGACACCTGTGATAAAAGCAAACGGATAAGACTTTATAAAGTCTTTGATGACTTGCTCGTTGTGCTCTTTGTGATGGGGTAAATTATACATGATAGAAATAGATTTTTGTTTTGAATGGCTAGCCAGGGATACTTAGAAGTGGCTGTGCATCCTATTGTTTTTTTGTCAATGTAAAATGACCTGTTTGCAAAGGTGGTTGACCGGCCGTAGTCAATTTTTTCCCCTCCAGTAATATGTCAAACTCCAGCAGCTGACCGGCGGTGATTGATGCAGCTGAACCAAATGGAATTTTGAATGACAACCATTCTCCTGTGGAGTAATCGCGTCTGTTAACCGTAATGATGACATAGTTACTGCCCGACTGATTGTTGAAAATACTGCTATCCACGGGAACTTTCAGCAGCCTTAAGGGACTGCCCATACTATCGTAACCCCGCAGTTGTTCGTAGGTATTATTGGCATACTGGATTTGAATTTTATCCAATTGATCCGCAATAGCGGTGTCCAGTTGTATATATAAAGTATCCTTATGCCATGTTTTCATAGCGAACTGACCGATGGTCATAGTTGCTGAAATATGGAGGAGGCCTCCACGTGTTGCTGAGATAGTGCCGGTGTATGCAGTGTAAGAAGTATTATTAGGGCTGTTGCATACGAGATGGACGGTGCTATCAGATAGCACCCTTAATGAACATTGATAAGCACCATTACTGGAATACCCCTGATAGGTCTGGGCCTTGATTGCTGTGCTCATCAAAATGAACAAAAACAACATATAATATATCTTCAAGTGCTTCATTCGACAGATTGCTACTCTTTAACATGGAAGAGCGATCGAGTTAAAAATACATAGTTCTGCAATGCCAGCAGTTGCTCTGCGATGCCATATGCCTCCAGCAGGTTGATGAGACTATTTATATTGTGGTGAACTTCAAATTTCGGATGTCCACCGCAGAAAATATCTATGGACAGATGAATCTAAAGAACCTCATCAGAAGGTTTGGCAACATGCGCTTCCAATCCGATGCTTATTTCCAGCCTTTGTCTTCCAGTGTTCGGGCTTTGGCTTCTACGGTGTCTCTCATTTCCTTTTTATAGGCAATGATTTTTTGCTGAATGGCGGCATCTGCACAACCCAATATTTCAGCGGCGAGTATACCGGCATTTTTGGCCGCGTTCAAGGCAACTGTAGCAACCGGCACGCCGTTGGGCATTTGCAGGATGGACAGGATGCTGTCCCAGCCATCTATGGAGTTGGACGATTTTACAGGAACCCCGATAACAGGTAAAGGTGTGATACTGGCAACCATCCCGGGCAGATGGGCTGCCCCGCCGGCTCCGGCAATAATAACCTGTATGCCTCTCAGGTGGGCATTCTCAGCAAATTCCACCATCCTTTTTGGGGTACGGTGGGCAGACACAACGGTAACTTCTACCGCAATACCGAAGCTATCTAAGATAACGGCGGCATCGCGCATAACCGGTAGGTCGGAGTCGGAGCCCATGATGATGCTTACCTGAGGTTTCATGCTTTAATTTTTAAGGTACTTTTTACAAACAACGCCTTCTCCCTTGCACCGTCTGCATTGGCGTCGGTGATGGTAACATGTCCCATTTTCCGGAAAGGCTTGGTAATCTTTTTCCCGTAGAGGTGAATATAAACACCTTCCCTGGCAAGGCATTCGGGCATTCCTTCATAAACCGCGTTACCAGTATACCCGTCTTCGCCCAGCAGGTTGACCATTACGGCAGGTGTGGTAAGAGCCGTACTGCCCAGCGGGAGTCCGAACATACAGCGCAGTAATTGCTGGTATTGAGAAGTGCTGTTGGCTTCAATAGTATGGTGTCCGCTGTTATGGGGACGCGGTGCTACTTCGTTTACGAGTAATTCCCCATCACGGGTAAGGAACATTTCAACCGCCAGCAATCCTTCCAGTCCGTAAGCGGCAATGGTATCGGCAGCAAGCCGGCGCGCCTGTTGCTCTGTTTCAGGAGCAATCTGTGCGGGGCTATGCAACATCTCTACCAGATTGGCGGTGGGGTGGAATTCCATTTCAACCGCCGGAAATGCGGTGGTATTGCCATGGCTGTCGCGGGCAACGATTACCGCCAGTTCCTTCTCAAAGGGCACAAGCTCTTCAGCCAGGGAGGGGCCGTCGAGCAGTTGATCGAGCTGTGCCTTCTCACGAACTATAAGTACGCCTCTTCCATCGTAACCGGCAGTGCAGGACTTTTGAACAAAAGGAAGGCTTACCTCCTCATTATATATAGCCCTGAGTAGCTGGTCGCGCGAGTCGAACAGCCGAAAAGGGCTGGTGGGTATCTCATGCTGATGGTAGAATCGTTTTTGCTTGCCCTTGTCTTTTATAATGGCCAGGGGGCCGGCGTCCGGCATGACGCGTTTTCCCATATTGCGCAGGTCTTCGAGTGCTTTGGTGTTGACATGTTCTATTTCTATGGTGATAAAACGCGCATCGGCGCAGAAATCCATGACCGTCTTATAATCCCTGAAATCGCCGCAGGTAAACTGCCAGGCCATCCGTGCGCAAGAGCAGTCGGGATCGGGATCGAGTACATGGCAGCGGACATTCCAGTCGGAGGCGGCTTCAATGAGCATTTTACCCAATTGACCTCCTCCCAGGATATGGAGGGTCAGGTCATCTCCCTTCACTTGTTGCATGGGTCAAAGATACGCAGTCTTCCCCCGATTGAGCTATTTTTGGCGTTTATTCGATGTGCAGGGCGGACCAAGGAGGCAGGTGAAGAGGTCGGAAAGGGGACATTCGGGCACCCCGGTTAGAAAATATTCTTAAAGTGTGGTTTTTTTGGAAGAATTGACAAGTGTTTTATAACTTTGCAGCCCGTCCGAACAATAGAGTTCAATCGGATGTACAAAAGTAACAGATGAATCAATACGAAACAGTAATTGTACTTACTCCCGTCCTCAGCGATGACGAAGCGAAGCGCTCGCTTGACGTCTACAAAGAGATGCTGACCGGTCTGGGAGCTGAAATGGTACACGAGGAACGCTGGGGCTTAAAGCAGCTGGCTTATCCCATCAAGAAGAAAACAACGGGCATTTACTTTGTCATTGAGTACAAAGCCGATGCGAACGTGGTGGCAAAACTGGAGCTCCAGTTTAACCGCGACGAGCAGATGCTCCGTTACCTGACTATCCGTCTGGACAAATTCTCTCTTGATTACAATGAACGCAAGCGCAGAGGAGAAATCGGCAAAGGACGCAAGGAACCTGCAGCTGAAACAACCACTAACGCATAATTGAACCAACATGGCCTCGAATAAAAATATCCGTTTTCTTGCCGCTACCAAATTGGGTATGACCCGTAAGAAATATTGCCGTTTCAAAAAGAGCGGTATACGTTACATCGACTATAAGAATCCTGATTTTCTATTGAAGTTCGTAAACGAGCAAGGTAAGATGTTACCCCGTCGTATTACTGGAAATTCATTGAAATACCAGCGTCGTGTGGCGCAGGCTGTAAAACGCAGCCGCCAGCTGGCACTGATGCCTTATGTTACTGACCTTTTAAAATAAGCCCTGTAATGGAAATAATCTTGTTAAAAGACGTAGAAAACCTTGGCGACGCCAATGACGTGGTGAAGGTGAAAAACGGATACGGTAGGAACTACCTTATTCCGAAGGGCTTAGCTTTAGTAGCCAGCGAAGGCAACCGCCGCATGCTGGAGGAGCTGAAGCGCCAGACAGCTGTTAAAGAGCAAAAAATGGTTGCTGAGCTGGAGAAAATGGTCGATAAGTTCAAAAACACCGTTATTCGCGTAGGTGCGAAGGTGGGTCAGAACGAAAAGATTTTCGGTAGCGTAACCAACGTTCAGCTGGCAGAAGCCATCAAAACACAAATTGGTGTGGTGGTGGATCGCAAGAAAATCAATATTGAAGAAGAAGTAAAATCACTCGGTGCATATACTGCTTATATCACGCTATCAGCAGAGCGGAAAGTAGATGTGTCTTTCGAAGTGGTAGAAGAATAACTGGAAGAAGAAGCTTAACAGCGAAGCGGCCGCCCCCTGGGGCGGCTGTTTTTTTTTTATGTGTCGTATCCCATAATGAGTCTTCGTATACCATCCTTCAACTTATACGTATTGAAATTCAAGAGCAGGCCCAATCTGAAATTACCCAGTTTCAAATAGGTAAGTACTTGGGCGACATGCAAGTCATTCAGGGATTCAACCGATTTTATTTCAATTACCAGCGAATTCTCCAGCAACAAGTCTACGCGATACCCTCCATCCAATCGAATATCATTGTAGACAACTGGAAGTGGAACCTGGCGTTGAACCTGCAGATTCATAGATTCTAATTCATGTGCGAGGCAAGTCTCGTAAACAGACTCTAGGAGACCAGGGCCGAGTTGCTGATGTACTTTAAAAGCAGCATTGAGGGTGTGGGATGCCAGTTGATCAACTGTAAAATTCATATCTAAATATTGTTGCTGCTTGCTAATTTAATATTTGTTGGTTGAACACCAAGGCACAGGTGCAAAGCACTTTTACTAAGCGCACTAAGGGCTTTGTCTTCGTGGACTTTGTGTTTGGCTGGCTTAACACCAAGGCACAGGTGCGGAGCACTTTCACAAAGCGCACTAAGGGCTTTGTCTTCGTGGACTTTGTGAAATACTTAGTGACTTTGTGTTTGGCTGCCTGAACACCAAGGCACTGGTGCGGAGCACTTTCACAAAGCGCACTAGGGGCCTTGTCTTTGTGGACTTTGTGGAACACTTAGTGACTTTGTGTTTGGCTACCTGAACACCAAGGCACTGGTGCGGAGCACTTACACTAAGTACACTAAGGTCCTTGTCTTCGTGGACTTTGTGAAACACTTAGTGACTTTGTGTTTAATTGCCTGAACACCAAGGCAATTACAGAACTGGGTAAAAAAGTAATAATCAACAGAAAGTTAAGTGACCAAATTGCTCAATGAATTAACCAACCTAAATGAATGTAGAGGTATAACCTACTCGTACCGCAAGGCTTCGATGGGATTGAGTTTGGAGGCTTTGACAGCCGGATAGTAGCCCGCTGCCAGGCCGGTGACAAAAGTAAGTGCAAGACCGCCGAGTACCCACCCCCAGGGAACAAAGAATGACACCTTAAAGAAACTTGCCACACCATTGCCGGTCAATACACCCAACAGGATTCCCAGTGCTCCTCCCATCAGACAAATGACAATGGCCTCTGTTATGAACTGGCGCTTAATAACAGTACCGGTGGCACCCAGTGCCATACTGATGCCAATTTCCCGCGTGCGTTCGTTCACCTGCACCAGCATGATATTCATCAATCCGATGGCCGCACCCAGCAAGGTGATAAGTCCGATGATTACGGCACCCAGCGTTACATAGGATATATTCGAAAGGACCACCTCTATGATGCTGTCGCTTTTGAAAATGGCAAAATCGTCCTTTTCCCTTACGTCCAGTTTGCGAACCTGTCTCATTAAACCGGTAGCGGAACCAATAGCAGGCTCCAGATCATCCAGCTG
>DDYY01000080.1:0-1712 GCA_002346225.1 Bacteroidetes bacterium UBA3022
CGTCCCTGCTTACTGACGAATGAAGGAACGGGTAATCGTATTGGAAGATTGCTGCAAGGTCAGAAAATAGGTTCCCTGCGGTAAATCATTCAGATCCAGTTCCAGCATGGCAGCTCCGCTCGCCTGTCCTGACATCAATAATGATCCTGTTAGGTCCTGCACTTTCCAGTCCAGTTGTTCTCCGCTGTTGCTCCATCTTACTTGTAAAAACGATGTTGCCGGGTTGGGGTATAACCCTATTACATTTAGAGTGCCTTCTTCAATAGAAGTACCTTCCAGCGTATATTCATCAGAGAGTACGGTACATCCGTTATCCAGCACCACTTCTACCTGATAATCACCTCCCTGTCCACCGGGATCGAGTGTTTGTCCGGTGGCTCCGTCAATAGGCAATCCCGATAGATACCACTGCCACATCACCCCTGTTTCGACCGACAGGGTTCCGGCTCCGCCATCGTACAGAATGGTAGGTACCGGCAAGGTGCCAGCGGCAATTTCTACTTCCACGAAACGCTCACAACCCGCGTTGTCAAAGACATTCACAGCATAAACGCCAACGGGTAGTCCAGAAATATCTTCCGTTGTGCTGCCGTCGGACCATTCAAATGAATAAGGAGCCGTTCCAGCTACCACTACCAGGTCAATAGCACCCGGTGAGGCATCGCAATAAAACGAATCTACTATTGCGGATGCAGCAAAATCACCGCATGCATCCTTGATTTTATAGATAATTCCGGAAGAGAGATCGGCGCAATACAATTCGCCATGGACATCTTCACCAAATCCAGCGATATCGTCTTCAATTTCATCGAGAAATTCAACTTCCCATTCTCCGGCCAGGTTACTTCTCACCCACCACCAGTTGCCTGAAACATAGTCGGCCATGAGGTAATAGCCGTACATGCCCGGAAATTCAGCACCCCGGTAGCGGATACCACCGGTTACACTAAATCCCCCCGTAGAAAAGCTGTGGTTGTACTCATATACAGGAAAGGTATAGAACTCTTCACCCTCGCAGCCACTAGGGTTGAAGGTATAGCTTCCCTCGTAGCAGCGCCAGCCATAATTGTGTCCGCCATCGCCCGCAGCTTCGAAGTTCAGTTCTTCGTAGAGATTTTGACCCACATCTGCAATCCACATATCTCCGGTGAGTTGATCAAAACTGAATCGCCATGCATTGCGAAGCCCAAGACTCCAAATGGTTTCCAGCGTATCAACGGCACCTGCAAAGGGGTTGTCGGCAGGAATAGCATAAGGCTCCGCCCCATCTACATCAACCCTGTGTATTTTCCCCAATTTGTTTTCAGGATTCTGGGCCCTGTCGCCGGGATCGCCACCCGAACCGCCATCGCCCAAACTGATGTATAAGTACCCATCCGGTCCGAACAAGATACAACCACCGTTGTGGTTGCTGTAAGGCTGGGTGGCTGTATAAATAATGAGCTCCGAATCAGGATCGGCCAGGTTGGCATCGGCGGAAACGGAAAACCTGCTGATGACCGAGTTTCCCGAATTGTCAGTATAACTCACATAAAAATATCCATTACTGGCATAATCGGGATGAAACGCCATTCCCAAAAGCCCTCTTTCCTGGTACCCGGACTCTATTTGGTCATCGATATCCAGGAAGGGCGTCGCCAGCACATCCCCGGCTTCATCAATGATGCGCACCCGGCCCTGCCGTTCCAGCACGAAGAGTCTTTCGTCGCCGG
>DDYY01000080.1:1970-3708 GCA_002346225.1 Bacteroidetes bacterium UBA3022
TACAATCGCATAGAGATATGTTTGGTGCGAAAATAAGGCAAAAGCGGGTAGAGTGATTGTAAAACAAACGTCATCATTGACATGTTACCCTTTGGAATATCAAATTTATAACAGTATTTTTAACCTCAAATCGACCCAACGATGAAAAATATCTATGTAGCAGGCATGCTGTTTCTTTCTGTAGCTATCTTCTCCTCCTGTGCTAAGGAGCGCATAGACGGCTGCACGAATCCATATGCATTGAATTTCAATCCAAAGGCCAGTGACGATAACGGCACTTGCTGGGTACCTACTTCTACCAAGAAGGTAATGATTGGTGATTTTACTGCTACCTGGTGCGGTCCTTGCGGCGATTGGGGAGCTCCTAACTTCGAAGGTGCTATCCGCCTTACAGAAGGCCTGAGCGAACCTATGGCTATCCATACAGGTGATGAAATGTCCAATCCTGTTGCCGATGAATTCCATATGTACTATGGCATTACCGGTATTCCAACCTTGAAAGTTTGGAATGCAGAAAACGACTTCAGCGATAGTCTGTCAATGGCTGCTGCAGTAAATCTGGAAATGGAAGAACCACTGGCCCCTGCAGGTGCGCTGGTAGTAATGACCGATAAAGGCAATAGCTACGAACTGGGCGTTTCATTCGCTCCATTCGAAACTATAGTTGGTGACTATTTTGTTGCTGTTTATATCATGCAGAACGGACTGAACTTCCCGCAGAATGGTGCAGGAGAAGGTGGTGCTGCTGATCCTGACTTTATTCATGATCACGTGCTTCGCACTTCTGCCACAGGCACCATGTTCGGAGATCAGTTTATCTATGGCAACGGATATGTAGGTGACCTGGTTACCCGTGTGTACAATGTAACCAAGAGTCCTCAGTGGGTTGATGCAGACATGTATGCTTTAGCGGTTGTCTGGAGCTATGCCAAGGACAAAGTTTCCGGTGAATTTGTATACGAAGTGGTAAATGTTTCCAGTTCTCTGGATGTAGATACCACCGTTCAGCAATAATTGTAATTATCTGTATAAAAAAAGCCGGCGTTTTGCCGGCTTTTTTGTTTTTATAGTGGTAATAATTTTCGCTTGTACAGCTGGATGGTATTCTCGATACCCAGATACAAAGCATCGCTGATGATGGCATGGCCAATAGATACCTCGTCCATCCAGGGTATACTGGATTTTAAGAATGCCAGGTTATCCAGATTGAGGTCATGACCTGCATTCACCCCCAGACCGATAGCTTTGGCTGTGGTAGCAGCTGCTACATAAGGAAGCACACCCCCTTTGTCGGAGAGAAAATGCTCGGCATATGGACCGGTATACAACTCTATTCTATCGGCCCCCGCTTCCTTTGCCGCGTGGACCTGCTCCTCGTCAGGATTGAGGAATACAGATACCCGAACATTCCATTCGTGTAAGCGCTCCACAACTTCTTTCAATTCTGCCATTCTCCCTCTGACGTCCCAGCCGTTGTTGCTGGTCAATACATTCGGAGGGTCCGGCACCAGAGTAGCCTGAGCAGGTCGTATCTCACTGATGATGCGCATATACCGCTCATCGGGATACCCTTCGATATTAAATTCGGTGGACAAAACCGGAGCCAGGTCGTACACATCCTGGGTGGTAATATGGCGCTCATCGGGACGGGGATGGACCGTAATTCCCTCGGCACCAAAACGCTCGCAGTCGAGTGCAAATTTTACCAGATTCGGGACACTACCTCCTCTCGCATTGC
>DDYY01000064.1 GCA_002346225.1 Bacteroidetes bacterium UBA3022
AAACCATCGGGGTTGGCCCCGATAGCTATCGGGGCTGGCTGTTGGTCTTTGGCACTACTTACAACCTAACACTTATAACCTACAACGTGCAACCGATATCTGCCCCATCAACAAAGTAGTAACCATAACATTCCAGTATCCGCTACAGGGGTAGCACCCCTTCCCCCATTACCACTCCTATTGATTTTGCGACTTATTCTGCATGATTCATTCACTTTCATGTGGCATTTATGGAAAGCGGTGCAGCTGTGCATCCTATCTGTACATGTTAAAAATAAATGCAATGAAACGATTCTTTCCTCTGGCTGCAGCGGGCACCTTCTTGCTGTCGGCACTGCTTATTTCAGCCACGTATTATGCACCCCTTCCAGCGGCAGATGAAGGCCAGCTGCAAGGAACAGTTACAGATGCAGCTACCGGGGAACCCCTTCCCTTTGTGCAGCTTACCATTGAAAACACCAGCTACAGCGACCTGACCGACTTAGATGGAAAATTTACAATGCGCCATTTGCCTGTGGGGACTTATAAGGTGGCATTCCATCTGCAGGGTTATGCTACCCATAGTGAAAAAGTAGTTATTCAGGCAAGTAAAACTACCGAAGTAAAAATTGCTCTTGAAGTGGTTGCTCCACCGTTGGAGGAGGTAGTAATTGTTCAGAAAGAAGCTATGCATATACCTGTAATGAGTAAGACGCGCGACAACAGTATTGCCGAGTCCCATTATTCCTCCGGCGCCATGACGCTCACCGCACCTATGGTGTATGAATCAGATTTTGAAGGGTTTAACACAGAAGAATACGATGCCATTCAGGAAATCGGTTTCCGCAAGGTTATTGGCAATCCGCTGAGTACTTTCAGCATTGATGTAGACAATGCTTCCTACTCTAACATCCGTCGATTCATTAGCAACAATCAGGTGCCGCAAAAAGATATTGTACGTATAGAAGAAATGATCAATTATTTCGATTATGACTATCCCCAGCCCAAAGGCGAACATCCTTTCCAGGTTTTTACCGAAATATCAGAGAACCCGTGGAATGACAACACCAAACTTATCATGATTGGTTTGCAGGGAAAAGATATTGATTACAGCAAGGCTGACCCTTCGAATCTCGTATTCCTGATGGATGTGTCGGGCTCTATGGGACAAGCCAATAAACTGCCGCTGGTTAAACAGTCGTTGAACAAGCTGATTGACCAGCTGAGCGAGAAAGACCGTATTGCCATTGTGGTGTATGCAGGTGCAGCCGGACTGGTATTGCCTTCGACCCCAGCCAGCGATAAGGCCACCATCAAGAAAGCCCTCGATAACCTCCAGGCGGGTGGCTCCACTGCAGGCGGACAGGGAATAGAACTCGCCTACAAAACCGCTGTGGACCATCTGATTGAAGGCGGTAACAACCGGGTTATTCTGTGTACCGATGGCGATTTCAATGTAGGTGCTTCCAGTGATGCGGAGATGGTACGGCTGATTGAAGAAAAGAGAAATTCCGGAGTATACCTCACCATTTGCGGATTCGGAATGGGCAACTACAAGGACAGTAAAATGGAGAAGATCGCCAACAACGGCAACGGCAACTACTTCTATATCTACACCGAAAAAGAAGCTGAAAAAGTGTTTGTAACCGATATGCGTGGCACGCTGTTCACCATCGCCAAGGATGTGAAACTGCAGATTGAATTCAACCCTGCCAAGGTGGAGGAATACCGCTTGATAGGTTACGAAAACCGGATGCTGAACAAAGAAGATTTTGATGACGATAAAAAGGATGCAGGTGAACTGGGCGCCGGCCATCGGGTAACTGCCATCTACGAAGTGAAGTTGAAAGACAACAAAGATTTCGCACCTCAGGGTACACCGGAAGGAGAAACCTTAAAATACCAAAGTACACAGGTGAATGCACAGGCTTACTACAGCGATGATATTATGAGTTTGTGCATGCGTTACAAGAAACCGGGTGAAGACGTAAGCCGCCTTATAGAAACTACTGTGGTAGATAATCAGATTCCACTGAGCCAAACATCCGACAACTACCGGTTTGCTGTGGCGGTAGCAGAGTTCGGATTACTGTTGCGCGACAGTGAGTTCAAAGGGGATGCGCGCTATGAAGAAGTGTTGCAGCTCGCCAAAGGAGCGAAGGGAAAAGATGAACATGGTTACCGCGCTGAATTCATCGGCATGGTAGAACAGTTCCTCACCTTTGCCAGCAAATAAACCAATTGCTTTTCCATCGATAGCCCTGTGCACCAGCACGGGGCTATTGGTTGTAGATAGCCTGCAGAGCTGTATCAGCATCTTCAAACCGGAAGGAGTAACCACTCCCAATAACCTTATCTGCGCTTACCCTTTGTCCCCCTAATACTGCAGCTGCCATTTCGCCCAGCATCAGTTGCAATACGAATGCCGGTGCCGGTGCCGGTAATGCGAAGGTTCCCCGTGCGCGCACCATAGCCTTCAGCAATTCGTTTTGTGTCATTGGCTGCGGTGCTACCGCATTGTATATACCTTTTAACCGTTGTTGCATGGCGTGCATAAAAATTCCCGCTACATCGTCGATATGAATCCAGGGATAATACTGTTTTCCTGACCCTACAATAGGCCGGATTCCCCAGCGCAGTTGCTTGTCCATTTCTTTTAGCAAACCCGATTCTTTTCCCAGCACCAGACCAATGCGAATGATAGCCGGTTCGATACCGGCGAGGTTGAAGCCGACACTGGCTTCTTCCCAGGCCTGGGTGGAGGTCGTTAAAAAACCATCTCCGGGGGCAGCATCCTCCTGCAGCCATACATCACCGCGATTGCCGTAATAGCCTACAGCGGAAGCAGCTGTAACTGTCTGCACATGATGCGCCTGCTGCTGTAGCTGGTAAATCAACAGCTGGGTACTCTGCACCCGGCTGTGGATGATTTCCTGTTTTCGTTTTTCCGTCCAGCGCTTATCAGCTATACCGGCACCCGCCAGCACCATGATATGGTCGGCCCATTGAATAGCCGCCGGGTCCATGCGCTGGCGCAATACATCCCATTGAAATATTTGTACGTCTTTTCGCTTGCCACCGCTTCTGCTCATCCAGCCTACAGCATAACCACTTTGCTGTAACAATGCAGTCAATCTTCTGCCGATGAAACCGCTACCGCCTGCTATTAGTACTTTCTCCATACGGATGCTTTTTGGATGTCATTAACAAAACGGCCATCAAATAGTTGAAGGCTTTGAAAATTGGTTACTTTTAGGAGGCATTAACCCCAAATTGTTATGATGCAACCTACTTTAAATTTACGGAATTTTTATCTGATGGCCATGCTGTTGCTGCTGTCCATGCAGGCCTGCAAACGCGGAGGGCGGGTCTCAGGCAACGACAACAGCCATTTGCGCATCGACAGTACGATTACCTTTCTGCGCATTGATGACGCCGATTCCATTCTGCCGGACTGGAGCAAAGAAAATGTAGTGGTCAACCACATCCCCGGACCGCCCGATAATCTTCACCCCACCAATGGACGCCTGGCCACGCGTTCCTGGATTTTTATGTTTACCCAAAAGTACCTGATGCGCCTCGATCCCATGCAGATGGAGGTGGTACCCGATCTGGCAGCAGCGCCTCCTGTGATTTCGGCCAATGGACTGGAATACACCTATACCATTCGGAAAGAAGCCCGCTGGGACGATGGAAGTCCTGTCACCGCAGCCGATGTAGCCTTCAGTCTGAAAATAGCCAAATGCCCGCTGACCAATAATCCCACGACCAAGTCGTACCTGGAAAACCTGATCGATGTGCGCCTTTCTGCCGACAATCCGCTGGTTTGTACTATGGTGATGAAAGAAAAGTACGTACAAAACATATCATTTTTATCTTCATTTATTATTTTACAGAAAGCCTACCACGATCCACAGGGAATAATGGATGCTGTAGCATTTTCGGCACTGGAAGACCCTGATTTTGCGTCGCATGCCGGTGCTGATGTAGTTGCCTATATCACCGACTTCAACGATGGCAAATGGGGCAATGACCTGGAACTGCTGAATGGCGCCGGCCCCTACAAGGTAACATCCTGGGAGAGAGGTGCTTCGCTGGTGCTCGAGAAAAAAGCAGCGCACTGGAGTTACGGACTTGCAGGTCTTTCTCCGCAGGAACAGGCACTACCCGATAAGATTATCTTCAAGGAGGTAAAAGACGACAATGCCACTATACTGGAGTTAAAAGCACAGGAAATAGATGCCAGTGTATGGCTGTCGACACAGAGCATGCAAACCCTGGAGCAGGATCCCAACTTTGTAACCAATTATAATTATCGCTATATCGATAATTTCAGCTTTAATTACCTCGGTGTTAACATGCGCCCTGATGGCCTTACACATGAGCTTTTCTTTAATGAAAAACAGGTGCGTCATGCCATGACCAAACTCATACCTATTGAGCAGATTATCCGCGTGATATACAATGACAAAGCCGACCGCTGGGTATCCTTTCACGCTCCTGCCAAACCCGGTTACAACGATAGCCTTGCACCCTATTCCAGTGATTTGAATGGAGCCATTGCCTTACTGGAGGCGGCAGGATGGACAGATACCGACGGCGACAATATCCGCGATAAAGTCATCAACGGAAGAAAGGTGCCTTTCTCTTTTGAGTTGATGTACAGTTCTTCGGGAGCCTTTATCGACCAGATGGTGGAAATGATTAAAGAGGCCTGCTATCAGGCGGGTGTGGAAGTCCGACTCGCACCGATGGAATTACCCGTACTGGCGCAAAAAGTAGGTACTCATGATTTCGATGCCTACCTCGGTGCTTGGGCCACCAACAGTCTGCCCGACGACTTTACCCAACTATGGCATACCAGCTCTTATGCAGAAGGCTCCAACTACTGCGGCTTTGGCAATGCTGTTTCTGATTCCTTGATAGACCTACTCCGAACCACCATCGATACCAAAGAACGCATACCGATGATCAGAGAACTACAGGCCATTGTGTATGAAGAGGCCCCCTATGTGATGTTGTTCAGCGCCAATCGGAAAAATGTCATTCACAAGCGATTCGGCAACCAGATAATGACATTTGAAAGACCGGGCAACTTATTGAATTACCTGTTGCTGTTGCAGGGTGAAGGGATGCAGGAAATACAGTAAATACCACCCATGGGAAGGTACATTCTGAAGCGCATACTGTATTTCATTCCAACCCTTGTCCTTATTTCTCTGCTGGCTTTCATCATCAGCATACAGGCACCGGGTGATCCGGTAGACCGTTTGCTGAACACTTCATCTGCTACCGGCGAAATGCTGGTGGAGTCGGAACTGGTGCAACAGCAGCGCATGCAACTGCGGGAGCGCCTGGGTTTGCACCTTCCGGTATTCTATGTGTCTTTCAGCAGCCTGTCGCAGCCTGCCACCCTTCCACCCGCATTGCGACCGGATGAACAGCAAGCCTTCCGAAGGATCGTGCATACGATGGGGAACAATGCATTGGCCGGTGATTATTACAAGTCCTTGCAACACCTCTACCAATTGCATCAGGATTATCCTGCCACCTCAGAAGTTGGTTCTTCCGGCGACAGCCTCCGCTCCGGCCTGCAATACAGCGCAGCTTCCGTTAAAGCATTGTTACAGGAAGGCAATGCACAACGGGTACAGGATAAACTTCAGGAATTACAAAATTTATATACATATAATATCTATTTCAAACCATTGCAGGATGGCATGGAGGAGGTGGTACAATCCTGGCAAAAGGGAACAACCAACCCGTCCTTATGGCGGAATTACATTCCCGTTATTCGCTGGCACGGCGATAACCAATACCACCGCTGGCTGCTGGGGGATGGCAACTGGCTCACCGGCAAGGGGAGCACTTATCAGAAGGGCTGGATACGGGGAGATATGGGAACATCGTATACCACCCAATTGCCTGTACGCAGTGTCATTGCCTCGCGCATCGGTTGGTCGCTTTTTTTCACCTTCAGCTCCGTTTTGCTGGCTTACCTTATCAGTGTTCCGATTGGAATGAAAGCCGCTGCGGCACGCAACAGTTTTTTTGACAGGAGCAGTTCGGTACTGCTCTTCCTGTTGTACAGTATGCCGGCATTCTGGGTGGCGACATTGCTGTTGATGAACTTCGCCAATCCGGATGTCATTCGCTTATTCCCTTCCAGTGGTGTAGCGCCTACAGGTGGCATCCCGGAAGGCAGCAGCTGGTGGGAGTGGCTGCGCATCACTTTGCCCTATCTGGTGCTTCCCACCATCTGTTATACGTATGCCCAGCTGGCTTTTCTCAGCAGGATTACCCGTGTGGCTGCGCTGGAAGTATTGCAGCAGGATTACATCCGCACGGCAAGGGCTAAGGGTTTATCGGAAGGGAAGGTATTGTACCGGCATGCCTTCCGCAATGCCCTGTTACCTGTTATTACAGTTTTTGCTAATGTGTTTCCCGCTGCCATTGGCGGATCGGTCATACTGGAAACCATCTTCACCATACCCGGCATGGGCAGGGCCATCATAGAAGCTATCTACCAGGAAGACTATCCGATGATTGTAAGTGTATTCACCCTCACCGGGGTGTTGACGCTTTGCGGGTACCTCCTGGCCGACATCCTGTATGCCATGACCGACCCCAGAATATCCTGGAAGAAATGAAAGCGCCTACCTCCCATAGCAATCGACAACGCGCATGGCGGCAGTTCCGGCAAAACACGCCGGCCATGGTAGCTATGGTTTTTTTAACCCTGCTGACAGGGATGGCACTGCTGGCTCCCTATCTTGCCAATCATCGCCCCCTGTACGCAGTGGTTGGCGATGCCCGTATCTGGCCTGCATTTCACCCCGATAAAACCTACACATTGACAATGGCTGACGGGCAAACCCTGCGGCTGCAGAACGATATCACGGATTGGCGCAAAGTACCCATGGAAAGGGTCGTGTGGCCGGTAATTACTTATTCCCCCGGCGTCAACGACTACAATAATACAGGCTTCGTAGCGCCCAATGACCCACAGTTCATGGTGGATGCTGCGGGAAAAACTGTTCCACTATCCGGCAGGCTAAAACACCAGCTGGGCACCAACAATACCGGTAAAGATGTAGCAGCAGGGTTGATACATGGCGCGCGGTATTCGCTTTCCATCGGTTTTGTTGCTATGGGCATAGCCGGATTTCTGGGCATTTTGCTGGGTGCTATGGCCGGCTACTTCGGTGACCGGCAGCTGGCCATGCGGCGCGGACAATGGCTCATGCTGGTTCCGGGCTTGCTGCTCGGCTGGATGTATGGTTTTTATGTGCGCAGGTACCTGCTGGCCGATGCGGCTGCAACAAGTCCCATTGCAGGGGCACTGCAGCTGTGCTGGAGTGTGCTTATTGCCGCGGGCATCCTGTTGCTGGCTTTGTGGGCAGGAAAGTGGTTGAGTCGGATGCGGTTTTTGCATCATCGCCATTTCATTCCCGTGGACAGTCTGGTTTCCCGCACCATCGAGGTCGTTCATTCCCTGCCTGTTTTCATCCTCATCATTACAGTTGCCGCCATCACCCGTCCATCGCTGTTGCACGTGATGGTTATTATCGGCCTGACCTCCTGGACCAGCATTGCCCGTCTTACAAGGGCGGAGTTTCTGAAAATCCGACAGTTGGATTATATCAGTGCTGCCAATGCCCTGGGCTTCAGCAGCATGCGCATTATCCTTCGGCATGCACTTCCCAATGCCATCGCCCCTGCGCTGGTGAGCATCGCCTTTGGAATTGCTGCTGCCATACTGATTGAATCTTCCCTTTCCTTTTTGGGTGTAGGTGTTCCCCCCGGTACGGTCACCTGGGGTTCTATGGTGAATGAAGGGAGGCAACAATTCAGCGCCTGGTGGCTGGTGGTTTTTCCGGGACTCCTGATTTTTACTACGGTTACGGCATACAATCTTATTGGTGAAGGGCTCCGGGATGCCTTTGATCCCAGGCTCGGGGAAACCACATCATAACAGAATGCGTTGTTATTCGTTATACATTTGTACTATAGCAATCATGCGCCCATTACTCCTTTTACTATGCAGTTTATTGGTTGTCCGCACCTCGGGCCAGCAGATTTATATATCGCAGGCACAGAAGCTGAGCGCTGAAATGATAGGCTTTGATATTCTCGGAACGCTGTCGGGCGGAGAATTGCTGGTGTACAAGAAATACCGCTTCGACGATGAAATAGATATTTATGACAAACAAATGAACCTGAAGCGTTCCAAGAACCTGACGCTCAAAAACATCACCTACGAAACCAAGGAATTTATCAAACTGGGCGATCGCATTTTCCAGTTTTACGAAGAGAAAAACGGCAAGGTCACTTATCTGAAATACCAGCAATACACCTTATCGCTGGAACGCAAAGACGAGCCGGTCCTGATAGACAGCACGGTATCGCGCATGGGCGAAAGCTATTCGGGTTACCGCATTATCCGCTCTGAAAACGAGCAATATGCCATGGCCTATAAATACGCCTACGAGGGAAGTGATTTATCGCGTACCTTTTTAAAGGTTATCAATCAGGAAGGCCGCATTGTTATGAACAGCGAGTTTACCCTGCCGGTAGTGGATTTCAGTGGTGAGCCGGTAGAAGTAACCCTGAGTGCATTCGGGCGTCCGGTTTTTCTTTTTCACAACCTCGATTTTACCTGTCGCAAGGAAAAAAGCGACATCAGTTACTACTTTGTTTTCCCCGGACATGGCACAGCTTTCACAGATACACGCATCAACGGTATCGATGGGCATTGTGTGCAGGAGATGGGTTTCGGTATCGACAATTCACACAATCTTGTAGTGGCATCGGGTTTCTTTGGCGATGATGGTCGCTACAGCATGGAAGGCTTTGCGTACCTGCAGATCAATCCTACCAGCGGGAATATCATCCATCAGTCTGCCTACAGCTACAGCAGCGAGCTCAAGCAAAGCATTACCGGCATGATGGAAAGGTCGGAGCGCTATACGCCGGTTTATCAGGTGACAGAGGTGCTGCCTCGCATGGATGGCGGTGCCCTTTTGGTAGGTGAATACTACGACAAGAACATTGAAAACTACGATTATACCAACTACGATCCCTACTATGGTTATCGCACCAGCACCCGACAGGTAGAGTACTACGAGTACAGCGATATTCTTTTACTTTCGATAGATGCCAATGGCGAACTCGACTGGAGCAATATCATCCGCAAGCGGCAACTTTCGAAGGAAGACCGTGGTGTCAATAGTTCATTCGGACTCATCAACAACTACCAGCAATTGTATTTCCTTTTCAACGAAGACATTTCCCAAAACTCCAACGTGCTCTTGTATCAGCTGGCCGCCGACGGCACCCTCGACCGGAAAAGCCTGTTCAACCCTTCCAAGCAGGAGGTAGAACTGCGACCGGTAGCTGCCCGCCAGGTCAGCCACAACGAACTGGTTGTTCCCAGCATTTATAAACGTAATTTAGCGTTCATAAAAGTCCAGCTGTAAGTGCTTCGTCCGCTATTTTCCGCTCAACCTGCAGGATTCCTTTTTCTCCTGTTTTTTGTTGCCGCCTTCTCGGTGGAACCGTTGCTGCACCCGATGCCGGTAGAGGAATTTTCATTGCTGCAACAGTACGGAATTCATTTTCCTGTGGCTGAGCAAATTCCTCCGGTTGTCTTTACGGTACTGTATGGTTTATTTCTGTTGACCATCGGATTTGTGGTGAGCTACTCCGCAATGATTGCGCGCTTTACCCACCACCTTTCCCTGTTGCCTACTTTTGTTTTTTACGCCCTGGGCATGCTGGCGCCGGTGGCAGTTCCCCATATAACATCCTTATTTTTTGTGCTGATTGCTGTGTTGCTGTTGCAGCAAATCGCCCGGGTATACAACCGTCAGCGGGCCGACTCTCTGCTGCTGAACGCCGGACTGCTCTTTGGTTTGCTGACATTGCTGGAACTGCAATGGCTGCTGGCACTACCTGTTCTTTTTATAATGATTGCCCGTCTGCGAAATCTGCAATGGCGGGAAAGCATAGTAGTACTTTCAGGAGTAGTGGTAGTTCATTTCCTGACAGCTACTGCGCTGCTGTGGTTGCAAGGCTGGCCGGCCGTGGTTGCCAGGTATGATGTACAGCTCTTCCGCACCGACTGGCCGGAACTATCGTGGGTAGAAATCGCGCAACTGGCTATAGTGGCCGTTCTGGTCGCTGCCGCGTATTTAACGCTGCTGGGCAAACTGAGCAGTCAGATTATTCAATTCAGAAGAAATTTTTCCATCTGGAATATTCTATTCCTCACTGCAACGGCGCTCTGGATCATCAGCGGTACCGCCTACCCTGCCTACAGCGGCACGGTGCTGGCCATGGCGGCAGCCTTTCTTGCCTGGTGGTGGCAATTTTCCGTGCAACAGGAAAGGGCTACTATCTGGGTACTCACACTAGCAGGACTTGTATTCGTTTTCCAATACATTAACTTTGGGGCTTAAATAGTGCTCATGCGTTTCGGTGTTGTCATTTTCCCGGGTTCTAATTGCGATCAGGATATTATCCATGTGTTGCGTGATGTTTGTCAGTGCGAGGTTATCGAACTGTGGCATAAGCAAACCGACCTGAGCGGACTGACCACCGATGATTGTATTGTGCTGCCCGGCGGCTTCTCTTATGGTGATGCCCTCCGCACAGGCGCTATCGCCCGTTTCTCCCCCATTATGCAGGCTGTTATCCGGCATTGCAACGAAGGAGGTTTTGCATGGGGTATCTGCAACGGCTTCCAGATTTTATGCGAAGCCGGTTTGTTACCGGGCGTACTGCTGGAGAACGCCAACCAGCAATTTATCTGTAAAAATGTTTGGTTAAAGGCCGATAATCATGCCAGCAGGGTCAATGCGACCGTCGAAGACCGTCCGCTTTCCATTCCCATTGCCCATGCCGAAGGCAGGTATTATGCTGATGCTGCGACCATCGAAGCGCTGGAAAACAACCAGCAAGTGTTGTTTCGCTATTGCGATGCCGACGGAAATGTAACCGCCGCTGCCAATCCCAACGGGGCTGTCAATAACATTGCCGGTGTTTGCAACAAAGAACGCAATGTCTATGGCATGATGCCCCACCCCGAGCGCGCTGCTGAAGGCGCTTTAGGCAATACTGACGGGTATCAGCTGTTCGCATCTTTTCTGGCAGCAGCCGGAACCATGGCGTCATAGGGAACTAATAATCGCCCCCCGGCGCTTGTAAGATCATACCATTGTAAGCCTTTTTTTCCGACAATGGCTTAACTTTACCATCCTGCTATTTTTGCAACTTACATTTTGTGCATGAAGAAAATAATCAAGTCTTTAGTGTGGATAGGATGCCTGCTGCTGAGCAGTGCAACTTATGCGCAAATCCTGCAACCCGTAACCTGGGAGGTTTCTGCTGAACCGACAGAGCCGGGTGTCTATACCCTGGTGTTCAAAGCCAAAGTAGAAGATGGCTGGAAAGTATATGCCAACGACATTGCAAGCGGCGGTCCCATTCCCACCACCCTCAACTTCGATAAACTTCCCGATGGCGTGACCCTGGTGGGCGGTCTGGAACAGCTGGGAAGAAAGGAAGAGGCAGTAGAACCCCTGTTCGACAATATGCTCTTGAAGTATTTCAAGAAAAGACTCACCCTGCGCCAGGTGGTAAAGGTTTCTAAAAACGCCACCCTCAGCGGTTATGTGGAATTCATGACCTGCGACGACCGACAGTGTTTACCTCCGGAAGCCGTGGAGTTCAGTTTCGATTTGAAAGCAGCAGATGGTGGAGGTACGACAGCGGTAGTTCCGGGAGGGCAGACAGGCGGCATCCTGGAGCCGGTTAAATGGACCTTCAGCACCGAACCGGCCGGCGATAATGAATATTATGTTCACTTTAAAGCAGCTATCGATAATGGCTGGAAAGTATACTCACAGCATATTGCATCGGGAGGCCCTATTCCCACTTCTTTTCACTTCAAGAATGCCGGCACCGGATATGAGCTGATAGGCGAGGTGGAAGAGCTGAGCAAGGCGGAAAAGAAAAAGGAACCCCTATTCGACAATATGTTGCTCATTTATTTCAAGCATGAAGCAACTTTTCGCCAGAAGATACGACTGACAGATACCGCAGCCATTGTGAAAGGCTATCTCGAATTCATGACCTGCGATGCCACCCAATGCCTGGCACCTTCCTCTGAGAATTTTGCCCTCGATCTCACCAGTGGAGTTGCCCTGGCGGTGGAAACCGATACTACGGAAACAGCAGCAGTGAAAAAGATAGACTTCGGTATCGACACCACTCCCCTGCAGGATTGTAACGACGAAGTAGCTGCCGAAGCAACCGGGGAAGAGGAACCATCGAAGGGACTGCTGAACGTATTTTTCCTGGGTTTTGTCGGTGGATTGCTGGCCCTGCTCACGCCCTGTGTCTTTCCTATGATACCATTGACCGTAAGCTTTTTCACCAAACGCTCACAGGCACGTTCGAAAGGCGTATTCGAAGCCTTCTTTTATGGCTTTTGCATCATCCTGATTTACGCCCTGCTGGCTTTACCATTCGTAATATTCAAATTACCGCCCGATACCCTGAATGCCATTTCCACCAGCGTGGTGCTGAATGTGGTGTTCTTTGTGGTTTTTCTGGCCTTCGCGTTTAGCTTCTTCGGCTATTATGAACTTACCCTGCCCAACTCCTGGCTCAACAAAGCCGACAGCGCCAGTAATGTAGGTGGCCTGGTGGGAATATTCTTCATGGCCCTGACACTCGCATTGGTGTCCTTCAGCTGTACCGGTCCGATACTGGGCAGTCTGCTGGTGGGAACACTGACAAGTGACGGCGGACAAATGAACCTGATGGCGGGTATGATAGGCTTTGGAGCAGCACTTGCCCTTCCTTTTGGATTGTTCGCTGCGTTCCCGCAGATGATGAATAAATTGCCCAGCTCCGGTGGATGGCTGAACAGTGTGAAGGTGGTATTAGGGTTTGCAGAAGTAGCGCTGGCATTCAAGTTTTTCAGCAATGCCGACTTGGTTTCCCACTGGGGACTCCTGAAGCGCGAAGTGTTCTTTGCCATCTGGGCATTGTGCGGCATAGGCATTTTCCTTTACCTGATGGGCTGGATTAAATTTCCGCATGATAGCCCGGGCAAGGTGAAAATAAGTCCGGTGAGAGGTGTGCTGGCAGCTTTGTTTCTGGTAATAGGCTTGTATTTCGGATACGGCATCATCAAGGGTTCCAACCCCAAACTGGCGAGTGGCTTTGCACCGCCTATGTTCTATAGCATCTATGAGCAGGATTCCCATTGTCCGCTGGGGCTCGATTGTTACCACGACTGGGATGAGGCCCTGGCGTATGCGCAGGAAGTGAACAAACCCATTATGATTGATTTTACAGGGTGGGCTTGTGTGAATTGTCGCAAGATGGAAGAACATGTATGGCCGGAGAAAAGTGTGTACGACCGTATTGCCGAAGACTATGTGCTCGTGAGTCTGTATGTAGACGACAAGGAGATGCTGCCTGAAGAAGAGCAGTACATCTCAGAGTTCAGCGGTAAGAAAATCCGCACCATCGGCAACAAATGGAGCGATTTTCAGAGCAGCTATTTCGGTGTGAACTCACAGCCTTATTATGTGCTCATTGCACCCAATGGCAAGGTCCTGAATACACCTGTTCCCTATACACCTGATGTGGAAGATTACGCTTCATTCCTGGAATGCGGACTGGAAGCTTTTGAGTCTCAGAATGCCACTGCTACCCGATAAATGACCCAGTTTAGCGGGTTAATACAAAAGCGCCCCAATAATAAGGAGCCGGATAGTTGGATCGGATAAGTTCTCTTGCTGTGGTAAAAGCCCTTTGTACATCGTTGGTTTCGAGCAGATGGCTGTACAACTCCTGCATAAACCGGGCAGTCTGTGCATCCGGCACCTCCCACAATGTCATCAGCAGGTAGTCGGTTCCCGCCATGCGGAAAGCACGCTGCAGTCCGTAGAGACCTTCACCGTCATCCATTGTTCCCATGCCTGTATTGCAAGCAGATAAAACCACCAGGGGAACCCCGGTCAGATCGCTGTTGGCAATATCGAGTGCGGTAAGTATGCCGTCCTTCCCTTCTGTGGTCTGTTCGCCCCGCCAGCTGGGAGCGGCACCGGCCATGAGCAGCCCGGAGCGCAACAACGGATTTTCGGCTACGGTAAAGGCATTGTCGGCCGGTTCTTCCCGCTGATTTTCAAGAAAGAAGCCATGGGTGGCAATATGAATAATCGCACCTTCTACATTTCCCGATAAGGCATTGAACGCCTCCTCCGTAGCCATTTCATCCTTAAATACCTGTACATCGAGCGCCTTATTGGCTGCCATCTCTGCTATAGCATTTACTTCCGCCCGCGTGCCCGGAAGGTACTTCCAGTTGGCACCACGGCTAACTCCCGGCTCCATCATTGTTTCGGGAAGGGCACCGTTACTGATTCCGATGGCAGCTGCAGTAGCCTTTTGCTCATAATTGATCCCGCCAAACAGCAGGAGCTTACCGGCAACAACAGCAGCAGTGCTGTCGCTCGCTGTTGCCAGCAATCCCGTTGTGCTGGTCCATTCAAAAGTATAGCGGTCAGCCAGTACATGGTCGTAGTCAAACGGGATGGCAGATGGATTCAGGAGGTGCAGCCATCCGGAAGGCGCCACGTGAATGGTATCGCCCGGCTGGAGAAAAGGTTCTATTTTTTTCCAGATAAGTGCATACAGGCGCTGGCCTGCCATATCATCGGGATCATCCATATCCGGCTCCGGAAAACCGTACAGATAGTTGACACGGTCTATGGTCGGTTGGTCTTTCTTTGCCAACAATATGCTGCTGATTTCCTTTTCCTCGCCCAGTCGTACCATGACAGGCCAGGGCATATCACGGCGCAGCACAAAAGCCACATACAACAACGAATCCGTCCAGTGCTCCCCATCGAAGTAGCGGAAATGCGAGAACTCTACTGCAACATGTTGATCGGGAAGCGCCGCCCGCACATCTTCCCAGCGAACACCCAGCAGGTCAGGAAGTCCGTTATAAGATGCCGCTATCCGGTACAAATCCTTTTCGTACTGAATAGCGCGCTTCTCCATTTTCGGTAGTCCCTGCAGGCGTTTCTGTTCCGGCAAGCTGTATTGATCTGCCAGCTTGTCCTTGAGCTCCGTCCATTCGTTAAACAGGCTGATGGCAGCTGTATCTCCACTCTGCAGGATGGTGCGCCGCATCTCCCTGCCCGTTTGAAGAATCATACCCTTGGTAGCAAGTGTCAGGTTCAATGCATCTCCCGCCAATTCCGGATACCTGTCGGAAAACTGGTAGCAGAACCCCCGGTGCATATCGAGGTTGTAGCGATAGCGGGCAATATATGTCTGCTGTTCTTCTTCTGCCAGAAACGCGAAGCTCTCCTGCAGGTCGGTAAGGAATAATGTTATGACCTGCTGTTGTCCCCTTATGGCAGCTTCCCAGCTTTGACCATTAGCAGATACATAGGGAAAAGCCAATACCAGGGCTATCAGCAGTATTCTCATTTCCAGCAACTATACCGGTGAACTGAATTTTTCTGTTAGGGCTTTTCCGGCAATGTGTAGGTTCTGCCGGCATTTACCCTTTTCAGGTATTCCATTAAGGGACCGAAATAATCCACCATGGGTTGAGCACTCATGTCGGCACCGATGCTTTCCCGCAAGTGTTGCCGCCAATCGACGGTAGCGCCCGGTGCCATTACCTTTTGCAGGAAGTCGCCGGTGGCGGTACTGCCCCAGTAGTTGGTAGCATGCGGATCCTGATGGAGGATATTTTTCGCGATATAATCATGGAACTGGAACAACAACACATTACTGATGCTGTAATCGTAATACTGTGCTGCATCATCGTTGATATGGGTCTTGGTGGCCGCATCGCAATACAGCTCACCGCGCTCTGTGGGCGGTACTATTCCCTGGTATTTCTTCACCAGTTCCCACCATTTGGCATTGTATTGATCCGGGGGGAGATTATTGGCATACAGTTCGTATTCAAAGGCAGTCATCACGCCGCTACCCCAGGGTATATGTACAATGAAATCCAAAGCTTCCTTCATCAGTTGCATGGTGTCGTTGGTAGTGAGACCCGGCTCTACGAGACCGAGGTTTTCGAGGAAGGGCTTTTGTAAGGATGCCAGACCTATCATGCTGCCGAATGCTTCGTGGTAGCCGCGATTGGCGCCACCGCGCAGAATGGGTGGCACATCGGGGTTGGAGTAAGCGATATAGTAATAGATGTGTCCGAGCTCGTGCAGCACGGTACTCCACCATTCAGTATTCGCTTCCACACTCATCAGGGAGCGCACATCCTCCTGCAAATCCATATGCCAAGCAGAGGCGTGGTTGTTCTTGCTGTAATCGGCTCCTTCAGGAAGGGGATAGAGGGAGGACTTATCCCAGAAACTCTGGGGCAGCTCCGGAAAGCCCATGCTCATCCAGAAGGCCTCGCCTTGTTCCATTACCCATTCCGGTCCTTTCGCAGCCAGTTGCGGATCGATATCCAGACCTTCCACATTCACCATGGTGGTCCAGTCTTGCCCCCAGCGGTTGGGCAGCCAATGGGCAGGCAGGTAGTCGGGAACTTCCTGGTTGTATTTCGCCGCCAGCTCATAGCGCGCCCAGGTATGCAGTTCTCTATACAGCGGCCAGACATCGTTGATCAACTGCTCTGTCAGCTCCATCATCTCCTTGCTGTCCATGCCGTATTCTGATACCTGGTAAGCAAAAAAGTCGTCGTATCCCAAAGCCTGCACGCTGCTGTTGCGCAACTGTTGCAAAGCCGAAAGGCCGTCTTTCAGGGTGGCACCCACTTCTTTGCTGGCAGTCCATGCCGCTTCCCGTTCCTGCAGGTTGGTTGCTTCGCGCAGAATCCTGTCGAGGTCATTGGCCGACACCTGCCGGCCGTTCAACATATACTTATAGCCGTACAGCAATTCTGTTTGCCGGTTGGTAGCAGCAATCCGCCGGGCAACCACTTCTCCGGCAGAGGCCGGATTGTTACCTGCCATATACAATATGGTTTCCAGTTGTTTTACCTGAACTGGTGTAAGCTGGTCTTTCAATGCCAGGTATTTGCGTGCGCTATCTATATTGGCAACGCTTCCCGTGAAGTCAGCATACGCCTGATCGGCACGCGCTGCTGCATTGGAGGTCACCGTGTCACCTTCCACAATATGTGTATTCAATTGCCATTGCCCCTCTGCAGAGGCATAGTACAGTCCTACAAACTGCGCAGTGTAGTTGTCGAGAAATTGCTGGGCAGCTTGTTGCACAGCAGCATTGTCTGCAGTCTTATCGTTGTTGCAGGCAGCGAAGAACAAAAGCACTGCAGGCAGCATCAGAATGAAACGTTTCATAGCTTGGGTTTAATCCTCTAAGGTACGCCAAAGCCCCTGAATCGGTCGACTTTTTAACAGTTAATATTTTGCTGTGGACAACCCCCTGTGATGCGGATTTGTTTTCCTAATTTCACTCCTTCAAAGGAGTCCCTGTCGGACTTAAATAAAATAATTTTCATATACTAAAGTATTAAATATGGCAGAATCAGATAAAATGAAGGCGTTGGGCCTTGCCCTCGACCAATTGAACAAAACCTATGGCAAGGGAACAGTGATGAAACTGGGCGACAGTCCGGTGGTCAATGTAGACGTAATCTCTTCCGGCTCCATCAGCCTGGACAATGCGTTGGGCATAGGTGGCTTCCCCCGGGGAAGAATCATTGAGATTTACGGTCCTGAATCTTCGGGTAAAACCACGCTGGCCATTCACGCCATTGCCGAGGTACAGAAAAAAGGCGGTATCGCTGCCATGGTAGATGCGGAGCATGCTTTCGACAAGACCTATGCAGAGAAGCTGGGGGTGGATGTCGAGAATTTGCTGATCTCTCAGCCGGACAACGGTGAGCAGGCACTGGAAGTGGCCGAGCACCTGATACGCTCCGGCGCATTGGACATCGTGGTGATTGACTCGGTAGCAGCACTGGTACCCAAAAGCGAGCTGGAAGGCGAAATGGGTGAAAGCAAAATGGGATTGCAGGCCCGTCTGATGAGTCAGGCTTTGCGCAAGCTCACCGGTACCATCAATAAAACCGGTTGTTCCTGTATTTTCATCAACCAGCTGCGCGAAAAGATAGGTGTGATGTTCGGTAACCCCGAAACCACAACCGGTGGAAACGCGCTGAAGTTCTATGCTTCCATACGCCTGGATATCCGTCGCATCGGACAAATCAAGGAAAAGGATGAAGCGGTGGGCAACCGGGTGCGGGTGAAAGTGGTAAAAAACAAAGTAGCACCTCCCTTCCGCCAGGCTGAATTCGATATCATGTACGGTGAAGGTATTTCCAAGCTGGGTGAAATCGTCGACCTGGGCGTAGATGCAGGTATCCTGCAGAAAAGTGGCTCCTGGTACAGTTACGACACTACCAAACTGGGTCAGGGTAGGGAATCAGTGAAGGAGTTATTCCGCGATAACCCCGAACTGGCAGATGAAGTGGAAGCAAAAATCCGCGCCAAGCTCACCGGCGACAAAGAAGAAAAAAGCAAATAAGCGATTTTACAGAGCAAAAAAAAGCAGGGAAATTTCCCTGCTTTTTTTTGGGGCATAGCCTCCATTATTTGATGAACTTGGTAGAGAGCATGGAAGCTCCGTCGCGCAATACTGCAACGTACATACCGCTGTCAGCAGTTGAGCCGGAAGCAGTCATACCATCCCAAACAATCATATTATCGTTGTTGGCATATACAGAACCTACCAGTTGACCTACATGGTTGTAAATCATCAATTCTGCACCTGGATTGATGGTTTTGTTGGAAGTAAATACCATACCATCGGCCATTGGATTAGCTCTCAGGAAATGCACAGCAAGAATTTCTGACATTTTCTGACCACCTTGCATCAGCATGTCTTTAATAGCGGTTTCCACTGTAGGATCAAATCCAAGGTCAGCAAGGTTACCTGCGTCAGCAGCCATACGACCGGGAGCCGGAGGACAGCCATCGCTGGAATAAGTAACAGGATAATCGAAAGGACCTCCTACAACTCCGATACCATCGCAAGTCTGCTGGTAAACCCAGTCCATATCGCCAGTGGCGGCGCTACCTGAAGATGCATAGAATTCCAGTGCATCTACTGCTGTAACACATCCATCAGGTGATGGGTTAGGACCCCATGTCATGAAGAAGTCATTGTTCGCCATATCGCCATATCCTGAAATAGGCCATGCAGGGAAACCTGGACCATCTAATTCTATGCTACCGCTGATTTCCCAGTACTTGGGAGCTGTGCGGTTCACATCAATCAAATAGTTGAAACCAAAAGCATCTGTGAAGCAAACAACTGTTTGCGCCATAGTAGGTGTAGCAGCAGCCAGCACCAAAACAGTGGCTAATAATTGTAGTCTTTTTCTCATTCTGTGCTAGTTTAAGAGGTTAATTAAGGAAACCAAATTAAACATAACTGGTCAAAAAACAAATGGACGCAGAAATTTTTTATCCCTTAGCGTGGTTTTTCAGCATCATAATTTCCCTGGAGCTCAGGTGGCGCCAGCGGGAACGTGGTAAGTCTTTTTTGGTAAGACCGGCATACACTGTGCGGTCCAGGCGCTCTACCTTGTAGCCCAGATGCTCGAAAATGCGCCGGACAATGCGGTTTCTGCCGATGTGCAGGGCCACCCCCACGATGCGCATATTCCCTTTGTCGGGATAGGCAATTTCATCTACCGGTGCCGGGCCATCTTCCAGCTCGAGGCCCTTGCGAATTTTTTCAAAGTCTTCGCGTGCCAATCCCCTATCGAGTTCCACTTCATACACCTTTTCCACCTCTTTGCTGGGATGGCTCAATGCCAGCGCCAGGTCTCCATCGTTGGTGAGCAGCAGCAATCCTGTAGTGTTGCGGTCCAGCCTTCCTACCGGGTACACCCTTTCATTGGTAGCCTTGGCTATCAGGTCCATTACTGTTTTGCGATTTCTTTCATCGGAAACTGAGGTGATATAATCTTTCGGCTTGTTGAGCAGGATATATACATGTCGAACTGGGAGAATGACTTTCCCTTTGTAGGTAACCTTATCCTTGGGTGTGAGGCGGTAGCCCATTTCTGTCACCACCTTTCCGTTCACCTGCACCAGCCCCTGTTCAATGATTTCGTCTGCTTTGCGGCGGGCAGCCACACCACAATGCGCCAGGTATTTGTTCAGGCGCACGGTATCGGAGGTAAACAGGGCCTCCTCCGGCTTAACCGGTTTCCATTTTTTAGTCGGCGGTTTACTGCGCTCCCGTGTTTTCTTGGGTTTTACCTTTTCCTGGTAATAGGCGTGCTTGCGCTCGCGATTGCTGCCCTTTTTTTCGGGCTCGTCTTCCCCTTTCGCTTTGCGCTCTTCCCTGTTTTTCTGGCTGAATCGGATGGCCCTTTCGAGGCGCTCCTGCTCACGCTCCTTATTGCGGTTCTGCTTCGGTTTCGGAGTCGGTTTCGGTTGTTTCTTCCGGGGTGTTGTTTTCTTCATGTTGTTGATTTTGGGCGTCATCCCGACGCTCGGTATGGACCTTTAATGTAATAGTCTGGTCGTCGTTTTCTGTTTCCTGCACCATGATATCACCGGGATCGCCAATGGACAGATCTTTCTGTTCGAATTCCTTCAGGCGCGGCAACTCCTCCAATACATTGATACCAAAATAGTCCATAAAGAACTGGGTGGTGCCGTATTGCAGTGGCTTGCCGGGTGTATCCGTTCTTCCCGTTATGCGAATGAGGTCGCGCTCCAGCAATTTCTGTATGGTGTAATCGCAGTTAACCCCTCTTATTTCTTCAATCTCCGTTTTGGTAACCGGCTGGGAATAGGCAATAATACTCAGGCATTCGAGTGCTGCTGTGCTGAGTTTTCTCTTGGCGCGCTGCTGCAACAAGGTGCTGATGGGTTTGTGGTACAGGGGTTTGGTGAGGAATTGATAGCCCCCGCCACTTTGCACTATTTCAAACACAAACGCGTCGCTTTCATACTTGCTGGCTATAGCATCCACCTGCTCCTTGATGGCCTCCATGCTGACCTCTTCTCCGGAATAAGCAAACAAAACCGACTGCAACTCCGCCAGCGAAATGGGCTGCTCGGTGCTGAATATCAGGGCTTCCAGAATTTGTTGCAAACGATCCATGGTGTAAAATTAATGAAAGGCAGGGAGGAATTTGTAGGTTGTAGGTTGTGGGTCATAAGTTGCAGGTAATATGTTGTAAGTAGAGGACGAAAGACTGACGGCCAACCCCGATGGTTATCGGGGCTAACCCCGATAGCTATCGGGACAAGTTCATTACAGGGTTAACCATTTAGATTCATACTACTTCAGGTATAACGCAGCGAGCGCCGCGTGTACGCCGAGAGCGCCGCGTTAAAAACTAAACGGGATAGACTCCTCCTCGCCGGCGTTCCTCTGTGATATGTACGATGTACTGAATAGTTCATCCCTTTCCGGTAACACCGGCGGGACGTTTTTATAGGATGTAGGTTGTAGGTCTTAGGTTATAGGTTGCAGGTAATAAGTTGTAAGTAGCATGTGTGGAATTCCTCACCAAATCGTACACTATGTGTCAAGCTGCTGGTTGGGTTAACAAATAATATTCCTACGACAAGTTACCTTGCACCAGCCAAGTGTCCGCGATAGGCATGGTGCATGGAAAGGATATGTGGTGCGCTCAGCGAAGCAATGAATATGAAGAAGATAGCGTACTGTTTCCCGTCCGGTGAAAGAAAGTAAGGGTAAAAAAAGTACAATCCCGCGAATACCAGGAGCGCTCCAATTGTAAAAGGCAAAGACATCTTCACCAACGACCAGTTCGAAGCATTCGTCAGTACCCGTAAATGCAACCATCCCCTTATGCTATGCCAGGCACAGAAATACCAGAGGAAGGCCGATAGTAGCGGAAGCAATAATCCCAGTAACAAGATGAATACGACTGCCAGGTAAGATGAAAGATGCTTGCCCTTGATTGCATGAAGAGGTATCAGTAAACATACTGCGGATAAGCATAAACCGATTGTTTTGCATGCAATAACAAAACCACCCAAAGTTTCAGTCTTAAGCATGGATACTACACTGCTTGTTTCCTGGGCATGTCCGAATAATAACAGACCAATGATGCCCCAACCAAACAAGGTAGCTCTAACAGGGTGATACATTCCCCATTCTCTGAGGTCAGTCTCGCCAAAATGCCAGGCGGATAGCAGAACGAATAGCAGCAACCCTGCAATGGGTACCAAGAGCCATATGCCCAGCACAACCAGCATAATGCTGATGTATTGCAACAGAAACAAACCGATGCCTTTACGCTTATCTTTTAAATCAAGGTGATGGTCAACGGCTCCATGGGAGATGCCGGGAAATAGCAAGGCGGGTGCTAGCAGGAACTGGAACCAGGTCTGGTCATATACACCCGGAATAAAAGACAACAGACTGTATAATCCCATCAGGATTAAAACAGTCAGCTCCATATCTTTTGCACCTTGTCCGCCGCTCAATGGTCAAAAATTTAAATTAAAAAATAGGGTGAAAAGGCAGGGCGATGAATCCTTCATCGCCCTGCCTGAATCATTTGAACAGGTTACTTTTGGTCACTTACAGCCAGTGCATAGATTACCAGACCGAAACCGATCTTGTTCACCGCATCACCGATGTTGTAGATCACATCCATGAATCCGGCATTTACACCCAGGTCCATTCCGAACAGTCCACCTTGTGTTCCAAGGATGTAACCGATAGGATAGATAGCCCATCCTACGAATACAAACCAGCCCAGCGCCTTATTGGCACGGTTCACTGCAGGAGAACTACTCTTGGCCAGTTTGGCTACATCGCCGAACCAAACCAGGTAAAGGATATAGAAATAACCTATACTACTAATGAAGCCCCATATCCAAGACTGCGTTTCGGCAGCGTAAATAGCTTCACCTATATAACCGGTTACCAGCATAAAAACCGAAGCAGCGATGAGCTTCCACAACAATCCCATAGTGGCACCTGCCTTCTTGGTGATTAAGTAGAATTCAACGCACATCAACGGTACGGTTAGTAACCAGTCTACGTAACGGAAAAAGGTAGGGGAGGTCATGGTTTCCATGTAGTGCTCCCGCATGTAATAATAGTGCACTGCCGCAATGAAGGTGATCAACCCTGAAACCAGTAAGGAGGTCCTCCACTTTTCGCCAACAGTTCTCATTTCCAGCCAGAAAAATGCTGTTGCTGCCATCATTGCCATGGTTCCTACAAAGAAGGTAAAGGCAACTACAGAAGACAGACTTGATGCATTTTCCGGAGCGAAAAAGTCATACGCCATTGTGTGTTCCATTTTAATTTGATATGGTTATGTAAATATAACATGAAAACCTTTTCTTGGTTTACCGGTAAAAAAAACAGGAGACTGGTTCTATATCAGTTTTTGGAATTAATCTGACGGTATACCTGCGTTTTTGCGCACCTGGAAGAGGATGTAATTGAAAAGTTGAACAGATAATTCCACAAAAAATAACAGAAATTTTTTTTTTTTTTACCTCAACCAAATAGCTGCTGAGTTGTTAGAGATATTTTTGAATTGCTTTGTGAGTGGTAGGTTATAGGTAATAAGTTGTAGGTAGAGGGTCAATGGGCAAATTACCCTGAAAGCATAGGGCAAAAAAAAGAGCGCTTCGGGAAGCACTCTTTTATCAATGTTTCATTCAGTATTAATTCCCCTGCAAGGCTGCGGCACCACTTACAATTTCAGTAAGCTCGGTGGTAATGGCGGCCTGACGTGCACGGTTGTATTCTGTTTTTAACTCTTTCAGCAACTCGTTGGCATTATCACTGGCTTTGTCCATCGCAGTCATACGGGCACCATGCTCTGCTGCATTGCTGTCGAGCACGTAGCGGAAAAAGGTGGTATTGAGAATGCGGGGAACAAGTTCGCCAATGAGCATATGCTTATCGGGATCGAAAAGAAAATCCGTCTGGGTTTGCTGCTCGTCGGCTTCTACTTTCTTGATAGGCAGGAACTGCTCCGTTTCCAGGATCTGGGTAGCAGCATTCTTGAACTTATTATACACCACCACTACTTCGTCGTATTCCTTGTTGAGGAAGCCGTCTTTGATATAGGTAGTAGCTTCCGTTACTGCTTCAAAAGACACCTTCTGGAACAGTTGCTGAAAGCGGGTGATTTTACCGTACTCCGTGCGCTTGAGCACATCAAAGCCCTTTTTGCCAATGAACATAAGTTGCACATTCGCTGCCGGTAAATGCGCATAGCGCTCTTCAATGGCACGGCGTGCAGCCTTAATCACGTTGGTATTGAAAGCACCGCAAAGTCCCTTATCGGAGGTGATGACAACTACCATGGCGCGCTTTACTTCGCGCTGCTCTGCGAAATCGATTTTCACATCTCCCTGGGTAGCTGCTGCGATGTTCTCGAGCATGGTTCCCATCTTCAGAGCGTAAGGACGCATCTGGAGAATGGCATCCTGTGCCCTGCGCAGTTTGGCAGCACTCACCATTTTCATGGCAGCTGTAATCTGCTGGGTGCTTTTAACACTGCCGATGCGATCGCGTACTTCCTTTAATTTACCGGACATTATACAACAGCTTTATACTTTTTGGCCATATCCTTACCTACCTCTTCGAGCTTCTTCATCACTTCGTCGGTAAGTTTTCCGGCTTTGAGTTCGTTGAGCACTTCCTTGTGGTGGGTTTCCAGATAAGTAACAAAAGTGTTTTCAAATTCTTTTACTTTCTCGATTGGCACGTCACCCAGAAGACCTTTAGTACCGAGGTAGATAATAGCAATCTGCTTTTCTACCGTCATAGGTGAGTATTGCTTTTGCTTCAGGATCTCCACGTTGCGCTTTCCTTTATTCAATACGCTCATGGTAGCCGCATCGAGGTCGGAACCGAACTTGGCAAAGGCTTCCAGCTCGCGGAACTGCGCCTGATCCAGTTTCAGCGTACCTGCCACTTTTTTCATGGACTTGATCTGGGCGTTACCACCTACGCGGCTTACCGAGATACCCACGTTGATGGCCGGGCGTACACCTGCGTTGAACAGGTTCGACTCGAGGAATATCTGACCATCGGTAATGGAAATTACGTTGGTAGGGATATAGGCCGAAACGTCACCCGCCTGTGTTTCAATAATGGGCAGTGCTGTCAATGAACCACCACCTTTAACGATGGGCTTCAGGTTTTCCGGAAGGTCGTTCATGTTGCGGGCAATCTCATCATTGTCAATCACTTTCGCTGCACGTTCGAGCAGGCGGCTGTGGAGGTAGAATACATCACCTGGATACGCTTCACGTCCGGGAGGGCGACGCAGCAACAGAGAAACTTCGCGGTAGGCAACGGCTTGTTTCGACAAATCATCGAAAACAATCAATGCAGGACGACCGGTATCGCGGAAGAACTCGCCCATGGCAGCTCCTGCAAACGGTGCGTAGAACTGCAGTGGAGCAGGGTCAGAGGCGGAAGCTGCTACAATGATGGTGTAGTCGAGTGCACCATGCTCCTGTAGTGTTTTGGCCACCTGTGCCACTGTGGAGTTTTTCTGTCCACAGGCCACATATATACAATACACCGGATTGCCGGCTTCGTAGAATTCGCGTTGGTTGATGATGGTATCGATAGCGATGGCCGTTTTACCGGTCTGGCGGTCACCGATGATCAATTCCCTTTGGCCACGGCCGATAGGAATCATCGCATCGATGGCTTTGATACCTGTTTGCAGCGGTTCGTTTACCGGCTGGCGGTAGATAACACCCGGTGCTTTCCTTTCCAGTGGCATTTCGTAAAGTTCCCCTTCAATAGGACCCTTACCATCGATGGGTTCACCAAGGGTATTAACGACGCGACCTACCAAGCCTTCCCCTACTTTAATGGAGGCGATGTTACCTGTTCTGCGAACGGTATCACCTTCTTTGATCTGGTCGGAAGACCCCATCAATACCGCACCTACGTTGTCTTCTTCCAGGTTCAGTACGATGGCCCTTACGCCGCTTTCGAAGCTTACCAGCTCGCCAGACTTGGCATTGTTGAGGCCATAGATACGGGCGATACCATCACCCACCTGCAAAACGGTACCAACTTCTTCCAGTTCTGAAGTGGTGTTGAAGTTCGACAACTGCTGACGCAGTATGGCGCTTATTTCATCTGGTTTAACATCTACCATGGATAGGAATTTATAGTTATTTAGAATTTACGTATATAATCGTTATTGTCGAAATCATCTTTAAGAATAGCCAGTCCGCGCGCAATACTGGTGTCAATCATTTTGTCTTCGTAGCGCAGGATGTAACCGCCTATCAGCGATTCATCTACTTTGGTTACCACTTCTATTTCTTCCAGATTCGCCTGTCCGCGCAGCTTATCCATCAGCATATCGCGGATTTCATCAGAAACGGGATAAGCGGTAGTGAGCACTACGGGTGTAATACCCTGGTGCTGGTTGTACATTTCCACGTAAGCGTTCAACGCTTCGGGCAGCCAGCCTTCCCTGCCTTTTCTCACCAAAATATCGAGAAAAGAACGCATGATCACACCTACCTGATCGTCGAAGACAGCCTTGATGATGGCCATTTTCTTGTCGGCATGGATAATGGGGCTTTTCAGCATCAGCTTGAAATCTCTGCTGCCATCGGTGGCACCCTTCAACAGATACACATCGCGGGTCACCTCTTCCAGCTGATTCTTTTCGAGTGCCAGCTGGATCATTGATTTGGCGTATCTGTGGGCTATTCTTGCTACGGACATGGTTGTTGCGTTATCAGTGTACCTTAATATCGTCTACAAGTTGCCTGGTGAATGCTTCCTGCGCCTGTTTGTCGCTCAGCTCTCTCCGCAACACTTTTTCACTTACTTCCAGCACCATCTGTCCCACCTGGTTTTTGATATCGATCATAGCAGCCATGCGCTGGTTATCGATTTGCTTCTGGGCGTCTTCCACAATGCGGTTGTATTCCTGGTTGGCCTTTTCGCGGGCTTCCGCAACAATCTGATCCTTGGCTTCCTTGGCTTCACGCAGCATTTTGGCGCGTTCTTCCCGGGCTTCGTTCAGGATGCGTTCGTTGTCGGCTTTCATGGCCTCCATGGCTTCGCGGGCTTTTTTAGCCTCGTCGAGAGATGCCTGTATACCTTTTTCGCGGTCGCTCAGCGCATTGGCGATAGGGCCAAAAGCAAATTTCCACAGGATGAACAGCACCACGAGGAAAATCAATACGGTCCAGATAAATAACCCCGGATCGGGTTTTACGAGGTCTAATGCATCGATAATGACCAACATATATAAATGTGTTTGATTGTTTGATTTAAAAGTTCCGGCAACAACCAACCGTTGCTGCCGGAATGTTCTTCGGATAGCTTACCCTTGTAACAGGGCTACTACCACTGCGAAAAGTGCCACACCTTCCACCAGTGCCGCTGCGATAATCATGTTCGCGCGGATGTCACCGGTAGCTTCGGGTTGACGAGCAATAGATTCAAGTGCGCTACCACCGATACGGCCTACGCCGATACCAGCTCCGATAGCTGCAATACCTGCACCGATAGCTGCAATCCCGTTGATGCCTGCTTCTTGCAAAATGGTCAATAATTCCATGGTTTCAATTTTTATGTTGATGAATAAAACCCTTATTAATGGTGAGCAGCCCCCTCAACGTGGTGGTGCTCATGTTTTTCGAGTGCCAGCGCAATAAATAGCGAGCTCAGCATCACGAAGATGAAGGCTTGCAGGAATGCCACCAGGAACTCCAGAAAACTCATAAAAATAGTAAAGGGAACGGCAACGGCTGCACCGCCCAGACCGCCTCCCAGGCTTTCACCTGCCTTACCAAAAATAAATACCAGACCCACCAGACTGAGAATAATGATGTGGCCGGCTGTAATGTTGGCAAAGAGACGAATCATCAATGCGAAAGGCTTGATGAATATACCCAGTATCTCGATGGGTACCAGGATAACTTTAACACCGAAAGGAACGCCCGGAGGCCATAAGATGTGCATCCAGTAGTCTTTGGTTCCGTTGATATTGGTCAAAATAAAGGTAAGCAGGGCCAGAGCCATGGTTACCGTGATATTTCCGGTAATGTTAGGATTGGAAATAAAGGGTATCAATCCCAGCAGGTTGGCGAACCAGATAAAGAAAAACAAAGTCAGCATGTAGGGCAGGAAGCGCTGGGTATTGTCGCCCAGGTTGGGCTTTACCACTTCGTCGCGTACAAAAATAATGAGGGGCTCCATGAGCGATTGCAGTCCTTTGGGAGCTTGTCCCGGTCTGCGGCTGTAGGCTTTGGCCACCGATACAAAAATGATAACCAGCAACAGTGCGTTCAGCAACATGGCTGCAACGTTCTTGGTAATGGATAAATCGAGGAAAGAATCTCCGTCTGCCCTGGCTACCCGGCCGTGGCTCATCACATACCCTTTGTAACCGGCTTCTGTGTGATGGCTGTCTGCAGTTGCGTGCTCATCGGTATGTATTGCTTCGTGTTGTTCGTCGGAATGCTCCTCTGCATGCATTGCTTCAGCAGCATGATGCTCCTCTCCTTCTGCTGCTGCATGCTCCGGTGCATGATGGGCTTCCGGCAATTTATTGGACATGAAAACAGTGAACCCGTCTTCTTTATGATAAGCGATGACCGGCAAGGGTACCACAATGCCGCCCACAATATGCCATTCGTTGGCATCTGCAATGTGGTGCAGGGCAAAATCCTTGGGGTTGTATTCTTCTTCTCCGGAGGCAGACGCCAGGAAGGGAGTAAGCAGCAAAAACGCCGAAAGAACGAGCTGAACTGTCTTTTTCACTGGTATTTATTGAGAGGCCTTTAAAAACCGCTGCAAAGGTAGATTTTAATCGGGAAAAAAGAAAGGTATTGCCTTATTTTGAAGTACAATGCGCGAACAATGGAAATCTTTTAAAGGAGTGCTTTATGTATTGAGCATTTGTGCACTCTGCGCCGCTTCCTGCCGGGTGGATAAGGGGAAGGCTTATGAGGCAGATGGAATGCCGGAGAGGGCGCCTGAAAAACAGATTATCGGTACCCTGGAAAGCGCTTTTCTGCGGGCAGGATTGCAGGATATCGGCAGTATAGAGGGTGTACTGGTGCAGTTGAAATACAGCACTACCGATAATTTCATGCACAGGGACATGTATGGCGATCTGGAGAAGGCCTATCTGCTGCCCGATGCCGCCCAGAAACTGGAGCGTGCCGCACAAGCTTTGCTCCGCGAATACCCCGACCTGCGCCTGCTGGTATACGATGGTGCCCGTCCCCATGCCATCCAGCAACTGATGTGGGACAGTGTGGACCTGCCGCAGGACCTGAAAGTCCAATTTCTTTCCCATCCCGATCAGCTGTCGCTCCATAACTACGGAGCTGCTGTAGATATTACACTGAGCGATGCCAATGGTAACCCGCTGGATATGGGCACTGCCTATGATGATGCCGCGCGTTTGTCTTATCCTTCGCTGGAAGCGACCTTCCTCGCCTCAGGCCAATTGAGTGAAGCGCAGGTGGCCAACCGACGACTATTGCGGCGTCTGATGACCGAAGCCGGATTTACGGGTATTGACAGTGAATGGTGGCATTTCAATCACTGCACCCGGGCTTATGCCGCTGAACACTACCAGCTGCTACCTTAAATCTTGAACCGCAGCACACCGAATGCCCAGGAGATGGTGGGATTTTCTTCTCCAAAAAAGACAGCAATATCGCGGGTACCAACACCAAATTCCGTAAACGGAAAGTTGAAAACCAGACCAGCAGGGATATTGAAGCCGTAACCACCTCCGGAGGTGAATCCCGTTGAAAGCTGGATAAACCTTGCAACTGTTACCCTAGCGCCCATGCCTATCTGCGCAGCCCCAAAGTCGCGGGCTGTGGTAGAAACCGGTAAGTTCACATCACCGGCTACGGTCAGGAAGTTCGTGACATTATAGGAAGCCCCCAGCCGCAGCGTAGTGGGCAAGGGTGTACTAAAGCTTTCAATGCCTTCATAGGCTATAATTTCTTCCTCATCCAGGATAGTGCTTACCACATCTAACGCGGTAGTGGACTCAATACCGTCGTAGTACACCGTATCGAGTACGATATCATTGAACTCCAGCGTGTTCAGGGTATAATTCAGATTGCCGATGTTGACCAGTGCTCCAGACAGCCGGAGGTTCTGATAGAGTTCGGCGGTAACCCCGATGTCGAATCCGAAACCCGTGCCTACCGGTTGGAAAGGCTGCTGATTGACGTCGTAGGTGTTGACAAAGTCGGGGGTATTGACCAAATCCAGCCCCAGTGCCGCCTGTCCTCCAATCACACCTGCCTCGGAGCTGAAGTCCACATAGGCATAAGACATCACGTAACGGGCACCTACACCTGCGTAGAGGTTGAGGTTTTCACCCGCATACCATTGACGTCCCCAGGCAAGGTCCACCGCGCTTTGCAGTTTGAAATTCAGCTGTGTACTATCGGTAATTTCCGAAAGCGACAATGGATCGTACGATACGCCGTAGCTGCCATCGGGAGAAGTGACAATGGTATCGAAATACCCTTCATAATCGAATTCTTCAAAAAACAGGGAACTGGCCACCCCGCCCATGCGGAAGGACTGGTCAAGACGGAGGCCGAAGCTTACCGCCAGGGTTCCGGCCTTGCCCATACCAAAACTCATGGCCAGCACGTTGATTCTGGTCTCGACGCGGTAACCCTCTCCCAGCAGGTCTTTGAATGCTACTGTGGTGTTTCCTATGCTAAAATTGCGGAGTGCACTTTTGGTCAGTCCGTTGGAAAACAGCGAAAAACCACCGCCACCAATTTCAAACGCCACACTATGGGGTGTCAGAAGACCCAGGTTAGCCGGATTGATGCCAATCGTCTGATAGTCGGTAACCAAAGCTGTAGAAGCACCCATTCCCATGTAATTGAACAGGAAACCGTCGGTCTGTGCGCGGGCAACAGTGCTACCCAGAAGCAGCAGTCCTATTATCGAAGCTTGTATTTTCATCGTACATTTATTGTCAGAAATCAAATGTAGTTAAAGTTATGAGCACCTATCATTACCATTTCAACAAACAGTCTGTAGCAAATAGCATACACTTTGTCATCTTTTTTCTTGCTGCCATTTTATTACTCCCATATTCCGCCCATGCCCAGGCTGAAGTCTAACGTAAAAGAGGGTAAATACGAGATGAGCCAGGGAACGCACAATGGGTTTCAAATATTCCTAGAAAACGCCGACCGGAAAAATGTGGAAGGCCTGGTAGAAGATTTACTGAAAGAAAGCACCAAGAAGCCCTCTATTGAGAAGATGGGTAAAAAAGAAATCAAGGTGGACGACATTGTAATCAATGGCGTGAGCGACCAACCTGTAGATGTATACTTTGTCTTCGACGAAAGCAAGCAGAGATTGACGGTTACGGGATTCTTCGATATGGGAACCGCCTACCTCAGCAGTGCTTCCTTCCCTGCCAACTTCCGCAGTGGCGAAAAATTCATGCGCAGAATAGGAATCCGTTTGCAAAAGCAGGCACTGGCTGAAAAAATAGAGGAAGCCAGTTCAGCCATGTCTCAACTGGAAAGAGACAAGAGCAATCTGGAAAAGGAAAAATCTAAACTGGAATCATCCATAAAGGATTGCGAATCGACGATAGCTAATGCCAAAGATGACCTGAAAGCCAACGCTTCGGAGCAGGAAAGCAAAGCCCGTGAAATGGGTGAGCAGAAAAAGCAACTGGAAATGCTGCAAAAATCTATGGATGGTATTAAGGAAGAGTAATTAAGCAGCCTCCTCTTCTTCTTCCACATTCAGACGGAATCCGTTGCCGTGGATATTCACTATTTCCAGGGTAGGATCGTCTTTCAGGTACTTCCGCAATTTGGTAATGAACACATCCATACTGCGAGCGGTGAAGTAATCGTCTCTGCCCCAGATTTGCTTCAGGGCCTCTTCACGGTACAATATGTCGTTGACCTTGAGGCACAGCATGCGCAACAATTCCGCTTCCTTGGGGGATAGCTTCTCCTGGATGTCGTTGTGCGTTAGCATTCTCGACTTGTAGTTGAAATGGTAGCTGCCTATGGTAAATTCCTTCTGCTGATTGTTCTGCTTGATTTTGCCGCGCTTCATTACAGCTGCAATGCGGTACAGCAATTCCTCAGAATTGAAAGGCTTGGTAATATAGTCGTCGGCACCTGTTTTAAAACCTTCTATTTTATCGGTCTGCTGTGCTTTGGCCGTCAGGAAAATGATAGGAATATCGGGGTTCATTCGGCGTATTTCCGCAGCCACTGTGAAGCCATCTTTTTTCGGCATCATTACATCCAGTACACACATACCAAACTGCTCCGTTCTGAAAACATCTACTCCCTTCTCTCCGTCGTTCGCCAGGGTTACATCGTAACCGTTCATGCTGAGATAATCTTTTAATACGGCACCGAAGTTCGGGTCGTCTTCACAAAGTAGAATACGGATCTTGGTTTCTTCCATGGTTGGTTAATTTACAAATAATTGAATAGTAAAGGTACTTCCTGCACCGAGCTGGCTTTTAACATCTATGCTTCCGCCGTGCGCCTCAACTACAGTTTTCACATAAGTAAGACCCAGACCAAAGCCTTTAATATTATGCACATTACCGGTAGGAACCCTATAAAATTTTTCGAATATCATTTTTTGCTGTTCATTGTTCATCCCGATACCGTTGTCCCTTACTGCTATGAACAATTTACCTCCACTGCTGCGGGTAGACACTTCAATGAGCGGTGCTTGCTGCGCGTATTTTACGGCATTGTCGAGCAGGTTGTAAATCACATTCGACAAGTGCACGCGGTCGCCATTGACTACAAACTGAATAGCCTCGAGGCGGGTACTGATGCTTCCCTGTTGTTCTTCCACCATCAGACTGATGTTCTCTACTGCATGAGTTATCACCTCGTGGAGGTTTACGGCATCCATTTTCAGATTCAGTTCGCGCTTATCGAGCAAGGCCGCCTGCAATACTTTCTCCACCTGGCTGTTCATGCGCTTATTCTCGTCGCGAATGATACCCGTATATTGCTTTACCCTTTGCTGGTCGGATATGACTGCCGGATTGTTTATCGCATCCACGGCCAGAGAAATGGTAGCAATAGGCGTCTTGAACTCATGCGTCATATTATTGATAAAATCATTCTTTATTTCCGACAGTTTTTTCTGTCTGAAAATAATGTGGATACTGTAGCTAAATACAAATACGATAACAGTAGTGAATAAGATAGAGCCCAGCAGGAGCAGCCACATAGAGCTCAACAGATAGTTGCGCTGGTCGGGAAACATCACAAGCAGCTGGTCGTTTCCGGCAAATAAATTATTGGGAAACAGATTGGCTGTGTAAGCGGTACTGATCAGTTGAGAATGGTTCTCTTTCTCCAGTGGTGTCACCAGGATTTCACCATCCAGCAATACACCATAATCGAAGCGTGTTTCTATGCCTTTATTGCGCAGTTCCAGTCCCAGTGTTTGGGTGAGATAGGTAGTATCTACTTTCTTCTCCGGCTCCATGCCGCGGGTCATCATTTCCACCATCATCTTGCGCATCACCGCATCCAGCTGGTTGGCATTCACCCTGAATTGCTTGTCTATCTCCTTAAGAATAGCCGGAATCAATTCATCCGATTTTCCTGCGGGGTCTACCGTCATGTTCCTGCCCATTTCCAGCGGCTCGAGGATCATGGTCGGTCGTCCTGGCATACCGCCGGGGCTGTTCATATCGGAAAGATAACTGCCCGATGGCTCCAGTTCCCGTGCTTTGTCGCTCACCCGAAAGGCACTGGCCAGAGCTGTATCGGACAACATTTCGGCAGACATTTCGGCGGTTTGTGCGACTATGAACAGGGAGTCACCAATAAACAAATCTGTCTGCTCATCCAGCATGGTGGCAATCCAGTGGGTTTCCAGCTTTTCGGTTGTCCTTGCCAGCGCATCGGCCACCTGGAACTGAAAAACCTGCTCCTTTTGTTCTACGGCACTCCTTATCCAGTACACCTGCACCAGCACGATTCCCAGCAGGGCTGTGCTCATCAGGATAATGATGAGGCGTATTCTGGATAATTTCATTTGGTCAAATGTACCATATGTTAAAATATCGGGAAGCCTGTTTAACGATGTCTTAACACAATTTAGAGGAGTCTTAACTAGCGCGCAACGGTCGTGCAGCTAAATTTGTAAAGCAAATGAAAATGGGCCCCCAGGCTCGTGTGTTTGCATGCACACTAAAAGTATCACTTTATGCTCTACAAATCAAACATATGGCTTTTGGCAGGATGTCTGCTGGGCAGCGCTGTTATGAGCTCTGCTGTGGCGCAGGATGCCGGTCAGCCGGTTCGCATTAAAATCAAGGCGAACGTCAATGGTGAGAAGACGACCATCGACACCGTTGTTCAGGATTACGATGCCTTCGACATGGATGCCTTTCTGCAGGAAAAAGGTCTGGATGATGCTGCCGAAGGCATCAAGCACATGGATATCCGCATTCAGCAAGGTTCCCAACCGGGAGATATGGTATGGTTGCAGGAGCTGGAAAACAACGCCTTTCTCGATAAATTCAGCACCAAGGTGGAGCAGATCAGGATCCCGGAAGTGCCGGCGGTTCCACCAACTGCCAATATTATGTTCTTCAACGGCAACAAAGCCTTCCTGGGAATCATTACCGGCAACACAAAAGACCGCAAAGGGGTAGTTGTCAAGGAAGTAGTGCCGAACAGTGCCGCCGCTGCAGCAGGTCTGCAGGAAGGCGATATCCTGCTGAAGGTGAACGACATGACCGTAGAGTCATCGAACAACCTGATTGAGATACTAGGTGCCTTTCAACCCGGAGAAACGGTAGAGCTGAATTACCTGCGCAATGGAGCAACTATCAACACCACGGCAGCACTCAAGCAAAATGAAAATTATTTTGAATCGCAGGAGTGGGAAGATTACGGTGAGCGCTGGGAAGAATGGGGAGAAGCCTTTCAGGAACGTTGGGAGAACTGGGGCGAGCAGATGGAAGCCTACTTCAACGAAGAAAATATGAGGGAAGAAAAAGCCTTCCTGGGTGTATATCTCGAAGGTGCTGATAATGGTGTGCTGATAACCGGTGTAGCAGAAAACAGCGCCGCATCAGCAGCAGGCCTGCAAAAGGGAGATATCATTACAGGCATAGACGGAACCAGGATGACATCGCATGAAGCTGTCGCCGATTATGTACTGAGCAAGAAAGGCGGTGATAATATTAAGATTGAATACATGCGGAAAGGCGCACCCGGTGTTGCAGAAGCGACATTGCAAACCCGCAAGTCTGAATTCCTTTTCCGTATGGATGACAACATGCCCGCCAATATGTTTTTCATTCACCCGAATGACAGATGCCATGGTTATTCTTACGAAATGAACGAAGGTGAGGAGAAGCAAATCACGGTGGAGATAGAACTGCTCGATGAGGAGAATGCCCGCCTGGATAACAACAGTATTCCTTTCAAAGCGGAAGATGTATCCTTCTTTCCCAACCCGACCAATGGTGCTTTCAACCTGCAGTTCGATGTGGAAGATGCTGGAGATGTCATCATCAATATCCGCGACATCAACGGCGCTCTTGTGTATGAAGAAGTGCTGCGCAATTTTTCAGGTAAGTACGATAAAGTCATTCAACTCGATGCGGCCTCCAAGGGCAACTATTTCATCAACATCGTGAATGGTGACTACATCGTAACCAAGCAGATTTCGGTTCAATAAAAGCTTGTTTTCTTTACAATTGGTAAAAGGTAGCCTATTAGGTTACCTTTTTTAATTCCAGCTGCGTCCGTAATCAGCTTCGTCAATGGCAAAAGCACCTTCCGGCTGCGCACCACACAGCCATGCTGTTAACCGGTCCACATAATGGTCAAGATGGGTTATTTGCTGCACGCCGTGTTCCACTATTGGATCGAGCGTGGTGGCCAGCAAGGTGCCTCCGTAGGCATCGGTCTCCCAGGTAATGATTTCACCGGCGCTGTTGCGTTGCAAAATCCGCGCATGATCAGGAACCCGGGTGTAGGCACCATGGGTGTGCCAGCAGGCATGCCGGGGCATTAAACCCTGATAAACCGGATGGGTAAAATCGGTTGCTGTAACAGGTGGCTGATCCGGATGGGTGACCCACCAGTAGTTGTTGACAGGGCGGTCTTCCCATACAGCATCGAGCCAGGTAGCACTGCTGTCGCCTTCCACGAAGAGCTTTCCACCTCCGGCAAGAAAATCATACAATTGCTTGCGGCAACTGCCTAATACAGCATGATTGCTTTGGAAAGGAATGACCACCGATTTAAATGCAGAAAGATCTGTCGCCGGCAGATCGTGTACATATACCAACTGATAAAAGGAGCTGTATTTCGGCGACATGGCGAAACTGTAATGCGACCACACACCATTGAATACCAAGGCTATTTCAGGATTTTTCATATGCGTATTTTTTAGCATGCATAAATTCCACTATGTTGCGGTAGATGCCGGCTACTGCCTGCATGGATGCATCATCATCCGTAGTAGCATAGGTGCTGTCGGACAAGGGTGCACTTGCACTGAGAATCATAGTTCCATTGGTAGAGTGTTCATCCACAATGAGCAGCGGTCTGTGCCATGTGTCTTCCAGCACAACGATAGCTTCGGCTGCCGGCTGAATGTAACCGCAGGCCCACCATCCACTTATGCCATTGGAAAAGTTCAGACCATCGATATCAATACCCTTCATAAAACCATAAGGATCGCTTACTACTTTGTAACGAACATCTATGGTGCGTCGGCTATTGTCCATCACCCATCTGTTACCGGGCACCCATGGCGTAAACCAACCATCGAAACAACAGAGTACGCCGCCGGCAGCGAGAAATGCCTCCACTGTATCCTTGATGCATTCCATAAAAACGTGGTCACTGCCGTTGGGAACAATCAATACATCGTATTGCGATATATCGAGCTGCACAGGGTACGCCACGCTGATCCGGTTATATACCATAAAAGCTGAATCGGGATAGAGACCATCCAATCCCTCTATTCCATTGTGAATAACTGCAGCCTTTAATGGTTCATGCATGCTGTATCACATTTAAAGGAATGAAATCCGTAGGATTGAGGTGGTTTTCGAAGAATTCATCGCACCACAGACAAACATTTTTCAATACCTCAGTACGCTCCTTCGCATAAGCTTCTGTTACCCCCATCGATTCTCCCATCTTCCAGGGATCCCCTTCATTCAGGCGTTGAAAAACCGGATTATCAGCAACCCTTTCCAACACCTCCGATACCCGCTCTTTGCGTGCATCGCCCAGCGGGTACAAGGTTCCCGGACAACAAGGATTGATCTTCCACAATTGAATGCTAATTTCCTGGGGCACCTCCTCCACTCCACCAAGGAAACCGATGGCACCACTCAGAATAGAACAAAAATTATGTTGCGGGTTGCGCATCCAGATATCCTTTTCCATAGCCCTGCCGCGTGCCCAGTTACCCCCCAGCCACATTTCCTCGTTAGCTCCCCAGAAGCCAAAACTGGCAGACTCTTTATGCAGGTAAGTTTCTTTTTCTACCAGCGGTTTGGTGTTATCGTCGGTCATACCCCTACTGGTAAACATAGCGCGCAACTGGTCCATGCGTTTGCCGGCGTGCTTATGGTAACGGTCAATACTGGCAATATCAATACGCGTCACTCCTTTTTCCAGAATGGTATCGAGTATTTCTTCCGTCATCAAATCGCCATTGGTCTGCAACATGATCTGCGCACTACCCTTGTACTTTTCCTGCAAGGCATCCAGCACCAGCCATAACTGCTTGCGCTCCGCCAGTGGCTCTCCACCACTCAGAATCAGTCGGTCCACCTGTTGGGGCAGGTTATCGATAATAGCGAGACATTCTTCGTTGCTCATTCGCTTACCCCGGGGTCCGCTGAGGTTATAACAATGGTCGCATTCATCGTTACACAACTGTGTAAACACCCAGTATACGGAAGCGATATGTTCGTAATTACTCATATATTATTATTCATGTACTGTTTCCAAAAGGCCAGCTCACTGGCACCGCCTGTTCGGGGATCAGCAAGAAAGGCAGCGGGGGAATCATAAAAATACAACTCTCCTTCTTCCATGTAAGCTGTTTCATTACCCACCAGTATAGCCTCTTTGAGGTCATGTGTTACTAACAAGGAGGTGGTTTGGTAAGTTCGGGTAAGTTGGAGGAACAGCTCCTGCATTTGCTGACGGGTGTCAGTGTCCAGATTGCCAAAAGGTTCATCGAGCAACAACACTGATGGTTGGGTAATGATGGCCCTTCCAAAACTGACTCTTTGCCTTTGGCCGCCTGAAAGTTGATCGGGCCATTTATCTGCATGGTCCTGCAGCCCAAGTTGTTCCAACATGGTGCTTACTTCCTTTTGAATCTGTTGAACAGAAATACTCCGTATTTTCAGGCCAAAAGCAATATTCTGGCGCACCGTCAAATGCGGAAACAGGAGCGGTTCCTGGTTCATGTAAACAGCATTCCGCAAATGCGTGGGCACACCTTCCATGTCTTTTCCATCGAGCAGGACTTTTCCATTATCCGGTGAAATCAGTCCGGCTACAATGCGCAACAGTGTTGTTTTTCCGCAACCACTTCTTCCCAGCACTGCCAGGGTTTTCCCTTGTTCCACAATCAGATTGATATTGCGGAGTATGGGCTGCTGGCCATACGATTTCGCCAGATTCCTTACCTCCATCATACGCCTAAGGGTTTAAACACATACTGCCTGTTGAACCACAGCAATAAGGCCGGTGGGAGAATCAAAAGGGTGGCTGCCAGCGCCGCCAGCGAAGGGCTTGCCTCCTGAACATATAGATATACCTTTAATGTCAATGTCTGGACCTGCCCGGCACCGATTACACTGGTGAGACCATATTCGAACCAGGAAATGATGAAGGTCTGAAAAAAGCACACCAGCAGAAATGGTCTCGCGTAAGGCAGCACCACCTGTGTGAAAGTTTGATATGGAGTACTGCCAAGTGTCGCAGCCAGTTGTTCCATATGCATAACCCGGGGCGTCCAGAATGCGGTGAAATATATGATACTGAAAGGTATGGCAATGAGCAGCTGGGCAATCATTACACCACCTACAGTTCCGGATATACCTGCTACATTAAAATAGAAGGCCAAGATGGTGGCGAATAAAACCGGCGATATGGTAACCGGCAGTAAGCTCCAGAAGATGCCCTGTTTTCTGCGGCTGCCAAAACTCACCGTCCTTGCCAATCCAAAACCGACTGCCGTACTGAGGGTGGCGGTAGTAGTAGCAATGGCCAGACTCAGCAAAAAGCTGTGGCGTACATCCTGTTGTCCGCTGAAAAACAATTTCCATTGCTGTACATCCAGCACACCGGGTAATATATTCGGATAATTCCAATCTGAAAAAAAGCTCATAAGCGGAAGCCATACAAAGGGAAACACTGCTATTACAACAGATGCCACCAACACTATATGGAAGTTCTTACGAGGCATACAGGCGGGTACGTTTTAAGACAAAGAGGTTGATAGCAATCACTGATAGCAGGTAAATGAGCAGCATAGCATGCGCCTCCGGTTTATCGGTGAGGTCGAAACGAAACATTTTATCGGCAATCAGCGGCGACAACATACGTGGATCAGAAACACCCAGCAGCAGCGGTATCTCATAGGACCCCATGACGAAAATCAGGAACATGACAATCGATGCCATGGCCCGCTTCAGCAGAAGCGGAATTACAATTACACGCAGTGTCTGCCTTCTTGTGCTGCCGAGGTTGTTGCTCACCTGCTCCAGGTCTGCGACGTTTTCCGACAGGTAAATGTTGTTGAACAAGACTGTAAAATACGGAATGGCCAAAATGATATGTGTAATAACAATCCCAATGGCCAAGGAATCATTCACCAGAGAAGGAAATTGCGCAGCGCTTTCGGAAAGTCCCCAGGCATAACTTACCCTGCTGAGAAGTCCCGATGGTGCCAGCATCTGATAGGTAAAGAAAGCTGCCACTACAGCAGGAATGCCCAGCGGTAAAAATAAAAGGTAGGCAGTTGTCTTCTGCTGCAAAGCAGCCTTATGGCGCAGACTCAGGTACAGCGCTGCAGTTAAGCTGATACCCATGGCCGACAAAGCAATGGCAAGGCTGTACAGGAGAGATATCCATATATTGCCGTCGGTCACTACCTGCTGCCAATAGGTCAGTGTCCATCCCTGTGATAGGAGACCTGTCAATCCCAGACTGTAAAGCAGGGAATAGGCCGCACTGATCATTATAGGAACTACAATGATGCATAGGAACAGCGCTATGGACAATTTACTTTTCAATAATCTCTTTTCTGAAGTCGTCAAATAAGCGAATCATGTATTCCGGTGCCAGCTCCATGAGCGCCAGGCTATCGATAGCAGAACGTTGTGGTGCATAGGTTCTGCCGGGAACGTTATTAAATTTCTCCTGCCACTCTTCGGGCAATCTGTTCCTGTCTAACACCGTTCCATCTCCCCACACGGCAGGTTGCAGCTTGTGGTATTGTGCTTCCGGACTCAACAGAAAATTGATGACCAGCATAGCTCCTGCTTTATTCGGAGCACCCTGAGCAATGCCCATATAATGCGCGTTCTGAATGGTACCGGAGCTGAACACGAATGCCCGGGCTGTCGGCGGTAGCAGCTGTTGCAAAACTTTGTTGTCTACTTCTCCGTCGTTATTGCTCATGCTGAAATGAATTTCACCATTTGCGAGCAGTTTGTGCATGGTGGCAGGACCATCGGGAAACGTCTTCCCGCCTTTCCACATATAGGGCTGCAGACTGCGCACATACTCCCAAAGCAATGCCGATGCTTTCCTGTATCGCTCCTCCGAGAAAGGACCATCGAGCGCATCGCCACCACCGGCCAGCGCTATGAGCCAGGCTTTGAGCAAAGTCATGCCGGTGAAATCGTTGGGGATGGTAAAAGTACCGGGATTTTCCTGCACATATTGCTGCAGGGCTTCCATGGTCAAGGGAGGCTGTGGCGTCAACAGGGAATCGTAAATAATCGCCATTTGCACATTCCCCCAGGGGCATTCATACCCTTCAATGGGTTGCTGAAAATCAATACCTATGAAGGGATTGTTCCAGTCTACCAGTGCTGCATTCGGCAAGCGGTCGGTGAAAGGCCCATACAAGCCGTCTATCTGTCGTAGCTGATAAAAGGTCTCGCCGTTAATCCACATCATGTCGATGGCAGAGCTGCGCTTACCTGCTTCCTTTTCGGTCATCAACAGCGATACAATCTGATTGCCCTGACCGCCGGCCACCTGCAGATCAATATTGTATAATTCCTTTACCCTTGGCTTTACAAATTGCTGGATGTAACTATTGATGAAAGGATCGCCCTGCCACATCATCAGGTGCACCGTGGTATTGCTACCCGCTGCCACCATCTCTTCCCAGGTTGAGGGGACCGGGGCAGCATCCTGTTGGCGGCAAGCAGCTACCAACAAGAATAGTCCAAAGATTAAAATATATTTTTTCATATTCATATAAAGTGCAGTAGCAACCGGAGCTGCTACTGCTAATATCATCAGAAATAGTAACGCGCACCAAACTGAAACTGACGGGGCGGAGCGGCATTTCTGCGCACCAGCACACCCGAGCTGGCAGGACCCACCTGAATCTGGTTACTTTGGGTAGCGTTGTTAAAATAGCCACTCAGGTTCTCGGCATTCAACAGGTTGAATACATCTGCCCTGATTTCAAAGTGCCCGCCGCCTTTCATGTTGAAGGTATATTGCGCTGCCAGATCGATGGTGTTGTTCCAGGGCAGGCGATCGCTGTTGCGCGTTTCACCCGGAGAACGATCGGTGATACCGGTGTACTGACCCGTGAATGCATTGGTAGATAAGTCACCGTTCAGGTCGATGGTGCCGTACAATGCAGCATCGGGAATGCGATTGATCGGCATACCACTTTGCACCAATCCGGCAAAGGTAAATTGCCATCCTTCCCAGGGAAACAAGTTGAAGATGGTGTTGAATACGTGGGTACGGTCGTTGATACTGGGCCCCCATTCATCTTCAAATCTGTTGGCATCCATTGCGCGGAAGTTGATATCCTCCGTATTGTTTTCATTCCTGCTCAGGGTATAGATAAACCTCCAGGAATAGTTATCATCGCTGCGGTCTTTCTGAAGGTTCAGGCTGATACCGAAGAACCTGCTCTCACCGGCAGTTTCTGTCATCACCACATTGCGTGCTACGCCGTATACCGTATCTCCGTCAATAATGGCATAAGAACCTTCGTAGATGGCTACGGGTCTGGTGAGGTCTGCTGCAGCAGGGTCCCTTACATCGCTGGCAGTGAAGGCCGGGCCGGGATAAAACGGTGCAGGTGCATTCACATCGCGCAGGCGGTACAGGAAGTTGGTCTTATTATAAAAACCATCTATATAAAATAACTTATCTTCTGAAAGTTGAACCTGGTAGCCCAGCGAAAACTGATGGGTTTGCGGATTCTGAAATCCATTGGGATTGAGGATGCGTCTTTCCGCACTGAATACCTGATCGCGCTGTGCTTGCAGTTCCGCAGCAGAAGGACCGTTGAGATAAGGCACACCTGCTGCAAATGCAGAGAGCGTTCCTTCGAAAGTAATGAGATCCAGATTGGTATTTTCAGGCAAAGCTCCCTGATCGATGAGTGCCTGCAGTTGTCTGCGGTAGTCAGCACTGTTGGTATTCTGTTGGAGTGCATCGCTGTAAACCGCATACAGTATCTTGTCGTATACCATCGCGTAACCCCCGCGGAGAACGCTTCTGTTGTTGAGCTTGTAGTTGAAGCTGGCCCTTGGCGCCAGGTTGTTGAGGTCACCCTGTTCACTGCCACCTTTTGATAAATCGTCGTAGTCGTAGCGCAGACCGAAAGTGAGATTGAGCCGGTTGTTGACGGAATACTGATCCTCGGCATATATGCTGATGATATTCTGGCGGGTGCCGAATGTAGCCGGACGCAGTTCCACTGAATAGCCTGTCACCAGGGCATCTGCCGGTATATCGTTCACATCCAGCGCAGTGCCGAACTGGGCAATGTCGTTGAACTGTGCACTGCTTAAGAGTACGGAGTAATTCCCATCGGGATTGCCACCTGCTGCCAGCTGAAAGTCGGAACTGATGAATTCTACCCCGGTCTTAATGGTGTGGTTACCCCTGTAAAAATTCAGCTTTTGTTGCAGTTGAATTGTATTCTCCAGATCATCGAAATAGTAGCCTGGATGTCCGAGTATCGCAATCGGACCGGGTGTTATGCTGTCGAACACTGTTACACTGGGGCCGGCACCGTTAACGGGATCGGCATAGTTCCAGCGGAAGCGGCTGTATTGCACATTTGTTTCACTGGAGAAAGCCGCACCCACATAGCTGTTTTTACTGGCAATGATAAAGGCATTGCGTTGCTGGGTATTGGCAGCCGATGGAAATGCTACTCCGCCTTCCAGTCCGCCTCCTTGTCTTTCAATACCAGTCAGACCGAGGTTGGCACGTAGGGAAGAGCAAAAGCGGTTGCTCCATCGGTGGTCAATTTTACCGCTGACATAAGTGAATGTGTTTTGACCCGGTACCGATGCCAGCAGGTTCAGCCGATCTACATCCAGCAGGTTTTCTTTAAAATCGAAGGTCTGCTCCACATTCACATAGTAAAATGTTTTATCTTTTGTAATGGCGCCGCCGAAACCAATTCCAAACTGCTGGCGCATGAAAGTATTGTTTACCTGGTTACCGGAAAGGTCGCGCTGGGTATAGGGTGAAGCTCCTGTAAAGAGCGTATCGATAGCTGCTCCCGGCCGGGTAACATAGAAGGCCTCTGCGCTGAAATCATTAGAACCGCTGCGGGTAGTAATGTCGATGACACCATTTCCTGTGAGCCCATACTCCGTGCTGTAATTATTGGTCAACACCGTAACGTTGCGGGCGAAGCCCACCGGAATGGCAAACTTTTGTCCCCCCAGGAAACGTTCGTTGTTATCGAAGCCATCGATGGTATAGTTGGTGTACAAAGAGTTGGCGCCCATGATACTCACGCTAGGGGCCTCGGGATAAAAACCTGTTGCCTGCACTACATTCGGCAGTCGGAAAAGTACGCGGGTGATGTCCCTGCCTTCCACCGGAATCTGCTGAATTTCTTTCAGGTTTAATTCTGAAGCCACTTCCGCATTGATGGTGTTGATGCGGGTGGTGCTTTTGGCAGAAATGGCGACCTCTTCGAGCGTAGTTTCCGAAATACGGGCCATCGTCAATTGCACACTCGCCTTTTCATTGTTTTTCAGTTCAATATTGCTGGCGGAAGCCGGATAGTAAGCTGCATTGCCGACCGTTTGCACATTGTACAAACCGTTGGTGGGCAATCCCTTGAAACGCACTTTACCCTGATCGTCCGTAAGCCCCTGATCGGTGAAACCTATCTGGATATTTTCAATGTTTACGGTAATTCCCTCCAGGGGTTCCGCCGATGCCAGATCCGTAACACTCACCACCAGATCGACCTGGGCAGATAATAAAGAAATAAATAATATACTTATTGTAGTTAATATAAAATGACGCATAAGAAGCATTTTGCTTTAAGAAAATAGGGTTTCAAAAAATTCGAAGGAATGCTTTAGATGTGCGGGGGACCGCGATGTTCGGGACTGCCGGGATGAAAGCCGGACAGCAGGGCTACAGGTTGTGGTTGCCACAAACCCGGTAACAACATAAGTGATAAAACCTGCTGCAACCATTGCAGTTGATGCGACCTTATCGGCAGGCGCAGCAGCTTAAAAGTGTCGGCAAGCGAATTGATATCGTGCAGTCTCGGCAGCGTTGCTCTCCTGTCCGGTGTAGAATTTTCAATGGCGGCAAATAATCCGGCCGATTGCCAGGGAAGTGCCGCAATATCGGTTTGGGTAAAAGCAGCACGGCTCAAACCCAGGAGGTACACACCACCTCTGTAATCAGGACCGCCCACTACATCGTGGTATTCCAGCATTGCTGCCGCCTTGCGCAGATGATGGCTTTTCAGCTGGGGACAATCGCTCCCAATGGCAATTACATTTTCATACCCCTGATCGAAAGCCAATTGTAAGGCGCGCTGCAGTCGTAAGCCGAAGGTAGGTCCTTCCTGATGCGCAGTTGTATGCAGTATAACCGGCAACCCCGACTGCGCTGCCACTTTTCTCGCATGCTGCCATAAGCCACTGGCCAGTTTGTAGTTGAACCGCTCTTTCCATTGTTTGCTTCTAACCTCGTCTTCCGGATTACGGGCAAATATTAAGATAGCGGTATTTGAGTCGTGGCGGTGCACCGGTAAATATGACTGTAAATATAGGTAAGCTCTTTTTAGTTCAGGATACCGGCTTTTATAGTGTCCTTTTCAGGATATAAAAAGAGTGGGGCGCCGGTGCAAGGCTGCCAGCTATGGTCATGGATGCGCCTGTCATCATATCTACCCACTGCCCTTCCAGATCTTCCGGTAATGGTGTCGCGCCCACTGTTGCATTTCGCGGATTAACAATGTACATGATTTGCACGTTGTCCGCTTCCTTCACAAAAGTGGCAATATGAAAACCGGTATCGACCCAGCGAATTTCCGCAGCACGCGCTGCCGGCTCCGAAGTGTATATCTGCATCAGCTTGCGGTAGGTTGCCAACACATCCGGATTATCAAACCAGTTGATGGTTCCCCGGCTAAAGAAAGGGGTTGTGGTGGTCTTACCTACTTCCTGTCCATTGTAAATGAGCGGCACTCCTCCTAAAAAAGTACTGAATACAAAGGCAGATAGTGCAGCATCCTGGCCACCGAAAAGGACGGGCGGTGGTGCATCCCAGGCCGATTCATCGTGGTTGGTGGTAAAACGCAACCTTCGGGTGCCCGGAGGCATGGGACTATACTCTGCATTGTGGGTGCTCCAAAGGGTGGCAACAGCAGCATTCTGATTGAATACCTGTTGCAGACTTCCGTAAAAACTCCATCCGTAATTCATTTGAAACCCGGCCGCAAAATGGTCGGCCCGCGCACCCTCGGCCAACAGTATCAGCCCTTCGCCATGACGCCTGTGCAGGGAATCAATAGCTTGCTGCCAGAAATCAAAGGGAACGTAATCGGCGGCGTCGCAGCGAAATCCGTCAATTCCGGTATTCGTAACCCAGAATGACAGGGCATCGATCATGGCCCGGCGCATAGCTGCATTGTCGAAGTTCAAGTCTGCTACGTCATTCCAACCCGTTCCCGGAGGTGAGACGATATTTCCTGCAGCATCCTGCGTATACCACGAGGTGTTGGATATCCATGGGTTATCCCATGCGGTATGGTTGGCGACCCAATCAAGTATGACCGCTATGCCGCGCTCGTGTGCTGCATCTACCAGCTCCTGAAAATCCTGCATATCGCCAAATTCCGGATTGACCGCCTGATAGTCGGCAACTGCATAGGGCGACCCCAATTGACCCACACTGTTGAGTTGCCCGACCGGGAAAACCGGCATCAGCCAAATGGTATTGACACCCAGACTGGCCATATGATCCAGACCTGCAGTTACACCGTCAAAGTCGTAGGTATCACTGAACACACGGAGATTCACCTCATACATCACCATTTCCTGCACGGATGGAGGAACGAATTGTTCCGTATCCAGCACAGGTGCATCAGTGGTGCAGGACCAGCTGAAAAAGAACACTGGTAAACAAAATAAAATATATTTAATATTTTTCATGGGTAGATGGGTGCTCCCGGTTATTTCTCCATAGAGCCACCGAACATTTTATCCATGGAAACATGCACTTTCCATTGTCCGTCTTCCATGATCAGCTCATAGACCATTTCCATATTGTTCTGGTCTTTACCGGAAACGGCAGCAGTGTCGCCGGTTATTTTGGTAGCCTCTTCATTGATATCAATGGAAATCACTTCTCCATCTCCTTCACTGCCAAAGCCCGATAGGATATTGATAGTGGCTGCGCTTTCTTCAGAGGATAATGCCTTTGCCTCATCCCAGTTCCGGCTGTTGACCGCTTCTACAAATGCTTCCACGGTAGCTTCCGGAGATCTCTTGGAAGAACAGGACATCATGAAGGGGATTATCAGGGATACTAGTAACAGGTGCTTCAATTTGTTCATTTGGTTGGATTTCGTGCAACGAAGGTAATTGTAATTTCTATTCTGCTACTCGGTAACTATGTCATCTTTTGGCAATGAGCCGGCGTATGGAATAATCATTCTGGTCCGCAACCGCTCATCACAAAAGTGGAAATCGACCGGTGCACCGTGGAATACAAATTCTGATAGTTCTCCGGTGGTTACCCGGGCCGCCTGTATGTTCTCTTCATCTGCTTCCGCCCCTTCCACCATGACCATTTTAAATTGATAGGTGCCTTCCTGCTTATCTATCTGCACCGAGAGGGGTTGCTGATCAACGGTACCTGAACCCTGCAGGTATTGCTGCAACCGGATGGCCTCCGATTCGGTGATGTGTTCGGTATAGTAAAGCTCTGCCTTGCCGAAAGCCAGTCTGGTGCCGTAGTCGGGAGGACTGCATGCAGCGAAAAAAATAAACAACAGCAGGAATAGGTAGGTCTTTGAATGCATTGTTCAAATTTACATCAACCACAATAAAAAAGACCGGCAGTTTGTTGACTGCCGGCCGGTGTTTTTTATAGGATGCTGCAACAATTAGCTGCAACCCAGACTCTCACCACAGTTGAGGCACTTGTAACAAGTACCGTTGCGGATGGTGGTATGACCGCAACTCGGACACAGCGGAGCATCGCCCATCATCGTGGAGTTGGCTGCTGACTGTGCGTCGCGTGTCACTTTCAGGGTACTCGCGCTGGGTTTAGCAGCAGCTACCGGCTCTGTTTCAGCCTGCTTCTTGGCTGCAGGGCGACTGTTGACAGGGTATTCTCCTCTGGCTTCAGACGATAAATCCTGTGTGGATTTTTCCTGCTGCACAATTTGTTCAGGTGCTACGTGTACCAGGTCGTTGCGATCGAGGTATTCGAAGGCCATAAGGCGGAACACATAGTCAACTATGGAAGTACTGAACTTGATATTGCTGTGATCTACCGGTCCGCTTGGTTCAAAACGGGTGAAGGTAAATTTGTCTACAAACTCTTCCAGTGGCACACCGTACTGCAGGCCGATGGATATAGCGATAGCGAAACAGTTCACCAGAGAGCGGAAGGAAGCACCTTCTTTGTGCAGGTCGATGAAGATTTCACCTAAGGTGCCGTCATCGTATTCGCCGGTGCGGACAAATATGGTCTGTCCTCCGATTTTAGATTTCTGGGTAAAGCCCGAACGCTTGGCAGGAAGTTTTTTCCTTTCCACCACTCTGGACAGCCTTCTTTTAAAGATGGTGTCTTTAGAGCTCATGATGATGGAGCGCGCAGCTTCCAGCACTTCGTCTTCTGTCCATTGGTGGGCAACTTCCTCTTTATCTTCTTTCTTATCACTGCGTGTAGAGAGCGGCTGAGACAGCTTGCTTCCGTCGCGGTACAGGGCGTTGGCTTTCAGTCCCAATTCCCATGATAACTGATAACACTCCTGAATCTCCGCTTCGGTAGCCTCGTTAGGCAGGTTGATGGTTTTGGAGATGGCACCGGAAATAAACGGTTGCACGGCACCCATCATTCTGATATGTCCTGTCGGGTGGATGTAACGCTGACCGGTTTTACCGCATTTATTGGCACAGTCGAATACTTCGTAATGTGCTTCTTTCAGGTGTGGTGCTCCTTCTATAGTCATGGTTCCGCAAATCACATCGTTGGCCTCTTCAATCTGCTCGTTGGTAAAGCCGAGTGCTTTCAGCAGGTTGAAGGAAGGATCCAGGTATTGTTCGCTGTTGATACCCAGGCGTTGCAGGGTAGGCTCACCTACGGTAAACACATTGAAGGCAAAGCTGATTTCGAATGCTGATTGCACTACTTTGTCGAGGTGCAGTATTTCACTGTCGCTGAAACCTTTGGCGGCAAGCGACTCAAAGTTGATGTGCGGTGCATTTTTCAGTGTACCTGTACCTTTCGCATAATCGACGATAGCTTTGATGGAATCGTCTTTGTATCCGAGGTTTTTCAGTGCCAGTGGTATAGACTGGTTGATGATTTTAAAGTAACCTCCACCGGAAAGTTTCTTGAATTTCACGAGTGCGAAATCGGGTTCTACACCGGTAGTATCACAATCCATGACCAGTCCGATGGTACCTGTTGGTGCGATAACTGTAGCCTGTGCATTGCGGTAGCCGTGTTCTTCTCCCAGGCGAACAGCGTCGTCCCAGGCGTTGCAGGCAGCGCGCAGCAGGTATTCCGGACACAGTTTCTGGTCGATACCCATAGGTTGAATTTCCAGCCCTTCGTAGTTGCCGGCAGCATTGTAAGCTGCATAGCGGTGGTTGCGCATTACCCGTAGCATATCTTCGCGGTTGCGCTCAAAGCCGGCAAACGGACCGATGGCAGCAGCCATTTCAGCAGAGGTGCGGTAAGCCACACCCGTCATGATGGCCGAGATAGAACCGGCGATGGCTCTTGCCTTGTCGCTGTCGTAAGCAATACCGGAAATCATCAGCAATGAACCCAGGTTAGCGAAACCGAGACCGAGTGTTCTGAAGTCGTAAGAAAGCTTAGCCACTTCTTCGCTGGGGAATTGTGCCATCAGCACAGATATTTCCAGAACGGTAGTCCATACGCGGCAGGCATGTTCGAATGCCTCCACATTGAATACCAGTTTTTCGTCGTCGTAGAACTTGCGCAGGTTGAGTGAAGCAAGGTTACAAGCTGTGTTATCCAGGAACATGTACTCGCTGCACGGATTGGATGCATTGATGCGGCCATCCTGCGGACAAGTATGCCATTCGTTAATGGTAGTATCGTATTGTACACCGGGGTCAGCACAACGCCATGCAGCATGTGCGATCTTGTTCCACAGTTCCCTTGCAGGAACGGAGGCCATCGTTTCTCCTGTGCTGCGTGCCTTCAGTTCCCAGTTGGCATCGTCTTTCACGGCCTGGAAGAACGCATTCGGTATGCGGATGGAATTATTGGAGTTCTGTCCGGCAACAGTGCGGTAAGCTTCTCCTTCGTAGTCGCTGGAATAACCTGCGGCAATGAGGGCAGCTACCTTATCTTCTTCTTTTACTTTCCACTCTATGAATTTGATGATCTCAGGGTGGTCGAGATCGAGACAAACCATTTTAGCAGCGCGACGGGTAGTTCCTCCACTCTTGATGGCGCCGGCAGCAGCATCACCAATTTTGAGGAATGACATCAGACCTGAAGAGGTCCCGCCACCGGAAAGCTTTTCTCCCTCTCCCCGAATGCGGGAGAAGTTGGTGCCCACACCGGAGCCGTATTTGAATATCCTGGCTTCCCTTGTCCAGAGGTCCATGATACCACCTTCGTTCACCAGGTCATCATCAACGCTGAGGATGAAACAGGCATGTGGTTGCGGACGCTCATAAGCGGAAGTAGACTTTTTAAGTTTCTCTGTTTTAGGGTCAACGTAGTAATGCCCCTGTGGCTTACCCGAAATACCGTAGCTGGAGTGCAGCCCTGTGTTGAACCATTGCGGAGAGTTCGGTGCAGCATACTGACCGATTATCATGAATACCAGTTCTTCATAGAACACTGTTGCATCGGTAGCAGAGGCAAAGTAGTTATGGCGCTCTCCCCACTGCTTCCAGCAATCAGCCAGGCGGTGAGCCACCTGCTTGATAGAATTTTCGGAGCCGGTGCTGCCATCTGGCTGAGGAACACCTGCCTTGCGAAAATACTTCTGTGCCAGAATATCGGTAGCCACCTGACTCCATGTCTTCGGCACCTCCACATTATTCATTTCAAATACCACATCTCCGGTGGTATTGCGAATTACGCTGGTGCGGAGATCGTAGTCAAACATGTCGAAAGGACTTACCCCTTCGCGGGTGAAGTTTCTTTCAAACTTCAGGCCGTTGCCTGTTGCTTTGTGTGCTGCCATAGTTCAATTCTTGCTTTACAGTTGGTAAAAATGGTTCAGATTGATATCTTAAAGACGCGAAACCACCCTTGGATTCCTCGGGTGGTGTTCCGAAAGTACGAAGGAATACTGTCGACTTTCAAGTATGATTTCTTCACACCCCTGTGAATAACAGACGTAGTGTTTGGTATAGTCGGCATTCAGGGTGTATATATTTTAATTTTACGCAATGATTACATTCTGATAACAGTATGTTAACCGCTGAAATTGGCTGGATATCCTTAACACCAACTCCCGTTCGCGGGACAACCACTTGTTGAAACACAGGAATAAATACCCTAATTTTGTAACTGTTCAACCGCAACCGTGCCTGTATATCCTTATATAAGAGAACAATACGCCATCGGCAAGAAGCTGTTCGCTGTGCTGGTAGACCCTGACGACATAACTACGGAGGGTATAGACCGGCTTGCCGGAATGGCCGCCGATAGCGGGGTAGACCTGTTTTTCGTTGGTGGAAGCCTGGTGACCGGCACGCATATGGAAGCCTGCATTCGCCAGCTGAAGGAACGCACCAATATTCCCGTTGTCATTTTCCCCGGTAGCATTCAACAGGTAAGTCCGGAAGCAGATGCCCTTTTATTCCTGTCCCTGATATCGGGCCGGAATCCGGAGTTGCTCATCGGCAACCAGGTGCTGGCCGCTCCTTATATCAAACGCAGTGGTCTGGAAGCTATGGCCACCGGTTATATGTTGATAGACGGCGGTGCGCCCACCACTGTTTCCTATATCAGTAACACGCTTCCCATTCCTGCCGATAAAAAAGAGATAGCCGTGAGCACCGCCATGGCAGGAGAGCTGCTGGGCATGCACCTGATCTATATGGATGCCGGCAGTGGTGCGAAAAATGCAATTCCCGCTTCCATGATTGCCGCAGTGGCCCAAAACTGTTCCCTTCCTTTAATAATAGGAGGCGGTATCCGCACTCCGGAACAGGCCTATGAAAGCGCCGGTGCCGGTGCCGGAATCATCGTTGTGGGCAATGCCATTGAAAAGGACCCCTCTCTGATAGGAGAAATTTCTTTTGCTATCCATTCTGCATCCCGCGCCAGCGCATCATTGTGATTTTTACCTTTGTACCATGCGAGGAAGGGTGATACAGAGCACCGGCAGCTGGTATGAGGTACTACTTGACAACCAAACAGTCATCAGTTGCCGCCTGAAGGGAAAATTCCGACTGCAGGAAAAGAAGATTACCAATCCGGTAGCTGTGGGTGACATCGTGGAGGTAGATGCCGATGAAGAGGGATCCTCCGTCATTCATACCATCGCCCCCCGCCACAATTACCTGGTACGGGAAGCTCCCCAGAAAAAAGAACACACCCATATTATCGCCTCCAACATCGATCAGGTGCTGGTGATTGCTACCTTGAGTAAACCCCGCACCAGTCCCGGATTCATCGACCGGGTGTTATTTATGGCAGAGGTGTACGGTATTCCGGCACGGGTAGTTTTCAATAAAGCGGATTTGTACACCGACAAGGAAATGCAACTCCTGGAGGAGCGCATGGACATTTACGCGCATGCCGGCTATCCCGCTTTCACGACCTCTGCGGTTAGCGGTGAAAACCTCGAACACCTGAAAGAACTGCTGCACGATAAGACTACTTTACTGACCGGACATTCCGGTGTGGGCAAGTCCTCCCTCATCAATGCCATCCAACCCGGATTAGAGCTGCGGACAGGAGCGCTGTCTGCCACCCACGAGAAAGGGCAGCATACCACCACGTTCGCCCGTATGTTACCCCTCAGCATGGGCGGCTTTATTGTCGACACACCGGGCATCAAGGAATTCGGCATGGTGCACGTAGAGGCAAAAGAAGCAGGACACTATTTTCCCGAAATCAGAAAAGAAATGGCCGGCTGTCGCTTTCACGACTGTGTACATTACAACGAAACCAACTGCGCAGTAAAAACAGCACAGGAAGAGGGGCGTTTCGCCACAGAGCGCTATCTTTCCTACCTCAGTATCTATGAAGAGCTGTTGGAAAAAAAACCCTGGTAAACGATGCGGGCAGTGATACAACGCGTGCAACATGCACAGGTAAACATAGGTGGAGCCTTACATTCGCGAATAGGTGAAGGTTTGCTGGTATTGCTGGGAATAGAAGCCGCCGATAACCGGGAGGACATTGACTGGTTATTGCGAAAAATCATTCAATTGCGCATTTTCACTGATGACGAAGGTAAAATGAACCGCAGCCTGGAAGACCTCCAGGGTGAGCTGATGGTAGTTAGCCAGTTTACGTTATTCGCCAGCACCAAGAAAGGTAACCGGCCGGGATTCACCCGTTCGGCACCGCCCGATATCGCTATCCCACTGTATGAAGCATTTGTGGAACAAGCCCGTGTGTTGCTGGGCCGACCGATAGCCACCGGTGTTTTTGGCGCCATGATGGAGATTGACCTTTGCAATAGCGGACCCGTCACTATTACGATAGACACAAAAAATAAAGAGTGAAATTATATATACAATCTTTTTTTAAAAAGTATCTGGAACTCATCCTGGTTGCCGGTACGGTTATCGTCCTGTTCATCCGCAGTGACTACCCGAAATACGGAGAGCGCATGAGTCTGATGTTGTTCGGAACGCTGGCCTTCTATTACCTCGCATCCGGCATTCTCGTATTCCTCGACCGCCATCGGATAGTGCGAAGCATGCGTTTGATTTACATCATCGGATTGTGGGGTGTTTCGACAGTTGTAATCGGTATCATGTCGCGGCTCCATCTGATACGCAACAACCAGGAACTGTTGACCATTGCAGTACTGGCCATGGTTGCCACCATTGTATTCTCCCTGCTGGCATTGCGGCAAATGCGCGATAAATCCGATTACGCCGCCTACAGATGGCAGCTGCAACCGGTACTTTTGCGCTGCGGCATCGGCGTGGTGCTGGGTTTAGGTGTGCTGTTTTCTTCGCCCTATACCCTCTACCACAGCTTTGGCACCTTCCGGCACCATCCCGAATACACCCGCAAAGCCATTCATGTTTACGAACATGCAGAAGATACAGCAGCTGCCCGGCAACTGGAAGAACTGACCGACAGCTTGCGCCGCAGGTAATCACAAATATTCCTTCCGACCTGCTCCGGCAGTGTTCTTTGCTTGCCTGCATTTCGTATTTTTGTAGCATGTACGGAACCACACAACAACGTCTCCAGCAGGAACTGGAAGAGATCAAAGCCGCGGGCCTTTTCAAGAATGAACGCATCATCGCTTCTCCGCAGGCTGCCGACATTACATTAGCAGACGGCAGTAAGGTGATTAATTTTTGTGCGAACAATTATCTGGGCTTGAGTGCACACCCCGATGTTATCGCCGCCGCCAAACGCGCCATCGACACCCATGGATATGGTATGAGTTCTGTCAGGTTTATCTGTGGCACCCAAGACATTCACAAGGAACTGGAGCAAAAAATTGCCGACTTTCTCGGAACGGAAGATACCATTCTGTATGCCGCAGCCTTTGATGCCAACGGTGGTGTATTCGAGCCTTTGTTCAACGAAGAAGACGCTATCATCTCCGATTCCCTCAACCATGCATCTATCATAGATGGTGTTCGCCTGTGCAAGGCACAGCGCTTCCGTTATGCCAATAATGACATGGCCGATCTGGAAGCCAAACTGCAGGAAGCCGCAGGTGCACGCAGCAGGATCATTGTTACCGATGGTGTATTCAGCATGGATGGCACTATTGCCCAGCTCGATGCTATCTGCGACCTGGCTGACCGCTACGATGCCCTGGTGATGATTGATGAGTGTCATGCTTCCGGATTCATCGGCAAGACCGGTAGGGGTACCCATGAGTACCGCAATGTGATGGGCCGTATCGATATCATTACAGGCACCCTTGGCAAGGCGCTGGGTGGTGCATCCGGAGGATTTACTTCCGGCCGTAAGGAAATTATCGAACTGTTGCGCCAGCGTTCCCGTCCTTACCTGTTCAGCAATACTGTCGCCCCTTCCATAGTCGGCGCTTCTATTGCCGTATTCGACCTCCTCAGCAAAACTACTGAGCTGCGCGATAAGCTGGAAGAAAACACGCGATTCTTCCGCGAGCAAATCACGGCTGCCGGCTTCGATATTAAACCCGGCGAGCATCCTATCGTTCCCATCATGCTGTACGATGCAGTGTTGAGTCAGAAGATGGCAGAAGGGCTCCTGAAAGAGGGTATTTATGTAATTGGATTTTATTATCCTGTTGTACCCAAAGGTCAGGCGCGTATACGGGTGCAGATTTCCGCTGCACACAACCGCTCCCATCTGGAAAAAGCCATTGCTGCCTTTACAAAGGTGGGCAAGGAACTGGGTGTTATCTGATAAGTTTAAGTGCCCTATGTTAGCACAGAAAGCTGCTTCAACAGTTCTTTATTGCGACCAGGGCGGTTGCAGTTGCAGTACCTGCTGATAAACCGGACAAGTTTCCACATGTGCACCTTTTAAATAGCCGGCGCTCATCAGGAATTCATTCACAATTTCACCTCCGGTAAATTTGAAGGTCCTTTTAAACAGCTTCACCCACTCCTCTTTTGTAAGTGGATGGTGATGTTGCAGCCAATTCCCGAAACTGCCGAATGCTTTTTGCAAACCGAGTATTTGCTGAGCATTATGAATGGCAGCATCTACCTTCAGCCGGTTGCGGATAATGCCCGCATCACTAAGCAAACGCTGCCGGTCCTTCTCTCCAAAGGCGGCCACTTTACTGATGTCATACCCGGCATATGCCTTTCTGAAATTATCCTGCTTGTTGAGAATGGTTGTCCATGATAATCCTGCCTGATTGATTTCCAGCAACAGTCGTCCGAACAATTCGTTGTCGGAGTGAATGGGAAAACCGTATTGGGTGTCGTGGTATATTCGGTGGACGCTCTGCGCATCCATGTGCAGCACAGCCGAACAATAAGATGGAGGTGTTTCCATGTTACAATAGTAAGCCTCCTGCAGGCCTAAAGCAAATCATTCCGACTACTCTTTGGAATCATCCTTTTCCCGCCTAAGCCGGGTGGCTGCGAAAGCAATTCCCAGTGCAACGCCGATACCTACACCCATGGCAATGTTTCCCAGGGCTGTTCCAATAGCGGCTCCTACGCCGGCACCAATGGCCACGCCTGCTCCGAGAATGCTTTCTTTATTCACAGGCTGCCTATCTGTGTTGATCAATCAGTATGGTATTGCCGTCGGGATCAGCGATGACAAAACTGGCCGGACCTGGGGTAGTAACATCTGCTTCTGACAAAAACGCAATGCCTTTTGCCTTCAAGTTTGCCTGCAGATCGCGGACATCAGTAAAACGCTCAAGATTTTGAGCATCCTGGTCCCAACCCGGATTGAAGGTCAGGATGTTTTGTTCGAACATACCCTGGAATAATCCGATCAGTGTGCTTTCATTTTTCATGATCAGATAATTTTTTTCCATATCTCCGGCAAACACTTCAAATCCGAGTTGCTCGTAAAATGTTCTGGAAGCCTCTAAATCCTTTACACTCAGACTAACAGAGAAAGCCCCTAATTGCATACTGTTCTTTTTGATGATTAAGTAAATATACGGAATAAGCTTTGCTCTGATAGTTCGTGCATTACCTGTGAGGGTGCCGTTTTTCCCAAAGGGAGCGAATGATATCCGGGGTCTGCACTTTCTTCTTATCGCTGCAACACCTGCCCTCTATGTAATTCCATACTGTTGTATCCTTCGACGGTAACAAAGGGCACCGACATCAGGCCATCTTCAGTAGCAGCAGGAACCATGCAGTTGAAATGCAGATGGGGTATGTTGGTTTGTCCGGTGGTACCCGACAGTCCGATAGGCTGACCGCGTTGCACTGCATCGCCTACCTGCACCAGGCTTCCCCGGTGTTGCAGGTGGACGTATTGCGTGAATAATCCACTGATGGTGTCGTACAGCGTTATGAAATTTCCGTAGGGTTTCCATGCTTCTCCTGCACCTCCATACCTGTACTGGTCTACAACACCCACTACCACTCCATCGGTAGCGGCACACACCGTATCCCCTTTTTGCAAGTCGATATCTATGGCATACCTGGACCAATCGGTATGATGGGTAGGTTGGCTGTTATTGCCTTGCACTACGCGGTAAGTCTTGTCGGCGGGGAAGGGCAGCGATATGGTGGCAGGCAGCACCTCGTGTGAAGGATTTCCCATATGAACGGTAATCTGCATGTCGGGTAACGCAGTGAAGGTTCCCGTCACAGAAAAACTGGTATCTGCACCTGCAGGCAATACTATCGGATTGAGGGCTGCGAGTTGTGGTTGAAGCATGCTTTCAGCAGAACGTATACTGATCCTCACGGGACAATGCAGCGGATTGCTCAGGGTGATGTTGACATATTCACTTTGCACCTCCAGACTGGCAGGTAGCTGGAATTGTGGAAGCTGTTCTTTGGGCAGCAAGAGCGCTGTACAATTGGAAAAAGCAAAGAGCACGAAGAGCAGCGCGATTACATGCAGCCGGGTTATAGAAGTAGCTCGGCCTGAGTTTACAACTGTTGGCAATTCCCTCCCATTGGGTTCCCGCATCATAACATCAAAGGAAATGAATACAAAAGGTCCTTCCAAGTGGTGTACCGTTAATCTTAGGTAAAGCAGGCGAATATTGAACAAACCCTACCTGTTATCCCCCTAGTGCTTACTGACCCACATCTTTGATACAGAAGAGCTTGTACCTGTTTTATAACTATTTCATGAATAAACTGTTTACCTATAAAAACACCCTATGCAGCGTATACTTCTACTATTAATGACACTCAGCACCCTACCGATGCTGGCACAAGACGGTCTGGAATTCAGCCTTTCCGGAGGACCCGGTCGCTCTTATTTAATCATGAATGACGATACCAGTAAAACAGCTGCCAACCTGCAGTTATCCGTGCAGGTAGGATTCCTGTTAAATGATAAGGTGGAACTTTTCACCGGTGTACAATACTGGCAGTCGGGATTTGCCACCTCCCTTACCGACCAGGGGGGCAACCTGGTTGCGACGGCTGATTACGTTACCTACGGACTTCCTGTGGGGGTGCGTTATTACCTCACCAATAACTTGTACGGAGCTATACGGCTGGTGCCCGCCATTCAGGCATTTGCCGGGGATGACAATACCAGCGATCCTGTTTTTGCTTTCGAATTTACGGAGGGTAGCATGCGTAGTTTTCATCTTTTTGGCGAAGTCAACCTGGGCTATGCCATACACCTCAGCGATGCCTTCGACATTGATTTGGAGCCCCGCCTGGGTCACTCCTTCACTCCTGTGCTGGACGCAGAGGGTATCAACGGCCGTCTGTTTGAATACGGCATCAATATCCGGCTGCAGTATCGGATTTGGTAGGCATTTTCTATCTTTAACATCCTTTTACAGATAAAAAATACCCGAATATGCGCCTATCCTACCGCAGTCTGCTGTTGAGTTTCCTGATGGCTAGTGCCGGAACTGTTGCAGCACAAAGTGATGTCTACCTGCAAATCAACCATTTGCTGAACGACAACCCTTTCGAATTTTCTGTTGCACAAACCAACAATCTCGGAGAGGATTTTAATGTCAGCCGAATGGAATACTACATGTCGGAAATTACGCTGGTACACGACGGCGGTATGACAACTGAGCTGGAAGATACCTGGGTACTGGTAAATGCCGGCGCCTTCACGAATGTGTATCTGGGAAGTTTGGACATTACGGAACTGGAATCTATTTCTTTCGGTATTGGTGTACAAAGCGATTTCAACCACCTGGACCCTTCTACTTATCCAACAGGACATCCGCTGGCTCCTAAATCCCCTTCTATGCACTGGGGTTGGGCAGCAGGTTACCGCTTCGTTGCCATGGAAGGTAAAGCCGGTGCCGGTCTTTCTCAAACGTATGAAGTACATGCGCTGGGAGATGTCAACTATCAAATTACCAATGTAGCCACGGCAGGAACCTGGAACGACGGTGTTTTGTATGTAGCACTGGATGGTGACTACGCCATGGCACTGAAAGATGTTTCCGTTGCGGGCGGACTCATCAGCCACGGTGAAACAGGCGCTTCCATTGATGTGCTGGTTAATTTTAACCAGGAAGTATTTCGCGAAGGTGCCGCTAATACAACTTCATCCGTAAGCCAGTTACCGCTTTCACTCGATATGCGGATAGCTCCCAACCCGGCAGCGCAACAAGTATGGGTGCAAGTGAGCCAGTCTCTACCATCCGGTAGCATGTTGCTGCTGGTTGATATCAGAGGAAGAGAAGTATTGCGCATGCCCGCTACCCCACAAATGGAAATTGATTTGCAGTCCTACCCTGCGGGTCTTTATAATGTTTGTCTGGAAAATGATCATCAAATAATTTCAGTACAACAATTGTACATCAACAAATAATGCCTTTTAAGCTTGTAACGTATTGTGGTGCTTTCATCTTCATTACAGCTGTTGTCTTCATTTCGGGATGTAAGAAAGACAACGTAGATGTCGGCGTGCAATGGGATACTTCCCCTTACGCACTGTCTTACGGTGATTTACCGCAACCGCTCATTCCGGACGATAATGCACTCACCAATGCCGGTGTTCAACTGGGACGCATGCTGTTTTACGAAAAAAGATTGTCGGGCAATGGAACTATGTCCTGTGCTTCCTGTCACCAGCAGGCATTTGCATTTACCGATACTTCAAAGTTTTCCATAGGTATCGATGGTTTGCCTGGTAAACGGCAGGCGATGGTAGCATTCAATACGCTATGGCATTCCAACGAATTCTTCTGGGATGGCAGGGCGCATCTGCTGCGGGAGCAATCGCTTATGCCCATACAGGATCCACTGGAAATGCATGAAACCCTGGACAATGTGGTAGCTAAACTTTCCGTCGACCAGGACTACATAGATCAGTTTATCCGGGCTTTCGGCTCAGACGCCATCACACCGGAGCGGATAGCCCTGGCGCTGGAGCAGTTCATGCACTCCATTGTATCGTACAACAGTAAATACGATCAGTTTCTGGCAGGGCAAGCCGAACTGACTCTCAGCGAAGAAAGAGGCCGGGAGCTTTTCTTTACCGAATACAATCCTTTCTTCCCGGAATTGTCGGGAGCAGACTGCGGACATTGCCATTCGGGTTCCAATTTTGAAAACGACCGCTACATGAACAACGGGTTGGATACTGATGGCAGCATGTTGGATATTGGTCGGGAAGCTGTTACCGGCAATCCGGGAGACAGAGGCAAGTTCAAGGTTACTACCCTGCGCAATATCGAGCATACCTATCCCTATATGCACGATGGCCGATTCGCTACACTGGAAGAAGTGATTGACCATTACAACGAAGGCATTCAGCCCTCGGCTACGCTGGAACCGGAACTGGAAAATACAAGAGCTACAGGTTTGTTCCTCACGGAAACCGATAAGGCCGATTTGATTGCCTTCCTCAAAACGCTCACAGATGAGAGCCTCCTGAACAATCCCGCTTACAGCAATCCGTTTGAATAGCCTATGCAGCGCACCCTTATGAGTATGTGTCTGGTTTTTCTGGGCCTGCTGGCCGCAGCTGGTTCGGAGGTGGAGGGATGGCTACTACCCGTTCCATCGAATGAACCCGAAGTGCCTGCAGGTTTCCCCCCGGTACTATTTCCAGACGACAACGGATACACTGAGGAGCGATGGGCACTGGGCAAGAAGCTTTTTTTTGACCCCATCCTTTCATTAGACAGCAGCATCAGCTGTGCTTCCTGCCATTTGCCGGAATATGGTTTCAGTGACAACCGCAGCCTGAGTCCCGGCATCCTGAACCGACCCGGAGTCAGAAATGCACCTTCGCTCGCCAATGTGGCCTATCATCCTTATTTTCTCAGAGAAGGAAGTGTGCCTACCCTTGAAATGCAGGTGCTGGTTCCGATTCAGGAGGAGAACGAATTCGCGCACAACATTGTAGATATTGCCGCGCAACTGAACAGGGACAGTACTTACGTGGCGATGAGCCTGGCGGCCTACAACCGACCGCCGGATGCGTTTACCATCACCCGCGCACTGGCGACCTTCGAGCGTACGCTTATCAGCGGCAACAGCCCATATGATCAGTTCGTGACCCTTGGCAAAACAGACGCCCTTTCTGAAGAAGAACAGGCGGGCATGGCATTGTTTTTCAGCGATCGCCTGCAATGTTCCACCTGTCATGGCGGATTCAATTTTACCGATTACCGCTTTGCCAACAACGGCCTGGACACTGCCTATGCCGACATCGGGAGAATGCGGTTCAGTGGAAAAGAAAGTGATAGGGGATTGTTCAAAGTACCTTCCCTGCGCAATGTTGCAGTGACAGGTCCCTACATGCACGATGGCAGCATTGCTACGCTGCAGGAGGTGGTGGCGCATTACAACAGCGGTGGTGCGCTGCATCCCAATAAATCACCGTTGATACAACCACTAAATTTATCTGCATCAGAAAAACAACAATTGGTTGCTTTCCTCTTTGCTCTTACGGATTCTGCATTTATCAGCAATCCGCTGTTGCAGCATTAAACGGCCATCTAAGGCAACCAGGGTCCCTGGCGGGTAACACTTAAAAAACGTTGATTGTCATAACGGAATAGTCCGCCCCACCCTCCGAACCAAAATCGATCCTGACGATCTTTGTATATGCATAGTATTCCGTTTGTATAAGACGGATCCTCTGCCCTATAATGGGTAAACAAATGCTTCCCGTCCAATGCTGACTTACCATCATATCTGAACACTCCGTTGTGTTCAACAGCAAACCATATAGCTCCGCTGCTATCCTCCCAAAGCCCGCCTACTTCCACACCTTCTATAATACCTTCCTGAGTAAAATTGATAAAGCCGGTTCCATCGAACATACTAAAACCACCAAAGAAAGTACCCACCCAAATATTACCTGCAGCATCCACCAGTAATTCATTGATGGAGTTGTCGCACAATCCATCTTCAATAGTAAAATGCTCAAATGTCTTCCCGTCAAATCGGGTAAGACCAAAGCCATCGGTGCCTAACCAGATATTGCCTTGTTTGTCTTCCACAATAGCCGTAATGCGATCAGCTGAAAAAAGTACTTTAGGATTCTTTACCGAAGCCCGCGGCATTGAAAATGTTTTAAAGGCTATGCCATCAAATTGTGCAACACCCTGATTGTGACCTACCCAAAAAACACCCTTGCTGTCGATAAACAAACACCACAATTCTTCATCCTGAAGTCCGGCATCAGCACCATAGTGTTTGAATTTTGGTTGTTGAGATGACAGTTGCGATTGTTCACATTGAAACAAACCACCATAAGCACTCATCCAGAGATTACCTGCGCTGTCCTCCAATATCCCGGTTATTCTTCCACCGTCAAAATTGCTTTCTTCTCCAAAATATTGAAGGGTATCGCCATTGTAGCGCATGATATGGTATACATTGGTTCCCATCCAGAGATTATCCTGTTGGTCCTGATATATGCGCCGAACATGCTGGCACAACTGCCCGGGAAGAAAAAACAAGGGATCTATTTGTTGCCCGATACTATCTCCGCCAACATCATTGGCCGACATCAGGGTTGTATGGTCTTCCTGATTATTGTTATGAACTGTTTCACTGCATGCAAACAATAACGTCAAGATAAGGCTTGCCATGACTTGCAGCATAGTACGAAGGAAATAACAATATTGAAATATATCAATATGCATATATTATATTAAATCATTATACCTAAAACAACTCAAAACCTGCTGCAATATACTGTGTAAAAAGATGAGGATTGATGGCTTTAGGTAACGTAATAATAGCCAAATAAACCCGCAGGTTCAGCTCAGGAGATGGCAATACTAATTTTATGGCAACATTGCGTACCTGCGAACTTTCAAATGCATGCATCCTATCCTGTATATCGCTTTTTGTATTTGCCACCTTACCTTTAGCTATGCGTTGTATTATTTTCCTTTTAGTAAGCTGCATATCGGTTGCTCAAGGCCAGCAACATGTATCTGCGCTCTTTCTGGGCAACAGCTATACCTTCTTTAATAATCTGCCACAAATTATTGCCGACATGGCGAGTACTACCGGCGATACATTGACCTATGCCAGCAATACACCCGGAGGCTACACTCTTCAAGCACATAGCACGAACCCGGCTTCCCTTTCACTTATTGATGAGGGCTCCTGGGATTATGTAGTGCTGCAGGAACAAAGCCAGCTGCCCAGCTTTCCTATTGAACAGGTGGAAACCGAAGTTTTTCCATTTGCAACACTACTCGACAGCCTTATTAACGAAGCCAATACCTGCGCAGAGACGGTATTTTTTATGACCTGGGGACGAAAGAACGGAGATGCTTTAAATTGTCCGGTATGGCCCCCTGTTTGTACCTATGAGGGTATGGACGACCTGCTCCGCGAACGCTACCTGACTATGGCCATCGCCAATGAAGCTATTGTTTCGCCGGTAGGAGCACTTTGGCGCTACCTTCGCGATACAGCACCATGGATAGAATTGTACAGTCCGGATGAGAGCCATCCTTCTCCTGCTGGTTCATTTGCTGCTGCATGTGCTTTTTATACCGTATTCTTCCGAGAAGACCCAAGCTTAACCGCTTTTCCGTATACACTGGATCCAATAACCGCTTCTACTATTCGGGACGCTGCCAAAACGGTGGTGTACGACAGCCTGAGCTACCGGCAGGTGGGCAATTATGATCCTGTTGCGGCTTTTGACATAACACCGGGAACAGCGGGAAGCGTAAATATTATCAATACATCAGAGCGCGCGGATACCTATAGCTGGGATATGGGGGATGCTAGTATCTACTCCGAGTTTGAACCTGTTCATACCTATGCTTTAAATGGATTGTATGAAGTTGAGTTGATAGCTTCCCGTTGTAACTATTCCGATACAGCTGCAAATTCTGTTGAGATATTGCTTACGCATACACTGGCAATGCCTGATGAAAGCCGATTGAAAACAGCTTTACCCAATTATATCTACGCAGATATATCAATGGTGGGTACTTCCTATCTGGAGATAACAGGCATGGGAGGCTACCGGCAACGTATGGCACTCCAACAGGGAGAAACTGAATTACGAATACAGGTACCTGCCACCGGAGTCTATATTATTCAGTTGTATAATAATACTCAATTGTTACAACAACTAAAGTGTATTTTATTGAGTACTAATTGATAAATGTAGGTTTATCAGTACTTTCAGCTCTGCTTACATGAATCCAATGTTAAAAATTATTGTCCCAATTGTTAACTTTGTAACAATGCAATAGTTTAAATATGGGTAAAGCAAGTAAAATAGATGTTGAAACATTAATCATTCAGCTCGATACCCTTGTAAAACGGGTAAAACAAGAGGTAAGTCAATCTTTACAGATGGATGAAATAAACATTACTGCAGATCAATGGATATTGCTCCGGCTGGTGATGGAACATGGTGGATTGACCCAAAAAGATTTGGCAGCATTAGCCGGCAAAGACAAGCCTACAGTAACCCGCATGCTCGAACTCATGATTGAAAAAGACTGGGTGGTGAAGGAACCCACTCCCGGCGACAGGCGGTCGTACCTTATCTTACCTACCAAATATGGTCAGGAAACCTACCGAATTGCCAGAGATGGTGTAGCAAAGGCTTACAAAAGAGTCTGGAAATCCGCCGGTAAAAAGGAAACAAAGGGCGCATGGAACCTATGCAAGCAATTGCTGGATAATTAAGAAGCATAGAAGTTGTCTTATCAATAAAAATTTTTACTATTAATCATTTTAAGCCTTCCTTTTTATTTTAATTGTTCTAACAACTAATAATTTTTCTTGGAATAACTATACTCATTGGATCCGGGCCAACCTGTATATTTACCATTATGGAAAAGGCACTCACCCTGCAACAAGCACAAGACCTTGTCGATAACTGGATACGCACCACCGGTGTCCGATACTTCAATGAGCTCACCAATATGGCAATGCTAACGGAAGAAGTAGGAGAAGTAGCACGCATTATAGCCCGCAGGTATGGAGAACAATCTGAAAAAGAGAGCGATAAAGGGAAGGTTCTTGCAGACGAACTTGCCGATGTGTTGTTTGTGCTGATATGCCTGGCCAATCAGACAGGGGTGGACCTCACTGCAGCATTGCAGCAAAATATGGAAAAGAAAACACAGCGGGATGGTCGCCGACATCAGGACAATGAGAAGCTCAGTTAAGACCCGCTGCAACTAAGCAGCTGCCTAGGGTTGGTGGAATACCGCTTACTGGTATAACTTCGCAGGCAGATGAACAACGCCGAACGGCTGTTGCCGCTGCGCAACAAAGAATTCCGTTTTTTTCTGGGCATGCGCACCAGTCTCACCATCGCCTACCAGATACAGGCGGTAGTATGCGGCTGGGAAATTTTCAAAATCACCAACGATCCGCTTTCCCTTGGGCTGATAGGTCTGGCAGAAGCCATTCCCGCTATCTCCATCGCCTTGTACGCCGGCCATCTGGCAGATAAGAGCAACAAACGCAATCTTTTGCTGTGGACCATTACCGGCTTTCTCCTGTGTTCCATTGGTTTGGCCTGGGTTACCTCCGATGGATTTCGAAGTATGCAGACAGATACCATGGTCGTCAACCTGATGTACCTGTTTATTTTTCTGAGTGGCTTCGCCAGAGGCTTCTATTCCCCCACCGGATTCTCATTTATTCCGCAGCTGGTTCCACGAACACAGTTGTCGCATGCCACCACACTCAACAGTACCTTCTGGCAGTTCTCTGCCATTTTGGGTCCGGCGATGGGTGGCTTTCTCTACGCCGGTTTCGGGATATCCGGAGCCATGATGGTGGTGCTATTTTTCTCCCTGGCTTCCTTGTTCAGCACCGCCAATATCGGTTCCAAACCGGTGGTACAACTCGGCAACAAAGAGCCTATTGGCGAGCGCCTCCGCGAGGGATTGCGCTTTGTGTTCAGCAACAAAATCATTTTGAATGCGCTGGCGCTGGACATGTTTTCGGTATTGTTCGGGGGAGCCGTAGCATTGCTACCTGTTTTTGCCGATCAGATACTTTTTGTCGGTCCGCAGGGATTGGGTATGCTACGCGCCGCCCCATCAGTTGGAGCAGTTATTACCATGAGCTGGCTCTCCCTACGCCATGTTCCCGGTAAGGCCGGTACCACCCTGATGTGGGCCGTTGCCTGCTTTGGGGTATCCATTTTACTTTTCGGTATCAGTCGCAATTTTTACCTTTCTCTATTCCTGCTTTTCCTCAGCGGTGCCTTCGATAGTGTCAGTGTAATTATTCGTGCCAACATCATTCAGCTACTTACGCCTGATGAAATGCGCGGAAGGGTGAGTGCAGTGAACAGCATGTTCATTGGTTCCAGTAACGAAATTGGTGCCTTCGAAAGTGGTGTAACAGCCAGGTGGATGGGTACTGTAGGTTCTGTGGTGTTTGGAGGAACCATGACCCTACTTATAGTAGGTTATACTGCTGTTAAGGCAAAGAAGCTAAAAGCATTTCACTACTAAGGCAGGTATCAGGTGAACTTGTAGTGGAGGTGTTCCAAACGCTGCAAAGCTTCTTTCCAGGAGGGAACGGTTTCTGCCTCGTAGTAAACAGACCGGTATTGGTGTGACACCTTTTTTGTGTCTTTCATAGCCCGTTTATGGGCCCCGTTTTTTTTGTACACCAGCATACTGTTCTCATCTGTCCAGGAAGTCAGTGTATAAGCCACATTCCAGCGAACCTTAGCTGAAAAACTCAGCAACCCTTTTTCTTTTTGTGCCTGAGAAACAGCCGCGGCGCTGCGCGCCATGAACAGGGGAAACATCCAAATACTTCTGATGCGGAGCTCTGTTATTGCTACTATCATGATGTAAAGCTACATCCGGAAATAGAGGTCCGGAAATGATTCGGATGAACCGGTGTTTTTGGCGGATGAGCAGGCCACAAGAAAGCAGGCAGGAAGGGAAGTTGCCCTCCTTTCCACGCCTGCTTCGCGGTACCCAACCACAAATGGTTTATACAAAGATGATCTGGGTATGATCACCTGCTGCCAGTTCGTAGAACTCGGCAATGGTAATGATATCTTTTACGTGCTCGCTGAGATCTTCTTTTTTCAGTTCGAACATATCTACCGCCAGCTTACAGGCGAAGATTTCACCTCCACCGGCCTCTATCATTTCCATGAATTCGCCTACCGGTGGTATGTCCAGATCTTCCATTTTCTTGCGCATCATTCCGCTCGCCATTGCTTCCATTCCGGGTACAATACCCATTAAAGACGGGAAGGGAATGTTACCCGGAAGCCGCATGGCAGGGTTACCTACCACAGCGGTGTGCAGGTGTTCCATATGGCTTTTAGTGATAGCTTCCAGGCCGAAGAAGGTGAAGAACACTTTAGCTTCTATACCTTCCATGACGGCACCATTGGCCATTACGAGCGCTGCATATACATCTTCTAAATTTCCTTTAGCACATATGATACAGACTTTTTTGAGTCTTTTATCTTCGTTACTCATGATTATATTTTTTTAGGTTATACACAACTGGTTGGCTTAGGCACACCTGAGATTCTGGTGGCATATTTCAATGGCTTGCCGGGGAACAGCTGATAGAACTCTTTCAGCTCTACTACACCGCTCTTTCCCATGCCGCGCATGGAGAGCTGTTCGCCTGCCCCCACTCTGTCGCGGATGAAATCGATAACCGCATAGTGCTTCTCGCCTAACTGCTCAATACCAACTTCTTTAGCGATTTCCGGAGCCATCTCTTTGGTCCATTCGTCTTTGTTTAAAAGGAAGCCTTCTTCATTGACTTCGACTTCCTTACCTGCATACATTTTAGTTGCCATAACATTTAATTTTTGGTTGGGTGATGAATTAATTCCTGTTTGCCCAGGTTTTTGAGGAAGGTGATAAAGAAGCCCAGGCCCTTCTTCGCTTCCTTGCTATTGAGTTCCCGCATGACCCTGATTAGGCCCATTTCGGGAATATCTTGTGTTTCTACATTTCGGAAAATCACGATGGCATTGTTCACCGCTTCCATCATATCGGGTTGGGTGATGCGCTTCACGGTTTCGAGAATGTTCACTACGTTATCAGATAGGTCCCTGATGTCATTGGCTCCAAAGTGCTCTACTACACGGTCGGCTACGGTGCCCATCTCTTTCAGGAAGGTGAAATATCCCTTCTCGTCCAGCACCTGCAGTTTTTCCACTGCGTCCAGACCTGCATTATGTATGATGAGCTCTGCATCCTTAGCCAGATCACCGGCACTTTCTGCCAGGTCGAGCAGGTTGTTGATATTGTCCATATTGCGGAGCAGCTTCACCAGCAGGTCGCCCATCATTTCCTGATCGATTTCCACGCCTGCATGCTCCAGCCGGCGCACGGCAGTATCGCTGAGGTCTTTCGTTATATGACCTACATCTGCCAGCAAATCGTCTACCTGTTCCTGTTGCTGTCTGCGTTCGTGCATATGCTCCAGCAGCAAATCGAGTTTGTTGTTGATGTCGCTTATTTGTTGTTCGGTGGTCATGGTTGGGTAGTTGATGTTATATGTTTTTACCTGCGAGGCTCATCTTGTTGCTGATGGGCAATTCTTTTCCTTTCAGCAGCATATGCCAGTAAATCCAGCGGAAGATGAGTTTACCGTAGTGGTTCATTTTCGATTCACTCAACAAGCTAAAGGGGCCAACGCCGGGTAGCGGGAAACTACCAGTGGTAGGCTCGGTATCGTAGTTGAAATCGAGCAGGGCGGCATTACCAAAACCGGTTTCAATATAACAGTTGGCATGTCCGTCGAAGCTGGCAGTCAGGGGCCGGCCTTCTATGGCACTGAGTATGTTCTCGTGCAATACTTCGCTGGCAAAATGGATGACTGAACCGGCTTTGGAAGTAGGCAGGTTGGCAGCATCTCCCAGCACGAAGACATTGTCAAAATCACGGGACCTCAGGGTGTATTTATCGGTTGGTACAAATCCGAAATCATCGCCCATTCCTGAGCGGATAATGGCTTTCGAGCCCATGTGCAGGGGAATGGTAACCAACAGATCGAAATCGATTTCTGTTCCACCAAAATCGGCTATTTTTTTGTTGTCATTGTCAACTTCACCGATAAAGAAATCGCCTGTAACGTGGATATTTTTTCGTTCCAGCATATTACCCAATATGGCAGATGCCTTGGGTTTAGTGAAGGCGCCGGACATAGGAGTTACATAATGGATTTCCACTTTATCGCGCATGCCGCGTTCTGTGAAATACCAGTCGGCCAGGAATGCGAATTCCAGTGGCGCTACCGGGCATTTTATGGGCATGTCGGCAATGTTGATCACCAGCTTGCCACCTTCCCATGTTTTCAGCTTATCGGCCAGCGCTACAGCACCGTTCAGTGTATAGAAGTCAAAGATGTCTTTATACCACAGGTCTTCCTTCATACCGGGTGTTTCTTCAGGCGCAATCCGAGTACCCGTGGCGATGATGAGGTAGTCATAGGAGAGTTCCTGACCGTCGAGCAGCAGCACCTTATTCTCGGCTGCCATGATTTTATCGACACCGACAAATATCCGCTCCACGCCGCGGGGCAAAAAGTTGGTGGTCGGTTTAATGACGTCTTCTTTTTTATAGATACCAAAGGGAATAAATAGGTAACCGGGCTGGTAGTGGTGTTCGCGGTATTCGTCTACAATGGTGATTTCCCACTCACCTTTGGGGAGGTCTTTCCTCAACTTGTTGGCCATAATGGTACCGGCTGTGCCTGCACCTAATATCAATAATCGCTTCATGGTTGGGTATATTGCTGATTTTTTATACTGCAAAGCAACTGCATAAGGCACCGGGGCGGTGTGTCAACAGTTACATAAGAAGATGATTGAAATCACCCTATCGGCGATATGGGGATATAAGACAGGAAAGCGCAAAAAAAAACACCGCCCCGGAGGAGTCCGGGACGGCATTTGAACCGATCTTAACCTATTACTAATCAGTTGCCTGATTGCAACATTATACGAACAAAGTGTATGCCAAAAAGTTCAACAATTTCCAGATGTATCTACCAGCATCGCATCGGGTTTTATTCAGATGCAGTTTTTTACTCCAAATTTTTTTCCCTGCCCTTCTTTTTCTCTGCGGTTATCCATCTAAAAAAAAATCCCGCTCCTAAGTAGTGCTCGGAGCGGGATTAAAACAAACGTATCAATTAATTCGCTTACAGCGCATTATTACTGAATAATTACCAACTGACCACTGTACAAACCATTTGCTGTCTGTACCCGCAGCGTGTAGTTACCGGCAGGCAAGCCACTTACATCCAGTTGTCCCGAATTCGCAGCATAGGTCCTGATGGTCTGACCCACTACATCCAATAAAACAGCCTGTTGAATCTGATCTCCAGATACAGAAACGAAGGATCCATTGGAAGGATTCGGATAGACTTGCAGGCCACCATCTGCTAAGGTTGCAACAGCGGTAGGCTCAGCAATATCGGCATCGTAGGTTGCTGAGGTTGGATCCAGGATGAGTTCATCCCGGTTGAGCATGATAGCTTTTGCATCTGTAATATGCAGCGTTACAGCTTCAGCCACCAGCAGTTTTCCGGCCAGGTTATCTATGACCACCACATCCAGGGTTGCAATCTGGCCATATCCACCGGTGTTAACCCGCGAGGTACGCACCATGGCGCCGGTCACTTTCAATTCTGTTTCACTTCTCTTGGTAATAGCCAGTTATTCGTCAGCTCCGGCCATCCAGCTGTCGCCAAAGAAGATTTTTAAGGAGCTGGCATCCACGTTTTCGCTTTCTACCTCTATGGTAAATGCGATTCCGTAAATGTCGTCAACCGGCGTCATTACATCACCCAGCAAGATGGGGATTTGATTCAGACCTGTAGACAAGGTGGTAATAGCAGGATCGAAATATACAGGCACACCCATTCCTGAAGTACGGGTTGTATTCAGGGGATGATCGAGACCAAGGTTAGCCACCACAGCCGCTGTATCGGAATCGCCCACCACACCATCACCATCGGAATCTGTGTATTTCAGGTCATTTAAGACGTACCAGAACAAGGTATCCTCTTCCATCCAGGCGCGAGCCAGTTTGCCCTCCCAGTCAATGCCGGTATCTTCCCGAGGAAAACCTTCTGCCCCATAATTGATACCTATTTCAAACAAGTCATCTGCATCAGCCCAACCATCATTATTGGCATCTCCGGGCCATACGCAATTGAATACACAGTCAGGGAAGGAACCATCTGCATTGGACTTTAGTACGGTAAAGCGCTGGTTACAATCTTCCAGGTATTGGCGACCTGCGAGGTAATAACCTCCATCGGAACTGAGTTCTGCCAACCAGACCTCCATACCTGTTTCACCAAAACCCCAGCTACAGTTAATAATGGGAATGAAAATGGAATCTTCTTCTACCCCATCTGCATTCAAGGTCCATCCGTAAGAACTGTTATCTCCGCTATCCTGGGTCCAGGCAATGTAGGAACCATCGATTTCTACAGCATGCCCACCTTCTTCCCAGTCTGCTCCGTGGTTCATATAAGTTACCCATTCCAGGTTACCATCGGCATCCATTTTACGCACAGATCCCTGATACGTAAACATCACTCCATCTGATACTGAACCTGCCAGCAGATAGCCACCATCGGAAGTTTGTTTCAGGCCATTGTTAAATTGGCCGTATTCCCATGCATCAGCAGCATGCGCGTAGTCATTTGTCCATTCCCAGTTCAGATCTGCATCAAATTTCATCAAGGTCCGGTAGCCAGGCTTGCCACATGAAAAAGCAAACCCTCCATCAGCTGTGGCGGTAATACCAGTTTCTTTAAAATCATAGTAGGAAAAAGCAAATCCGACAGTATCAGCTAACATATCAAACTCGGCCAGGAGGCTTCCATCTGTGCCGATGCATACAAAGTTGTATGTTAAGTCATCATCCAGACCACCTATAACAATGCGGCCATCTATCAGTTGCGCGGCAGCGCCCTGGTATAATAAACCACTTGTTAAGCCTGATGACCAAGATTCAGTATCCCATTCGTAGTTGCCATCTGCATCCAGTTTATACATAGCTGGTGTGGCATAGCTGGCATAACCGGTTACGAAGCATCCACCGTCACCGGATGGGAAGACATTCATACCCGTGAAAAAATCAAAGCTGGGTTCTGTTCCGTTATTGGTCCACAGTTCCTCTCCGTTTTCGTCCAGTTTCACGACAAAATTATCGGAGTAGAAAAACAATGGGTCTGTCCAGGAGAGTCCGAGGGCAAATACAGAACCGTCGGCATCTTCTGCAATATCCTGCACCCAGTGACCTTCACGGGCATAGCCCCAGGATTGTGCTTCAACCGGCGTACACATGGCTGCCAGAATCATGAAGCTAAAAACGAGGTAGTAGTTTTTCATATCGTCTTTTTAGGAGTGGATACCCTTCCACACTACAAATATGCCCACTCTGATGCAGAGTTCCAGGTACAAAAAAAAGCCATTACAGCGTATAAATATAGATAAAAATAGCACAAACAACTGCTAATCAGTTGTTTGTGCTAAAAAAATATGCCTATTAACAGATTTTAATGCTTCCTTAGTATTTCACTTTCACTGCACAATAATAGACAACACTTGTCTTTTATCGGCTCCAATCACCTCTAACAGGTAGGTACCTGCCGGAATGGGCGTGATGTCGAAGATGCCGGAAACCATATTATCCTTCGCCAGCAACACCCTTCCGGTCAAATCAAGTAGCTGTATCCTCTCAGGCTGGTTGGCGGGAGGCCAGCTGAGATACAGCATGCCATCTGCAACCGGATTGGGATATACCTGTATACCTTCCAACATTGTGTTATCGATATCGGTAGATTCGGATGTAACTTCTGCCCCCTCTCCATTCACTGCTATTTCGTTCATATCGACATCAATAGCCCGGACATCTGATATTTGAAACAGGATGGTTTCGCTCATTGCCTTTCCTGCAATATTATCGATTACCACGAAGCTCAATTCTCCTATTTCTCCATAACCAGTTGTATTGTTTTGGTCATTACGCACCAAGGCAACATCCAGTTTCTGTGCATCTGAATGATTTCTGCGGAAGCGTATTTCCTCGTCCGCTATTCCAAACCAATTGTCACCAAATTGGAAGTTAACAGAAGATAGGTCTAAATCATTTCCGTCATAAGTGATTGAAAACCGAATACCATAAATGGCTTCGGGAAAATTGATGGCATCGCCCAGGTTGACCGGAAATGCATAACTACCGGGAGTAAGGACGATTTCCGGAATGTCGATAAAGAGTGGTATGTCGCCAGCCGCCGACTTCAAGCTAAACACCGGGTGCTCGTAGCCATAGTTCAAAACCACGGCCAACGTATCATCGCCATTGACCATTCCATTTCCATCACAATCTGCGTATTTCAAATTGGTACCATCCGGCAAAGTATCTGTCCAGTCATCTGCTGCATGAGCTGTCCAGTCGATGGACATATCAACCCTTGCCGGTCCTGTGCTTCCATAGGCGAGTCCCAGCGCCAGAATATCGTCTGGCCCTGCCATACCGTCATTATCTGCATCACCCGGCCAGACACAATTGAACATGCAATCCGGCAGGCTGCCACCTGCAGATGATTTTATCAAGGCCGTATAATTTGTTTCCATAGTTATGGAGTCATTTCCAACCAAACCAGCCACTATAAATCCTCCATCGGATGTAGCCTTCAATCTGGTCATATAGACTACACCTATCTCACCAATGCGCACCTGGTCATTGAGCGTACCATCACTATTGATGTATAGGATATTGCATTCTTCGGTGATATTGGGGAATAACAGTTCACCTCCGGTTTCTACCATCACAATGCTGCCATCTGTGCGCTCTGCCACATCCATTCCCGAAGGAAAATCGATACCTGTTGTATAGTATTCCGACCATTCCAATGTACCGTCGGCAGCATGTTTGGCGAGAAAGGTTTCTGACACCAGAATAAAAACAGACAGATCATTAGTACCTGTAACCAGGTAGCTTCCATCTGCAGTCACATCAATCCCCATGGCCGTTGCTTCGCCCGAAGTAGCGTAGATATCTGACCATTCCATTTCTGCCACTGCATTGTACTTTGCTAAGAAATAGACCTGTTCAAATGCCATATTGAAGGTGGAGCCCGTAAGTATAAAACCACCATCGTCAGTAGTAGCCACGTCATTAATGCTGGTGAAAATCATAATAGCCCCATCTATGGAATCTTCGACACTGGTGCTGATTAAAGAGCCGTCGGTGCCATCAATCAGATGAATGGTAAGGGTGCTACCCAGGGCTGCGCTGCCAATTAATGCCAGGTTGCCATCAGGGAGCAAGGTGCCTCTTCCACCACTGAATCCCGATGCCATAGTATCAGCCCAGCTAAAGTTGGTCCATTGTAAAGAGCCCTCAGCGTCCAGTTTGGCAGCAAACGGTCGTGACCAGTAATTTTCATAGCCGGCTACGATAAAACCGCCGTCAGCCGTTTCCATAATAGATTGGGCATAATCGTTGAATCCGGGGTGATCAACAGTGACGGACCATTCGATGGAACCCGACTCATTCAGCTTATTGACTAACACCGTGGGAGTGGTGGTGGTCCAACTGCAGGTGGCAAATCCCCCATCGGAGGTCTCTATCATGTCGCCAACCTGACCCAGCCATTCACTGTCATCAAAATAAGACCATTGAGCGGCAGCAGATCCCATCACAACCAGTAGGATTGCAAGGAGCGTAGTTACATTTTTCATAAGCGCTTGTTTTTGTCCTCCGAAATAAGGAATTCCCTGTTTTGAATACTATAAACTAATTTTAGGATTAATAGATAATTATCGGAAGGATAAAACTCATAATATCATGTATATCATCTATTTATCTTAAACATTGAGCTTAAATAACACCAGATGTCTTCTCCCAGAGCCCTAACATTGTACCGTACTTTCCCGGCTGAAGTGCAAAAAAAGTTCAGGCGATTTATTGAAAGCCCTTACTTCAATACCCGATTAAAGCTACAAAAGCTATTGCATTTTTTTGACACCCTTGCTGCCGGCGACCTCACCTGGAGACCGGCTGAAGCAGCCGCCTTGGTACTGGGCGACAAAAGTCAGATAAAAGCGTTGAACAACCTGTTGAGCGACATGAATCGCTTACTTGAAAACTTCATTGCTGTTGAAACCATGCAGCAGGATACCGAGTGGAAAGATGCTGCCCTGGCAAAAGGGCTGGAGCAGCTGGGTGCACCTGTTTTTACACAGGCGGTACTTAAACGAAAAAGCCGCCGGGGAACTGATGACCCCTTTGCCTTATTCCATTTGCATAAGTTGACAGATCAGTTACATTTCAGTTCTTCCCGACAAAACAGCAATGATGCTTTGCTGGAAAGCCAAAAGCAACTTACTATCTATTACCTGACCTGGCAATTGAAAACCTGGTGTGAACTGCTGAACCGCTCTCATATACTGGCGCTTGACTATGAAAAAGATGCCGTGGAAATCTTTCGGCAAATCCTCGCTTCTGCCTCTGAGTTGGTTGCATCTCAGGCAGTGACCAAATTGTATGACGCCATTTTTCAATGGATGCTGGACCAGGAAGACGACACCTGGTATACCCAAATTTCTGGTAGCTTGTTCGACACCTTGCTGCTGACGGACAAAGATGACGCTAAAGAGATTTGCGCCTATATTCAGAACTATTGTGTGAAACGTATCAATGAAGGCAATCCTGCATTTCTTCAGGAACTCTTCCGGCTGTTTCAATTTATGATACAACAGAAACTCATATTGGAGGGGCAGCAAATATCTCAATGGACCTATAAAAACATCGTCACCGTAGGCTTGCGCCTGAAAGCCTTTTCTGAAACAGAATCTTTCATTCATGAATGGTATACCTATTTACCTGATGAGGTGCGTGACAACGCATACCACTACAACCTGGCAGCCTTCTATTACGAGACCCACCATTACACCAAAGCCAGCAAACTGCTGAACAGGGTGCAGTTCACAGATCCTGTTTACTATTTAGACAGCTACACCATCCTGATGAAAATATACTTTGAAGAAGCAGCAGGAGAGGCATTGGCATCGTTAAAAGACACTGTGCGCATTTATTTGCTGCGGCAAAAAAATGTAAGTCGTCAGCAGGTGCAACTATACAATAACCTGTTTAGACTTACACTGCGGCTGTTTCACTTGCGATACACTGCAGCACACTTATCGGTAGAAGAATGGCAAAAACGGAGGGAGCGTTTACAGGAGGAAATACACCGCAACAACAACATTGCCAACAAAGCCTGGTTATTACAGCAACTGGATATGCTTATAAATCGCGCTTCCGGATAACCCAGTAGGTAGCTGCGTTGAACAGCAAAATGTAGATGATACCTACCAGCACCGGCTGCCACTCCAAGCTTCGTTGTGCTTCTTCGCCAAAGCTCTGTATCATTTTTGTAGGGAAGTGGATAATGCCTTTGAATAAAACCGACACGGGCATGTAGTCTTCACAACAACCCTTGAGTAAACCCTGATTGATGATGACATCTACGGGAAATATGAACAGTATGTAAAAAATGGTGGCCAGTCCCGAACGCTTGAGCAGCACAGCAATCAATGCAGCCAGCGACAATGCACCCAGGCAGGCGACGAAGTAACCGAAAGTAAGGTCACTGCGTTCGAGCAACATGGGCAGCGATGAACCGGGGTTGTAAAGCAGTCCCGCAGCCAGGCCGGAAAAGAAGACAACCACCGTTGACAGGACGGAAAGAATCAGCAGTAAAAAGACTTTCGAAATATAAATCTCTTCGCGTGTCAGTCCGTCGATAAGGTTCTGCCGGATGGTTTTATAGCTGTATTCATTTGTGATGACAAAAATGACAATGATGCCCAGCACAATGTTCAGCAGGGTGGCGATGAACAGGTAATAGTTCCAGATATTCGGAAGATCCAGAATGCGGAACAACTGGTTAATTTCTTCCCCGCTTTCGGTGTTCAAGGTTCTGCCGATCAGCAAGCTCAGCACCAGCAGCAAAAAGAAAGCCGCGAACAACAGGCGGAATGCCCGGTAGGGCCATAGTTTCTTCCATTCAATCGTAAGTAGTCGTATCATCAGGCTGTTATTTCAAGGAAGGATTCTTCCAGGCGTTTTTTACGCATTTGTAAATGATAAATGTCCAATCCGCTTTCCACCAAAAGGCGGTTCACCTTTTCGGGTGCCACTGCGTCATCGAGGTAGAACAACAACATACCGTTGTCGCCCTGCACCACGCGTATACCGTTTTGTGCTGCGGCCCACTGGCGGGCAGCATCCGGTTGCAGGCATCCTACTTCCAGCAGTCTTTCTTCTCCCAGTATTTCCCCTACCGCACCCTGTGCAAGCAAATTCCCATTCTTGATAACCGCCACATGGGTACACACTTTCTCAATCTCATCCAGCAGGTGGCTCGCAATCAGAATGGTCTTTCCCATTTCCGATACCCTGCGCACCAGTCCCCGAATTTCGGCAATACCCTGCGGGTCCAGACCGTTGGTAGGCTCATCGAGCACCAGCACTTCGGGGTCGCCGAGGAGTGCTGCTGCAAGGGCCATACGCTGCTTCATACCGAGTGAATAGGTAGCTGCTGCGCTTTTCTTGCGGGCACTCAGTTCTACCAGTGCCAGCACCTTGTCAATTTCTTTCTCCGGTACACCTTTAATACCTGCCGTAATGCGCAGGTTCTGTTCTCCGCTCAGGTAGGGATAAAAAATGGGGTGTTCCAAAATACAGCCGATGCGCTTCCTGTTCTCATCCCTTTGTCCGTTGCCGAACCAGGAGAAGGAACCGGCCGTTGGCTGAATGGCGCCCATGAGCATGCCGAGTGTGGTTGTTTTCCCGCTGCCGTTGGGGCCCAGTATACCATATACGGAACCGCGTTCTACATGCAGGTCTATACCATCAACTGCACGGATGGCTCCGTAGTGTTTGGTAAGCGCTGCGGTATTTAATACTGTTTCCAAATTGCCGATAAATTTTGTCTAAAAGTACGTATTTTCACCTTGGACGCTTCAATCCTCTATAATGTTACACAACGCCCTGCACCATGCCGCCACTGAAGCCGGTTGCGACGAAGCGGGCAGGGGGTGTCTCGCCGGACCGGTGGTAGCAGCAGCTGTGATACTTCCGCCCGACTTCTATCATCCCCTCCTGAACGATTCCAAGCAATTGTCGGAGGAAGAACGGAATATACTCGCTCCTGTTATACGCGCACAAGCTTTGGCCTGGGCCACCGCTTTTTGTACGCCTGCCGAAGTAGACCGCATCAACATTCTGAGAGCATCCTTTCTGGCCATGCACCGTGCCATCAGCCGACTTCCGGTACGTCCCGAACACCTGCTCATCGACGGTAACCGCTTTATTCCCTATCGGGGAATTGCGCATACCTGCATAGTAAAGGGCGATAGTAAGTTTGCCAGTATTGCCGCCGCCTCTGTGCTGGCCAAAACCACCCGCGACAAGTATATGGAAATCCTGCATGAACAACATCCGGAGTACCAATGGGAAACCAATAAAGGCTACCCGACTTCCGTGCATCGCGATGCCATCAGGGCGCATGGCAGCAGCGAACACCATCGCAGAAGTTTCAGGTTGCTGCCGGAAACCCAGGTTAGTTTATTCAAATGATATTTAAATGAGATATATTTTAATATTTGTATTACTGGGAAGCATATCCTGCTCAGAGCATCGGGGCAATATGCCCGCGGGCATCCAATTTCCGGCAACCTATGCTGGCATGGTTCCCTGCGCTGATTGTGTGGGCATCAAATACGAACTGACCCTGGAGGTCAATAAGACTTTTACCGAAAAGATGGTGTATGCCGGCAAAAGCGATGAAGTGCTGCACCAGTCCGG
>DDYY01000068.1 GCA_002346225.1 Bacteroidetes bacterium UBA3022
AGCCCACTGCCACCTTTCATTTGCCGGCTGGCGAGCGCATACTGCGGAAAGGAAGGATGTAATGGAAAAAGCACGCGCTCCACTCTCGGATGCGATAGAATGTATGCCAGCACTTTCTCAGTGGTTTGTACTATTCGTTCCAATCTAACCGGTAGGGTCCGCAGCCCTCTTATGAGCAACCATGCATTAAAGGGCTGAATACCATTCCCTACTGTCATCACCTCACTTTCAAAAATGCGTTGGATCATTGGAGCACTTCCGCTTAGCACACCGCCCAGCGTGTCGCTGTGCCCACTAATGTATTTGGTCGCCGTCTGCATGGCAAGATCGATACCCAATTCAATAGGTCGCTGGAACAATGGTGTACAGTAACTATTGTCGATGAGCGTTACTATACCGCGGCTTCTGGCAAAATCAGCTACTTCCCGCAGTGGCTGAATGGCAAAGTTCCAGCTGTTGGGTGACTCCAGGTAATAGAAAGTAGTGTTGTCCTGAGTGGCTTCTATCCAATGGGCGATATCAGAACCATCGATATAGGTGGTTGTCACCCCGAACCGTGCAAGTATAACATCGAACATGCGCTGGGCCCATGTGTAAGGCTGCTTCACCGACACAATGTGATCACCTGCCTTTACATTGGCCATTACCCCCGCGGCAATCGCTGCAGCACCGTTATTGAATACCAAAGCATCTTCCGCGCCGTCAAGTGCAGCCAGTTTTTTTCTCAATATATCTACTGTCGGATTGCGGGCACGGCTGTATATGTAGGTACCTAACTCATCGGCGAATGCTTCTGCAAAAGCATCCACTGTGGGGAAAGCAAAATTGCTGGTCTGCATGATAGGTGGTGCTACCGCATGGAAGTAATCCTCCCGCTCCTCCCCTAACTCATTGATGATATAACTAATGTCCATTGGGAATATTATGGTATTTGCGTGTAATAAAATAGATGCCCAGCAAGCCCGCAAAAACAGCTGTTCCTATCAAGGCATACTCCGGATTCGTAATGGCAATGACCGTGCCGACAAACAGATAAGCCAAAACAAAAACAGCAGGTAGTAATGGATACATACGCATTTTATATATCCCTGTATTATCGAGGTGCCTGGTGCGTTTTCGCAGGATGAAAATGGTAGCTGCAGAGGTAGCCATGCCTATACTGTCCAGAAAGATGACAAAGCTGAGAATCTTATCAAAAGTATCTGCAAAAAACAATACGACGATACAAATGGCAGCGAATACGGTCAGACTAACAGTCAACACATCCCTGCCCTCATCTTTTCGTTGAAAAGACCTGGGTAAAATCCCATCCTCACTCATCGCAAACATGACCCGTGGATTGCTCAGCAACACCACATTGACATACGCCAAAACAGCCACAAAGAGCAATACCGACGCGATGGTACTTCCCACTGGTCCGAACATGCGCTCTGCCACCACCGAAGCGATACTGCTGGTATCGCGCAACTCCACCAGACCGATAATCTTGAAATAAGCATATGATACGGCCAGGTAAAAGGAAACAATTACAGCGATACCAATGAATATGGAGCGGGGCACCGTTGTCGCCGGGCGATGCACTTCCCCACCGAAATTGATGGTCTGCTGATAGCCGCCATAAGTAAATGAAGTGGCTTTCAGTGCTACTCCGAAGGCCAGGAGCATGGCGCCCAATGTCAATCCTTCGCTTCCCTCCCATGGAATGGGATTGGGATTGTGGACAGCCGGGATAAAGATGGCTGCAATGACCACCAGCAACATGGCAATCTTTATGAGCATCAATACATTCAGAGTCCGCGAACTCATGCGCAGCCCCATTCTATTCACACCGTAAAACAATGCGATGGTAGTGATAGCAATGGCGGTTTGGGTAAACGCCCCTGCTCCCGGAAAAATCACCGGCGTGATGTACTCACTTCCAATAAGAGCCACACCACTAAGGGAAGCGGCATTGGAGATAAGGATAGAACAATTAATAGCAAATGCTACAGAAGGATGATACGCATAGGAGAATATCTTATAATAGCCTCCTGTAACCGGATAACGGCTTCCAATTTCTGCATAGGTTAGGGCACCACAAAAAGCGATAATGCCTCCAATGATCCAGGCACCGAAAAACATCTGTGGATTCACAGCTGCAGCAGCTGCATCCCGGGAGGTCCTGAATATGCCCATTCCAATTACCAGTCCAATGACTATCATGGTAAGCGGAAAGAGGGTCAATTGATTCTTATTCTTCAATGCCGGGAATTATAAGGTGAAAGTAGGTAATCTATTATTTATCTGCCAAGCTACTACAACTTGCAGCGCTGCAACTGGCTTACTACTAACCATACTGTCAGCTTCTCTGGCTAAATCGAAAGGCGTAAATGAAACCATTCGATGCCTGCGTTTTGACAGTTGCCAGTTCACTTATACAAAGCAGATTCGTTATTTTAGCAAGATATGAAACACTTATGCATCATTGTACTTGCGCTGACAATAGGAACTGTATCCCGGTCTCAAATCTCCTCATCGGACTCTCTTTTTATTGATAGCTTGCTGCAAAGCACCTATCCCGCGAGTGGTCCGGGAGCAGCAATTCTCATAGCCCATAATGGCCAACCTGTCTTCAGGAATGCATATGGAATGGCCAACCTGGAATTGAATGTCCCCAATCAACCCGAATATGTTTTTGCCATAGGTTCCATGAGCAAGCAATTTGTGGCAATCAGCTTATTGATGCTGGAAGCAGAAGGAAAGCTGAATTTAGACGACCCTGTTACCCGGTATTTATCTGACTACGATACTCTGGGCAACAACATAACAATTCGTCAATTGCTTACGCATACCAGTGGCATCAAGAGCTTCACTGAAATGGACACATTCCAAAAACTAGTAAATGTGGATCTCGGTGCAGAAGAAATGCTGGAACTGTTCATGCATGAGCCCCTCATGTTCGAACCCGGATCAGACTGGAGCTACAGTAATTCGGGCTACACCGTTGCCGGAATGATTGTAGAAAAAGTCAGTGGTATGTCGCTGCAGGCTTTTTTCAAACTCCGAATATTCAGAAGACTGGGAATGAAACACACCCACCTGGGCAGTCATGAACGCTCTATTCCCGGATTCGTAACCGGATATTCTCTCAGTACTGAGGGATACTATCCTGCGCGCGAATTCAGCTGGACCTGGCCTTTTGCAGCAGGCGGAATTGTATCCAATGTGGATGATATGCTAAAATGGGACGAGGCATTGTATACCGATAAGCTCCTTCCGTTATCCTCCCTCCAACAGGCCTTTACCAATTATTCTTTGACAGATGGTCAACCTATGAATTACGGTCTTGGCTGGGGTGTTTATGCAACTGATTCTTTAACGTTCATAAGACACGGAGGTGCCATCAACGGATTCCTATCTGACGGTATCAGAGTACCGGAAGCCCATTTCTACATGGTAATATTATCGAATAGTTTCGCTACCACCAGTCCGGGTGATGTTACCAATAAGGTCCTCAACCGCTTATTTCAACTGGGTATAGAAGATGTCACCGTTTTGGAAGATAGTATAGACCTTGTTCCTTATACAGGCGTTTACCGAGTTGAAAGAAGTGGCGGACGGTCGGCATCCAATTATGGCGAAGATGGCATGTTCCGCTATATCACACTGGAAGACGGTGCACTTTATTCCCAGGTTTCAGGTGGAGGAAAGTCGCAGTTAGAGCGCATAGGAATAGATACTTTCTATTTAGGAAATGATTATTCCAGGTATGTATTTCTAAGAGATGCTACCGGAGCAATTACAGGGATTAAACATCTTACGCTACCAACTCCCACTGGCCCCATTGATATCAACACCAAAACAGATCTGCCATTTCCGGCTGAAAAAAAAGCAATAGACCTTCCCAAAGGCACCTGTGATAAATATATAGGTGTTTATGACATGGGAAATGGCATGCAGTTTACTATCTCCGTTGTAGAAGAACGGGTATTTCTTCAGCCAACAGGACAGGGAAAAGTAGCCTTGTATCCGCTTACTGAAACACACTTCTTCATTCAGGAAGTCGATGCTTCTGTAGATTTTGTGCTGAATGATTCGGGCGAGGTGAAGGAGTTGATATTTAACCAGAACGGTTCTTACCCGGCAAGGAAAATCAAGTAGCGTCAGTCTTTTTGATATTGGTTAGCACGCACATTTTGAGCTGCTTTTTCAACAGTTTCCTTAATTCTTTGTGCGCGGGTTGCCGGCTTTTTAGCATTGAAAATCCATTCTAATATTCCTCTGCGAACAGAGCGTGGAAATGCTTCCCAATTGTTGGCGGCGGTTGGATTCTCTTGCAATAAAGTCTGCATATCCGGATGAGGAATTAAATCCTCCACGTCATTGAGTGCATCCCAGGTGCCATTTTCTTTGGCCAGGTTAACCATTTGAATGCCGAGGTCCGTCATTTGATTTTCTTTCAACAATTGCGCAACCTTTAACTTATTCACTTTGCTCCAGTTACTTTTAGGATTCCTGGGAGAAAAGTATTGATAATGGCTTTGGGAATCGCGTTTATTGATTTTGCTGTCTATCCATCCAAAACAAAGCGCCTGAAGGAGTGCTTCATCGTATTGCACACTGGGTATATCTCCATTTTTTCTATAAATAATCAGCCATACCCCGGTTTTCTTTGCGCTATTCTGAGAAAGCCAAAGACGCCATTCAGCTGCATCTTTGAAATGAATAGCTTCAACGCTTCTGTAGATTTCCATGGAGCGCTAACATACCAAAAATCTTCATTGTTTAATGAACACCCGGTGCCTGACAACAATCCATGACCTGGCCCTGCATATCGGTATGCGGACTCATATAGGGAATTCCCAAATCCAATCCTCTGATAATCAACAGCACGCCAATAGCTGCTGTAAACCATGGCAGTACTTTTCGCAAACTGATGCGCCTTTGCAGCGACATATATTTACCAGCCATACCAGCCAGCATCATTGCCGGGAATGTTCCCCACCCAAAAACCAGCATAAAGGAAGCACCTTGTGTAACGCCGGAAGTATTCATAGCTCCTGCGAGTGCAACATATACCAGGCCACATGGCAATAAGCCATTTACCATACCTGCTCCCAGGAAGCCTGCCAGGGAATCCTTAGGCAGGAAATACTGCATTCCCCTGCGCACCTTATTCGAAATACCATTAACCAGGCGATCTCCCCATGGTAACCTTTTTCCGAAAGCCGGAAGTACCACAGCGAGCACAATTATGGCACCGGTAGCAATGGTAATGGTTTGCTGCCATCCAGCCAGGGCAATACCCCTGCCAAGTGTAGCTGCCAGCATACCCAGAATAGTATAAGTGAGCAACCTGCCGGCATTATAAATGATATTGTGCAGTAAAGGATTTCCCGGGACACGTGCATGCAACATTAGCGCAAGTGGTCCACACATCCCCATACAATGAAGACTACCCAGTAAACCAATCATAAATGCCGCCAGCAAAAATTCCATCTTATAAAATGATATTCTTCTCCCAGTAATAGGTTTTTCCCTGACCTTCCCACTTCAATTTTACCACATAGCTGCCTTTCTTAAGTGCCGTGCGTGGAATAAACTGTTTACCGGTTGCATCCGGTGCAAAGTCAAAAAGTTTATCATCAGCAGCTGATGATGGCCGGAATAGATCAACGCTGCCTGTTTCAGCCGGGAGGAGTGCTAATGGGACAGTCAAAATAATGGCCTCGGCTGTAACATTCAGTTGAATGCTGTCTTTCCATCCTCCCACATTCCTGATAGCAATAATCCTATCTTCATATTGGAGCTCCTGGGCATAATAGTCTTCCGAAACAAGGTCGCTTGATTCTCTGCTACCCAGATAGATGAATAGAAAAATCATGGCAATAAACAGAACGAATGCTATAACAATCCCTTTTCCCCAATTCATAATGCTGTTTTAGTGTAATACCGGACCAAAAAATGTTGTTTTTACTGTTTCGATTCGTTCGTTATTAGCATATACGCCAATCCGGATATCCAGTTTTCGCTCAGTAAGATCCTGCTCATTCAATACGACAAAGAATGTACTTTGGGCATAAGATTCAGCCGGAACATGTAGCGACTCATGTGTCACCATCTCTATAGAGCCACCTATACCTTCCAATCGCAATTCTACCGGGTACTCTTCAATGGTCTTGTTCAGCAATTTGATATTGTACAGATTGCTGTAGTGCAGGCTATCTCTCTGTTGAAACAACTGACCCTGTGCACGTGTAACTTGCGCATCGAAATCCTTTCTTGTGAGCAGCAAGGCAGTTAAGGCACCCACCAATAATAGCAACACAACTGAATAGCCAATCATCCTGCCGGTAAGGTGTGGCTTAATGCCTTCCACGATATGATTTTCTGATGCATAACGTATCAGCCCCTTGGGTTTATTTACCTTTTCCATGATGGAATCACAGGCATCGATGCAGGCTGTGCAATTCACACATTCCAGCTGGGTACCATTACGGATATCAATACCTGTCGGACAAACCCTGACGCATAAACCGCAATCAATACAGTCTCCCTGTGCAGCGGCCGCTTCTCCCTTTTTCAGTTTACCCCTCGGTTCTCCGCGCTTGTGGTCGTATGCTACCACAATCGAATCCCTGTCCAGCAATACACCCTGAAGCCTACCGTAGGGACATGCAAAAGTGTGGACCATCTCCCGCGCATGCGCAAACACAGCATAAAAAACGACAGTAAAAGCGAGGATAGATATGAAGCCTGCTATATGCATTGCTACGGGCTCGCGAATGATGGTAAACAAATCATCGACCCCAATAACATAAGCTAAAAATGTATTGGAAATAATAAAGGATAACCCAAAGAAAACACCGTGTTTCAGACCCTTCTTGAGTATCTTTTCTCTGTTCCACGGCTGCGCTGCCAGTCTGCGTTGCTTTTCTGCAGTTCCCTCAATCCAGTATTCTATGCGGCGGAAAACCATTTCCATAAAAATGGTTTGTGGACAAACCCAGCCACAAAAAACCCGACCATATACCACCGTAAAAAAGACAATAAAAACCATGAAGGTGAGCATACTAACTGCAAAGACGAAGAAATCCTGTGGCCAGAATATAAATCCAAATAATATGAACTTCCTTTCCGGAACATTAAACAGAAATAAGGGATGTCCTTCTACCTTGATAAACGGCAGTGCAAAAAACACAACAAGGTACAAGAGCGAAAGCAGGGTTCTGTAATTGTAAAACCTTCCGAATGGCTGGGTAGCGAATACCCATTTTCTATGGCCCGACTCATCGGCAGTATAGATGCGATCCCGGAAAGATGCCTGCTCTTTATTGCTCATTATTGTGCATTATAAGCTACTGACACGGTATCGGTAACTGTTTGGGTAGTATCCGTTCCGGCATCGGTGTTCTCTGTTGCAGGAGTATACAAGTCTCCTTGCGGAGGCATAGCATTAGGTGGATTGGTACCCTGCAGCGAAAGAATATAATTAGCCACCTCACTGATCTGCTTAGGCATCAGAATTTCCTGCCATGCAGCCATACCCTTCTCCGGTACTCCATACTTTACAGTTCGGAATATATCATTGATAGATCCTCCGTGCAGCCAGTACTGATCTGTCATATTGGGACCCACACCGCCTTCACCCGCATTACCATGGCAAGCCACGCAGTAGGTGGTAAAAATCTCCTTACCGGCGGACAGTACTTCTGAAGTGGCCATAACCACTACGGTATTCTCATCCATAAAGTTGAGGCTGTTCTTCATTTTCTCTTCCTTCACGAGCTGCGCCAGTTGCACTTCATCCTGGTATTTTTCATCCATGGTTCTACCATATCCCAGCAGATAATAGGGCGCATATACTACTGCAAATAAGATCGTTACATAAAAGAGAAACTGTAGCCAGGGTGGCATTTTATTACCCAACTCAACAATACCGTCGTATTCGTGATCGTCCAGCTTGATTTCATCTTCCCTTTCAATGGGAACGGTCGGATTGATTACATCCCAAATACGGGAGAGAACAGATGGACTTTCCACATAAGGCGCCTGTTCTTTCTCTGGTTTCAACAACCCGAACAGGACAAATGATAACCACGCGATAACCATCACTTCCACACTGATCAGCAGATAGAAAGGAAGATAAGGATCCGACCAAAAACCCGTTCCGGCCGCTACTGCAGCACCTGCATCCTGAGCCTGTGCAGCGGTACTTCCAAAAAGTCCGGTTAACAGCAGCAGAATTGCTGCTGCTCCGCTGCCATTGCCTTGCTTTTTCTGCTCCATTTTCCGTTTCACACCCCAAATAACCATTTCACTCATTGCATAAATGACATAGAGAAGAATAAGGGAAACAACCAGCAAAACCCAAAATAACGGTTCAGACGTCATTGGAGATGCCGGGGGCGCAGCCTGTGGTGCAGCCTGGCCAAATGCTGCAGAAGTCAGCAGCATGCCGGCGGTCAATAATGGCCATTTCATTCTGATTCGGTTGGGAGCTTTCATTGTTGGTCATTTAAAGGTTTGGAGTGGTCTTTTTCGCTTACCGGCATATCATCTTGCAGTGGCAGATGTTTCAACATTGAAATGGTAGATTTCTTCATTCTAACCACAAAGAATATCAGGATAATGAAGAAAGCAAAGAATACCATGAGCGAGAACATCGGATATTGGCTTGCGTTCTCTATACCGGATAAATAATTGGTAAATTTCATATTTGTTTAGTTTGCAGCCGCAGCCGTATTTTCCGCTTTTATGTCTGTTCCAAGTCTTTGCAGATAGGCAATCAATGCGATGATTTCTTTATCCGCAGGAGTTTGTATCTGGAAAGTCTCCAGGTTGGCTTTTATAGCCTCAGCCTGTTCCATCAGTTCCTGGTTGGCAATCTGATCGTAGCCTTCCGGATAGGGCACACCTAATCTTTGCATCACCCGTATCTTAGCTGCGGTGGATGTAGTATCCAGGTCTTTGTCCAGTAGCCAGGGATAAGTTGGCATGATAGATCCCGGGGTCATGGATGTTGGCTCGAGCATATGGTAATAGTGCCATGAGTCAGGATATTTTCCACCTACCCTGTGCAGATCCGGCCCGGTTCTTTTAGACCCCCACTGGAATGGATGGTCATACACAAACTCCCCGGCTTTAGAGTATTCACCCTGATAGCGCACCGTTTCATTGCGGAATGGCCTCACCATCTGAGAGTGACAAGTGTAGCAACCTTCGCGCAAATAGATGTCTCTTCCCTGCAATTCCAGTGGTGTGTAAGGTTGGACACTGGCAATGGTAGGAACATTGGATTCTATAAGGAAAGTAGGCACCAGCTCTACTACGCCACCGATGATAACTGCTATCAAGGCCAGCACGCTGAACTGAACAGGACGGCGTTCCAGTGCGCGGTGCCAGAATTCATTCTTAGGCACTTTTACCACTTTTTCAAGTGGAGCTGCTTCTGCCGCTTCATCACCAATGAAACTTCCGGTCTTAGCTGTTTTGATCAGGTTATAGGTCATTATGAATACCCCGATCAGATACAACAATCCACCAAAGGCGCGCAAGGCATAGAATGGTAATACATAGGTAGATGTTTCTACAAAGTTGGGATACTGCAGCATGCCGTCTTCATTGAACTGCTTCCACATGGTTCCTTCCATCCAGCCTGCCCAGTACATGGGAACAGCATAGAAAATGATACCAAGCGTACCTATCCAGAAGTGGGCATTCGCCAGCGATTTGCTGTAGAGATTGGTCTTCCACATTTTAGGTACCAGGAAATAGAGAATACCAAACGTGAGGAATCCATTCCATCCTAATGCACCCACGTGCACGTGTGCAACAATCCAGTCGGTAAAATGCGCCCATGCGTTAATACCTCTTAAGGAGAGCATAGGGCCTTCAAAGGTTGACATACCATAGGCAGAAATTGCAACCACCATAAATTTGAGGACTACATCATCGCGCACTTTATCCCAGGCACCGCGGAGGGTAAGTAAGCCGTTGACCATACCACCCCAGGAAGGAGCTATAAGCATAAAGCTGAAAACCACACCCAGTGTTTGCGCCCAGTCGGGTAAAGAAGTATAAATAAGGTGATGCGGGCCTGCCCATATATACAGGAATATGAGTGCCCAGAAGTGAACGATAGATAGCTGATAGGAATATACGGGTCTGTTGGCCGCCTTAGGCAGGAAATAATACATCAAACCCAGATACGGTGTTGTAAGGAAAAATGCCACCGCATTATGTCCGTACCACCACTGCACCAAAGCATCCTGCACACCTGCATAAACAGGATAACTTTTAAGGAAGCTGACAGGCAATGCGATGGAGTTAACAATATGCAACATGGCCACCGTAAGAAATGTGGCTATATAAAACCAGATAGCTACGTAGATATGGCGCTCCCTTCTTTTGATGATGGTTCCGAACATATTGATACCGAACACTACCCATACCAGGGCAATTCCAATATCGATGGACCATTCCAGCTCAGCGTATTCTTTTCCGGTGGTAAAACCCAGCGGTAAGGTGAGCGCTGCAGATAGAATAATAAGCTGCCATCCCCAAAAATGCACCAGGCTTAACGACCTGCTGAACATGGGTGCTTTACACAAGCGCTGCAGGGAATAATACACCCCCATGAAAATGGCATTCCCTACAAAGGCAAAAATCACCGCATTAGTATGCAGTGGCCGCATTCTTCCGTAGGTAGTGTACTCAATGCCAAAGTTGAGGGCAGGGAACCGCAATTGCAGGGCCACCCATAAACCTACTGTCATACCTACTATTCCCCACACAACTGTGGCGATGAGGAATTGTCGGACAATCCGGTTGTCGTAACTGAACTTTTCAAGCTCCATGATCTGTGTTTTGTTTTAAGGTTTTCTTTGTTTTTCCTTCGGGTAATTCGTCGAATAGCATTCGCACAGAAGGTGTATAGTCATCTTCAAATTGACCGGTTTTGGCCGACCTGATAAATATGATCAGGAAGACCAGAGCCAAAAAAATGCTGCATCCAATCAGTAGGTAAATGACACTCATAATCGGACACTAAATTCCAAAAGGCATTACCTGCTGCAATTGATGCACCTCAAAATGAATGGTGACTTTTGTCAATCTTTTTAGGAAAGAAAGAAAATGTTGAAAGTTTGCTTGAACAAAAACATCTATTTCAGCAACCGTCTGGCGTACAGCGATGTGAAGCCTGTGGTAAAAAGGACTATGGTGATGGTGCTCAGCGGCATCAAGATGGCTGCAATTACCGGTTGCAATAATCCCTGTAAAGCAAAAAACAAACCGGCAATATTGTAAATGATAGACAACACAAAACTCCAGATCACAATTTTCTTGCTGTATGCAGCATACTGCAGGAGTACATCCGTTTTACCGATTTGTCGGGCATCCAGCACTATATCGCTCGCAGGGGTGAATGCACTGATGTCTGCCGTTACGGCTACACCTACATTGCTTTGCAGTAATGCCCCTGCATCATTCAAGCCATCGCCGAGCATCATGACCTCCTGCCCATTGTTCTGTAATGCTTTAATGTACTGCCGCTTGCCTTCCGGCGTGCAGTAATACTTTTGGTACTGTTGATCGAAGAATGCGGAAAGGCGGGTCCTGTCTTTATCGGTATCTCCGGATAAGAGGTGGATGGGGAACTGCTGTTTCAAACGCTCAAATAGTCCGGACATACCATCGAATAAAACAGCTTCAAAACTGCATATACCCAATCGCTCATCATCTATTATAATAACACTTCCCGCTTCCTCATTCTGATCGCTCTTGCCGATAAACAACGTATGTCCGGCCACGACTCCATGAATACCTTTGCCGGGTACCTCGCTGTATTCATGTACCTTCAGCTTGTTTCCGGTATAGCACCACCTGGCAATAGCCCGGCTGTAAGGGTGCGCCGATTCATTGGCCAGCGCATAGATCAACGACTTTTGCTCTTCTGTCAATGATAATCCTGACCAGTTGATTTTGGCTTCTTTGCTTTGTGCAATTGTGCCTGTCTTATCGAAAACGATGGCATTAATGCGCGTCAGTTTCTCCAGCACCTCGGCATTCTTCAGATAGATACCAATTTGTCCCAAACGGGCAATGGCATTACCGTTGGTGAACGTTGCAGACAACAGCAGCGCGCAGGGACAGGCAATAATCATAGGGGTAATGAGGGCATCCAGCGCACGGGAAGGCTCAACTACCAGCCAGAAGATAAATGCTATAAATGATAATATAAATACAATATAGGCAAAATACTTACTGAGCACCTGCACAAATCCACTATCATTGGATTCCTCCGCTTCGCTATCCGATTTGTTCCAAAGTTGGGTAAGATAACTCTGGGATACCTCTTTGATAACCTTGAGTTGTATACTGCTTCCCTTTTGCCTACCACCGGCATACAACAGCTCACCTATTGTGCGGTCTACAGGAACAGCTTCTCCTGTTACGAAGCTATAATCCATATGCGCGTGTCCCATAACGAGTATGGAGTCTGCCGGCACCAGTTCATTGTTTCGAACAATGTACACATCGCCTGTCTTCAACTCCGATACCGGAATTTGTTCTTCTTTCCCATCCTTTATAACTGCTGCTGCCAAAGGGAAATAAGATGTATAGTCGCGGTGAAAGGTGACCATCTTATAAGTCCTGTCCTGAAAGTACCTGCCCAACAGCATAAAGAATACAATCCCTGACATCGAGTCGAAGTATCCGCCCTGCCCTTCCACGAATACCATATATAAACTTCTAACAAATGTGATGATAATAGCCGCGGCGATAGGAGCATCGATATTGAGGTATTTATTTCGAAGGCTCTTCCATGAAGAAATATAAAACTCGTTGGCAGAATAGAAGAACACCGGTATTGCCAGCAGTAAAGACATATATTGAAAAAGCAACTGCAACTGAGGATCTTCGAGCGTACCCTTTGCCAGGTATTCGGGTGCACTGAAAAGCATGATATTACCAAAGCAGAAGCCTGCCACTGCCAGTCTGATTAACCTGCCCTTTTGTGTTTTTTCAGGCGTCTTTTTCTTCTCGTCCTGCAGGCTTAAATAAGGTTCATAACCCACTGAATCCAGCAAGGCCGCTACCTGCGGAAGTGTGATACCCTGTTTATCGGCAATGATAAATATTTCCTTTCTCCTAAAATCAACCCGCGCATGTATGATGTTATCGTTTAAGGTATGCAGATTTTCCAGCAACCATATACAGGAACTACAATGAATATGCGGCAAATAAAACGTGATATGAAATTGCCGTTCGTCTTCGAAGGTTACAAACCTGGATCTTATGTCAGGCCTTTCGAGTACCTGAAAACGCGCATCGGAAATGGTTTCTTTTCTGTTTTTTCCGGGGGCAGCCGCTAAGTCGTAGTAGGTACAGAGATTGTTTTCATTTAATATTTCATAGACCGTTTTGCATCCAAAACAGCAAAAGGGTTTTTCTTCTACATAGAAAACCTCTTCATCGCACTGCTCTCCACAATGGAAACAGTTTAAGCGGGTGGTACTTTCCTTAAGCGTTGCCATAAATACGGCTGCAAGGTAAACAGGTCAGCATGGGCTGCGAATGACCAAAATCACCATTTTAGTCTATTTATGTCTCAGAGTTGACAACTATGGCATAGATTTGTCGTTACATTACCGATATGAAAAAGGCTTTATATCTGCTCATTTTTATGACCGCACTGAGCTATCAGGCACAAGCGCAGGTGACAGAAATCGATCCCACAGAAGATAATATCCCCGGAAAGTCTGAAAAACAAGACCGCGAAAAGCGCTCTTCTGGCGATTCGAAATGGGTTTTTGGCGGAGGACTGGGTGCCAGCTTCGGACAATTTACGAATGCCATGCTTGCACCTATGGTGGGTTACAGGGTTACGCCTAAATTCACCCCCGGTATTGGTTTCAATTACCAGTACGTGCGCCTGAAAGAACCTCCCGGTTTCAATTTCTTTCTGGACTACACCCTGAATACTATCGGTCCCAGTGCGTTCATGCAGTACGACTTATTCTATGGCGTTTTCCTGCACAGTGAGTTTGCTACACAGTGGTATAATCTGGAATACACAGAATCACCTTTCTTTACTGCCAGTGGCAATGAACAGGCCCTCTTTTTAGGAGGAGGTTACCGGTTCGGAGGCAGCGGCGGTGGCGGCGGCTTACAAATCATCGCCTTGTATAACGTATTATACAAAGATTCGAATTTCGTCTACTGGAGACCCTGGAATATTCGCTTTGCGCTGATGTTCTAACCAAACGCAACGCGTCAGATATCGAGTTTCGCGTATTTGGCGTTGTTCTCGATGAACTCCCTTCTCGGCGGAACTTCATCGCCCATTAACATACTGAAAATACGATCCGCTTCAGCTGCACTATCGATGGTTACCCTGCGCAGTGTACGTGTTTCAGGATTCATAGTTGTTTCCCAGAGTTGCTCCGCATTCATCTCACCCAAACCTTTATATCGCTGGATGGTAACAGATTCTTCCTTGCCGCCTTTGGCCAGTTCGGTCACAGCTTCCTTGCGCTGCTCCTCTGTCCAGCAATAGCGGAAATCTTTCCCTTTCTTCACCTGGTACAGCGGCGGAGTAGCAATATAGATGTAACCATGCTCTACCAGCTCGTACATTTTTCTGAAGAAGAAAGTGAGAATCAAGGTGGTAATATGACTTCCATCCACATCGGCATCCGTCATGATTACAATCTTATGGTAACGCAGTTTAGTAGTATTGATAGTCTTATCCTCATTGGGTAAAACACCCAGAGCGGTATAGATATTCTTTATCTCTTCGTTGTCGAGCACCTTGTATTCCAGTGCTTTTTCTACGTTGAGGATTTTTCCCCTCAGCGGGAGAATCGCCTGATAATGTCTGTCGCGCCCCTGTTTAGCCGTGCCACCTGCAGAGTCTCCCTCCACCAGATATAGTTCGCATTTTTCAGGATCCTTCTCGGAACAGTCGGCCAGCTTTCCGGGAAGTCCGGAACCACCCAGTGCACCTTTACGCTGCACCATCTCTCTGGCTTTCCGGGCTGCGGTTCTCGCCTGCGCGGCCACAATCACCTTATTGATGATTATTTTGGCCATTTTAGGATTTTCCTCCAGGTAATTATTGAGCGCCTCACCGGCAATGGTATCTACAATACCCATTACCTCATTATTACCCAGTTTGGTTTTGGTCTGACCTTCGAACTGTGGCTCAGGGACTTTAACGGAAATGAGGGAAGTAAGCCCCTCTCTGAAATCATCTCCTGTTATATCCACTTTAGCCTTTTCGAACATACCTTCCCGGTCACCGTAGGACTTAAATGTCCGGGTTAATGCCCTTCTGAAACCGGCCACGTGTGTACCCCCTTCTATGGTATTGATATTATTCACATAGCTATGGATATTCTCATTATAGCTGTCGTTGTATTGCAACGCCAGCTCCACCTGAACACCATCGCGTTGGCCTTCGGCAAAAATGGGTTCGGGAATGATGGCATTTCTGCTGCCATCGAGGTACACTACAAATTCTGTTAAACCACCCTCAGAATAAAACTCCTGCGTTACAAAGCCACCGCCATCTGTTTTCTCCCGCTCATCAATGAGGGTAAGATGGATGCCCTTATTCAGATAGGAAAGTTCGCGCAAACGGGCTGCCAGCGTATCAAACTTATAGACTGTAGATGTGAAAATCGAGGCATCGGGATGAAAGGTAATAATGGTCCCGGTTTTCTCTGAAACACCAGTTTCTTTCACAGGATAAAGCGGCTTGCCGATTTCATATTCCTGCTTAAATACTTTCCCGTTGCGATGCACTTCTGCGGTAAGGTGACTGGACAATGCATTCACACAGGATACACCCACACCGTGCAAACCACCAGATACCTTATAGGTATCCTTGTCAAACTTACCACCCGCATGCAGCACTGTCATAACTACTTCCAGTGCAGAGCGTTTTTCTTTGGTGTGGATTTCTGTCGGAATACCCCGACCGTTGTCTTCCACTTTAATGGAATTGTCTTCCTGTATGGTAACAACTATCTTGCTGGCATATCCTGCCAGGGCTTCGTCAATGGAGTTATCTACTACTTCATATACCAGGTGATGAAGGCCTTTTACACCTGTATCGCCAATGTACATGGCCGGACGTTTACGTACTGCCTCCAGCCCCTCTAAAACCTGAATATTATCGGCTGTATAATTCGCTCTGTTCTGATCGCTCATCTGCTTTTTGTATAATTTACAATTAAGCAGTAAAGATACCGAAAAGGCAGATTCTTTCCTAAGAACTTACCCACAAATAAATGCCCTGTAAACGTTTGAAAATAAATAACTTACGCCAAATAAAGTAAACTATTTCACAGCGCTGGTCTGAATATAATAATTAGGGTCAGCGAATAGGGTTTTGGGTGCTTTTTTCCCATACTCCAAAGAGGTCACCTGCCAGTTTTGTGTAGGTTGCAATAAAAGCTCTTTATCATCTATTTTAACCCTCACCGGCATAGCAAATCCATTTACAATATTGGCCCAGCGATAATGCAATTCCATTCCGCCTTTTACCGCTACCCAACGGTATTCCAGCAATGGAATGCTGGTGGTACGCAAATACTGGGTGAACACCTTACTGAAATCATATCCGGACTTGGATGAGATATATTGTTCAACGTCGTTGCTGGTCACTGTTTGATGGTAGAAATCTGCATTCAATCCTCTTAGTATTTCCCTGAAGAGACTGTCGTTGTCTATAACTGTTCGGATGGTATGCAACAAGTTAGCACCCTTGCTGTACATATCACCCGAGCCTTCGCTGTTCACATTATAGGTTCCGATGATGGGTGTGTCATTCATGATATTTCTGCGAATGCCCTGAACATACCTGTCGCCATTCTCCTTCGATTTCCAGTATTCGACAAAAAGCGTTTCGCTGTAATCGGTAAATCCTTCATGCACCCACATATCGGCTATATCCCTGGTGGTGATATTGTTTCCAAACCATTCATGTCCGGACTCATGTACAATGATATAATCCCAGTCTTTTCCCTCCCCTGTTCCGGAGAGATCCCTGCCCAGATAGCCATTCATAAAGTGGTTGCCATAGGCGATGGCACTTTGGTGCTCCATTCCCAGGTGCGGTGCTTCTACCATCTTATAGCTATCTGCGTAAAATGGATACGGACCAAACCAATATTCAAAAGCTTCCAGGGTGCGCATGACATCAGGTAGCACATGTGAACGGGCCTGGTCGAGGTGCTGCTTCAGGAACCAAAGCGAAACATCGAGGGTTCCATTCTCTCCCTTATAGGTCGTATCCAGTTTAGCGTACTTTCCGATATAGGGAATAAAATTGTAGTTATTGATGGGGCTCACTACTTTCCACGACCATATCGTATCACCATTAGCCATGGCTTGCTTACCGGTCAGTCGGCCATTGGCAACCCCTGCAAGGCCCGCAGGCACCCGGATATGCATGGTGGCGCTGTCGGCTTCATCGTACTGATGGTCTTTATTGGGGTACCACACACTGGCACCCAGACCCTGACATGCCACGCTGATCCATTGCTGGTTGGCATCATCTGTATCCCATATGGCACCTCCATCCCAGGGCGGTAGTTTAGCCACCCGCGGTTTGCCTTGATAATACACGGTCAGTTTTGCAATATCTCCGGGCTGTTGTCCTTCCGGCATTTCTATGTACAGCACATTTCCTACTCGGGAAACCGGTAACAACTTACCATCGGCTTTTACACTGTCTGCCAGGAGCGGCTCCATCAGGTCTATCTGCATAATGGAGTAAGGTTGCAGCACTTTGTAGGTGATAGTGTTGCTTCCCCTTAGTGATTTCGAACCAAAGTCGAATGCTACCGACAAGTCATAGTGCAGCGCATCCCACCAAATACGTTCAGCGGTAATACTGCCTTGCAGGGTATCGGCCTTTGTAAACGCTTCCTGCCTGTCGAAAAGTTGTGCCTGAGCTGTAACTGCAGTTAAGCACGCCATAAAAAATATATATCGCATTGCCACCATTTACTTGCGAAAATAAGGCCAATTTGTGGCTGTGCACCATTTGTTCACAGACATTAACGCCGGACTTCCCGGGAGTCTGCAGCGACACACAAGTCAACTGGTCCCGGGCATGTGGTTGCAGCGTTTGCACATTGCAGGGTATTGTTGTTAATCAACGATTGGCATGTTTGTAATTATTGGCAGAATTATTGCTTGATAAATGCGTTAAACAATAGTTTTGTAACATAAAATATCAGCTATGCGTCTATCTCTCGTCTTGTTCCTCAGTACTATTTCCTTCTATAGTTTTGGCCAGCTTTCCAATATGGACTTTACGTCTTACGGGTTACCTGACTTCCCTATTGATGAAGAAACCCAGTTGGTGAGTTACAGCGATGTGGTGAATGTGGATGGTGTAGCTGCTGCTGATTTGTACCAACTCGGTCTGGACTGGATCAATAAATACTACAAGAACTCCTCTTCCGTGATGCAGGTAAAGGACAATCAGAAATTCCTGCTGGAAGGAAAACACAGCTTCTATGTCATGAAAGACATTAAAGGCAGTCAGGTGAAGGGCGAGTTAATCAAGTACCAGTTCAACCTGATGTTCAGAGATGGCAGGTACAAATACGTCATTACGAAAATCAATGTACAGAAAACTGCCTACTATGGCATAGAGAACTGGCTGACCGACGAGACCTTATCTACAGAATTCGATATTCAGTCTTATCTGGAGCAGATTCATATTTTCTTTACTGAAACCTATATCCCATCTATGCTGGAAGGCATCGTGCCCGCCGAAAAGAAGGTGGAAGAGCAATGGTAGACCCGGTTTTCAGTTGACTTTTATCACCATCTGCTTTGATAGCTATCATGGACTAGCTTCCATAGTCTTTTGATTTTTGACAGGTAATAACATCATTATGTCTGTACCTGTAAAAAATAAAAGAGTTGCCAAAGATGCGCCGAACTTGTTGAACACAAGAAAAGGCAGCACTAAAGCAAAGGCTAAAACGCCACGGCAAAAGCATGAGGTACAAATCAGTACTATTTTCTTTCCCAGTGATTTTTCTCCCCACAGCAAGCAATTACTGCATTTTGTTGCTGCACTTTGTGAGAAACTTCAGGCCAGGTTAGTACTGTTTCATGCTTATAAGGTCGCAATTGTGGATGAGTATATGCCGGCTACGATGGTAGACACGATGATGGCAGAGGGAGAAGCTGCCGCACTTAAAAAACTCAGGGCGTTGCTGCCTAAGGATGCTTACCCCGATCTGGATGTCAGTTATAGCGTAAAAATGGGATTCACAGCTGAATGCATATCGGATGCGGCTCTGGAGGCCGGTGCTGATTTGATAGTGATGGGGACCAACGGTTGCGATAGTCTTGAAGACCGGGTTTTTGGCACCGTGAGCTGGAATACCATCAAGCATACCAGTATACCGGTGCTTACTTTGCCCGAAGGAATTAAGGATGTGCCCTTTCAAAAAATCATTTTCCCCTTCGAATGCACCGCAAAAGACCTGGACATCATTCAGTTCTGTATCAAACTGGCTGAAATTTTCCATAGTACCATTTACCTGATCCACTTCCTGCTGGAAGGAGCGGTCATCAATAAAACCATTCTTGACAAAATCAATACCCGTTTCCATAAAGAAATCAGTGAGGAACGGCTTCAGATTCATATTCTTGCCGATAAAAACATAACTGGAGGAATTTCAAAATTTGCAGAGCGCGTAAGTGCCGATACTGTAGTAATGGTCACCCACAACCGAGGCCTTATGGCGACCCTTTTTCATATGAGTACCACCCGAAAAATGGTGCTTTATAACAATACCCCATTATTGGCATTTAAGGCAGAATAGTTATAGATTTGTGTACTTAGGCTACTCAAAAACTATTCTATGAAAACAAAGTTGACTGTACCGGATTGCGAGCATTGTAAGAACCGAAATTCGATTCTTTTTCATTTCTGCCATACCACTGAAACTGAGGTAATTAACGAAAATAAAACCTGTGCCCTCTACAAAAAAGGACAGGTTGTTTTTCATGAGGAATCGAATTCTTATGGATTGTATTGCCTTAACTCAGGCAAAGTAAAACTCTATAAAATGGGTCCCGATGGCAAAGAGCAAATACTCAAAATCGTTACACCGGGTGATTTTATTGGTTATGGTGCATTATTATCTTCCTCCCCATACAGGGTGACGGCAGAAGTTATTCAGGATGCTGTAATCTGTTTTGTTCCCAAAGAAATCATCATTCAGCTGTTCAAAGACAACAGCAGGTTTTCGGAAGGAATGGTCAAACTACTGACTAAGACGCTCGATGATACGGTAGAAAAAATGGCTGACATTGCCTACAAACCTGTTCGCGGTCGCATTGCGGAAGCATTGCTCATTCTTAAGGAGACTTACAAGGACGATTCCAACCCGGATGGTATCATCAATATTACCAGGGAAGATTTGGCATCCTACGTAGGTACTGTGAAAGAAACAGCCATCAGGGTATTGAAAGATTTTAAGGAGGAAGGTCTGGTTACTACCGAAAGCCACTCTATAAAAATCATAGATGCGAAAGGCCTCGCCCGCGTTTGCGAACTGTACGACTAATACGGTATACCTTCTTTATTCAGCTTCCGGATACCTCAGAACCAGCCGCGTCCCAGGTTGCCGTAGAAAGGCCAGGGTATCGCAATTAATATTAAAATTAAGGCAATAAGATACCAGCGAAACTGTGCCTTGTTGGCTGCAGTGCCTGTAATACTTTTCTTAGCCATCCTGTATCCCAGGTGAATACTTAAAACAGCCAGCAACATCATGATGAAGTGCTCTACCAAGAAATACCTGGCGGTATTATTGGATATAACGTCCTTAAACTGATTGATTTTGAAATGCGTCCGGGTATCCATATACACATACCAGAGCACCAAACCTATCAGCAGTTGCAGGTCGGTAAGTATCATGGTAATAAGTCCGAACAATTTTGCAGCTCCTGCATAGGCGCCCCCGCTTTTTACATTTCTATACGCCGCTACGATGGCAATTATCAAGGCTATCAGCAACAGATAACGCAGCCCGGAGTGACCGTGCAGCAAACCTGTATACATAGATTCCGGAATCGGTAGCCCTTCATTGGCTCCGTTCAAAAGTATCGTTTTGAATCCTACCATATCATTTACCTTTTAGCAGTTCCCGGTAAACCTGAAACTTATCCCTGAATTTTTGTTGCTGTTCAGGATTTAATATTGACATGATTTCATCCTGAAATTCGCGCTTCTCTGCCTGGACCTTAGCCTTATCTCGGGCTTGCTTAGCAGCTTTTCTGTCTTCGAAGAAGGACCGCAGAGCAGCTTCCACACCAGCTTGCTGCTGGCTGTCCAGACCCAAATCATTTTTCAGCGCCAGGATAAATGCACTTGCCTTATCAGCGCCACTACCGCCTGATTTATTTCCTCCTAAAAATTTCGAAAACAGACTCATATTTTAACTATTTTGCTGATGCTAAGTTAACAGCCCAATGGGGTAAACCCAAATTATATAGGTTGTCGAAACGATAAAATCATTTCGATAGCTCCTGAAACACCTTAGAAACTGGAACGCAATGCCACAATAATATTTCGACCGGGAGCTACAATCCCGGAAGAATAGGGCCGATACCGCACATCTGTCAGATTTTCCATTCCCAGTTGGATATTCAACCAATGTACGATTTGATAACCAGCCATAATATTGAGGGTTGCCCATGAAGGGCTGTACGGCATACCCTCACTATTCACGGCATATAAATGTGGTTTATCTTTTTCACTGGGCGCTAATTCCTCATAGGGCACGGCAGCATTATAGTCAGCATATACGTCGCAACGAAAACGCTTCACCTGAAAAATTGCTCTTGTCGTGGCATAAAGTGGTGGAGCATGTCTGAGCGGAACAAAATTATCTCCTGAAGTTTCTTCCTGTTCCTTTCCTTCTGTCCATGTTAACTGACCGGAAAAAGTAAGGAATCTGTTGACATTCCACCTCGCCGAAAATTCCAGGCCATACACAAATGCAGCATCAATATTTTGCAGTGCCTGCACACGGCTTAGTGTTCCGTCATAATCGATACTATCAGCTCCATTCAAACTGAAATCGCGACGCACTATGGCATTGTTCAACCACGAATAGAAACCTGTTACCTGTATCTGAGTTTGCTGCCGCTGCCTCCAGATAATTCCAAGGTCTCCGTTCCACAAATACTCTGGAAGCAGGGCCGGGTTGGGTACCACTACATTTCCCGGCTCAGAATCAAATACTTTACCTATGTCATCAATATTGGGCGAACGAAAGCCGGTAGATCCATTCACATTCACCTGCCAGTTGGTTGCAGGTAACCAGGCCAACCCGACACTTCCGGTGAGGGCTCCTCTATTCAGACTCGCTTCAGTAAATGGAAAGGGATAGAATGCGGTATCAAAGCTTGCATCCAGTAATACCTGATTGTACCTGAGCCCTGTCTGCAGCGTTACATTATCTCTTATTGTATACTTATTACTAGCATATAATGCATAGGATTGCCAGCTGGAACCATCCGGATATCTGGAAGCGGCTTCACTCACTATTCCAACATCAATATCTCTGTCCGTTCCGACTGAACCCACGGCATTATATACCAGCTCTGCCCCGTAGAACCAGGTAGAAAGACCTGCTTTCTTTTGAAAATCCAGATTCAGGGAGTAAGCATCCACCCGCTCTTCTCTTATTCTTTCGAGACTGCGGCGGTAGCTTCGATCTACCCGACTTTCTTCAAACAATTGATAAGCCATCGTTAGCCTGGCTACATCATATAAGCCGGTACTCTTTACATGCTGCAACTGAAGATTGTGCATGTTCCAAAGCATAGGTCCGTAATACCATACTGCTGATCTGGGCAGTCCGTTCCTATATTCAATGAGACGATCGTACCTATCGTACTCAGAAGTCCTCGAATAATAGAATCCATAGGTCAAATCCCAGTCTGCATTGGGCTTATAGCGCAACTTCTGAATGAAGTTACTGAGCCGCATGTCACTTGGAACCTGCACCTGAGGATCCGGGTTGGGAACAATGGAATCCATGCCGTCTATTTGCACGACATATTCAGGACGCAAATATTCTTCCGGTCCATTGGAACCCATCCTTAAATCCCCTACAGAGGTATAACCAATACTTGTAAAAGCACCCCACTTCTCTCCTCCCAGTTTGAGATTAATATTTCCTGATAACTCCTCATTCGCACTTGCATACCGGGTAAATGCGTTTCCCTCTACCAGTAAATGCCCGCCGGTTGCCAACTCCGGTGTGATGGTATGGAAATCCATTACGCCGCCCAGTGCGTCACTTCCGTACATCAGTGAGCCAGGACCATAAACGACCTCTACTCCTTCCAGGGCATTGGGATTGACAGATAATACATTCTGGATATTGCCTGATCTAAATATTGCCGTATTCATCCGTACACCATCTACCACCATCAATAATCTGTTGGCTGCAAACCCCCTGATCATCGGACTTCCCCCTCCAAACTGGCTCTTTTGAACAAATACAGCTCCACTTTGCTGCAACATATCAGCTGCAGTTTGCGGGTTATTGAATGCGATATCTCTCGCATCGATGGCTACTATACGATTGGGCACCTCCCTGCTATCCTGTTCCCACCTATTCGCACTAATCACCACATCATCCAGAGAAAAAGCCGCAGGTTGCAGTGTTATACCGTTGGCTGCTGCGCTGCGGGCAATGGTTACTGGCAAATACCCGATGTGGGCGACAATCAGCGAATCTGAATCTGCGAAAATAGAGAGATCAACCAGTCCCTGCTGATTGCTTATGGTATATACTTGTGTTACCGGATCACTCACAGTGGCATATTCCAGAGGTCGCAGGGTAGTAGCATCAACCACCTTGACAACTTGCGTGCGAACCGGCACTGTGAGACCCAGCAACATTAATATTAATATATTTTTCATATTTAATAATTCATGTTACTAATTCATTCCCATAAGAATCGATTAGCTTTTGGGCGGCTGCCAAATGAGGGGCAGCGCTGCTGTGCTACAGCTACCTATGAAGTATATTGACGGCAGAAAACACGAGGAGGGATACTGCCGCAGGGTAAATTCCGTAACCGGTAAATAAGGACCGGTGGCATGAATACGTAAATATTGCAACTGACCAGCAGTATCGGTTGATTCCGCTAATGACGCTTCCATTGCAGTCTCCTTTTCATCCCGATAAGCCTTTGCAATTAGATTCCCCGCTTCAGTTTTCCATTCAAAAAGGTCGAATTTCTCTCCCTGAAATACAATTTCATGGGCCTTGACCCAGGTAATTTCTGTCAGGGGAACAACGATATCTTCCAACGCATAGCCTTCCTGTTCCATAGCGGGTATGGAACGGTGTTGATACTGTAATTGTGCCCATGCACCCCAATGCACCAGACTGGCCATACCCGGAAAGACGAGAATACCCAGAAGGATAATTGCAGTAAAATACCTGACCATTGCCATGCAGCCGAAAGATAATATAGTTTCAAAGGAATGAAGCTACCCTATTTAATCAATTGTTAAAGGCGAGTCATACCCAAAAGGAAAAGGGTCAGCCAATGCTGACCCTTCTTGTAGCCCCGACAGGAATCGAACCTGTATCTGAGGTACCGGAAACCTCCATTCTATCCATTGAACTACGGAGCCAAACAGTTCAAAATACCGCTAAGGCAACTCGACCTTCAACAGAAAAGTAGTGTTGCACCTGGTAGCCTCGACAGGAATCGAACCTGTATCTAAAGTTTAGGAAACTTCTATTCTATCCATTGAACTACGAGGCCGGGAGCGCAAAATTAGTGATTAATGGCTGGTATTCAAACGTACAACAACCAATTTACAAGTGAACTGGTAGCCCTCTTCTGCAGTATATATTGCTGGAAATAGCCTCAGGTACAGACTAAAAATCGTAGTAGCTATTGAACAGATCCGTTTTAAGCGCCACCATGAACTGCATGGTATTGATACTTCGCTGAACGTTATCATAGCTGCGAATGAAAATCTGCCCCTCCAGATTGAGATTGATTTTAGGATTCAGCAGATATCCGGCACGCAAATCTGCGCTGAATATTGTGGTTTCCATCCCTTGACCAATGGTGTTTCCGTAAGAATCAGGGAAGCCCGGGATGGTAAAATCAGACAAGAAAATATCAGAACCGACATTGGATGTTTCAGATGTATCCAGACCTACAATGGCTGACTGAATCTTAGCTGACAGGTAATACCGGTAGTGGAACCTGTATTCGGCCAGAAACATCAACTCCCTGAAGTTGGCCCCCAGTGGATGGGCGAGTGGTTGATTGAGGTGAGCGTAATTCTGAACGGGTTCTTTGTGCGCGTATGTGTAGGGATTCGCCTGATTCAACTCGGCTTGTACCATCCCGGCATGCTTGTAGTCGGGGGTATGCATGAAGTATTTCGCACCGGCCTGCACACCGAATTTATTCCTATGGAATCCTTCCCCGTCCCTTGCAGCAGCAACATCCAGGTCATCCAGCATGAACTGTCCATAAAGGACCAGCCTGTCTATAGGTTTCAGTTTGAGGTTTAAACCCATTACGGCATTATCGGGTGATCCCAAACCGAATTCTATTGGGCGGAAAAATATAATAGGATTTAAATAATTGGGATCGAAACCCCTGGTTTTGGTAGAGTCATTATTCGGCCAGATGATACCTTCGAACAATCCGATTTGCAGCCAATCGAAAGCATCGAAACTGAGGTAGTGGAATGAGCCCCATTTCCGGGTCACCCCAATAAGGGTATCGGTACCGTTAATGGCATCCTGAAATTGGGTATACAGATTGACGTAGCGGATCTTCCAGACAGAGGTATTTATTTTTAGAAAGGGATAATACAAAGCATTATCGCTCAGCAACATAGACCGGTAACCCTCGCCGATAAAATGCTTATCGTGTCCCAGCTGGAAATTAAAGTAGTTATTGGGCGTATAGGAAACATAACCGGTAGCATTGGCAAAATCGAAAGCATTGCCTTTGAAATTCCGCCCCTTGCCTTGCCCCGGCACTACGTCCCTGGTCCGGATAAAGTTGGAAAGATAGGTAGGGAACTTAGCCTGATTTTCTCTGAAAGTGGTATTGATACTTACTTTGCGCTTCTCACCGATATCAGCATTTACTGCAATACCTCTGGTATTAACCCATAAGCCCCGCTGGTCTTCCAGGTCCAGCCCTCCTCCAAAATTCACAAGCGGATCAATGGTAAGCTTAAAGTCCGGCTGATTGACCTGCACCATGTTATCATAGGCAATCCAGTTCCAGACTTTACCCGGAAACTTTTCTCCTGAAAGGGTATCGAGCTTGAAGACATCTTCGTAGCGTACAATGCTATCCAGCTCACCATGGCGCCAGGGCTTGATGGAACTGTGGAAATGAACCCCTTTTTGCTGAACTGCCGGTTCATAAAAATTGTACAGCGAACGATGCAGGTATAGATTAGACTGCTGAGCCACTGCTGAGCCCATAACGCAGCACAGGAAAAAAACCAGGAATTTAGAATGCATTTTCATTGCCTTTTAACATGCTCCAGACCGTCAAAAATACAATCTTGACATCTAACCAGAAACTCCAGTTTTCGAGATACCATACATCGTATTGCACTCTTTTTTCCATCAGCTTCGGATCGATGGTATCACCGCGGTAACCATTGGCCTGAGCAGCGCCCGTGATACCGGGTTTAACAAAATGACGCACCATGAAACTGTTGACAATCTTGGAGTATTCTTCGGTGTGTTTGAGCATGTGCGGGCGGGGGCCCACAACTGACATATCGCCGAAAAGCACGTTGAGAAACTGGGGTAATTCATCCAGGTTGGATTTCCGGAGGAATCTACCCACAGAAGTAATGCGAGGGTCGTCCTTGGTAGCTTGTTTGGAATCGGCCTCTTTGTTGACATACATGGTCCTGAACTTGTAGCACAGAAACTCTTTATTCCTTTCTCCGGAGCGTTTTTGAATGAAGAAGACAGCCCCCTTGGAATTAAGTCTTACTGCCAGAGCCAACAAAGGAAAGAGCCAGGAACCTATGAGTAGCAGAAATACCATGCTGAATACGATATCAAAAGATCGCTTCAACAAACGATTGTAGAGGTTATCGAGCGGTTCAGGCCTGGTCGTAAGAATGGGCATATTGCCATAGTACTCGATACTTACCTTTTTGAACCTTCTGTTAATGTATTCAGTGAACTCCGGGATAATTCTAAATCGAATAAGGTTGTCATCGGCAAACGACATCAATTCGTTGATTAACTCTTCATTTTTATTGGGCATTAATGCACAATATATTTCATCTATATGATTCTCGAAGCAGTACCATTTGATATCCTGCAAACCTCCCTTGGTGTCTGCCTCCAAAGCAAGTATGGGTTCGTTATCGAAATAACCCATGAACTTATAGCCGTATTCGTTGTGCTGTTCAGTCTCCTGGACAAACTGCATGGCTGCCCTGTTAGCGCCTACAACAATTATCCTTCTGTAGTTGCCCCCTCTGGCCCGGTAGCGCTTCATGAATGTCTCGAAGCCGATTCTCCAGGCGAGATTTAAAACGGTGAAATTAAAGTAGGTCCAGAGCAGTAACTCCCTGGATAGGGTATAACCTTTCAGCACTACAATGTAGGCGAAGGTGAGCAGTACCTGAAAGGCCAGGATTTTAATAAACCGTATAAAAATGGTTTCGTAGCCAATCTTCCTGTCTACCTTGTAGTAATTCCCCACAGAGGTCACCAGGAACCACATGAAGTTAATGGCTACCAGCAACATGGCGAATTTCTTATCTGTTACTTTGCTAAACCTATCGAAGGTTATGAACAGACCAATGAAATACGACAGGTTGAGTATAAAAAGATCAACCAAAAAATAGGTTATCTCAAGAAACTGAGAGTAGCGCCTTACCATAGAGTTGTTTTCAACATGTAGAAGATGCTATGAAGGGATTATCGGTTGCTTGACAATCCTGTCATATTTTTTCTAAATGCGTTACAAAGTTGCACGCAAAGTGCCTAAGTAGGCTGTTTTGTGGGATTAATTTAAGGTTGTATTAAGCTACTACACCAGTTAAAAAGTGACGCAAACTTTTCGTCTGACATTGTAACATCACTTTTTGTAATATGTACAGTATGCATACCCAGATTTTTGCCGAATTGGATATCGGATACAGAGTCACCCACGAGGACAGATTTAGAAAAATCAATTTCAGGAAATTGTGCTTTTGCTTGTAAAGCCATGCCAGGCAATGGCTTACGACAATTGCAGTTGGGGTCATCCTGTAAATGCGGACAAAAATAGCATGCGTCAATTCGGCCGCCGGCGGTAACTACCTCCTCCAGCATTCTTCGGTGAATATCCTGCAAGTCGGCCTCTGTAAACAGCCCACGGCCTATTCCACGCTGGTTGGTTGTGACAACGATACGGCCAAATATGCCATTGAGTTCCTGCAGTGCCGTCAACACACCCGGGAGAAACGTAAAACGCTCCCAAGATCGGACATAATCATGGTCGATTTTTTCATTGATGACGCCATCCCTGTCGAGAAACAAGGTCCAGGATGCATCAAAAGCAGGACGTTCCCCTCTTTTCTTCATTTCAGCTATTGGCGAAATCTACCTGCGCCCGTGCATAGTCTTCCGGGATACCGATGTCAATAAAATAGGTATCACTGATCATTCCGAAGATTCTACCTTCAGGGTAGTATTTTTCTAATATTTCTTTTTCAAAGCTAAAGACAGCCGGCAGGGAGTCAGGGAAGATATCTGTATTCAAGCAGTAAACCCCGCCATTAATATTACCCTGTTCCAGGAATCGCTTTTCCTTAAAGCCCGTTACCCTATGCTGATCATCGGTCTCGACAGTACCATAGCGATCGAAGTTTTGCATAGGTTTTAACGCTAGTGTGAGAGCCGCACCTGTTTGCTGATGCAACTCCTCGAGCGATGCGAGCGAAACATCAAAGAAGGTATCACCATTTATAACAAATGCTCTACTGCCATGCAACAAGTTACACGCCTGGCGTATACCTCCACCTGTTCCGAGCGGTTCTTCTTCTTCGCTGTAGATCAGTTGCATGTTCCCGGACTGTTTGCCGTAGTGGTTGATAATCACCTCGCGGAGATGACCCACCGCCAAAATGACTCTGGTCACACCCTGCTGCTCCAGCCAGCGCAAAATATAATCGAGGAATGGAGATCCTGCTACCGGAGCCATGGGTTTCGGCAAATCGGCCACAACACTTTTGAGTCGCGTTCCAAATCCACCTGCCAGCACAATGGCTTCCTGTGTCATGGACGTTCGAAGAGTTCTTCTTCCACGAGTTCACAAATGATATGTCCCAGCAGGATATGGCTTTCCTGGATTCTGGGTGTATCAGTGCTGGGAACGTTCAGCAGAAAGTCAGCATGATCTTTCATCTTGCCACCTGTAGCTCCTGTCATCGCAACTACTATCATACCTCTTTCTTTGGCCACTTCAAAAGCGCGGATCACATTCTTGGAATTCCCTGATGTAGAGATGCCAAAAATAAAATCACCGGGCCGTCCTTTTGCCTTGGTCACCCTGGAATAGATTTCATCGTAGGAGTAGTCATTACCCACTGCTGTTACATAGGAAGTATTGACATGTAATGCCTCTGCATCCAGTGGTTCCCTGTCGAAATAAAACCTGCCGGAGAACTCTGCCGCCAGATGCTGGGCATCAGCTGCCGATCCGCCGTTTCCGCAAAAAAGCACCTTTTTATCCTTTCTGAATGCATCAGCTACTGCGGCTGCAATGGCTTCGCATTTCTCTATCATCTCAGGATTGTTCAGGATTTCCTGTTTAACGCGTATGCTCTCGGCAATGACGCTTTTAATTTTATCTACTTTGCTTCCCATGTTGTTAATCCAAATTGACTGAGTTCTAAATTATGCACTTCTCCCCCAAAAGATTTGAGTACTTCGATAACCGCGTACCTTGTATTTCCGGGGCAGTAATAGGTCATGAAACCTCCCCCGCCGGCACCGGAAATCTTACCTCCGGTAGCACCTGCTTTCATGGCTGCCTCGTAGATTTCATCGATGATGGGACTGGTTACACCCGATGCTGTTTGCTTCTTGTTTTTCCATCCGTAATCCAGAATATCTCCAATGCGATTCAAATCGCCTTTCAGGATGGCTTCTTTCATCATATAAGCCTGCTCTTTCAAATTGTGCATGGCTTCGATGCTCTTTTCTGATTTCTTCGTGACGTTATCAGATTGTGCTTCAATGATAGTGGAAGACAAACGGCTGGTGCCTGTATAGTACATGAGCATGTTGAATTCCAGCTCATTTTTATATTGCGAACGGATGCGCAGTGGATTCACAATTACCTTATCGTCCTTGTAAAACTCCATGAAATTCCACCCACCGAAAGTTGCAGCGTATTGATCCTGCTTACCACCGGCAAAGTTGAGGTCCTTGCGTTCAATATCGTAGGCTAGGTGTGCGATGTCGTATTCACCCAATGGTAATTTTAACCATTCCGTAAAAGCACCAACGATGGCTACTACCAAAGTAGAAGATGAACCTAAGCCAGAGCCCGGAGGCGCATCGACATAAGTGTTTAATTCAAACGATAAAGGTGCATTGTGGTTAAAATCCTTTACCACCCTGTTGTACACTCCTTTCAGCAAATCGAGTTCGCCATTGATCTCCAGTCTGGAAGTGGCTTCCAATTCTATGCGCTCGCCTTTATCCATGGCATGGAGTATAATCTTTCCGTCTTTTCGGGGAAGAATGGTAGCGTATGCATATTTATTAATGGTGACATTGAGGATACAACCTCCGTATATGTCACTGTAAGGGCTCACATCTGTTCCACCACCGGCCAGTCCTATGCGCAATGGGGCTTTACTTCTGATAATCATAACTCTTCTTTAGCGCTGCAAAATTCGACAAAATTGGGGGATTCTGGTACAAATGCGATATGACCTTATTGTAACCAGCCTTATTCATCAGTGCCGTTTTCAATCCCATAGACTGTAGAATGGAGGCTAACGTTGCAATTGAAAGTTATTTTAACCGGCGCTCTCTCCAAACTATCGGAAAAAACTTCATATCATCAATAAAGTACCTTTTGAACAAGCGACCGGGTTCCTGCGTAAAGCGATACAGCCATTCCAATCCCAGCTTTTGCCAGAATAAGGGAGCCCGTTTTTTCAAATCCAGGTAGAACTCATAGGAGGCACCAAGCAACAGAAATAAAGGCATGGGTGTTGTTGCTCCCTTTTGCTGCTGGTGGGTTATCATGCCCAGAGCGATATAGTTCTGTTTGGGAAAACGAATCCCCAAAAAGACATATTCCGGCTGTAACTCATCCATCACTTTGCAGGCCTCAGCCACTACCTCTGCTACAGCCTGCTCATCCTCCTCATTAAAGAAGGGCGGCACATAATATGCTAGACCGGGTAATTCCTTTTGCAACAGTTCTCCCACTTGTTGTGAGGGAGCAATGACCATCACTTTTCTGTTTTGCGCTACGAGTTCTTTCCACAGCAGGGGAAATAATTCACTTCCCGGTAACCTTTTCTTCAGAGGCTTACCCAACCACTTGCTGGCCCAGATTACAGGTTGACCATCGGGGAGAATGTAATATGACTTTTTCAGGACGGCCGCCAGCCCGGCATGTTTCTTCTCGTTCAACTTTACTACATCGTCCACATTAGGCGTGAAAAGCAAAGGCAACTTATCCCCTGCTCTTTCAAACTGGTTGGAAAAGTCGAGCATGGAAGCAATGACCGGATCGAATGATGCCTCATTAATCAGGTCCAGGCCGAACAGATGTGTACGTTGCAGCATACTATTGAATCTTAATTCGGAGATAATCAATCATATCTCTTATGGTAGTATGCAGGTCATATTGCTGTTCCCATCCGGTATGGCTCTTCAGCTTGGAAGAGTCTCCGAAAATAATGGGCTCATCAGTAGGTCGCAACAAGGCAGGATCTGTTTCCGTTGGCACTTTCATTCCTATGATTTCTTCAATTATGGGAATGATTTCGGATATGGTGTACACTTTAGAGCCACTGATATTGTATGCTTCTCCCCATGTACCTTTATCGCTGAGTAAGATAAGTGCCTGCACTAAATCCCGTACATCTGTAATCGCCCTTTGGGTACTCAGGTTTCCGACACGCATCACGTCCAATCTACCCAGCTCCATCAATCTGGCACGGTGCGTAAAGTCTGCCACCACATCATTGGCCTTTCTGGGTCCTGTGGTATTGAATATGCGGGCGCGAATGGTCTTGATATTATCGCTTCTGAAATACTGGTAACTCAGTAAATCCTGCCCCACTTTACTTACACCGTATGGGTGCAATGGAAGCAGTTCGGCATTTTCTTTAATAGGAACATTTTCGGGTGTCAGGGAGGCGCCATATTGCGCGCTCGAGCAAGCTACCACCACGATGGGGTCGTAGGATGGATCATCTTTGCGCACCAGCTTGATGGCTTCGAAAATATTGACAGTACCATTAACATTGATATCCATAGTTTCCTGAGGCTTATCCCAGGAAACAGTAGGGTAGCTCTGCGCTGCCAGGTGAAAGATTTTATCGGGCCGCAAAGACATTATAACTTTTGCCACCCCCAACTGGTACCGCACGTCTACTTCACTGAGGTCGGCTTTATCCCGGATATCGGAAATATCAACGGTAGGACGGTAATACGTACCTGTAATTTTCACACCTCCCAATGCATGGTAATAATCTATCATATGAGACCCTACCATTCCACCTGCCCCTGTTATTAAAATATTCATAAAAAAGCTTTATATATTCCGGTACAAATATCGCAAAGATTAACTAGAATATCCTTAACTAACGCAGAAAGCGCCAGTAGAACCGCCTAAATACATTCAAAAAATTATACAGTATAAATGTATGCCATGGTGCTTTAATGTGCGACCATGAATCGGGGAAATCGTAGCCCCAGTAACGCATAAAAGGCTCGAAAACAAAACGCGCTCTTCTTTTGGCGGCGTCGCTTTCGTAGTAGCTCCAGAAGTCGGCCTTTTTCTCCGGGGTTTTATTCGCCTGCGGCAGATCACGGGTTACAGGAACTCCCAGCTCTGTAAAGACAGCTCTGTAGTCTGCAGCAAGGTGTTCGAACCGGATAAGGTGGTCAAACTTCTTATGGTGAATAATACTCCAGTTGCTGTACGGCCATTTAAAGAAATGCATGAAGTACTGCTCGAAGGAAGCATTGTTATTTATGATATACTGATACCGTTTGCTGTCGCGATTGCGTGCCAGCGATTTGCGCAGCCATTTACCGGGTCGCTTCCTCCCGGTAGAAAAGCGCTGGTCGAGATCATTCTTATACTTAAAGTACATACTGACCGTCTGGTCAAGGGGATTGCGGACCGAACCTACTACCCGGTATTGCTTCTGCTCCTGGGTTGCTTTGCGCAGAAAGTCGTCGTAGGTGGCGTGCTTGTTGAGAAAGGGCTCACAACCATATTGCTCCCTTATCTCCTTTGAAATGGCGGAAGTGGCAGTAAGAGGTAATTCCACAAAAACAAATCGATACCGGTGATCAACTACCATTTTATTTTCATTTACAAAGAATACTATATATTTTTCTCCAATATCTTATACAGGCTATCCCATGTATAGTGGGCTGCAGCTGTCTTCTTACTCTCCATCGCTATTTGCTTCCATAGCTCCTTGTCCTGCAATAGGCGCATCGTTTGAGCTGCAAAATCCTCTACTTCATCGGCGATGAGTATGTCTTTTTCGTGCGTAACCCGCAGCCCTTCTGTGCCGATGGAAGTACTAACCATAGGTATACCCCTGCACAGCCCATTGATGGTTTTTACTTTCATGCCGCTGCCAAAGCGGAGGGGAATAACATTTACGCGACATCTGGGCAGATAATCTTCCAGGTCTTCTACAAAACCCGTAAGTACAATCCCCTCGTACCTGGCCGCAAGGTCAATGAGACGGGCATCAGGGTTTTTACCAATTACGTACAACTTCAATTCAGGGAACTGCGCTTTCCATGTATCCCAAGCCCCTTCTACCATCCAGATCAAACCATCAATATTGGCTTCCCACGATAAGGTGCCCACGTATACCAAAGCCATCTCCGTTTGCTCCCACACAGGAACAGGCAGCTGTATCTGTTCGTCCTGTCCGAGATGCAGAAATTCAATAAACTTGGCAGCTCGCTTTTCAGGGTCCGGCTCATGGTTTTCATTGTCGTTGGGAGCACCCAGTACAAGGTCGGCGCGCCTGACATAATGCAGCTCCCATTGCTTTATACGCCGGGCTTCCTGGTTTATGACCATCCGTTTGATGGGATTGGTTTCCACTTCAGCATAACGGCTCCAGATAAGGTATTCAGCATTGTGGGTGCGAAACACCACCTTTCCTTTATACCCATCGGGCACGTATTGCATAGCTTCATAATGATCTACCACTATCACGTCATAATCATTGGCTATGGCAGCTATCTTCTCCCGAAAGGTTCGCGAGCGGTTGCGCAACATATTGATGGAAATCCCCAACAGATAGCTTTTCAGCAGATTGAACGCGTTGCGTTCTACGTTCAGTTCTTCAAAATAATATTGAGTGATTCCGGTGTCCTGGAGAAAGGCATCCTTGTATTTTTTATCTTCTCCTTTCAGAAAACACGCAAAGAAAAGGTCATGGTGTCCGTGTAACCAGGTTGCTAGTTTATAGGTATTGAAAAGGCTGGCTCCATGGTTGACAGGAAATGGAAGGTGGATACTGAGCAGCATCACCTTTTTTCGCTGAGGGTTGTTCATCCTGCAAAGGTAAGGAAGGTGCTGAAGTATGGCTTATATATAATGTGAAAATTGCGTAAAAATCCAAGGTCGGCGCTTTTATTTCAATCGCCGGCGAATGGCTTCTCCGATATTTTTCATGCGATGCAGATTGAAAAGCAGAGCCAGTGCCAGTTTAAAAGGAAAGGACACGTAATACCACAATTTATATCCTATTCCGGGTTGAATAGGTTTTACATCATAGCCGTAGGCTGCCATGTAGTTGCTGCATATTTGCTGGCAAAACCAAATCTCGCCTTTGTTCAATCCGCCTTTCTCCCAATTGCCGGCCCTCTCAGTCTTAATACCGAAGGTATCGGGTTTATCAGCTTCGTTGCTGGAACCCACCTGTGGTATATGCAGCATAGCGGGATCGTAGGTGATTTCCAGAAAGCTGCATAGTCCGCGCACCAGCTCTTCCGACTGGTTTACAAGATTTTCAAAAATAACGGTCCGCACGCGTTCATGTTCCAGAAAGGGTTGCGCAGCACGCTGAGATGCATTCCATAATTTGGAGATGGTAATTGGGTGGTAATTGATGCGCAGCCTTCTTTGTTCTTTTCTGGTCATGAAACCTGCACCCATGTTGCGCCGCTGCCATTTCCTTTTCTGCGAAAGCATGACTCCTCTAGGGTCGCGCACCATGTTGATGATTTTCGCCTCAGGAAATAGCTCAAGTATTTCTTTAATATAAAAAACATCCTGAGGTGTTTTTTCGCAAGGGATGCTTCTTCCACCGCGCGCTGTTTCATAGTGCAGAAAAGTACGCAGCACTTCATGGGGATACAAAGCTTTCTCCATGCTGCTTACCATATTCATGGCTTCTTCGAAATGCTTCTGCTCATTCATTTCGGTGAGGTAGCCATCGCGCTGTATAAAGAACAATCTGGAGGCGAGTGCCGCCGCTTCCGGAACGGTAAGTTGTTTATCCTTATCAGAAGAAGACCACAGCTGCTCAAAAAAATGCAGCTCTTCCAACATGTAGATTTCAGGATGCTTCCCCAATACACGGCGCATCATGGTAGTTCCGGAGCGCGAATTGCCCACGATAAAAATGATGGTTCCGGATGCAAGGGTCGCTGTCATACTGGTTCAAAGATAATATTGGCTTTGCAAGATAGCCGCAAAGTTATTCAAAGATTGGAGACCCTTTTCTATTTTGACAATTCATATATAAATCACAGGTTTCAGCAGGCAACAACGAAGCTGCCTGCTTGCGATATAGCCGGCATGGAGGTGGTAGCCCGCAGGGCGGGAAGTGCAACGAACCGACCGAGGACTATGAACCGAGAGGCCGACCGCTGTTCATGAGATGCAATCAGTGGATTGCTTCTATAAAAACTTTTCAGCCTTATTGCGCAGGCCAGCCGAGCATAGCATCCAAGGTGCTTACAGCGACATAGTGATAAGTGGGACGGGCCTTTTTATATATTTCCATAGCCATCGCCTTGCCTTCTTCAGTTGCCACCATTGCGCCGTACAATGGCGTGAGGAACTTGCGACGACCTACGCTGCACAAGAAGTTTTCGATGGCAGGATAAGCCGGGGTATAAGCCCGTTTTATGGAAAGCTCGTACCAAACATCAGCTACCTCGCAGTTACCGGTGCCGGTAAATTGGAACGCCTTATCGAGTTCTTCCATGCGCGACAGGGATATGTCGGCAGGGATGTTTTTGAGAAAGCGGAGCCACTCGTGGGTAGACCATTCAGCGGTGGCGAGTGTATTGGCAGGAGCTCCATTATTGAAGGCAGCCAATGCACTGTCAACTTTTTCAAAACGCATAGAAACCACCTGAGGGCAGTTATCGGGAATACCCGGACCATAAATCCAGGCATTGATATCGACCTGGGCGAAAGCATCCTTATTGGGCTGAATCAATTTTTCGTTCAGGTAATCGATAAAGGTTTCCGTGTCCATCACCTTGAAAGCATTGGCAGTGAAGTACTCCTTCAGAAATGCGTCCCATTTTTCACGACCGGCAGTATTTTCAAGCAGTCGGAGGAAGTAGGCACCTTTATTATAGGCGATATCGCTCATGCCATCGTCGGGGTCACGGTCGTTCAGATGGAGTTTGAGGTGGGTATCGGGCGATTGTACTCCAAATTCTTCGACTGTGGCGGACAGATCATTGTATTCGAGCACCTGCAACATATCGGCATACTCTTTACCATAAACGGCTTCCATGATGCGGTTTTCGAAATACACGGTGAAGCCTTCATTGAGCCAGAAATCATTCCAGTTGGCATTGGTAACCAGGTTACCGCTCCAGCTATGTGCCAGTTCATGCGCCACGAGTGCAGTTAGTGAACGGTCGCCGGCAATGATGGTAGGCGTTGCAAATGTGAGGCGTGGGTTTTCCATTCCTCCAAAGGGAAAACTTGGCGGCAGCACAATGACATCATATTGCCCCCAGGCATATGTTCCGTAAAGTGCTTCAGCTTTATCGAGCATATCCTGCATATCGGCCAGTTCCCAGGCACAGGAATCCAGATAAGAAGGTTCGGCATATACGCCTGTATTTCGGCCAATCTCCTTAAAGGCAATATCGCCGGCAGTGAGCGCCATCAGGTAGCTGGGAACAGGTTGGTCCATTACAAATGAATAGGTACCTGTTGCATTCTTCTCTTTAGGGTTTGCTGCGCTCATAAGTGCCAGCATTCCCTCAGGTACGGTAACAGTTGCGTTATAGGTAAACCGCACGCCTGGACCATCCTGACAAGGCAACCAGGTCCTGGCTAAAATGGCTTGCGATTGAGTAAAGAGGAAAGGATGTTGTTTATCGCGGGTTTGTTCTTTGGTTAACCATTGAAGGGCTCCTGCATCCGGAGCTGTTATATAGTTAATAGTGACTTTTGCGGTTGCGGGTTGCAGTTTAACAGTAAGTGGCTGGCCTAAATAAGGCCTGCCGGGAACGGTATCTCCTATGGAAAAGGGCAGGGCAACACCTGTTTCATCCACCACCGACTGTATGTCTAAACCGCGGATATCAAATATTACGGAATCGCTGTCTGATTGTCGCTCGAGTGTCCAGGTAGCGGTTGCGGCAATGACTTTATTGTCAAACTGTATATCTGCAGTCCAGTTGAGATGACTAACGGTTACCTCATCGGCATGGGCAAATGAATGTGGATCGCGCATGGTAGAAGGTTTAGATGGGTCAGCTTCTTCCGAAGGAGAGCAGGCTGCTGCCAGCAAAGCGATGAGTGACAGCACGGGAAAGAATTGTTTCATAGCATGGAACGTTGTGAATGCACCGAAGTGGTGCACTCCATAAAAAAAATGGAGCGGAAGTTTATCAAAGGCCGTCCAGCGCCTGGGCGAAACTGGTCAGTAACAGCGGCAGTGTTATCCAGAAGAAGTTGCTCATAAACATGATCATATAGATACAGGCGACCAGGGAAAGGATGCCCAAAATCCACCACATTGTTTTGTTCTTTTTTTGTGTCTGCTCCATTTTCTGCATTTGAGTGGTACAAAAGTACGGGAAAGATGCGTGATGTAAAACTTCAGGCCTTATTTTCTTCCACCATTCTCTTTATGCGGTCGGATAATTTTTCCGAACTGAGTTTTTCACGTCCCAGATTATCCACCACTATGGGAAAGCTGAAAGGTGAAAACCGATCACTGTAGCGTATGACTATTTTTGATTTCAGAACGCGCAGCAATGCTGTTCTTAACCGGGCCTGGTCCATCTGGTCGTTGATAGATTCGTCGTAGCTCTGTCGCAGCAGGAGATTTTCAGGCTCATATTCTGCAAGTACATTGAACATAAGCTGACTTGAAGACTGGAGGTGTCTGTTTTTCTTGATTTTGCCCGGATAGCCCTGAAAGACCATTCCGGAAATCACAGCGATATCGCGGAATTTACGCCTTGCCATTTCTATGGCATTTACGGAGCCAAAAACATCGTTGTCCATATTATGAGGGTCTAAAAGTCGACGCACCATTGGTTCGTCAACCATAATTTGTTGGTTGCAGAGCAGCTCAAAGCCATAGTCATTCATTGCCAATGAAATGCTCACCGGCAGTTGAAGGCTCATCCTGTAAGCAGCTAAACCCGCCATCACTTCATGGATGAGCCGGCCTTCAAACGGGTAGAAAAACAGGTGCAGCCCATCCTCACTTGTCGATATTTCCACCAGTAATTCGTCAGGCTGAGGAATATAAGTTCGCTTTTCCTGTAATTCCAAAAGGGGTTGAAGTTCTCTGTACTCCGGAAATTCGGGCAGCAGTGTTCGCCAGGTAGCCAGGTGCTGGCGCATAACTTCTGCTAGGTAGCCAGACAATGGCATTCTCCCGCCCATATAGGAGGCTGTATTAGCTTTTCGCTCCTTTGCTTTCCTGACGTAAGCGGTCATATCTTTCAGCATAAGGAATTCGAGACAAAGTCCTGCAAACCAGAAAACATCGCCCGGATTGAGGCGTGCTACGAAGTACTCCTCAATAGACCCCAATGCACCACCTTTAAGAAAGCGCACCATCACAACCGAATCGCTGACAATGGTACCGATTTGCAATCGATGCTTGGTGGCTGCGGCTCTGTTGGCAATGATAAACCTATCCTTATCCCTAACAACCCTGCTAAACTCACTATATGCTTCGAATGCTTTGCCGCCCATTGTTATGAATTGCAAACACCAGTTCCATTCTTCGGGTGTAATAAGGTGATAAGCATAGGTAGAACGTATTTCCCGGTGCAAATCCGCAGCTTTGAATCCGTTGCCAATAGATAATGTTACCATGTATTGAATTAGCACATCGAAGCTGAGCACCATGGGATCGCGTTTTTCAACTATTCCTGATTGAATGGCCTGTTTTAGCGCTGCGACCTCGACCAATTCGAGCGCATGGGTAGGAATAAAAAATATGCGTGAAACTTCCCCCGGTTGGTGACCGCTTCTTCCGGCTCTCTGAGTAAACCGCGCCACCCCTTTGGGTGAACCAATCTGGATGACAGTATCTACCGGCCGGAAGTCGACTCCCAAATCAAGACTGGATGTGGCGATGACAGCTTTCAAGGTCCCTTCATGCAGGGCAGCTTCTACCCAATCGCGCACTTCCCGACTGAGTGAGCCATGGTGCATTGCCAGCTGTCCTGCGAGTTCCTCTTCGTGATTCAGCAGGTGATGGTACCAAATTTCGGCCATAGCGCGCGTGTTGGTAAAGATGAGGGTGGTGCGCGATGACCAGATGATGTCAATGATTTGCGGCAACAGCTTCAACCCGATATGACCTGCCCATGGCAACACATCCACCTCCTCCGGCATGACTGTATGGACCTCTATTTCCTTTTTGATATGGCTCTTAACAATGGTGGTCTTTTCTTCAGGCATATCCTTACCTACCAACACCTCCATGGCTTCTACCAGGTTACCGATGGTAGCTGAAATACCCCAGGTGCGTACATCAGGAACAATAGTTCTGAATCTTGAAAGTGCCAGTTCTACCTGCACTCCTCTTTTTGAACCGAGCAATTCATGCCATTCATCCACTACTACTGCTCTGAGAGCACTGAACAAGCGGTCATAGCCCGGAGATGTAAATAAGACATGAATACTTTCAGGGGTAATAACCAGTACCTCCGGCATTTTTTTCTTCTGTGATAGCCTGGTTCTTGTATCAGTATCTCCTGTGCGCATTTCCACTTTCCAGTTGCTATCCATAACATCGCAGGCATGCTGCAGAGCATTCGCAATATCTCTTGCCAATGCGCGCAATGGTGTAATCCAAAGTAGTTGCAATGTGCCGGCTGCGACATTCGAGGTCTTCTGCTTCGACATAGCCTCGCACAGCGCCGGAATAAACATGGCATAGGTTTTTCCGCTTCCGGTGGGAGCATTTAGTATGCCGTGTAAACCTGCAGCGTAGGCTGCTGCCAGTTCGTCCTGAAAGAGAAAAGGTTGCCAGCCCTTATACCTGTACCATTTCCCAATTAAGTTGTGGTATTGTTCATGAATAACTGTAAGATTGCTTTCCGGCACATTTAAAGATAAGCATGCCTATTAAACATTGCTTAAAGTTTTTGCCATTCAAATTCAGGTGCTCCTTTAATTCCATTTTCATCGTAGAAATCGACAAAATGTAGTTTATAGGTATCGCCGTCTGTATCGCGGATAATAAAATTTTTGGTTGGATCGACCAGATACACAGCAGAAGAGAAGTCAAAGAATTTCCAGTCATATCCTATTATATCAAGGTCTGATGAAAACTCCAAGACGCCAGCTGACTCCAGGTTTATGTCATCAAATACATTGAAAGTGTCAACAGCAACCTTTACATTATATCTGTTGAGCAATACACCAGTAACTATATACGGGGTAGGTGGATTTGCAAATAAATGCGTGTATTGTGTAAATAATAAATCCCAATTACTTTTAGGAGGTTCTACACTAACCACATCCTGTTGCACAAATGAATATGTCATGAGATTTATCTCTGAATTCTTTGGTATAACCAATGTATGTTCGTTTGATCCATCAAGCAATGCGGCTTTAATTGTGTAGGACAATTCAGAGGCATCCAGGACAACTAATTTAAAAAAACCCAGTGAACTTGCATCGGATGCATAGCCTCTGTTCACTACAAATACTTGACCTGTACCTCTGTAGTCGCCAAATGCTGTGCTGTCCGGGTTTCCATTCTGCAAATCATAATTGTAAATGAGGCTCTCCGGAGAAACTACGCTTTCAAAATTAGTAGTTCCGGTAGCTGCCACAGAACCTCCGTTGGCAGCGTTTAACCAGATTCTCCAACCATCCTGTTGGGACTCAAAACCAAGATCCCATGTAGTTTTATCATTAGATGCAACTACTGCGCCAGAGCCCAGATCGAAGAATAGTTGAGAACTATAATCACTCCCCATCATCAACTGTGTAGATTCAACTCCGGCAGGTAGATTAACAATAACCGGTATTTCTTCCTGCTCACATGCGATAATCGAAAAAATGAAAACTGAATATGTTAATAGGTATTTTTTCATATTTTTATATGTTATATTTGAATCCTAAAGAAACAGACCTTCCCCATCCGATTGGGGTTAAAGTGGAAGATGCGCTATGCACACCTCCGGTTCCGCCATTTAAAACAGAAACATCAACTACATTAAACAAATTTTTTCCCCCTAAAGTAAGCGATATGCGGTCTTTGCAAAGATTCCTTGAAACAGTTATATCCAGCAGGTGATAGGAATCAATTTGTGTGAGCAGCATTTCACCATCCGCTCCAAGAAAGTAATTAGGAAGGCTTCCATTGAATGTATAAAAAGCACCGAAAGTTAAACCAGTTGAGTGCCAATTATATAAGATACTGGTTCTAAATTCAGGTGAGAATGTGAACTTATTTGTTGCAGTTGGAACGGGAAAACCATTGTATCTGCCTGTGTATGAAGACCCAACGGATAGTTTTAGGTGTTCCAGCGCCAGCTCAATATTTGAAGCAGTTCCAATGCTTTTAAAATCACCAACATTGATATAGGAGAATTGAGCTGCGATCATATCAGTCTGCGCCAGTGTAATCAGGTTATCAATTACATTATAAAAAGCACTTATTTCAACCTTTAATATCTTCTGACCATAGATTTGTTGCCACTGTGCCTGTACAGCTGCATTATTTGATGTTTCCGCATTTAAAGTTTCATTTCCCGTAATAAAATGATTAATATCTATAAACTCGAAATAAAGCTCTTTTAATGAAGGTGCACGAAAGCCCTTTGCCCATGACGCTCTGTAAGTAAAATGATTCAACTTGAACCTCACATTTAATGAAGGAATAACAGGAGCCTTGTACGCTGTATTGTAAGATACGCGAACGCCGGGTTTAATCAATAACCTTTCAACCGGACTCCATTCGAGCGTTGTAAACACTGCAAAATCGCCCTGGCTTTGTTCACCTGATCCAATGCGTTTTCCAGTGCCCGTTTCATAGTTGACATCATAGCCCAGCTCTGCGCTCCACCTCTTTTGCACTGGAGCTGCAACCCAAATGCCCCGGCTCATAAATACATCGAACCGTGTAGTATCCTGATCTTCCTGACTTTCTGTCAGCACCTCTTCCAGGGTAGCAAGATCTTTAAGATAAGTGTTTTTAATTCTGTCATAGCGGTTGAATGCTGCCAGCAGATGAACGGAATGGGTGGAGTCGAATGCAGCGCGAATATCTGCTCCTGTATTGCTGCGCCAAGTCCTGTACAGATCATCGAATGCACTGTCAAAATAGGGTTCTCTTGGTACACCGCGATTAGTAACTTCCTCGTAGAACCAGTCGGCAAAAGGACGAATACTTATCTTCTCCTTGTTAAATCTGTAAAACGCACCTCCAAAAATCTGTTCTTTAGGATTCCATTGCTGGTTTCTGGAGTCACCAACCGGAATCTGACCTGGACTGATAAGAAAAGCATCCCCAACCGACCATCCGTCAAAAAAGTTTCTTCCTCCATTAACTGCAACCTGGTGCGATCCGCTGGAAAAACCCAATCTGCCATCAATATTATATTGTCCAACCGATTCCAGGTAAGAATTTAGGGTGGTTTCGACCGAACTATCCTGCTCTTTTTTAGTAATAATGTTGATGGTCCCGGCAAGGGCATCTGATCCATAGTTTACGGCGAGCGGACCTTCCACGATTTCAATTCTTTCCACATTTGCCAAATTGATTTGCGACAGGTCAAGATTTCCATCCACCCTTCCTATAACGGGAACTCCATCCACCAGAATCTTTACATGCTGACCGGACATTCCCTGTAAACTCATCGAACTTCCGAGAATATTATCCTGACCAATACGTATATTCATTTCGCTCTGCAATATATCCTTTAGGTTAACGGCTGCCTGGGCCTCCATTCTTTTTCTGTCAATGACCTTTACAGCATGAACTGATTTATCACTACTATTGGGTGAATGCTGACCTGTTATAACCACCTGGTTGAGTGTGACCAGTTCCATATATAGTTTATAAATGGTGTCAGAACCACTATAATAAACAGCTCTTATTGGTGTATAACCAAGGTATCGAATTTCAACTTCCCAATTGCTGTCAATGGCGGTTAACTCCGGGATAAAATCTACTTCACCGTTTCTATTGGTTACTAGCGTAAAACCCTTACTGTCAGTCGCATTGCTAAAATGTACATGCGCACCAGTAAGGGGGATATCGAGTTCATTGGCAATTGCAATAGACTGACCAGAGGCCGGCATCCAGCTAACAAATAGCAGCCCATAAAAAACATACTTTACCTTTCGCAATGTAAGCATATCACATAAGAGCTTATATTTGTTGATTAGATATTTACTAAAGCTTTCAGACGAACAGCCGTTTTAAGTGCGAAGTTTTACAGATGCACTTAAATACCAATTTGCATACTTTGTGTTAGAAAAACCCACCGATGTATTATGCTTAGTGGCTTACTGAAAATAAGGCTTGATTTACTTGAGAATCCTGTTCAACAACAACAGTATAGAAGCCTGCCGGCAGATCACTGATGTCTACCTGCCAATTGTTAAATGAAGCATTGTTCCCATGTTCGGAATAAAGAATCCTTCCATTAAGATCAACTATTGAAACAATTGAACCGGTTGATTTTGCGCTAAACAGAATATTAATATAATCGCTTGCAGGGTTAGGGTAAATTGTGAGTTCAATACTATTTGTCGCATTGCTTTCGATTGCAGTTGGCTGGCTAAGCAACAGCTTTTCGAATGAAAAATTGCCAGTAGAGGATCCTTCAAAAGATGTAAAAAGAATCTTCCAAATATTGCCCGCCTGATCCTTTACAAAGTAAACGGTTGAATCAGTTATGAGGAAAGTAAATGAAGCCATATCAAAAACTTTCCAGTCATATCCAATGGCATTTGCAGCCTGCGTGAATACCTCACCTGAGTAATCCTCAAAAGTAAGCGGGTCATCTACCGGAAAAGCCCTGGCAACTTCTACCCCGTCGTTAATAAGCGCTCCGGTTACATTGTAGTAAACTGAAGGAGCCAGCTCTGTTATGTAGGATCCGAATGTTATATCCCAGGAAGATTTCGCCGGCTCTCTGTCAACAATTTGCTGCTCCGACAAGTTGTAATATACAAATATTTTATCTTCGTAATCAGCTTTCCCAATGCTTGTTTCAACCTCTTCGCTGCCATCTATATTTGCAAAACGGATGTTGTAGTTGCCATCTATGAGATTAAGAATACAGATCTTTTTCCAAGAACCATCCAAAAGTTGAATAAAATATATGGAATCGCCGGTAATATTATGTGTAAGCGGATCATACAATCCCCAGCCAACGTCGAACCCCTCAGCTGTTGCATTGAAAGCTCCGCTGTACCAGCTGGTATCGCTGTTGTAGAAAGTAAACCAGGATGCAGATAACCCGGCGGTGTCCACTATGTCCCAGTCAGCTATGCTTCCTAAGGGATATTGGTACAAACGATTGCCTTTGCCATCATTTATGCGAATAGCTGTTCCGAAAGGGCTTACATCAAAAGCGAGATCCCAATTCATGTTGTCGGCGGAAAAAGCTGCACCATCTGTCAAACCATAAAATACCTGATCGTTGTAACCCGCACTCAATGAAAGTTCAACTGTTTGGGCCTCTACAGAAAAAAGGAACCCTGTTAACAGTACTAAAAAAGAATTTCTCATAGTATTCATCCTCTATTAATTTAGAATATTTCTAAAGTGCAAAAGTAGAGATGAAGCCTATCCCCGACAATACAACAATATGGGTAAATTGTATACCACAAATGTGGTATAATGATTATAAGGCAGATTTTGGGTGGGCAATCAGGCCTGTATTAATAGCATACATAACAATACCTGATATGGAATTCACCCTTAATTTCTTGGTGATATTTCGTCGGTGAGTATGAATGGTATGAACGCTTAAATTCAGCGTTTTAGCAATATCCTTATTAGTATTACCGATTGCGATTAATGAAACGATTTCCTGTTCACGGGATGACAATATGCATCCGGAACTCTCCTCTTTTACTTCAGGATGCACAGATTTTTGAAACATGACATTGATAACCTCCTTGCAAAAGAATCTCTCCCCTTTCGTCAGAAGGTAAATGGCTGAGATAATTTCATCTTCTTCACATTCCGTTGAGATATAACCGTCTACTCCCAACTTCAGCAATTCAACAACAGCATCATGGTGTGTTGCTTTGGCCATAAGGAGGATTTTCACATCAGGAAATGCTTCCTTTATGGCACTAATGCTATCTTTTGTAAAGGCTCCCGGATAATTAAACTCACCAAAAATAACGTCAATTTTCCGCTTATTGGCAGCCAGACGAAGCTCCTCCATTGATCCTGCTTCATGCAAATCAATATCAATACTTCCCTGCAGCAAAGCGCGCAGACCCATTTTTTTTAGCGTGTTATTGCAGGCATGAATAAGGTACATTCAGCTTCTTTGGATAGCTTCTAAACACAAAGGTATGGTTTTGGTTCTAAAGAGACACATACGCACAGTCCATCCACTGCGGCTACCACTAACAATACCAAAGCTTATAATCTGAAAAGAGTGCGCGATAAATTGCCAAATCTTAAGGAATTCAGACTTGACAATTTAAACTAATGAGCTACAAACCAGGGTCCCCTTTATTGCTGAGTTTTCCAAAAGAGTTAAGTCTTGAGAAAGAAATATTTTTTCCTGAACAGTAATTCAAGAGTTGCTTAAAGCCAATACAAGTTTTTGCTGTTTATCTTCACCAGTGGCTGAAAGAAAGCACTCCGGCATAAACAGATTGACCTGATTCACAGGCTACAGAAATCAACTGTCGGGAACTTTAATAAGGATTGTTTTATATACTTTTGTTGGTACACAATTAAGAACATATGGTATTAGGTGTATTAGCCGAAAGTAACGATCAACGCGTCGCTATCACTCCCGAACACATCCCCTTGCTCACCGCGATGGGTATTCAAAAAGTTCTTATTGAATCCGATGCAGGTAAGCGCGCATCATACTCCAATCAGCAGTATACAGAAAAAGGTGCTGAGCTGCTAAGCAGAATGGAAGTATTGAATCAATCTGATGCGGTTGTTTGTATTCAACCTATAGAACAACAAGAACTTGCCGTATTAAAGGGTAAAGTACTGATTGGAGGTTTTAATCCATTGGTAAATACCTCTTTTGTGCGAGAAGCATTACAGGAAGGTGTTTCAGCCTTTAGCCTGGATGTTATTCCACGAACTACAAGGGCACAGGCAATGGATATTCTTTCCAGCATGGCTACAGTATCAGGTTACAAGGCTGTTTTACTTGCTGCAACCCATTTACCGCGCTTTTTTCCCATGTTTATGACAGCAGCAGGTACCATTACTCCGGCTAAAGTACTGGTGCTTGGAGCCGGCGTTGCCGGATTGCAGGCCATTGCCACTGCAAAGCGGCTAGGTGCTGTCGTCGAAGCGTCAGACGTGCGGCAGGCAGCCCGGGAGGAGGTGCTTTCGCTGGGTGCCAAATTTGTGGATGTAGAAGGAGCCGTTGAAGACAAAAGTGCCGGCGGGTATGCTGTTGAGCAATCAGAAGACTTCAAGAAAAGGCAGCAGCAGGCGGTGCAGGAGCATGCCATGAAGAGCGATGTAGTAATTTGCACTGCCCAGATTCCGGGAAGAAAAGCACCTGTTCTTCTGGAAAAAGCTACCGTCGAAAAAATGAAACCCGGATCTGTAATTATCGACCTTGCAGCCTCCACCGGAGGAAATTGTGCCCTCACAGAAAACGGAAAGATTACTGAAATAAACGGCGTTACTATCATTGGAGATAGCGGACTGGCATCCACAATGCCTTATGATGCTTCGAAAATGTTTGGAAAAAACATGATTAACTTCCTTAAGATCATGATAGACAAAGAAGGAAATATCCAACTCAATTGGGATGATGATCTGATAACCGGAACTTGTATTGCGCATGAAGGTGCAGTTAAAAACGAGCGTGTAAAATCTGCCATGGATGCTAACATTTAAAACTAATACTATGACTTTACTGCAAGAAACGAGTGATTTTATCACGATTTTCGGCATTGACACCCCCTGGGACGTATTGTTTGTCATTATTATTGCTGCCTTCTTAGGTGTTGAACTGATTAGCAATGTACCTGCCATTCTGCACACCCCGCTCATGAGTGGCGCGAACGCCATACATGGGGTTGTAATTATAGGCTCGATAATAGTAATGGGACATGCTGCTCAGGATAATTACTTAGCACTTGGGCTGGGCTTCCTGGCGGTCATTTTGGGTACATTAAATGTGGTAGGTGGTTTTGTTGTTACTAACCGCATGCTGGAGATGTTCAAAAAGAAAGAAAAGAAATAACGGCTAACGCCTAATATAAGCTATATGAATAATATGGACCTTCTTAAAATCAGTTACCTACTCGGATCTATCAGTTTCATTGTAGGATTGAAAATGTTGTCCAGTCCTGATAAAGCCCGAAAAGGAAACTTATATGCAGCGGCAGGTATGCTGATAGCTATAATTGGAACCATACTCTTTCATCAGAATGATGCAGGTGAACGTATTGGCAACCTGGCATTCATTATTGGCGGAATTCTTATTGGTACTATTGTAGGTTACGCTATAGCCATGCGGGTAAAAATGACTGCCATGCCTCAGATGGTATCATTGTTTAACGGAATGGGTGGCGCTTGTGCCGCTTTAATTGGCATAGTTGAAATGAGTACCCATCACCCTACCGAAACTGGCGAGCGACTTATCATTTTCCTTGGGTTAATGATAGGCTCTGTTTCTTTCAGCGGCTCTATGATTGCCTATGGAAAGCTGGAAGGTAAAATCCGCGACTATGGAAGCAAAGTGCAGCAGGTATTTAATAACACCTTTGTTTTTGCCATTTTAGGATTGATTATATATGCTTCTGTTCGTCCCGATGCTATAGGCGATCCTGTAATATGGATCATTTTTGGTTGTTCTCTGCTTTACGGTGTGCTGTTTGTTATGCCCATAGGTGGTGCTGATATGCCTGTGGTCATTTCTCTGCTGAATTCATTCACCGGAGTGGCAGCAGCATTCGGTGGTTTCCTCTACGATAATCAGGTCATGCTTACCGGTGGTATTCTGGTAGGATCAGCCGGTACCATTTTGACAATCTTAATGTGTCAGGCCATGAATCGCTCGCTGTGGAATGTTATCGTTGGAGCATTCAGTGGCAGCAGTGGACCCGGAAAATCTACGGAAGGACTTTCCATTCGAGAAATCAGCGTTACAGATACTGCTATTCTTTGCAGCTATGCACAAAAGGTAGTGATTGTTCCCGGATATGGATTAGCAGTGGCCCAGGCACAGCATGTTTGCCATGAATTTGAGAAAGTACTGGAAGAAAAGGGCGTGGATGTGGAATTTGCCATCCACCCGGTGGCAGGACGTATGCCCGGACATATGAATGTGCTGCTTGCAGAGGCCGATGTTCCCTACCCGAAGCTGAAAGAAATGGAAGATATTAACCCGGCACTTCCCAATACCGATGTTGTAATTGTAATTGGAGCCAACGACGTAGTCAATCCGGCCGCAGAAACAGACCCGTCCTCTCCTATTTATGGCATGCCCATTATCAAAGCCAATACAGCTAAGAATGTCATTGTCATGAAACGCAGCATGGCAAAAGGCTATGCCGGGATCGAGAATGAATTGTTCTTTGATGACAAAACACGCATGCTGTTTGGCGATGCTAAAGCAACACTGGAAAAACTGATAGCTGAAGTTAAAAACGTATAGAAGCTTACACGCATTACCTTTTTCTTAAACCATATAAAAGCTGGCCCAAAATAAAGTCAGGCGGTAAGCGATCAGACTTACCACCAGCCATGCTATTATCAGGAAGGACCTGACGAGAGCTCCTGCTGCATTCCAGCCATACATATTGCGCATACTGCTATAGAGAAAATAGATTAACGAAATTAATACGACTATGGTTATCAATCGGTCGTTGAGATAGGGTGTTATATCAGTTCCAGACAATCGAAACAGGAATACAACCGGGAACAATAGCAACCCAAAAAATATTGTATTTACAAATATATTGTAGATACTTAGTTCAAGCGACATCACAAAATGATCAGCGAAATAAATCCCCTTTCGATGGCATAAAATTGCATACGCCGGAACCATAAAAAATACCATGAAAATGAGTAAAAGCTTTGCATTAGAAGTAGAAGCCACATTGTATTCACTGGTAAATTCTTCCATGCTTATATTCTCTCTTTCTATTCGGTTCTCTACGGCCTTGGTGGTGATTGCGCCATAGGGCATGCCATGCATCTGAACATCCAGAGTCGTGTTGAACGTTTCCAGCATAGGCATCAGAAAATAAATAAGGTTACCTATAAAAAATAGCGCTAAAGGTGAGCTGTAAGGAACTCTTTTCCCCTCCGCATAATCGCTGCTAAGCCGTCCGGGTCTTCTTATGACCAGTCATAAGGTTTGCAGCATTTTCGTATCCGCAAACGTGATGGCATTGACTATTTTACCCAACTGAAATAAAAAGGTTCGTTCTTTGGGAGTAACGACTTTCTCACCGCAGTTACTGCAATAATTGCCGCTTATGGCTTTCCCACATGACTTACAGCTGGTATGCATGGAGCTAAAATATAAAAAAGGCAGAAGGTACACTTCTGCCTTTTAAATAAGGATAATAATCAATTACTCAACTACAACTACCGTCTGATAAACCACCTCTCCTTTTGTGGCACGCACCAGATAAGTTCCAGGTTGTACTTCAGGTAAGGAGATCTCTACTACGTTACCATAGTTCATACTGGTCTGATTCATGACCATTCTGCCGGTCATATCGAATAACTGAAATACCACAGCATCTTCCTCCGTATCGAATCCGTCCAGATATAATGTCCCATTGCTTGGGTTGGGATATAAACTGATATCTTCTGCATCTTCAAACTGACCCAGTTTGAGTGGCGTTGTTACTGTCTGGATATCAGTAAATGCCCCCAAGTCACCTCCACCACAGTTGGCGCGCACGCGGTACTCGTAAGTAACGCCACCCGTTAATCCACCAATCTTGGTTTTATTGGTACTGGCATTCTTGCTCAGCCAAACATCACTACCTAGAGCACGGTATTGGATTTGATAATTTACCGCACCTGCTACGGGCGACCATTGTAATTTGATACCAAAGGAAACAGCACCCGTTACATTGACTGCGGCAGGTGTTCCGCAACCCGCAACAGCACAACCATCAGCAGTATGGGAGCCAAAGAATCCAAATTCATTCTGACCATATACATTCCACTCGGTAGCACCTATGGTCCAATCGGTCTGGCCTTTATTGACCGCAGCTTTTCGCACTAAAGTATTATCGGCAGTACCTGCTGTATCCACCAGCCATTCTGTAATCGGGTCTTCCCCCACTCTTCCTATCACATCGATGGTATCTGCAAACTGCAACAGCACCACTGCATCATTACCATTGAAGAATGTAACATTGGAAGTTGTATCAGCAAGTGCAATCAGTACACTATCGGCCGAAGGGTTGACAATATTGTACGTTCCACCAGCAGCAATAGTACCCGAAAGATTCAATGTATTAGAAGGTGCAGTACCTCCGTTATTAAACACTTTTACAATGTATCCATCCAGATCAATGGCTGCATCTGTCGGATTATAAATCTCCAGTGCTTTATTGTTGCTTCCTCCTTCAATATATTCGGAGAAGTAAAGGTTTTCACATGGACCGTTCAAAGCTGATTCATTATCGATAATGGTAATAACCAATTCATCAGCAGGCCCCAGCAAACATGTACCGATTACAGAGTCAATCTTAAGGACAATGGTCTCATCAATTTCAAGAACAGCATCATTTGCTATGAGTACGTTGAACAACAAAACAGAGTCGAAAACTTCATTGAAATCGACAAAAAATGGTGTAGATACAATAAAGTCAGAACCATATGTTGCAGTACCTAATGAATCGATTACTGAAATCACAGCAGTGCAGGTAACAGGAGAAGTAATTTCTACAGCAACGGCAACAGGTCCGTCGGCTTCCCCGGTAACGATCTCAGTTTCACTAAAGCCTACAACCGGAATGATTGCTCCGGAAGTGGCTGTGACGGAAATATCATCTAATCCAAACTCATCGCGTGAACCCGATCCACTGACATCGGCACCTTCCCATTTAATGTAGAAGAAATCGCCATCTTCCAGAACAAGACCGGGAATAACTGCCGACTGGTTATAAGTATAAAGGCTGTCTTCATCTGCCTCAACTGAAGTAAGATCAAGTTCAGGGACATCGAAAAAAATCACATTGTTATAGGAGTACGATACATTAAAAGAGTTTGACCTGCCTTCATTGTTATAGATATAGGCAATATAGGACAAGTCTATTTCGGAAACGAAAGCTCCGGTATTGTTGGCAATCTTTAACGTAAAGGAACCCGGGTTAAAATCGGAAGAGGTAGGTTGGGTGTACAACGCAATATTCCCACCATTGTCGAAAGCATATACGCCTCCGGAAGAAACATTGCCGGTTGTAATACCTTTTGCGAAATCACCATCAACGTCCGTATTGCCAAAAAATAAATCTCCATCAGAGAATCCCAGTACCTCCCAGGTTTCGGTACTCAGCTGGCCGGGAACAGGTGCCACATTAAAACCGGTGCCTTCAAATCCGGTAAAATCAATGACAAAAGGCACATCTGTAGAAGTAACAGATAGTTGAGCGAATATGGGACTGGCCAGCGCAACTAATAAAATGGGTAATAATTTTTTCATCATTCAAGAATTGTTTGAGACAAAAGTAATCAGCTTCCATAAAAATGTCCTCGCAACAAGTTTAAGTTAGTATTATATCCACATGTCTTTAACATGAGGAGGTAAAGACACCACCTTTCTGTTTTCGTAATCGAAGCACACAATATTGGTTCTAATAATCGCTACATCCCGATTCTGTGAACGGAAATGGTAAAACAATGAAAAACCCACCCTGGTAAATCCATCTACGCTCATGGTAACATCCAGCACCTCATGGGCAAATGCTTCAGATATAAATTTTATTGCTGCATCTGCCATGATAATTCCCGTGCCACCCAGATTCATTTCGGTAAAGCCAAAATGGCTGAAAAATTGTATGCGCGCCTCGTGGGCAATCGACAGCACAGCATCGTTGCCCAGGTGTCCGCTGTAGTTCATATCTGTGATGCGAAGCGGTATCCGGGTGGTAAACAATACCTTTTCAGGCATATTCAATTCTACTCTTTCCATATCAGGCTATTTGAATAAAGGGCATTCGTGCAGCAGGCAAATCATGCAGGTCGCCTTTTGCATCTTTCGATGCTGCAAAATGTCCACTCATGGCAATCATCGCTGCATTATCGGTACAATAGGCCATCTTGGGAATGAACAATTGATATCCTTCCCTTTCCGCAGATTCTTTCATAAGCGCCCTTAAACCGGAATTCGCCGCAACACCACCTGCCAATGCAAGGTGGCTGATACCCGTCAGCCGGGCTGCTGCCATCAATTTTCTGGTGAGGATATTATTGATGCTGTATTGAATGGAAGCACATAAATCGGGAAGATTTGATTGCGTGAATCCGGGAGCCTTTTTCTCCTCATCCCTTAAAAAGTAACGGATACTCGTTTTCAATCCGCTAAATGAGAAATCGAGTGGCGCTACATTCGGCTCGGAAAAAGTAAATGCCCCTGGATTTCCTTTCGCTGCCCATTGATCTATCAAAGGCCCGCCGGGATAGGGCAAGCCCATCATTTTGGCTGCTTTGTCGTAAGCCTCTCCGGCAGCATCGTCGATGGTTTGCCCAAGTATCTCCATCTCAAAAGGACCATCCACCCTGACAATCTGGGTATGTCCGCCGGAAACAGTAAGACATAGAAAAGGAAATTCCGGATGCGGGGCTTCAATGAAATGGGCATGAATATGTGCCTGCATATGATGCACCGGATACAATGGTACCTTCAAAGACAGTGATAGTCCCTTGGCAAATGAAGCCCCCACCATCAAAGCGCCCAGCAAACCGGGACCGCGGGTATAGGCGATTCCATCTATTTGCTCCATCCCGATTCCCGCCTTTCGCACAGCCATTTCCACAACAGGCACAATGGCAGATTGATGCGCCCTGGATGCCAGCTCAGGCACTACACCACCATATTGCTCGTGAATAGCTTGTGTAGCAGTTTCAGATGATAAGAGCTCCCCGTCGCACATTATAGCAGCGGCTGTCTCATCGCAGGAGGTCTCTATCCCCAGTATATACAGTGGCATATAATATTCATTGTATAATTTCGCTAAATTACGTCATTACTGCCACCCAAATATGCCATTGCCAACAGCTGTATCAAAATCACTCCGTCTGCTCCGACGATTTGCGTTCTGGACGGTAACAGTGACGATTGGATGCCTGCTGCTTGCTTTCCTGTTCTTGCAAATCCCTGCTGTTCAGCAATACATTCGCACAGCCTCCGTGGATTACCTGGAAGAAAAGCTCCAGACCACCGTTGAACTGGATGATATTGATATCAATCTTTACCGGCATATTGTACTGAAAGGCCTGTATATCGAAGACCGGGAGGGGGCTACATTGTTGTACGCAGGACATGCCGCCATCAGAATACGTTCCATCGACCCCTTGCACAAGACTGTTCGGCTCCGAGGTCTGGAGCTGGGAGACGCCCGTGCCAATATATACAGACATCCCGGCGACAGCAGTTTCAACTATTCCTTCTTTTTGGAAGCCTTTGCCTCCAATAAGGAAAAGGACACTGTGAAAACCAAAAGCAATATTGAACTGGTACTAAAGAAAATTCATCTCGAACGCACCGCCTTCAATTATGCCGATAGCCTTCAGCTGCAGGGATATCAGGGTGCACTTAACGAATTGACCGTCACTTTCAATAAATTCAGCATTCGAGATCAAATCCTTTCGATCAATATACTGAGCGGAGATGCCTGTCAATTCAGTTTAACACGGCTGCCAGGTGCTTCCACAGAGCCGCCCTCCGAGCCGCCGGGAAAAGAACTGGTGCACATCGCTCCGGGTAACTGGATAATTGAAGCCAACCAGGTAAAACTGGAAAACAGCTATTTTGGCTATGAAAACCAGCAATACACCAGAAAATCAAATATTATTGATTTCAACCATTTGGCATTAAGTGAGCTGAATATTGATTTAGAAGAAATCACCTACATCGGCGATACGGTCCAGGGCTATATCAATTCCATACAAACCAAAGAGCAATCGGGCTTTGAACTCAGCCAGCTTAAAACAGGTTTCTTTTTCTCGTCCACCCAACTCGATCTCAACGGCCTACAGATAACCACACCTGCGTCGTTTATTGGCAATAGCATATCGCTGCGCTATACTACCTTGAATGATTTCAACAGGTTGTTTACCGATATATTCTGGAAGGCACGCTTTAACGGAACAGAAGTAAATACCGATGATCTTGCCTATTTTTCATCAGCAATGGCAGCATACCATAGTGCCATCAATCTGACAGGACTGGTTACAGGTACCTTGGCGAACCTGCAGTTGCAAGACTGTAAAATTGCTCTGGATGATGCCGCCTTCCTGACCACCGACGGACAGCTTACCGGCTTGCCGTCTATAGATGATTTCGCAGTTCATGTAGACATCCATCCGCTGGTAGCTGATATGCCGGGACTGGACGCCTTACTGGGCAAAGGCTTGCTTCCCAAGGAATTAATCGAATTGGGGTCCGTTAATTTCAAAGGGAATTTACAGGGTACGTTAAACAATATTCAGATCAATGGAACTACCTATTCCACTATTGGTGATGTGATAGCGGACATCAGAGTCAAAAATGACCGGGAAAATGGACTGCAATATTCAGGTACTTTCTCTACCAATGCATTTAATGTCGGAAGGCTGGCCGGAATGGAAAACGTTTTAGGCGATGTGAGCATGCTGGCTACGGTTAAAGGAAGTAATCTAAACGGTAAGAACATTGTGCTGTTTTCGTCTCAAATCAGCAGTATCTATTATAATGGGTACACCTTCCAGCAAATAAATGCTTCGGGAGAGCTGACCGATAAAGGTTTCAATGGCCGGCTGAACATGAACGATCCGAACGGAAGCATAGATTTTGATGGCTCTATCGCCAACCTCGATAGCATACCAATCATGAATTTTGCTGCTACATGGACAGATGCTGATTTGTATGCCATGAAACTTTACAGTACACCGCTAATAGTAACCGGGACTACTACCATCGATATCGTTGGAACGGACATCAATTCATTTTTAGGAGATGCGCTCATTACCGATGCCATTATTCAATCTGGCGGGCAAGTACTGGAAATGGATCGGATAGAAGTACATTCATCGCAGGAGGAAGGTATCCGGACAACAAGCTTACTGAGCGATAATCTCAATATTGATATTGAAGGCAACTACTCGGTAGACCAGCTTCCCCTGCAGGTGGAAGCAATGGTGAAATATTACGTAAAAGGCGTTCAACCGCAGAACGACTCTTTACCCGACCAGGATTTTACTTTTCAGATAGATGGCAATGAGCTGGAGAAAATCACCTCTATTTTTTATCCTGACATCCGGAAACTTACCTCCCTGAAAATGCAGGGCGACTTCAACAGCGCCTCCAAAACCATGCGCGCAAGAGTGCTATTAACGCAACTGGATTACTTAGGTTACCGGACAGCTTCGCTGGCGGCTGAAATGGCCAATGAAGAAAATAATCAGCTCAGCTATTTCGTCAGGGCAACTCCCATCTTTATCAATGATCAGGTTGAACTGCCTATCACATCCCTTGAAGGTTATCTGCTTACAGATAGTATTTTTTTAAATCTAAAAATGGGCCGCGATACCGACCCTGAACGTTTGAACCTCCACAGTGGAATAAGTATAGAAGACAGCTTACTTCGCCTGCGCATACTACCCTCGGAAATTTTTGTCAATGCATCGAAGTGGGAAATTCAACCGAACAACTCCTTGACGTATGATTTCAAGAATTTTATTGCTGAAGACTTTACGCTCACCAATGGAGAAAGAATACTGAGCGTGAGCAGTATCAACAAACCGGGGTCGGGTCCTATACTGAAGGTATTTATAGACAATATCCTGCTCAACGACCTGACTACACTAGCTCAATACGACGATTATGAAATCGGCGGGGATATCGATGCCAACATCACCATTTCAGATCCTTTTGATTCCATTAGCATACTCGGATTTATCAATATCAATCAGTTGGCTATTGATGAACAACTCATTGGTAATATCAATCTCACAGCCACCAAGCTATTCGATAACCCAAGGTATAACTTCAACATGCTGTTAAAAGGAAATAACAGCATGCGCGCATATGGATATTACTATTCGGGAGATGTAGATTCCATCAATTTCAAAGCCGAAATCTCAAAAGTACCATTCCTGGTGGTAGAGCCTTTTACAACGGGGCTCATTTCTGACGTTAGCGGTGATGCCTACGGAGAGGTGCGTGTGCAAGGGCCATTGGATAATCTCAGCACCACCGGGTACTTAGAAATGCGCAAAGGCGGCTTTACTTTCGATTACCTGGGAACTGCCATGACTTTCGATTTCCAAAAGGTAGAATTGTTCCCGGACAGAATTTATCTTACCCCTAATAAAATCTTCGATCCTGATATGAATGAAGGCTGGATTCAGGGTAATATCCAGCATCAATCCTACAATCAATTCTATTTCGACAGTCTGAGTTTTAATTCAGAAAATTTCATCCTCATGGATGCCACCCAAAATGAAAACCCGGACTTCTTCGGTTTTGTGGCAGGTAAGGTAAACGCTCTTATTGACGGCCATCTGGAAGATTTGAATATCACCGTTTCGGCCAGTCCCAATAGAAATCCCGGGCGCGAAAACATAGTATACATACCAGCATACGGCTCCGGTAATGTGAGTCGCCACAACTTCATTCAGTTTGTAGACCGATCGGCAACAGATTCACTACAGCCACCTAAGGAAGAGAAAAACGTAAGTGTGGTGACTGTCAACACCTATGTTTCTGTAACGCCCGATGTGGAGGTTAGAATCCCACTCAGCAGCGATGGAAGTGACGACTTGAAAGGCAGCGGCTTTGGAGACCTATTCATCAATGTCAATACACTGGGAAAAGTTGAAATAAGCGGTATCCTGAAAATTGCCAGTGGTAGCTACGACTTCTCATTCGAAGGTCTTTCCACCAAGCGTTTTGATGTTAAGGAGGGAGGAACCATCATATTCAACCAGGACCCCTACCAGGCGCAACTAAACCTGACGGCTGTTTATCAGGCTGATAAGGTCCAGAAGCTGGGACTCATTAGCGATCTGGCCCTTTCCGATCAGGAAATTCAGGAAGCGCGTAAAACAACCCCTGTAGATGTGTACATTAACATTGGCGGCACACTGGAAGCACCGGATATCAGCTTTGATATTGTACTGCCGGAAGAAAGAGGTGGTGGCCTATCAGAATTTGAGCAGCGACTCAATGAAATCAGGGCAGATCAGAATGAGTTGAATAAACAGGTATTCGGTCTGTTGATGCTGAACCAGTTTCTGCCTAAAGACCTGAATGCAGGAGCTGCACTTGGTTCCGGAGTCAACTCTTCCATAAGTGATTTTATCACCAATCAGCTTTCGGGATATTTCTCTGACTGGATTGCTGAAATAATACCCAATGCCGAAATTGATATCGGATATCAAAAAATCGGATCGGGCGATATCAATTTGTCAGAATCGGATCAAACACAGTTCGATCTTGCATTAAAACAAAAATTATTTGATGATGCGTTAACCATCAAAGTAGGTGGTACTTACAGCTACGAAACAACCGGTAATAACCCGAATAATAATCTCGCCGGCGACTTCGAGGTGGAGTACAAAATAACGCCCGATGGGCGGATTAGAGTGAAGGCGTTCAGGCGCTCTGACTTTGATGCTGTTGCCTCTAAAAATGATACCCGAACAGGCCTGGGACTCTTTTATACCAAGGACTTCGACTCTTTCAGGGAGCTATTTGGCAATCGGAAAAAAGAGGATAACTAGACTCACCCGACAGCCCTTAAAGCTGAAAGTTTGGTATCCAGCCAGTTATCGAATCTTTGCAGTTCATGCCCGGCAGGATCCCAGAAATAATCACCTGCCCCACTTCTTAAATGCATCACGTGCTCCGGTAACATCTCTACTGTTTTTCTCCAACTGTATCCTGTTTTAATATATGTTTTAAATATTTGATGGATCAGTTTTGCCCTGGCAATATTCTCAGTTCTAAGGTCGCTTAAAAGCTTTCTGAAAGTTTCAATTCTGTAATCCAGCCAGTCATCATGGTTCATTTCCACGATACACATCATTTCCAGGATTTTAATCCCCAGCCGCCAACCTGATTTATCCGAGAACAATTCCGTTTGTTGCTGCAGCAATGCCAGAGCTTCATCGTATTTACCTTCTGAAAAACACAGATTGGCCTGAAAGAACCCCCATTTAGATTGCATGAATTTGTTGTTCCGCATACTCTTTATCTGCAGCAATTCCTTCAAAATTTGATTGGCAGTATCGAGATGTCCCTGGTAATATTGCGCCAGGAAAAAAATGTCCTTTGCATTGGCATAGTTGGGGCTACCCAGCTTAAAGTAGCTGGCGCTCTGTGTAGCAAAAGTAGCAGCATCCTCTAATCGGTTCAAATACAAGGAAACCATTGCCAACTGCATATTGGCACCTCCCATGTTATCGAGCGAATACACAACCGGACTTTCTTCTATCAATTGCACGAAAGACAAACCGTGCCGGTAGGCCTCTTCATAATTTTTCCGAAGGTGATTGTAATAGATTTCACTCCTGAGGTACCAGAAACGGATTTCAATGGATTTACTTGTCTCACTCAACTTGCGCAGCTGTCGATTGGCGGCGGCAGCCTTTTTGAGGTAAACATTCTCCTTGTTGGATTGGAAAAGGTTGGGAATTGTAAGTTGCCTCAGATAATCCTGTGCTTTGAATTTAAACTTGATGGTATCAAATTGCTCCATGCTTTCTGCGGCAAGGCGTGCGTACGTTTTGAAACCCTCGCGAATAGCTACTTTCTGTATAAGCTGTTCGTTTACAATGATCAATTCATTCGTCAATTCATAAGACTCCGCCAGCTTCTTAGCTTTTTGAAGGCAATCGATGGCCATTTCTGTTGCACCTCGAGCTATTAAAATTTCGGATTCGGCGATTAAAAGACGGCATTCAAAGCGGGCCTTAAAAACCGGCGTTTTAAATTTTGTTCGGCGGTGTTCCCAGACTACGAGGCGGACAAGATCATCCCGCAAGCGCTTTTTTAGCATGGAAAAAGAGGTGTCAGAGGGCTTTTTATTAAAAAAAAGTCCCGCTTCATGGTCACTTATACCCGGTTTGTCAAGGATAAGTAAAAATAATTTGAAGCGCATACTGCTCTGAGAACTCGACTTTAAGCTGTAGAATTTTTTGATGGTCTTTACCTCACTGGCAGAGAAAGTACTGATTAGCTGTGTAAGTTTTTCCATATATGTGTAAGTGGTCCTGACAGTCCCCCGCCATACTTTTACATCAGATTCATAACACTAAAATGATAATAATTCAAAACAAATTTTGGTGGATGTTTCAAAAAAAAATAAATATTGACAGGAAATTATTTGCACATTTCCACAATTGGGTATAGTTTCGTTGTCACTTTTACTAACCATTTGAAAAAATACAATTATGGCTATTCTACTTACAATCCTGATGTCTTTGGGTTTAATTTCTAACTCAAATGTAAACAATCACACTGCAGCTGACGCAAGAGACAATGTAAATTATGCTGGTGACTATGGTTCTGGCAACTGGGAATGGGACAACTCTAACTGATTCTCTCCCCAATAAATAGGCAAATCTGCCCTAACGCAGTCTTCCTAAAAGACTGATGTTCATGTGAGATATTACACTAGATTGAACTGACAATCAATTGATTTTCAGATGGTTATTTCTTTGCTTACACTCAAAAGCAGTGTGAGTCACTCCTGTTTTGTTCCTTGCTCCCCCTTATAGAGTGTATGATCTTAGCATTGCAAAACAAAAACGGGACATATGCAACTATTTCCAGTTCAATATTCATCTTAGCAATCTTAGCATTGCAAAACAAAAACGGGACATATGCAACACACATTACACACCAACGAAAGTATACAGGTAGATATGCTTAACCCTCTCAAGTCTACTCTGAAGAACAGCTTCCCTGCAAAAGATGGCTGGAAGCTGTACAACAGGTACAACTGGTCATCCAAAGTGTATGACTACGTCCTGCAAAAGGAGGAAAACAACTCCATTTACAGGATTCTAGTAGAAATTAACTTTGGTGACCAGGTGACCGCCTGTGAAATGGACAAACTGGCTTCCTTAAGTAGCCGCCTAAATACAAGCGATATAGCAGCTATGCGGACAGTTTTGGTTGTTCATGATAAGGTTGAAATTGAAAAGATACCTGCCGGAATTGAAATCATGGATATCAGCACGCTGTTCAGTAACGGCATTATGAATATCAATTCAGGTATGAATTCCAATATGGTAGCCTGATCGTACCGTTACGAGCAAAATTGTATCACCTATATATAAAGTAGTAAAACCGGATCAACCCGCTTACTTCAGAATATCATGACCCATCTTGTCCCGTTTGGTCATCAGATATTTCTCATTATGCGGGTTCGGCTTCATTTCAATACCAACATTCTGCACTATTTCCAGGCCGTACCCTTTAAGGGCAACGCGTTTCTTAGGATTATTCGTTATCAATCTAATCTTGGAAACCCCTAAATCACGCAGGATTTGAGCCCCTACTCCATAGTCACGCTGATCCATGCTGAAGCCCAACTCCAGATTAGCCTCCACCGTATCTCTGCCAGACTCTTGTAATTCATACGCTTTCAGCTTGTTCAGCAAGCCGATGCCCCTGCCCTCCTGTTGCATATAGAGTAACACGCCGGTGCCATTTTGATCAATCATTTCCATGGCCGCATGCAATTGCTCACCGCAATCACAACGTAGCGAACCGAGAACATCCCCTGTCGCACAGCTGGAGTGAACGCGCACCATTACTGGTTCATTCTCTTTCCAGTCGCCCTTTACAAGCGCCATATGGATTTCACCGGTAGTTATCTGCGAATAGGCATGCAGTTTAAAATCACCATATTTGGTAGGCAGATCCACAACGGATTCCTTTTTGATAAGTGTCTCTTTTTCAAGTCGATATGCCACCAAGTCACGAATGGAGATAATCTTTAAGTCAAACCGCTCCGCAACCTTAATCAGGTCAGGAAGCCGCGCCATCGTACCATCCTCATTCATAATCTCCACCAGTACCCCTGCAGGTTCAAATCCTGCCAAACGGGCCAGGTCAATGGTTGCTTCGGTATGTCCGGTTCTTCGTAAAACACCACCACGCTTTGCCTTGAGGGGAAATATATGTCCCGGACGTGCAAAGTCATCGGCCTTCATATTAGGGTCAATCAATGCCTGAATAGTCAAGGAACGATCATTGGCAGAAATTCCCGTAGTGCAACCATGTCCGTTCAAATCAATAGAAACGGTGAACTGCGTCTCGTGTAAGGCCGTGTTATTATTGACCATCAAATCAAGACCCAGCTCATCGCAGCGATCTTCCACCAATGGCGCGCATATCAAACCCCTTCCATGAGTAGCCATGAAGTTGATAATTTCAGGAGTGACGTTTCGGGCGGCAGTAATGAAGTCTCCCTCATTTTCGCGGTCCTTATCATCCACCACAATAATCAGCTTTCCATTTCTGATGTCCTCAATAGCCGATTCAATCGTATTCAGTTCAAAATTTTCCATTTTCCTGGTCTATGTTTCTTACGGTTGGATTCCAGGCGCTGGTTTTAATCCCCTTCCAGTAGCGCACTAATCCAATTAATAATGCTGCGTTCATGCTATAGAAGTAAGCAATTAAACGCAGTGCAAAGTTATGCATATTCAAACGCTTCAATCCTGCATCTATGAGCGGAGTTGCAAATCCCGCTAGCTGAAGGAAAAACGCTATCCTGTAAAATAAGTTCTCCCTCAATAGAAATGCAGTCGCGATAAATGTGAACACAAGCAGAAACGGCCCCATCCATCGTATTACCTTATGGGATAGAAAACTGAAGCCAAGCGGTTTCCAGGGTGGCCAAAGCAGATGTGCAAAGACATTTAAATTTTGATAGTTTCCTGCCGATATGCGGATTTTTCGCTTGAATTCCTCTGCCAATAGGTTAGATACGTCCTCTTTTGCTACTGCACGCAGGTCACAAACGCAATCATAACCCCTCTCCAAAACTGACAGAGAAATATAGAAGTCTTCCATCAAAAAATTGGGCGGAATAGCTACAAACAGTTCCTTTCTGATGGCATAGCATGCACCAAAGGCCCCCATCATAGTGCCCCATATAATTCCTTCTCTGTATTTAATGATATTCTCGCGCTGAATGTAGGCCTCTTCCTGAAAGGAGATGCCATCGACCTGCATACCCGTATTTACGATATTGGCACTTACCAATCCCACTTTCTCATGCTGCATGCAATCCACCAGCCTTCGAATCATATCCGGCTCAAAAAGGATATTGGCATCTGTTGGAATAAATATGCTTCCCTGAGCAAGGGGATAGAGCTGATTCAATATGCCTGACTTTCCTGTCCTTCCGCCAAACTCCCGGAATACAATATTGTGCCCTTTATCAATAAATGTCTGAATGATTGAATTGGTAGCATCTGTACTTGCATCACTTCCTACGACAAGTTCCAGTCGGTCGGCAGGGTATGCCGATTGAAATATGCTGTTGATTTTGGCTTCCAGCACCTTTTCTTCGTTATATGCTGCCATCAGGACACTTACAAAAGGCAGGTCCTCCTCCCGGAGCGCATTCCCGGCAGGCAATGATTTCCCTCTACTCCACCATTGCAATAGCCATGGATACAGGATATAGCTGTGAAAAAGCAGTAATACAGGAATCCAGAACAGTATCTCCCACACCATCATCTATCACTCCATTGGGTTATACATTGCAACAGTGTTGCCTGCACTGCTGATGCAGAAAGGTCCTTCCTCACAAATGCCCGCAGTTGCTCAGCCTGTGCCCGCGCCTTATCGGGTTCTTGCAAACAGGCAATTGTTACTGCAGCCAATTCTTTACTGGTGTTGCCCACTTGTAAAAGCGCTGCAGCCCCTTCCGGTAAACCCTCTGCGCCAACAGGTGTAGTAACAACCGGTATACCGGCTGCAATGGCTTCTACTACTTTTATTTTCAGGCCACTACCTGCCCACAGTGGGACCACAACAACCGCGTATTGCTGCATAAATGCATGAGCATTCTCTACCTCTCCATGCCAGATAACTCCCGGAGGAAGTACCGCAGGCCAGTTATCAGGAGCGTGTCTGCCGGCGATATGTAACGTAGCTTCCGGCATAGCCTCCACCACACCGGGCCAGGCATCCTGAAGGTACCGTTCCAGTCCGTTACGATTTGGCAACCAGTCCAGTGCTCCAATAAATGCAGCACTGGTGGGAATAGGACCAGAGTTGCTTTCCGGAATTGCAGGCATGCTCACCGGTAAATACGACACAGAAAATCGCGGATTCCACTTGCTGTAGGTGTCTGCATCATCTCTGGATATAGCTAATACCGCATCGGCCGTGTCGAAGTTCTCGCGCTCCCACCTCCACAATCGCCTGCCTTGCAGATTATAATACCAGCGAAAAAACAAGCCTTTGCTGGAGCCGGACAATCGTTGCCAAATAAGTCCTTCCACATTATGACTTCGGTAGATGACCCGGGCCTTACTGGCCTTTCGGATAATCGGTAAATATGACAACAGCACAAGCCCCTCCAGTTGAATAATATCGAAATCACTACTGCTCAGAAGCGCCTCCAGGGCCTTGGCAAAAGACGGCTGATAAAAGCGTTCTACATGGATGGGTTGCCGGGAAAATAAGTTGGAAAAATAACGCCAACGTGGGCTTTCCATGGCCACGTTTACCACATGAAATGATACATGGCTGTAGCTCTCGGGAATATTTTCTGTGCCATAGGGATGTTTAGGCGTTTGCATGCTCATCACCGTCAGGGTCGCACCGATAGCTTTGTAATGATCCAGCATATTGGTCAGTGCGATGGTTTCACCGTCACGGGCCGGAAAAGGCAATTTCTTGGTAATGAGGAGCACTCGCATGGCGAAAGGCAAAGTTACAACTTCACAACAAGGCCGATTTATTTAATTTTACACCCATCGATTATGTACCAAGGGAAAAAAATAGTGGTGGTTTTACCCGCCTACAACGCAGCGCTCACTTTAGAAAAGACCTATAAAGAGATACCTTTTGATATTGTGGATGATGTAGTACTGGTAGATGATGCCAGTAGCGATGAGACAGCTGTGGTAGGTAAAAAGATAGGCATTAAGCATGTCCTGGTACACGAACAAAATAAGGGTTATGGCGGCAATCAGAAAACATGCTACAACAAGGCTATGGAACTGGAGGCTGATATAGTCATTATGTTGCATCCCGATTATCAATACACTCCCAGACTGATTACTGCTATGGCCAGTATCATAGCGCATGATCTGTATCCGGTGGTACTGGGCTCCCGCATTCTGGGCAAAGGCGCATTAAGAGGTGGAATGCCACTTTATAAATACATAGCTAACCGCTTGCTGACCCTCACCCAAAACTGGTTGATGAACCAAAAACTTTCGGAATACCATACCGGATACCGGGCTTTTTCTTCTGAAGTACTCAAAGCGGTAGATTTCAATGCCAATTCAGATGATTTTGTGTTCGACAACCAGATGCTGGCGCAGATTTTCTACAAAGGATATGAAATTGGCGAAGTAACCTGCCCCACCAAATATTTTGATGAGGCTTCCTCTATCAACTTTAGCAGATCGGTGCGCTACGGGTTAGGTGTTCTCGCTACGGCATGGCAATACCGCCTCAACAAGTGGGGTGTAATAAAGTCAGCTATTTTTTCCTGAAAGCCGCTGTAACCGGACGATTCCACCATCCCTGTTGCAAAGTCTTGTTGTTCCGGAATCCCAGGTAAATCAAAAAGGAAATTCCGCTTCCAATGGTCGCACCCAGGAGTACATCCTCCAGAAAATGCTGCATGAGGTAAATCCTGGATAAGCCGACCAGTATTGCTGTCGCACCATACATCCATCCACTTATCTTATTCCCGGAAAATAAAGCCAGCAGCGTATATACTCCAAATGCTGCAGCTGTATGACCACTTGGAAATCCAAAATGCTGGTACAATTTCACACCCTCTACATACTGAAGGGACAAATCCTGAAATACCAGTGAAGGACGCGGATGATTGTAAAAATGTTTGAGCCACTGTATGACAGCTGTATTCAGTACCATAGCTACCAACATTAAAAACGCATACCTGCAGCGCACAAAGAGCAGGAGCAAAATAATAATTCCGACCAACACACCATCGCCCAGGTAAGTGGCAAACCGGAAAAAAACATCGCCGAATGCTGTGTGCTGGGCATTCATCCATAAGGAAAAATCTGTACTACCCACGACCAGTTCCAGCATGATTCCGGCACTGAGAAAAAGTACCAACAGCCCGAAAAACTGTTTGTTATACTTTACTTCCTGAACAATCGCAAGGGCCATAGCTTTTTCCATTTATCGACCAAATTGATATACCAGTCTCTGTTAAAAACAGGAGAATCGTTTTTGGCCTTTACGGTTAACAATAAACTAAAGGGAAAAATTAACATGATTCCCAGCCACATACCGGAAAATGGAGTAATCACTCCCTGGCTCGCCATCTTTTCTCCTGTAATGGTAATGACATAATATACAATAAATATCAATATGGAGAAAATAACCGGCAAACCAAATCCCCCTTTGCGGATGATCGCCCCTAGTGGAGCACCTATAAACAGAAAGAGTATACATGCCAGAGAAAGGGTAAACTTTCTGTGCCATTCAATCTTATGTTCTTTGATTTTATCATCTGTAAAACCGAGAGAGTCATCTACCTGCCTTGTAAAGTTGCCTACGTTCCGCACCGTCGCCAGCGACCGTTGAATGGCGGTACCGGGCTTATCCAAAGCATCTATAAATGCCTGCCCCTCCACAGGTGGTGGTAAATTGGACGCCTTGGAAGCATCGAAAACCACACTGGAATCGCGGTTGAATAAATAATACACCCCTATAACAGTAGCGACAGACGCTTGCTTGTTCTGTGCCTTGATGTACAGCGTATCGATAGCCTTAGAAAGCTGATTGATATTCATCATCTTGTAATGGTCGCGGTACAGCTCCTCGCTAGTTTGCTGCATCTGGAAACCGGAGAGATCAAGTGCCTTCTCCCACTCCCCGAACTCCATGCGCACATGCTCGTATTGCTTTTTATTGCGTACATCCGGATCGAGCTCTTCATATTGCTTTCCGTTCTTCAGGCGTAAAATAAGACTGGACTGATCGGCGCTGGGCAGCATTTCACCGTCTAAAGCGATGAGCACATTTCCCTGATTGCTGGCCCGTCCTTCTTCATAGATGGTAATGTCGTGAATGCGCACATTATCCTCGTCTTTCCCTCCAATCAGGATACTGTAATCTTCTATTTCGTTGTAGAACTCATTGGGTTTAATGTTCAGTGCCGGCTTTTGCCTTGTAATGTCTATCAGGGTAGTCCAGAACTTTAACGAAGCCGATGGTAATACATAGTTATTGAATAAAAATGCGCCCGCTGTGATGATTACGCCCACCATTATGGTGCTGCGCATAAACCGAAACATCGAAATTCCCGCCGACTTGAGGGCTGCCAGCTCAAACCTTTCTCCCAGATTTCCATACAGCATTATGGATGACAATAGGGTTGCCAATGGAAGTGCCAGAGGTATCATATTGGCTGATGCATAGAACAGCAACTTGGCGACTACCCACCATTCCAGTCCTTTTCCTACCAGGTCTTCAATGTACTTCCAGAGAAACTGTATCAGCAAGATTAACAGCGCTATAAAGAAAGTAACTATAAAAGGTCCCAGAAAGGAACGTAAAAAATAAGCGTCTACTTTTTTTATCATTTTACAATAACACCTGTTCAACGCTGAATATCCGGCGGGATTATACCAGGCTGAACTGCGGTACTCGCTCAAAGATAAGGCTTAGTCAACTCTGAACATGGTTGCACTGCGCTACCTTTACAGCATGGATGTAAACGAACTTCCGATACTTACCAACGCAGAAACTACCGTCTGGCAGGACCGCAGCTTTTTCGAGGCGAAGCAAACACTCGCGCAAAAAATCGCCACTTGTCTGGCTGCTCTGGAAGGCGAATTGCGGCTGTATCTCTCAAAAGGCTCCACCATATTTTCTGAAGCAGCCATTCTGCCGGCCGGCAAAATCAGTAAAGGGGAAAATCTGGATGGATACCCCTATCTGTTACTGGACTATCCGCGGTCGGTGCAAAAGAACAGGGTCCTATTATACAGAACTATATGCTGGCTGGGACACGGTTGTACCTCATCGCTTATTTATCAGGGCAATCCTCTTACGATAAATGGGTGGAAGCTTAACAATAAAAACTACCTGATCAGCTACGGAGCGGATATCTGGAACAATGATCCCGGCGCATCTTGCTATTCTAGTATCCAAGATATACCGGAGAATACCGACGGCATCCGAATCATGCGCGACTTTGGAATGATAGAACCCCGTGATCTCCCGGAACTGGCTGTGCAGGAATGGATAAAACTGGAAGCTGTGCTGAGTACATCAGGAAGCACCGATGCGCTTGGAAAGTTCCTTGATCTGTGATTGCCACAATTGTTTCTGACTTTCCACCTCTGAGGGGTCGGCAAAATCTGTTACATAAAGTATGGTATCACCGGTGATTTCACCTTTCTCAATCCTAAACTCAAAGTACTCGTCTTCATCCTGGTAATCCCATTGAAAACGAATAAAATCATCGTCATCCGTGGAGATGAGCTCAGCCTGGTCTTCTACACTATCCCAGGTGAAAAAGTAAGTGTTCCCCTCGTTATCTACCTGGTCAGCAAACCACTGCGACAGCCCCGTTGGAGTTATGAGAAAATCATATAACACCTTGGCCGAAGACCTTATGATAAATTCAAGCGTAAATTTTTCTGATTTGCTCATTCTCTAGATAGTAAGAATGCAAGTATACTATAATTTCGAAATAAACAAAATATTTGCTCTTTTTTTTACAGATAGTTAGTAAAAGCTGTTCCATTACCATTGGCATTGAGCCACTTAAGACTTCGTATTTTGCCTGCAGTATTGCTAACTTTGTCGTCCGTCTAACACGATTTGACTCCTCAAAACCAGCTTAAATGAATACGAACACTTACGACATCAAGCTCAATGAATGGAACCAAAAGGAATTACATGCCACCGAACTCGGTCTGCTGACCGTCCGTCTGTGGTTCGACAAGGCCGTTGAACTCATGATTTTTCGCCGCTCACTGGTAGATGCCAGGGGCAGTGAAATCCTGAATCACCATATGTATGCACAGCGTTTTCTAGATCAGCCACTCACCATCGATGTGACGCTGGAATTGGCTAAAGCGCTTTCAAATATGGACCTGGCTCCTTCGCGTATAGACCTTGGCAGACTGGGTGCCGAATGGCTTGCGGAAAAAGACAATCACGCAGGATTGGAAACATTTCTGCAATCTAAGCTGGGATTCTTAATCGGTCAGGATAAGATTACCATGCAACCCAAAGATGTCGTTCTGTATGGTTTTGGAAGGATAGGTCGAATTGCTGCTCGGATCTTAATCAACCAATCGGGAAAAGGTCAACAACTTCGGCTGAAAGCTATCGTTACCCGCTCCAACTCCAATGATGACATTCTGAAACGCGCCAGCTTATTGAGAAAAGACTCTGTGCACGGCAAGTTTCATGGCACCATCGTAGAGGATCTGGTAAATAAATCCCTGATAATAAATGGTGTCACTGTGCATATGATAGCTGCCAGTGATCCGGCTGCCATTGATTATACGGAGTATGGCATTGATAATGCGCTGATAATTGACAATACAGGTATTTCAAGAGACCGCGAAGGACTGGGCAAGCACCTGAAATCAAAAGGTGTTGACAAAGTACTCCTGACGGCCCCCGGTAAGGATGATATTCCGAATATCGTACACGGTGTTAACCACGAAGGATTTGATACTTCAGGAGAAAAAATATTCAGCGCAGCATCCTGCACAACCAATGCGGTTGTACCTGTCATTGATGTCATTGAAAAAACTTTTGGCATTCATCATGGTCATATTGAAACGGTGCATTCTTATACCAACGATCAAAATCTTCTTGATAATTATCATAAGAAATACCGCCGTGGTCGCTCCGCCCCTCTAAATATGGTAATCACTGAAACGGGCGCAGCAAAAGCTGTTACCAAGGTAATTCCTTCCATGGCCGGAAAGCTGACAGGAAATGCCATTCGCGTCCCCACTCCGAATGTTTCTATGGCTATACTCAACCTTACCTTGCATAAAAATGTTACCAAAGAGTCGGTCAATGAAGCCCTTAGGAAGGCATCAGTAGAAGGTGCGTTGATAGAGCAGATTGACTACAGCCTGAGCAATGAAATGGTTAGCAGTGATTGTGTAGGAAACGGTCATGCTGTGGTGGTAGATGCCCCGGCAACTATTGTTTCCAATGATGGTAGCAGTGTGGTGCTGTATTGCTGGTACGATAACGAATACGGATATACCCGTCAGGTGGTGCGCTTAGCCAAATATCTGAGCGGCGTAATTCGTCTCCGATACTATTGAATGAATATTTGTCCCCAATAAATTAAAAGTATATACATGTTCGAAAGTTTATCCAATAGATTAGAAACCGCTTTCCAGTCGCTGAAAGGCCAGGGAAAGATCTCCGAAATCAATATCGCTTCAACGGTTAAGGAAATCAGACGCGCGCTGGTAGATGCGGACGTGAACTATAAGATTGCGAAAGAATTCACCGATAGAATCAAGGATAAAGCGCTGGGTGAGGATGTTATAAAATCCGTATCTCCCGGTCAGCAAATGGTAAAGATTGTTGCTGATGAGCTCACAGAACTCATGGGCGGCACCAAAACCGAAATTAACCTAAAGGGAAGTCCCGCCATTATTTTGATTGCCGGTCTTCAGGGTTCGGGTAAGACCACCTTCAGCGCCAAGCTCGCCAAATTCATCAAATCAAAGAATGGTAGAAACCCTGTCATCGCTGCCTGTGACGTTTACCGACCTGCTGCGATTAATCAACTACAGGTGCTGGGTGAACAGATCGGTGTTCCGGTTTATACAGACACGGACAACAAAAACCCGGTGGACATTGCTAAAAAAGCTATCAATTTCGCCCGGGTCAACAACCACAATGTGGTCATCATCGATACGGCCGGTCGCTTGGCGGTGGACGAACAGATGATGGATGAAATTTCTAGCATCAAGAAAGCTGTTCAACCCACTGAAACACTTTTTATAGTAGACTCCATGACAGGTCAGGATGCAGTCAATACAGCGAAAGCGTTCAACGACCGACTGGACTTCGACGGTGTGGTGCTTACCAAACTGGATGGTGACACCAGAGGTGGTGCCGCCCTGACTATCAAATATGTAGTTAATAAACCTATCAAGTTCATCAGCCAGGGAGAGAAAACAGATACCCTTGATATTTTCCATCCCGACAGGATGGCCCGTCGTATTTTGGGCATGGGTGATATCGTTTCACTGGTAGAAAAGGCGCAGGAAAATTACGATGCCGAAAAAGCTGCTGAACTCCAGAAAAAAATAAGGAAGAACAAATTTGATTTTGAAGATTTTCTAGTTCAGCTGGGACAGATAAAGAAAATGGGAAATATCAAAGACCTGATGGGTATGATTCCCGGAATCGGCAAACAAATTAAGGATATGGACATAGATGAAAAGCAGTTTAAAAAACTGGAAGCTATGATACAATCCATGACCCCGGCAGAACGGCAGGACCCGGACATTCTGAATGGTAGCAGACGGAAACGGATTGCAGACGGAAGCGGCTCCTCTATTCAGGACCTCAATCAGTTCATCAAGCAATTTGAAGAAATGCGCAAGATGATGAAAATGATGAACAAGATGGGTGGTGGCGCCAAAGCTGCCCGTGCAATGGGCATGATGGGCAAACGTTAAATCTTATAGGGACGCATACAGCGTATTCCATTGTCCGGCCAGCAAACTTCGGTCAAAACGCTGCACCTCGGTGCGTGCTCTTTCGATGAATTCCTTTTTCCAATCAGAATTGGCTGTTATGGTGCGGTAGGCATCCATGGCGGCATCCACATCATCAGGAGCACAATATAAAGCGGCGGTTCCCCCTGCTTCAGGTATAGAAGAGGTGGAAGAAGCAATCACCGGGCAATCGCACAAGAGCGCTTCTGCCACTGGCATTCCGAAACCCTCATACAAGGAAGGGTAGAATAATAATGTTGCGTGGTTGTAGAGGTATTTCATTTGCAACTCGGTGCAAGATTCAAGAAAAATAAAATACTTATTCAGATTTTTTCTATTAATCAAGCCTTTCATTTCATCGCCGTATTTCCCCTTTCCTCCTGTTACTACAAAGGGAATACGCTCTCCTTTTGGCAGTGCTTCTATCATGCTGATGGCGAGCTCCAGATTTTTTCTTTCATTGCCCAAACCGGCAAAAAGCAAAAACTGTGCGGGCAGATTTATCGCAGGTGATTCCACTTCTGCATCTTCGTAAAAAATATCCTGAAGTATAGGATAAATGACTTGTATGCTGTCCTTCTCTACCCCGTACAAGGCTGCCAGATCATGGGCGGTAGCTGCACTGCTGGCAACAATTATATCGGCCTGCTGTACTGCCTGCCTGGTTTTATAATTATAAATGGTTCGGTCTATTGCTGTGTAAGCATGCGGGTAATGTCGAAAGATTACATCGTGAATGGTAACTACGCTTTTTATCCCGCTGCCTTTTAAAGTAAAGGGTAACTCATTACTCAATCCGTGAAATACTTGTACCTGCTCTTTCATCAGTTGCCTGATAATACCATACGACCTCCAGGTAAAACTCCACCCGGAGTCCGGTTGAATTATTCGGGCATGCGCTGGCTTGAAAGCTACATCGGATGCACCGGGTGTAAAAAGCAAATAGTCGTTCTCGGGATGGTAAGTACACAATGCCTGAATAACATTTCTGCTATAGTTACCCAAACCCGTATAATTGTGAAAAGCACGCTTTGCATCAAAACCTATTCGCATTGTGCTAAGATAATCTGTGAGAAACAAAAAATAGCAGGGGCGATTATTTGCGATTTTGCAAAGCCGCAGCGACGGCAGCAGTGGTCTTAGCGGCGTTCCCTATATACAGCGTATCGTCTATGATAAATACCGGTCGCTTCAGGAAAGTATATTCCTCTAAAATATAATTTCTGTAATCCGATTCGCTTAAGGTCATTTTATTCAATCCCATTGACCGGTACTTCATTGCAATCTTGCTAAATAGCGATTCGTAAGGAGGTATTTTAGGATTTTGCAGCGCTGCTAAGCGTGCCATTTCATCCAATTGCGCCGCTGTTATTTTTTCAGATTTGATGTCCTGCAATTCAAAGGGATATGCTGCCACATCCACTTCTTTCATAATGCGTGCACAGGTATCACATGAGGAGAGATAATATACTTTTAGGCGGGGATTTTTCATACAGACTGAACAAGAACACTATCGTGCTATATCAAAAACAAAGGTAGAACCCTTGCCTTCTGTAGAGTTTACACTTATAACTCCGTTATGATTTTCTACAATTTTCTTGCAGATGGAAAGACCTAATCCGGAGCCTTTGTATTCACTGGTGGAATGCAACCTGGTGAAAAACTGGAATATCTTATCCCTGAAATCATTGTTGATGCCAATACCATTGTCGGAAATACTAAACTCCCAGCTTTGATCTTTTTCATTTACATCGATAGTGACCATAGGAGTACCATCGCCTTTAAACTTAATGGCATTATTGATGAGGTTCTGGAATAGACTCACCAACTGTTTCTCGTGTCCTTCCAGTACCGGCATGTCTTCGTAGAGAATGATCGCATCATTTTCTTCTGCGGCCATCTTGATATTTTCCAGCGCCTCTTCCAGCATCTTGTTGCCATCCACTACCATCTTAGGACCATTCTGATGATCCAGCTTGGTGTACTCCAACAGGTCTTTCACCAAACGATGCATCCGCTCCGATGCGTCTTTGGCAAAACCGAGGTATTCCCTTCCTTCTTCATTGAGGTCGTTGCCGTAGTTGCGCTTGAATAGTCCGACATAATTAGAAATAGTTCTCAAGGGTTCCTGTAAATCATGCGAAGCCCGATAGGCAAATTGACGAAGCTCCTCATTGGCTTGCTGCAATTGCTCCAGCTGCTCCTTCAAATCGCTATTGCTGTAGGTCGCTGCCGCTTCCTGCACGGTATTCCCAGCCATGCTGATTTCGTCCCATTTGTTTTGTACAATCTTGCAAAACACATCCTGCGCCTCTGCCAGTGCCGAACCTTGCTTGCGACCATTCTTACTGTAAGCATAGCAAACCCATTCATTCGACATGATCTCACCGCACAGATATTCACCTTTGGTAAATGGATCATCGAGGATGAGGGAAGAAGGATGCTTATCAGAAACCTGCCATTCAGCTAATGATTTGGCAGCGGGTCCTGCAAGTGTAAGTGTATCCGGAATACTGCGACTTCCCCAAATTTCAATCTCACTGAAATGATGAATGCGGGTATATCTGTTGCCTAATCCCCTGCGCTTGTAGATAGCAACAAAATCAAATTTAAATGCCTGCACCAGGCCATGAGAAATTTGCTGCATCAGCTCATCTCGTGAAGACGTCTGAAGCACTTTTGACAATGCTAAAGTGAATGGGTCGGTCGGTTGTTGTTTCACAAGCGCTGTATTGTGCCTTAAAAGTAATTAATTATTGTTCGATTAAAAAAATAAGCGCCTAATAGCGCACCATTACCTCAGAGAGCGGTTTTCGCTCCAACTTGGGTACCATGGTCCCCTCCATGGGCTTTCCTACAGGTAGCAAAAGAAATGGCTTTTCATTGTCCGGTCTTTGTAGGATCTCTTTCAAAAAGTTCATAGGACTGGGTGTATGTGTCAGGGTAACCAATCCCGCATTATGAATGGCCGCAATTAATAAACCGGTAGCCAGCCCTACCGATTCCGAAACGTAATAGTTATTGGCCTTGCGGTCTTCCAGGTATTCATAGTTGCGTTTGAATACTACTATCAATGCAGGAGCAATTTCGAGGAAGGGTTTGTGCCAGTCCGTACCGAGGGGTGCCAGATCATCGAGCCAGTCCTGTGGCATACGCTGTTCATAGCTGATTTTTTCTTCCTTCTCAGCTGCGATTCTAATTGCTTTCTTTATTTCCGGATCTTTCACCACACAAAACGTCCATGGCTGCTTATGTGCGCCCGAGGGTGCGGTCGATGCCGTTCTGATAATATTATCAATCACCTCATCTGCTATGGGTGCATCTGAAAACTCACGCACTGAGCGTCGTTTGTCCATCTTATTAAAAAATGTAAGACTACGGTCAATCATTTCCCGGTCACTCAATCTGGTGCGTTGATAAGGGATAAATCCTTCCTTCGACATCCTGTTAACTTTGTTCCAAGGTGAAGATACAAGAAGCACTGCAAACCATACTATCTGAAACGTCGGGAGTTTATGCTGAAAAGGGCAGTAAGTTCCTGTCATTTGCCGTGCCCGTCACTGAAGAACAAGCTGTAAAAACCAGAAGAGAGCAACTCAGAAAGGAACACTATAAGGCGGTGCATGTGGTAGTGGCTTATCGCCTTGGAGAGGCTGCTGCAATGGAATACAGCTCTGATGACGGTGAGCCTTCAGGCAGTGCTGGCAGACCGGTATTGAACGAATTAAAGAGCAGGCAACTGACCAACGTAGCTGTCTTCATAGTTCGGTATTATGGAGGTAAAAAGCTCGGTGTCGCGGGACTGATCAATGCATACAAATCAGCCTGCATAGCAGCGCTGGATATTGCAGAAACCCGACCACTGGAGGTGCGGCTGAACTTCAGAATTATTTGTCCTGCTGCAGAACAACACGTGGTGGTAAAATGGATTGCAGATGTGAAAGCTATAGTGGAAAATACTTCCTATGGAAATACCTGCGAATTTTTATTATCTATTGACCGGAGTGAACTGAATGCTTTAGAACAGCTAAAAAGAAACTGGCAGATTGAAGTAGAATCCGTAGAAGAAAAATCTAATGAAGGGGACGAAAACTGATGACAGGTATGGGCGATGTAGCCACTACTTTATTCGTTCTATCACCGAGTAGCATGGAAGTAATGATCGACTTGTGTTCGGCCATAACCACCAATGCATCCGCCTTGATCTCTGTGGCATAAGCTACTACAGAATGACTTACAAGGTCATGCCTGATTATCTCTGTTGAACAACGCAGGCCCGCAGCTTTGAAATATTGTGCAGAAGCTTCTAGGCGCTCCAGCAACTCTTTCTTGCTAAAAGTGAGTTCTTCCAGGAATTCGGAAACGGCGAGCAGATGTATATGGCAATGGAACTCCTGGGCAAACCGTAAAATACGCTCCACTTTTTCATTGGTATGCCGCGACAAATCGATAGGCAACAACAGGTTTTTGAACTGGATGGGATGTTTACTGTCCCTGCAGGTCATTACGGGAAAGGATGCCTCTCTTACAATTCTCCCTGTATTGGCTCCTAATGCCGAATGACTGCTTCCTGATGTTCCGATGCAACATACTTCAATGGTGGCGGTAGTATTGTAATGGAGAATTTCATCTGCGGCACTTTTTTCGGTGATTACCAGCCGCTCCGTAATCCTGAATGCACCACCAGATCTGTTCTTAAAGGCCTTCAGTTGTTGCTCTAAGTCTGTAATTCGGTTGCGGTAGGCAGCCACGTCTTCAACTTTACTGCGCAACTCCTTTTTTTCTGCAATATGCAAGAGATGGATTTGGGCATCTGTGCGGTTGGCATAGTATACCGCATACTCCAAAGCAGCAAAGGATTCCCTGGTAAAATCTGTTGGAACAAGTACAAGTTTAGACCTATCCATATCGGTGCTCAAAGTTAGTGTGTAACTTTGACAGCATGATGGAAAAACGAAAGGCAAGTGAACTGATTCTCAATGCTAATGGATCTGTCTACCACCTGAATCTGCACCCTGAGGATATCGCAGAAACCATCATTACTGTTGGCGATCCTTCCAGGGTAGAAATGGTAAGCCGCTATTTCGATGCACTGGAATTCAAAGGAAATAAAAGGGAATTTATCACGCACACCGGACGCATAGGCCGGAAGCGGCTCACTGTCATTTCAAGCGGAATCGGGCCGGACAATATTGATATTGTACTCAATGAACTGGATATTCTCGCCAATATCGATTTACAGTCAGGCTTGCCCAAAGAACAACATACAGCACTGCAAATCATCCGACTAGGAACCTCTGGTGCGCTGCATGCCGACATTCCGGTAGACACCTTGCTACTCTCCGAAGGGGCCTTCGGACTGGATAATTTATTACACTTTTATAAATATGAACCCGACCAACTGGCAACTACAATGCAGCAGGCATTATTGGATCATTGTCAATTCCCCGCTGTATTGCAGCCCTATTATTTTTCCGCAGATCAGAAGCTGGTAAGGCAACTAGGTGACGGCTTCATGCATGGAATAACACTAACCGCTCCGGGATTCTACGGACCTCAAGGCCGACAAGTCCACGCCCCTGTTCGCATTCCGGGATTACTGGATACCGTGAGTGCTTTTAGAATAAAGGATAAACGAATAACAAATATTGAAATGGAAAGCGCTGCCATATTCGGTTTATCCAGTATCCTGGCACATTCGGCCGTTTCATTGAATGCCATTCTCGCCAACAGGGCAACAGGCCAGTTTAGCACCGATTCGCATCAGGCAGTGGATCACCTGATTCGCTCTGCGTTGGAAATAATAGCAACCTGGGCTTAATACTGCAGGGCAGGAAGTAGCCTGGCTTTTTGCAGGTAAAGCGACAATCCTTCCCGCTTGGAGTTATCGAGTTGATAACTGATATGTCGGGTGTAGTACTCCATGAGCACATCGGCTGTGATTCCGGTTGTGCGCAGGCTTTCCACCACTTCATCCAGATGACTGAGACCGTAGGCAAACGCTGCATTGAGTTGTTCCTTCCATTCATCAGAGATGGGCTTCCTCGTTATCCAGGCAGCAAATACAAAAGGCTTCCCGGTAAATCGAATCCATTCCTCTGCCAGATCATACACGACAGGAAACCTGTCCTGCCAGTGGAAAGTTTTATCACCAATAACCAGAGCAGCTTCTCCCGATTGTAAAAGCTCCGGTTGAACATCTGAAGACACCCATTCCACCTCCTTTTTCCAAAATTCATGAAATAGAATTCTCAGGAGCTGCACCGAAGTAAGGGAATGTCGGTCAAGGTAAACTTTTTGAATAGATTCAAGGGGAACCGTAGCATACAGGTTCACTGTTTTCACTGCTGCAGTGGCACCTATACAATAGTCGGTAATCACCTCTGCATCAGACAATTGATTTAGCATAATTACAGGAGCCAGAGCGATATCCACTTCATTTTTCAACAATCGAGCACCTCCTGCAGATGGCACATCCAGCAGTAACTGGGCCTTGTGCTGCAGCCCGAGGTGTTCCATTCCATAAAGAAAAGGCCGGGTGTTCCAATAGGATACCAGCGATATGACGACAGACTTAGTCAAGGTGCGATAAATCGTTGAATCGTGAGATGGAATACTCACCTGCATTTCCACTTAATACATAAAGCCCCAGATTGTGGTGAGGAAAATTTCCCATATTGTTGAGCGGCTGTCCGAGCATGGTGCAGAGCAAAATACGCATGGACCTACCGTGGGAGCATATGAGAATTTTTTCTCTTCCTGATTGTTCCATCAAAGACAGGAAATCACGCTGTCGCAGCTGTACCTCCTCCGGACTTTCCCCTCCCGTAATGCGGGCGCTGATATCTCCGGCCTCCCATTTTTTCAGCAAGTCGCGAAAATCATTGTACGAGGCGGCATCACTCTTCTGTCCTTCATGGATACCCCAGCTTATTTCGTCCAGACCGGCATGCTGCTGGTAAGGAATGCCGTCATTTATAAAAGCAGCAACGGATTGATAGGTGCGCTTAAGAGTAGAAATATATATCTGGTCGAACCCGGCATGCTTATGGGTATTGTAGAACCCGGCAGCCTGAGCCAGACCGGTTGCATTCAGTGAACTATTAACCCCTTTCCCCTGCACTATCCGCTGGCGATTAAAATATGTTTCGCCATGACGCACTACCCAAATTTCCATTGCTTATTGCTGAGGGATTACCGGCAACCCGACCATTGGCTGTATTTCCGCTTCTTTAAATTCGTGATTGCTGTAATCGAAGATAGTATTGTAAAGCGTGTCCCGCTCCACAGGTCTTTTGCCAACATTGCGAATCAATTCTACTAATTCCTGGGTGGTCATAGTGGGAGATTGTTCTTCCGCACCGGCCATGGAATAAATTTTGGTTGAATCATCGATGGTTCCATCTATGTCATTCACCCCATAATTAAGCGATAACTGAGCCAGCTGTCTGCCTATCATGGGCCAGTAAGCTTTTATATGCGGGAAGTTATCGAGGTAAATTCTGGATACCGCATAATTCTTCAAATCTTCTACCACCGATACCTCGGGAATATGACTCATTTCATTATTCTGATTCCGGAATTTCAATGGAATGAAAGTGTTGAACCCTCCTGTAGTATCCTGCAGATTGCGCAAGCGCTCCATATGATCTATGCGATGCTCGTAGGTTTCAATGTGACCGTAAAGAATGGTCGCATTGCTGTGCATCCCCAATTCATGAGCAGTCTTGTGAATTTCAAGCCAGGTGTCCGTATCGCATTTATCCTTACAGATTTCGGCCCTTACGGTAGCGTCGAAAATTTCCGCTCCTCCACCGGGCAAAGAATCCAGACCGGCCTCTTTCAGATAGGCCAGTCCATCACGGATGGACATCTTAGCCTTGCGAATCATGTACTCTAACTCAACGGCTGTATACCCTTTGATATGGAGGTGGGGAGAAGTGCGCTTGATATCGCGCAAGAGCTCTGCGAAGAACTCCAGGTTCATTTGGGGTAATACCCCTCCCACTATATGAACTTCCGTTACCGGCTTTCCGTCATAGGAGCGCACGATATCCATCATTTGTGCATGCGTCATCACCCAGCCTTCTTCCTTCTGCTTGATTAATCTGGAGTAAGAACAAAACTTACAGGTGAACACACAAAGGTTAGTGGGTTCTATATGAAAATTCCTGTTGAAATAGGTAATGTCACCATGCCGTTCGGTGCGAATATGATTCGCAAGGGAACCTAAAAAGCCCAAGCTTGCATGATTAAAAAGATACAAACCCTCATCGGGTGTGATGCGCTCCTTGCTAACCACCTTACCGGCAATAGCCTTGAGTTTGCTATCGTTTCCGGCCAGTGTTTCCAATACAAGCATTTCTGTCATGAGCAATTTCTTATGCCTTTAGAACAACTTAAAGCAGTAAGGGTTTATCGGGAAACAACAATCTTTCCATTCATGGTTTTGATACCATCAAAAGCCCTTATAAAATAGGTGCCGTTGGCAAGTCTGCTTACATCAATACTGGCCAGTGCGCTACCATCATGATTGAAGCGAATAACCTCCTGCCCCAGGCTGTTGTACAGACTGATGACCGTATTATCGGCATTGATTCTGTCAACAGGGAAAAACACCTGGTCAGTTGCAGGATTGGGATACATGACCAGCACTTCCGGTTCAATATCCTGAGAATCTATAACTACCAGATTAGCACAAGCCAGTACTTCACCCCGCGAGCCGGATAATACGCTGCGCATTTTATTGACCTGCCCTTGCGTAAACATATTCATACAACCGTCGTCAACATAATCCATGTAGTTCATGAACATCACGCCTGGAATAGAAGGACTGCAATCATCTGTTAGCGGATAACTAGGACAATCGTAGTTTTCTCCCCCCTGATTAGGCGTATCTGCTATACCATCACTACCGCTGCAATTGCCACCATCATCACCCCAGATATGCCGCAAACCTAACCAGTGACCTACTTCATGCGTGGTAGTACGACCCTGATTGTAAGGGGGAATTGCAGAACCGCCTCTTCCGAACCACTTATAGCCGATAACGACACCATCCTTGCTGGCAGTGGTCCCCGGAGGAGATGCATAACCTAAAATGGAATTGCCGAGATCACACACCCATATATTAAGGTAGCAATCGCGGTCCCAGATATCTTTTCCATTGGTAGCCGTTTCTTTTACTTTTTCGGCATAGTTTTCTGCAGTTATAGGAGCAAAGAGATTCCAGGAGGTAATTTCCGTTTCTGTCCTTGTAATTCCGGTAGTGGTGTTGCCGTCAGGATCGATGGATGCCAGCTGAAATTGTATAAAGGCATCAGCCGCAGCATCCGCAAAAGCCGATGGTGTTTCGGAGGCGTCTTCATTCAATCGGCGAAAATCTTCATTCAGGACTTCAATTTGAGCCAAAACCTGGTCATCGCTGATATTTTCTGCAGGTACGTTGTAAACGATATGCACCACAACAGGGATGTAATAGATATCCTCATCCTGTGACCTGAATTGTTCTCTTTCTGTCATCAGCCTGGCAACTTCCTCTTCAATTGCCTGATAGCGCTGTAAGAAGCCAGGGGCCTGGTCCATCATCTGCTGTGTGTACTCCGATGTATGACAGACCGGGCGCTGTGCATGGGCAATCGATGCGGATAGCATAAACACCAGCAGAAAAGCCCATTTTGAAATAAATAAATCCCTTTTCATCCTTACAAAATTAACGATAAATAATTCTTTAGGTTGCTCGCGGGCCGTCACGCTTCCTTTATCTGACGACTGTATGACCTCCACTTGTCGAGAACCTCCTGGTAATCTTCGGGTAATTCAGATTCAAACATCATATTCGCTCCGGTATCGGGGTGGACGAATCCGAGTGATGCAGCATGCAGCGCATGTCGCGGCATCATCTTGAAACAGTTATCGACAAACTGCTTGTATTTGGTATAGACAGTTCCTTTGCGAATCCGATCGCCGCCGTAGGTATCATCGTTAAAAATCGGGTGACCAATATGCTGCATATGCACCCTTATTTGATGTGTCCTACCCGTTTCGAGCCTACATTCCACCCAGGAAACATAACCCAGGTTTTCCAGCACTTTAAAATGCGTAACGGCGTGTTTGCCTATTTCGGGGTCCTCGTAAACGTCGAACTGTTTTCTTAAACGGGCATGTCGCGCAATATTACCTGTGATGGTACCTTCCTGCTCTTCCAGCTCTCCCCATACCAGCGCACGATAACGTCGGTAAACTGTATGTTCAAAGAATTGCCTGGCCAGGTGTTGCATGGCCCATTCTGTTTTAGCCACCACCAGCAATCCGGAAGTATTCTTATCGATTCGGTGCACCAGGCCCGGACGAAGAGCAGGATCTCCGGGCATACTATCCATACCCAGATGATGCAACAGTGCGTTTACCAGTGTTCCAGTGTAGTTACCCACTCCAGGGTGCACCACCAGGCCCGCGGGTTTATCTACCACCAGCAAAGCCTCGTCCTCATATACGATCTGCAGCGGAATTGCCTCGGGCAGCAACGTGCGTTCCTCATGTCTTTCCGGCAGCAGTATTTGTACTTCATCTCCGGGTTTAACCTTGTAATTGGATTTTACGGCGGTGCCATTCACCAACACACAGCCGGCAGCAGCAGCCGTTTGAATTTTGTTGCGACTGGTCTGCTCCATCCGGTTCATCAGGAACTTATCGATGCGCAGCGGCTCCTGACCCCGGTCGATGGTAATGCGCAATAACTCGAAAAGATCGTCTTCTTCCTTAGCCTTCCAATCTTCATCCATTATATTGCTATCCATCGTTGTGTTGAATTTCCATATTAAAAATGCGGGCAAAATGGTGCAGAAAGCGATCCCTGATTTCCTGCATATCCACCTGCCTTCCAAGTTCTTTTTCCAGTGATGTCACCGCCTTATCGGAAATACCACATGGAACTATCAAATTGAAGTAGTCCAGATCGGTATTGATATTAAATGCGAAACCATGCATGGTTACCCAGCGGCTGCAGCGAATACCCATGGCGCAAATCTTTCTGGCCCGGAAAGGATTTTCTGGCTCCAACCAGACACCGGTTGCTCCCGGCAAACGCTCGCCCTGAATTTCATAATCTCCCAAAACCCGGATAATACATTCTTCCAAATCCCTCAGATACCTTCCAATATCTGTATAGATGCGATCAAGGTCGAGAATGGGATAGCCCACCAGCTGACCGGGACCATGGAAGGTAACATCCCCTCCCCGGTTGATATGAAAAACTTCTACGCCATTGCTGCCATCTTCAGGGATAAGCAAATTGTTTATGTTGGCGTTCTTACCGAGCGTTACCACAGGTGGGTGCTCGCATAACAGTAGATGATGCTGCGTCTGACGTTGCAATTCCGGTGGAGCCGTACGGTTTTGAATCTTGGTAGCTATCGTATTTTGAAAAATGTCTTCCTGTAAATCCCATGCTTTCTGATAGGATATCAGCCCTAACTCCCGGTATTGCACCAGTTGTGTGGATGTAGTATTTCCTGTTACATGCGTCATTGGTCCATTCAACATTTAACCCGTGCTTTCGTTCCCTCTGCAAATGAGCTTTGCATATCTTCGTTTGCCTTATCTTGCAAAGTAAGTAAGAATTTCATGAGCAACCATTTGGAGACAGGTAAGACCGGAGAGCAACTTGCCGCTGATTTCCTGGAGCGGGAAGGCTATACCATCGTAGCAACCAACTGGAAATCCGGCAGGGCAGAACTCGATATCATTGCGCATTTTAAAAACACACTGGTAATAGTAGAAGTCAAGACCCGGTCCAGTGAAAGCCTGCTGGTAGCTGAAGCGGCGGTAAATGCCAGAAAACGCGCATTGATGGTCAAGGCAGCAGGGAATTACATTTATGAATCGAATTGGATGGGTGAATGCCGTTTTGATGTCATTGCTGTGGAACTGCGACAGGAAGGTGCTGCTGTTATCCGGCACTTTGAGGATGTTTTTTACCCCAATCCCACAGACGAGCTATGATACGCAACCTGCACCATATAGCAATCATCACCAATCATCTGGAAGCATCTCTGGATTTCTACTGCAGGCTGCTTGGCTTCGAAATAGTGGGTGACACTTTGAGAGAAGAGCGGAACAGCAGAAAAATAGATTTACAAGGTCCGGGATGCCGCTTAGAACTGTTTACATTTCCGGGTGCACCGCCACGCCCCTCCTTTCCCGAAGCCGCAGACTTGCGTCATTTGGCCTTTGAAGTGGCTGATATCCAGGCATGGCATGAGCGATGCACATCGAACAAGTTGACACCTGAGCCTATACGATTCGACGACCTGACGGGAAAACATTTTTTCTTTGTTGCAGATCCGGATGGATTGCCGATTGAATTCTATGCCGCATAAAAAAAGGGCATCTGATTAGATGCCCTTTCTATGGTTAAAGCTTTTTTCAGTATCTGTCGAAACCTTTTTCTTTCAGGAAACTTTGCATCTGCTTGCGTGCGAAGAAAATACGGCTCTTCACTGTACCCAGTGGCAGGCTTAGTTCATCGGCAATCTCTTCATACTTGAAGCCCTGATAGTGCATCAGGAAGGGACGGCGGTATTCCATGTCCAGGCTGTTGATGGCCTGAATCAGGTCTTTCATCACAAAATCACGCTCTGCCTGGTTGGGGATAGCAGCGTCTCTGCTGTTCAACATGAACAGATTATCAGAGGAATCCAGAATGGTATTGCGCTTGGAGGCTTTGCGGTAATTGTTAATGAAGATATTTTTCATGATGGTGAGCAACCATGCTTTCAGGTTGGTACCCTCATTGAACTTTTCCTGATTGGCAATCGCTCTGTAATAGGTCTCCTGCACTAAATCCAGCGCCTCTTCACGCTCTCTGGTAAGATTTAAGGCAAAAGCTTTCATAGGCTGCTTGAGCTCTATGATCATATCGTGGAATTCATTGTTGTTCATCTGAATGTTGATCTACGTGTTGCCTTATTGACTCTGTAAAAATACAACAGGCGGAAGGACAATTCCAAATTTTTGTTTAACTATTTTTCCAAAAGGTTAAACAAAGTGGGTTAAGCGGCCCTGGCGGACAATTCTTCCACTTTTTCCAGCACCTTCTGCATGCCATGCATTACCATAACGTTGTCGCGAAGGCTATGAGGGGTATTGATAAACTGGCTACCTGAGGCGTATACAGTGCTTTTGGGGAACTTATCGGCTATCGTATTAAGGTAGTCATCAACAGAATACTCGGTAGGTACCGCAGTAATAATGGTGTAGAAAAAGTCGGGCTTGAGCGTTTCACCCACTGTCAGCACTTCTTTCAACGGAACGCTGGCACCCAGATAGGTTACCTGGTGGTTGCGTGATTTCAATAAGTAACTGAGGAACAGCAGGGTAAGCTCATGCCAATCCCCATTGGGAAGGAACAGTAAGAATTTCTTCGATTGGGGTGTTTCCCTGCGCACATGACCATCAATGGCCACCAGTATCTTCTGCCGCAACAACTGGGTCATAAAATGCTCCTGAGCAGCCATCATGGTGCCTGAAATCCATAAAACCCCGATTTTCTCGAGAAAAGGAAATACAATACACTTGAATGTCTCTTCAAATCCTATCTGCAGAATGGCCGTATTTAAAATCTTCTCAAATTTAGCGTCGTCGTAATCGATGGTAGCAATTACCAGGGCTTCCACTTGTTTGTCATAGTCTGAACCCGATTCTGACAACCCTTGCACCATGCCTGCGAGTTCTTCTGCAGATAGGCGGGCTAGATTGGAAATGCGATGGCCGCGCTTATTGAGCAAAGCCAGGCTCATCAGATGTTTGAGATCCTCATCGTCATAGCACCTGATATTGGTCGCAGTTCTCACAGCCTTGAGTACCCCATACCGCTGTTCCCACATTCTGATGGTATGCGCCTTGATGCCGGATAGACGCTCTAGGTCTTTTATGGAATATATACTGCTCATTACTAATTAGTACACAAATTTATAACTTTTGTTTAATTTTTTTAGAATTATCTTAAACAAGAATAAAAACGCATAAGATGATATTCATCATAGTTTACCCGCAGGCAGAGTGGTAGATTTGAAATAAATCCCGAAAAAATGAAAAAAATACTGGTTCCAATCGATTTTTCCGACTATTCCATTAATGCAGTCACTACAGCCATACGTCTTGCAGCAGACACGGCATCCGAGGTTCGGTTGTTGCATGTTTTCGACGACCCTTTTGTAACGCACGACATGGAAAAGGTAACATTTAATAATGAGGTGACTCGGCGCACCGAAGAGCTCCTGCACAAGATGGAAACCGATGCGAAATCGAAAATGAGCGATATGGAGTCGGATGTTTACCGTTTTATGCAGGAAAACAATCTGACGGTCCCTCTGACTGTGGAACTAAGACGAGGCTTCGCCGTCGATCAAATTGTGGCAGGCGCCAGAGAATGGATAGCAGATGTAATCGTTGTCGGCGCCAGGGGCCACAGCCGTTTTGAGAAAATGCTTTTCGGAACAGTTACTAAGGGTGTCATAGATGATGCGCATTGCCCGGTATTGGCCTTGCCGGCAGATTTTCAGTGGAAACACCCCAAGGAGTTGATGTATGCGACTGATTTCAATGATTATGATGCGTATGCCATAGCCAAGCTGCTGAATCTGTTCCAGGTGTATCCGGTTCGATTGCACGTAACACACTTCAATCTGGACAACAACCACTTGCCGGATGAAGAGAAAATGCAGGCATTGCACGATACGTTTCAGTCGGACGGCAGGAATAACCTGATCAGCTATGAGATAGTGGACGGAAAAGTATTGCTGTCAGCTTTAAATGAATATATGGCTGCCAAAGATATTGATCTGCTGGCCGTCACGACGCGCAAGATGAGCAGCTTGCAGCGTATTTTCTCCAAGAGTGCCTCCATTAACCTGTTGTATCATGCTCATAAACCACTTCTGGTTTTTCATGAAAAATAAGAAAGCAGCCCCAAATGGAGCTGCCTTCCTTAATTCTTGAAGTCTGATTCAATTATTGAACAGAAACGCTGTAAGTCTGAATAGCTGAGCCATCGTTCAGGCTCAGAATGTACATACCTGCAGGTACATTCTCTACGTTCAGAGAAGCTACAGAAGCGTACTCAGAAGCGAAGTATTCGCTGGCTAATATACGACCGTCTAAAGCTACCAGGTTAATCATACCATTGAAGGCAGCGTCAAAACGCACATTCAATTGGTTGCTGGCAGGGTTAGGGAACACAGCATTGCTGAAGTTACCTGCTCTTGCTTCCAGACCGCCTTCAGTAAGGTCAGTATACACAGGAAGCGGGAAGGTTGTTCCATCTGCCAGTGTTGCATACAGGCCAAAAGCTTCGCTACCATCAGGACCCAGTTCAGGAGAGAGGAAACCGCTCGCAAATACTACAGCAGTTCCACCACCAAGACCGGAAAGGTCAGCAGTATAAGATACAACAACCACCTCAGGAGCATCACCCAGGGCAACATCCAGGATATAGGAATCAGCACCTACTGTGATGCAATCGCTAACTGCACCATAAGATACATTATCCAGCAATGTAGCTACATCACGGGCAATAATGTCAACTGTAGGAGCATCTGTAGAACCGTGTACACCAATAAAACTTACATCGCTGCCGCTTCCAGAGTTTACTTGAGCACCTTCACGTACCCACAGTGTAAAGCCTATTTCAGCTCCATCAGGGTTAGCAGTGAAGTCAGCTGGGTTTAATACGCCATTGGCAATTACAGTGTAAGCGGCTCCGGCTTTGAAAGTAGCAGGGAAAGTTGCGATAGCATCTGCTGCAGAAGTACTTGTAGGACCAGCAATAGCTATAGAAACTTCCTGATAGGCAGGTACTTCCAGATAGCCTGTTGCTGTGCGGAATGCAAAGTTGTCACCTACCAGGTCTCCGTTAAGGTATACATCTACCTCAGCAGCTCCCGGATCGGCAGCGTTGTGGATTACCTGAATCAGTGCCGTAGAAAGTAAAGGAAGAACACGTACAGTTCCATCAGGAAGTGCTGCGAAAATCTTGAAAGAACGCGCACCGGCAGGTTCATCATCAGTAGAAAGGAAACCGCTGGCAAAGATTACAGCAGAAGCTCCACCGGCACCTTGCAGATAAGCTCTTGCAGTAGTAACGATAGTACTTTCGTCAGCACCTGGAGTTACATCGATAAGGTATTTTCCGGCAGGTACACTTACATAACCCTGGAAATCGCCAAAGGTAGCGTCATCCACTACGGTGGCTACGTTACGGGCAATTGCATCAACAGTTGGCGCATCAGTAGAACCATGGAAAAAGATGAAATCGATGTTTTCAGATGATGTTGCTGCTTCTCTTGCTCCTGCAAATACAGAAAGATCAAAAGCAGTAGAAACCGCATCCGGGTTAGCACCGAAAGAGGCAGGATTTAAAACACCGCTTGCAACGATAACATAGGTTTCGCCTTCAGCAAGAGTGTAGTCAAATGTAGCGATAGCATCCTCAACACTTTCACTTGTATTGGGGGCAATCGCGATGGAAATCAATTCCTCAGCAGGTGCATCGATAAATGGCGTTGCAGCGCGGAATTTGAAATCATCTAATAACAGACCGCCATTCAGGTACACGTCTACACGCGCAGCTGCCGGGTCTGGTGAATTGTGAATAACCTGCACGCGTGCAGTTTGTGCCGATAAGCCGCCAGCTATCGCGCACATGAGAAGGGTAGAAATTGCAAATCGTTTCATAATGATATTTGGTTTATGGGGTTAGAACCACCTCATAGCCAATGCGTTCAAAGTAACATCGTCACATTTTTGTAATGATGTTTAAGAATTACTTGAACGGTAATACTAATTGATTGAAAATGCGCTACTTAAAGCTGATCAGATAAGCCAAAAAAAAATAGATAGCGCAAAAACGACTACGGAAGCGATGGGTTAACCCAAGTCAACAACCCGAAATCATTTTAGTTTAACATCGTATGCAAAATTATTCGGCCGCGTGTAAATCATCTGCACTACATTGATATTGCGCATATCGAAAGCAGCTTCGCAGTAGGAAAAGTAATAATTCCATTTGCGGATAAACATATTATCAAAACCTAAATCCTGCACTTCCGGTAAATGCGCATTAAAGGCTGCCTTCCAGGTGGCCAGGGTTTTTGCGTAGGACTTACCCATATCTTTCAGATTAAAAAGAAACATATCACCCGTCGCATTAATGGACTCATTGATTGCGGCTACAGAAGGCAGCAGGCTACCCGGGAAAATATGCTTCTGGATAAAATCTACTTTGCGCTTTAATTGGTCAAATCTTGAATCGGGACAAATTATCGCCTGCAAAGCAAGCACGCCATCCGGCTTCAACACTTCATGAATCTTTTGAAAATAGGCTTTCAGGTATTTCGCTCCCACAGCTTCAATCATCTCAATACTGACTACTTTATCAAAAACTCCTTCAATCAGCCTGTAGTCCTTTAATAAAATAGTAACCTTGTCGCTCAACCCCTGTTCCTGAACCAGTCTCGTAGCATGCTTGAACTGCTCTTCCGAGATGGTTACAGTGGTGACATTGGCACCAAAATTCTTAGCCGCATAAGTAGCAAACCCTCCCCAGCCGGTACCTATCTCCAATACCCGATCTCCGGGCTTGATGCCCGCACGAAGACAAAGACTTTCATACTTGTTTAATTGGGCATCCTTCAATGCTTCTGTGCCTTCAATGAATAACCCACTGCTATAGGTCATGGTATCATCGAGGAAGAGAGAGAAAAACTTATTGCTTAAATCGTAATGCTCTCTGATATTTTCTCTGCTTCCGGATATAGAGTTCTCTCTTCTGATATGCCAGATCCGGTTCACCCATTGTAAGGCATTCATCCATCGCGCATTGCTGCTGCTTCCGGATACACCTGGCACTTTTTCCAGATTATAGATAAACCATTTGAGTAATCCAGTAAGATCGTCAGTGTCCCATTCTTCCGCCAGATAACCTTCGGCAAAGCCTATATCACCGTAAAGCACAATACGCTTCCAGATATTCTCTGAATGAATATGGAGAGAAGCGGTAAAAGTTTCATCCTTACCGATTTCCATTTGTTCCCCGTCAGGAAGGGTAACAGTAAGCTTCCCTTTGTCCATACCGGATAGAATTCCGAGTACTGTTTTTTTATACAACCTTTGGAGCATATTCATTTATTTATAACATCTCTTTGCAAATCCTGGTTTTCAGCTTTCTTATGATAGTGAATTCCTTTCAACCATATCCGGAACGCCTGCCAATGAATTCCGCTTATAATCTTTAAAGTTACAAATGGCAGCCTCAGACATCTCCTTACAATTGCCGCATCACTTAAAGTCGATTTTTTCCCATTTACAGAACTATAAAAATACAACTCCCCTGCCCGACTAACATTAATGGATGTATAATAACTGTCGCCGGGCATTTTAAACTGAAAGTGAAACCTGTCGTCGAGCTCCGTAAAAGGCGAAACATAAAAATATTTGTCTTCTTCGTATTGAAAGTGGCCTTCTGCATTCGGAAGAATGGTGAAAATCTTCATTTCTCCGAACGTATTGCTGACTTCCGCAAGAATGCAATAGCAGGTCCCGGCGCTATCATAACAATAATAGAAGCTTACCGGATTAAAAACATACCCCAGCACCCTTGCATTCGTTAGAAGCCGTATGCTGTCAGGTCGCTCTATCTGATTATTTTGAAGCCACTCTTCTACATTCTGTCGGGTATTGCCGTTATGAATTGCACCCGGTGCAACCTTGAAATGATCCTCGTCATAGAAAGAGAGCAGACTGAATCTGTTCCTGCCAAAAAAGCGAAGGGCTTGGTCCAAAACATCCAGCTCATCTAGGTCGAGCCATAACATATAAACATCGTAGTTAAAGCGATGCTGTTTGGGCTGCATGCGATGGTGAAAAACAGTACAATCGTATATAGCCGATTTTAACTCCATATGTCTATCCCGTTCGGTGCCTTTAGCGTCGCTAGGTCAACTGCGCTGCGCAATGCATCTTCGTGAAATCCATTCCTGAAATAACTACCGCAAAAAAAGATATGACCTTGTTGATTCAATAATGGAAGATCGTGTTGTGCCTGCATTGCCGCTACTGTGAAAATGGGATGCTCGTACTGAAAGGTGCGCAACACCTTATCCGGGCTAATCAGATCTTCTCCGTTTAAAGTTACAAAGTAATTCTCCCTGTCCGACACTCCCTGCAGTTTGTTCATCCAGTAAGTACATACCCCCTGTTGGTCCTTCCGTGTAATCCGATAATTCCAGCTGCTCCAGACAAGCTTTCTCTCAGGCATCAAGGAGGCATCGGTATGCAGCACGGTAGCGTTGACCTGATACCTGAACGGAGCCAGCAGCGCTTGCTGTAAATCGGTGGGCTGAGTAAGCAGGGATAGTGCCTGATCGGCGTGGGTAGCAATGACTACCTCATCGTAGTGTTCCGTTTGTCCGTCCATGGTGGTAACAGTTGCACCATTCTCTGTTTCCGCTACTGAAACTACTTTGGATTCCAGGCGAATGGCTGTTCTGAAACTTTCAATGAGGCGTTGTTTGTAGACTTCACTCCCACCATCAACGGTGTACCATTGAAACTGCGTATTGAGTCCCAGCAAACCATGATTTTTAAAGAAACGCACCAGCGACCTGACCGGAAATTGTTCTGTCGTAGAAATAGGTGTGCTCCATAGGGCTGCGCTCATGGGCAGGATATACCACTTCAGAAAATCGTTTCCCAGTTCCCGATGTCGGGCGTACTCAGCAATGGTAAGGTTTCCCAGATCATCGTCTTCGAGTACTTCAGGACAAATGGCATTGAATCTGTTTACATGCATGAGGAATCGGATATACCTGGGCGAAAACAGGTTCCTGCGCTGCGCAAATAATTGGTTCAGATTGCTTCCCCCATATTCGATATTGTCTGCTTCATGTATGGCACTAAAGCTCATGGACGTAGGCTTTAACGGCACCTCTAATTGGGTAAACAGGCGCATTAACAAGGGATAATTTTCTCTATTGCAAACTATAAAGCCTGAATCTATAGGGACTGTCCGGTCTCCCTCTTCAATAAAGACAGTATTGGTATGTCCACCTACATAGTTGTTCTGTTCGTAGATGGTAATATCAGCCCAATTCCGAAACATTCGTGCTGCAGCCATTCCCGCAATGCCGGTTCCTATAACTGCTACCTTCTTCATACTTTAATCTTGGATGCGTCTTCTACACTGTTGGCCGGCTGCAACAGGTAGTGGCTCACCCGCCATTCTTCTCCATTATTATATCCCCATAATTCTGCACAAGCCATAAAGAACACCCGCCAGTAGTTCCACCACTTCTTCAGGTTCTTTCTGCCATACGTTTCCTCCAGCACCGGCAAGATGAACTCACGACGCCGCGTCATATTCTTCAACCACTCTTCCGCTGTTTTCTGATAGTGCACCCCCGACCAGGTCCACTGCTGCTCCACCTTCATATGCTTATCCAGGTGATGCAGGAGATCTTCTCCGGGCATGATTCCACCGGTAAAGAAGTATTTCGACATCCAGTCAGTAGCGTCTTTTTCCTCGTAGAAATAGGTGTATTTCTTATGGGTGAAGATGTGTATGAACAGCTTCCCTTCGGGTTTTAACCATTGTTGCACCCTTTCCAGCAAGCGCTCCCAGTTGCGCATATGTTCAAACATTTCTACCGAAACCACTCTGTCAAAATGTTTGTCGGGTTGATAATTATTCATATCTGCTGTCACGATACGAACATTTTCAATACCCAATTCAGAGCACCTTCGTGTGATGAACTGCTTTTGGGGAACCGAATTGCTTACCGCAGTTATATGTGCTTTGGGGAATAATTGCGCCATGAACAGTGTAAGACTTCCCCAGCCACAACCTAATTCCAGAATATCCATCCCATCGCTCAATTCAGCCCGCTCCGCAGTTATGGCCAGCGCAGCCGATTCTGCTTCATCCAATCCCTGTGTGGAATTGTTCCAGAAACAGCAGGAATATTTCATATTACTTCCCAGCACGCGCTGAAAAAAGGCCGGGGGCAATTCATAGTGCTGTTCATTTGCCGCGCGCGTTTCAATAGCTAAAGGAGATTCCCTCATTTCGGCCATTAGCTCCTGCAACCTGTTCTTGTCGCTGTATAGCACGGTCTCTTCGTCCAGGCGCTGCTGCACCAACTTGCGTATTTGCCGCCTGATAATCATATCGGGCACAAACCCGCCTTCCAGTAATCGTAATGAAAATTGCATGGTCTTCTAATAAATGATCAGCAAAATTGTTTTGCCTTCTGCAAAGCAAATCAAAATAAGTCACTTATAAATGCGTGTCACTAAATAGCTTTATTTGCAAGCAATGCCGGGGCTTTCAATAACAATTTCTGCGTTGTGCTAACTACCTTTAATGTGGAAAACTCCTCCAATTGTAAGTTGGATGTAAAACATTTAGTTAAAAATTGCGCTCCAATGAAATTTAGGGCATCATTTTTGAACCCTAATGGACATTGAAACGTATATAACATACAATATATCCTTATGACTAGACAAATTGGTCCCCCCGTATACCTCCTGTGGATAATTGCCGGAGTGGCATTTATTAGCATTGGAACATTAGCCATCTTCGAATGGACATTCGGACTGGCTGCTTTTATATTGGCAGGAATTCTTGCCTACGTTGGCTACCGAATATTCTTTCGCCCAGCTCTTATAGAACTCTCCATCCTTCGGAAAGGAGAACCTGCCTCAGCAGTTATTCTGGAAGCATGGGAGACCGGCAAGTCGAAAGGAGATTTTCCAAAAATTGGTCTTAAGTTGGAGGTACGCCCACCGGAAATGGTTCCTTACCAGGTGGAAATGTTTCACAAGGTCAATCCATCCGAGAGAAGAATTTTCAGAGAAGGCCGGGTGATAACTGTAAAGATTGATAGCAAGAATCCTAAAAAGATAGCTATCCTCCCCAAAGCCTCTTGAAATAATACATTTCAAAGCACCAGCCATCCTCGTAAAGGATGGCTTTTTCATGCCATGAGGTCTCCATAACATTTAAAGTCCGAAAGCGTTTAACTTGTACCTTTACACTATGCGACCAAGCTTTTTCCTCCTGCTGCTGCTGACAGTGATTGCCTCCTGTAAGTTATCCGAAAATATTCAGGATGGGCAAACCGCTTACAACCTGAAAAAATACAGCCTCGCTGCCGAACTCCTGCAAAAAGATTTCAATAAACAGGATCCATCTACCGACCATGCGGCCATCGCTTTCAAAATCGCACAGTCCTATAAATTCACGAATAATATACCGGCAGCTGAAAAATGGTTCGAAACAGCCATAGAATGGGAATACGGTTCCGAAGCTATTCTTGAACTGGCACGCATGCTCAAGATTCAGGAAAAATATACTGAAGCTATCCAGCAATTCAATAATTACCTGAAGGAAGAGCCTTACCGCAGACCTGAAATAAATGTAGAAATCAATGCGTGCGAAAATGCCCTGAGTTGGATGAAAGCGCAACAGGATGAATACGAAAAGGATATGATTGTGATACCGGTAACGGCGCTCAATTCAGGAGCAGCGGATTTCCAACCGGCGTTTCGCGGTGAAGGGCAAATTGTATTCACCAGTTCCAGGAGCAGTGCCATGGGCGATGCTAAAGACAGCTGGACCGGAGGTCAGTATTTCGATCTTTTTACCGCCAACACCAGCTATCCGGGTAAGTTCAGCACCATTGAACCACTGGACCTTGCTGTGAATACTCCCTATAACGATGGTAGCGCCGCCTTCAATGCCGATGCGAGCGAAATGTTCTTCACACGCTGTGGTACTGACAACCGGAAAGTTGATGACTATTGCGGCATTTTTTACAGCTACAGGCAGCCGGATGATTCCTGGAGCGAACCTGTGGAACTTCCGTTTTTTGAAGACTCCTTGAATCTGGGCAGTCCCTGCCTTTCTCCTGACGGTCAGCTGCTATTTTTTGTAGCAACAGAAGAAAACGGATACGGAGGAAGCGATATTTATTTCAGTCAGCGATTATTTGATGGATGGAGTGAACCTGAAAATGCAGGCTCCAATATCAATACAGCCGGCAATGAAGCCTTTCCTTCCTTTGGCCCGGACGGAACGTTTTACTTCTCCAGCGACGGCCTGCCCGGCATGGGAGGGTTGGATATTTTTTCCGCCAAATGGTCTAACAAGCAGTTTTCTAGAGTAAATAATATGGAGTATCCAATCAATTCAGGTGCTGATGACTTTGGAATACTGATAGACGACAGGCCACTCCGCTCCGGTGAGGACACACTTGCCATTGGCTATTTCAGCTCTTCCAGAAAAGGAGGAGCCGGCAACGATGACATTTACATGTTTATCAAAACACCCAAGAAACCGAGACCTCCTGTATTTATCCTCGCCGGTAACATTCAGCAAAAAACATATGAAGACCCTGAAGATGTAACAAGTCCACCTGTTGATACCATAGTGCTTCCGGGATCTGTTGCAGTTATCGGCATTGAAGGGGAATTGCAGCTGCTGGGCAAATATCCTTTGAAAGAAGACACGTCTACTTTCAGACTTCAGGTAGACAAGGGACCCGCCTTTAAAATTACCGCCTCTGCCGAAGGCTTCTTTACACGTTCAGTGAATGTCGAATCCGCCGAATGGACAGCAGATGCCGGTGATACACTGGTTGTCTTTACCAGTATCGTACTGGACCGCATACCGGATGATGAAGGCGTTCAGATTAAACTCAGCAATATATATTACGATTATAATGATACAACATTGCGTCCGGAAAGTTTCCCTGAACTGGACCAGCTGGTAGCCTTATTGAACGAGAACCCCGGACTGATTATTCAAATCAACTCGCATACCGATGCCCGCGGGCAACTCAAATACAACCAGCGCTTGTCGCAAGGACGTGCCAACAGCGTGGTTGTTTACCTGATTGAAAAGGGCATCAACCCGGAGCGACTGGTTGCAAAAGGTTTCGGTGAAGAGGTGCCTGATGAATTCAAGGTCGCTGTGACTACGCCCGGTGGTGTTACTATCCCCAAGGGAACAAAACTTACCGAGCAGTTCATCAATACGTTTAAAAGCAATAAGGAAGACTTTGAATTCCTGCATCAGTTCAACCGCCGAACAACATTCAATGTGCTGAGCGATGACTTCAGGCTGGATAGTGAAACGCCAGAAAATATCGAGGTAGATGAGGCTCCGGACGATGCCGGATTCAGAGATGAAACACCTAAGATAGACTGATTCATTAGCCCCAGAAACCCAGCTTGCGCTGCAGTTCCGGACTTAATACAGGAAGACTTTTACGCTCTATCAGGAAACTGGATAGCAGGGCAAAGTCCTTAAATACATAATGCTTGTTCAGTGCGCCTTGCAAATATTCCTTGCCTGTGCTCCCTCCGGTACCTACCCTACTGCCAATCATGCGATGCACCATATTGATGTGCCTGAAACGCCAGGTGGCCATCTGTTCGTCAATATCCAGCATGTTTTGAATAATGCGGAAGGGCTGTTGCAAAATGGGATATCCGTTGTACAATTTTATAAATAGGGCGGAGCGCATTGCAGCAGGACTCAATGTAGTCATGCCTTTACTATCGTTGGTAAGAAATATCTGCGCAAAAGCTTCTACATTGCCCTTCTCCTCCTTAGCCAGCGATGCTTCATAAACCTGAAGGTAATCGTTCCAGAAAATGTGCATGCCGGCGGTATTCTTGGTGAGGGAATTGTAATTCTCCCACAATGCGGGATCACTGAAGAAAGGCATCCGCTCGAGCCACTTATTCAACAACTCCATAAAAGTGGGTTGCTTTTCCGTGCTCTTTATCAAATGGACATATTTTTCTTTCAATTGAGAAAGGTAATATTCCTGACCGTACCTGTTGTCAAATTTAAGCCCCAGTTTCGCCTCCAGCATTTTAAACTGCCAGCTTTGAAATCCGGATGCAGGTCTTAGCAAATCTCTGAAATCATGAAAATCGAGTGGAGTCATGGTTTCCAGAATATCAATTTGCTGAACCAATACTTTGAGAATAGTTACTATCCTGCTTGTACGGTGAACAATGGCCTGCAACTCAGGTGAATTGTCATTGACCTTTTCCTGCAGCATCACCTCAATGGCAGAGTCGAGTTCGAAGTGAATCTGTTTAAACCACAACTCGTAAGCCTGATGAATGATGATGAATAACATTTCATCATGCGCAGGCACCCCCTGCTTAAAGCTTTCCGGCTCCTGCGCATTAAGCAGTTTTTCTAACTGCAGGTATTCCGTGTATTCGACAGGTAAACGTTCCATCAACAAATTTTTCCAAAAATAGGCCTTATTTGTTGAAATGGTTCAGGACATCAAGCTTCCTCGGCAACTGCTCCCCCTTTCCACGCCTGCCCTTTGTAGCGGTGCGAAGGGGAAGGTATAAACGGACCGAGGTTCCAGCGTTCCCACTGGGCATCCACAGTCTCTATGGTGGTGTCATCCATAACGATGATATTCGGCCAGGGTCGCTTGAAATTATCCCACTTCAAGGATTTCCTGCTGCCGTCAATGCCCACTTGCGATACGCCGTGCTCATTGTGTGGCGTCAGGAATACATCCCTTTTAGGGTCTATATTATTGGCGAAATGCCATACACAGGAGGCTACATCCTCAGCAGGTACGGTATGATCAACATATACAATAAATTTTACTTTATCTATTCCTTCCTGCAATATAAGTTCCTGATGCAACTGCCGGATATGTTGCTTTCTATCTTTCTTAACTGCAACAAAAAGAACGCTGATATCCTGCTGCAGTAAAGCAGTATTAATTCCGTGTATTTCAGGAAATTGCTGTTGAATGCTTTCCGTATGTACAGTTATTGTGGAGGGTAGAACAAATTGCGCTTCTTCTGCTATTTCTTCTTCTACCTTCTCCGTTGCATCCAGAAACATCTTCCCACCGAATGCAAATTTGGAACAACTGTGATCCAGCACATCCGCTGGACCCTGACTGAGGTAGATATCCTGAATCGGGTCTACATGCTTGCTCAGCAATCGAGCCACATTTCCATAATGATGAATATCTGTATCCCCACTTGTAACAACCAGCATCTTGTTGAACATCATTTGTCCCGCTCCCCACATGGCATTCATTACTTTCTGCCCGTGTCCGGCAAATTCTTTTTCAATCCGCGCAATGGTAAGGTTGTGGAATACACCTTCAATAGGCAATTCCATATCCACCATCTCCGGCAACATGGTCATTTTGATAGGTGCAATAAATATTCTTTCCGTGGCTTTACCGATCCAAGCATCTTCCTGCGGCGGTATACCCACTATAGTGGACGGGTAAATTGCGTCCTTGCGATGCGTGATACAAGTTATATGAAACTTGGGGTACCAGTCAGCAAGAGAATAGTAACCTGTGTGGTCGCCAAACGGACCCTCCCATATCAGCTCATCAGCAGGATCCACGTAGCCTTCTATGACGAAGTCGGCATCCGCGGGGACATGTATGTCATAACCAAATCGCTCCTTGGTCAGGGTGATACATTTCACCAGTTCCACTTTTTTCTTTCGAAGAAACCCTGCCAGCATGTACTCATCCACATTAGGTGGCAACGGAGCAGTAGCGGCGTAAGTGTAAACAGGATCTCCTCCCAATACTACAGCTACCGGCATTTTCTTACCCATTTCCTGGTACTTCTTAAAATGACCCGCACTTACTTTGTGCTTATGCCAGTGCATCCCCGTTAGTGTAGGTCCAAAAACCTGCATGCGGTACATACCTACGTTGCGAATTCCATTTTCCGGATCGAGGGTATTGATAACGGGAAGGGTGATAAACGGTCCGCCGTCAGAAGGCCAGCAGGTCATTACGGGAATCTTGGTGATGTCCGGCTCTTCCATTATTACTTGCTGACAGGCTCCCTTTCCGCTGATGGTCTTTGGCATCCAGCTGGCTATTTTTCCCAGTTGTGGAAGCATCATCACCTTATCGGCTAAAGATTGTTTCGGGGACGTCAACGTCTTAAACAGCGCCTCGATATCTTCTGCTATAGTATCCAGCTTATCAACTCCCAGCGCCATGCACATCCGCTTCTCACTGCCCAATGCATTGATGAGCAGGGGGAAACCTGTTCCTGTATTCTCAAAAAGCAATGCCGGTCCCTCATTTTTAATGTAGCGGTCAGCAATTTCCGTAATCTGGAGCCGTGGATCTACAAATTCCTTTACCCTCTTGAGCTCTCCTTCCGCTTCCAGCGCTGCTACAAACTGCGCCAAACTTTTATATGCCATATCCTTATTTTAAACCTAACAAAAATAGGTAAAGAAGGTTGGCAAAAAATTAAACCTTGTAAACAGCTTTTTTCAGTGCTTAGCCGAACGACATAGTATGAAAAAAGCCCCCGACTTTCGTCGGAGGCCATTCACCATTACTAACAATTATTAAAACCTGAATCCAAGAGTCACCAGAAAGTTATTGGTTACGCGATCGATGGTTGCACCTTCATTGGCACCATCTGCTGTCGCATAATTGTATTGAACATCATAAGTAGTGGAGCGGGTATTGGCATAGGCAAAGTCAATAAAATAGCTGCGTTCGCGAATACCGGCACCAAGGGTATAGGTATTTCTGGAGAAATCGGCATCACCGGTAGCTACGCCATCCGCAAACGGGCTACCCATAATTGCATACCCACCTCTCAAACGAAATATCTCGTAAACCAACTCAGCTCCAATGCGCAAATTGTTAGCCGAGCTGTATTTAGCATCAATGGTGCTGTTCAAAGCCGTTTCGAAGGCAATATCATCTGTGCTGCCTATGCGGTTGAAATTGAAATTGGCTGCGGTGTAATCTACAAACTCATAGTCTACACTCAGGAATCCGTACTTCCCGAAAGTTAGTGCCATGCTCGCTATAGCTCTCCACGGTGTTACCAGATTGTAATCGTAACGCCCCTGTGGTGATTCCCAGGCGTATGAACCGGTGGTATCCAATGATGATTGCATATTGGTATAAAAGAAATCGGACATGCCTAAAGCAGTTGGTGTATGGATGGCACCACCCAGCCTTATGTAGTTGTTAAGCCGATAAATGATACCAAATTTGGCATTTACCCCGGCTCCGTTGGTTTCCAAGAACTCTACCTGCGACATACTGTTAAAATCGGGATGTACATTGTTCACATCCGATTCACTGAATGTAGTTGTACTCGTATAACTGATGAAAGGCACACCGATGGTCAGACCCATATACAAGCGGTTACCATAGTTGCCTGCAAAAGAAATCACCATTTCATCCATAGCACCGTTAGTTACCTGGGTCTTACTTTGTTGGATATTGCCGCCATTCACTACGCTGTAGTAGGAAGTGCTATCCCCGGGATTGGGATTCAACAGGTAGGTCTCCCAGGCCAGTCCAGCTCCAAATGGATCAGTTCCACCGGCGTTTGAAGGGTTGGTACCTCCATTGGCACTTAATTGTGCTGCATAAAACTCTGTGATGGAATTCCTGTCGTTGAAACCGGTGTATGCAATTCGGTTGTTATAGTTTTCTAATCGATTATATCCGATAGCAAAACCTCCGCCAACCCAACCCGAGCTGGCGTTCTCTTTACCTGTGTTCACTTTGCTAAAAACCAGTCCTAGGTTAGAAACATTAAAATTGTATCGGTTTGTTTCAAGCGAGTTGTTATAGAAAGAACTTTGGTTGTTAAAATTCACCAATGCTGGAGTGAAAACGAATTCAGAGCTGCGATAGATTCCAAGGCCGGCAGGGTTCATGCTGAGGGAACTGAAGTCGCCTCCCAAAGCACCGAAAGCATTGGCGCTTCCCCAGGATCGGGCGGTTCCTCCGAAATTCATCATGGAGTACCTGAGTGCATCTTCATCGCTCTGTGCCTGCATCGCAAAAGGCATAGTAAGGGCTATTGCAAGTATTGCATAAATCTTTTTCATAGTTGTAATATTTTAATTACCGAGTCTAATTCCAGTTATCAGCGAGGCCTGTTGGTGCTGCGTGAAGAAGATGAACTTCTGGTACCACTGCTGCTGCTCCTTGAGCTGCTTCCGGAAGAATAACCAGAACTTCTGGTAGAAGAACTTCCGGAAGAGCGATTCCAGCTGCCACTGCTATTGCTGCGTGAACTGTTATTATTCCTGTAGGAAGGAGTGGAAGAACCACCTGAGCGGGAAGGAGTAGTGCTTTTGATGGTACCATTATTCCGCTGCTGAGGTTGACTTCTGTTATAACCGTCACGACTTCCCTGATTGTTAGGCTGTGTATAGGTAGGCCTGGATTGCTGCGCAGGTTGTTCCTTTACAGAGCGGTCATTCCACTGATAAGTCTGATTGTTTCTGCTGGGTTGCTGCACGTCACCTTTTTGTCCGGCATCTTTGGTAGCAGGAGTATACCTTGTGGGGTTATTGCTCCTATCAGAAGTCTTAACAGCAGGATTGCTGGTTTGGGGACGTTCTTCGCTGGAGAACCTCTTCACCACTTTTACAGTTCCGGTAGCATCGGGATCGCGCTGTGCAGTGCTAAAACGGTCGCCTGTTTTTTCGCGGGTAGTGTTCTGAGCAATATTTTGGTCGGACAATTGCACGCCATCGCTGTTCACTCTATCCATATTGGCCAGCTTTTCTCTTCCATCTACGGTAAGGTCACCGCGATCATTTTGCTTGTCATAGCCGTATTCGCCCGGAGTGTAGTCACGACCACCACTGGTGTTAGATGCTGTGGCAGAGCGTGGACCGTAATAGTAACCATTGCCTGCGCCACCGCCGTAATATCCGTCATAGAAACCATTGGCATACCCATTCCAGTAACCATTATTATATCCATTCCAGTAGCCGTTGTTCCAGCTGTTCCAGCCCCAGGGATTGCCCCATCCGCCGCCCCAGCCCCATGGGTTGCCCCATGCGTATCCGGGATAGCCCCAGCCATAACCAGGATAACCCCAGCCACCGCCCCAGCCCCATGGGTTACCCCATCCGGCATTCCAGCCCCAGCCTGCATTCCATCCACCCCATGAGTTCCAGCCAACATTCCAGCCCCAGCCACTGTTCCACATCCATGGATTGTAACAAGGGGAATAGAAACCAAAACCGTAGTAAGGAGTGTAGAAGCGGTTGATGCTGTTCACATAACTCACGTCATCCCACTGATTGTCGTCGTAGTAGTAATTATTCACAACATAGCTATCTCCATCCTCGTCGTAGTATTTCTCAGAGGAGAAGTCATCGGAATACACCCTGTATTCATTGTCACCGTAATCGTAGGTGTCAGCTGAATTGGACGGGGAGGTATACGTTTCTGTAGTAGTACTTCCGTTGTTCTGTCCGGGAGTATAGTACAGATCGTCGTAGACTTGCGCCTGAACGTTTGAAAATCCTTGTAAAAACAAGATTCCGATAAGGGCTGCGGGGATTATCAATGTGCGTTTCATAATAACTAATTTATGTTTACTAATGCTTGCTGTGAGCTTTTGTAATTTTGCTTCCATTAGTAATTATTCAAACATCATACCAAACTTACGAAATGGCGGATAAGATAACAAGCAGGAGTGCAGATTACGCGCAATGGTACACCGATCTGGTGCTGCAAAGTGGACTGGCAGAGTACTCTCCGGTAAGGGGCAGCATGGTCATCAAACCTCATGGATGGGCCATTTGGGAGGAGATGAAGTCTATATTGGACAAGAAATTCAAGGAAACGGGACATGTGAATGCCAGTTTCCCGCTGTTGATTCCTAAAAGCTTTTTGGAGCAAGAGGAAGGCCATGCCGAAGGATTCGCCAAAGAATGTGCTGTAGTTACGCATTACCGCTTGAAAACCGACCCCGATAACAAGGGAAAGCTGATGGTAGATCCTGATTCCCAACTGGAGGAGGAACTGATTATCCGTCCGACGTCGGAGACCATTATCTGGAATTGCTATAAAAACTGGATCCAAAGCTATCGCGATTTACCTATCCTTATCAATCAGTGGGCCAATGTTATGCGCTGGGAAATGCGCACGCGATTATTTCTGCGAACATCAGAATTTCACTGGCAGGAAGGCCACACAGCGCATGCCACCAGTGAGGAAGCCATAGCTGAAACAGAACAGATGTTGCATGTTTATGCAGATTTTATGGAAACGTATATGGCCATACCGGTCATCAAAGGCATTAAAACTCCCGGAGAGCGTTTTGCCGGTGCGGTTGAAACTTATTGTGTGGAGGCGCTGATGCAAGATGGCAAAGCACTCCAGATGGGCACATCCCACTTTCTGGGACAAAACTTCGCTAAGGCATTCGATGTAACTTTCTTAACCCGAGACAATAAGTCGGAATATGCCTGGGCTACCTCATGGGGTGTCAGCACCCGGATGATGGGCGCCTTAATTATGGTTCACAGCGATGATGACGGGCTGGTTTTACCTCCAAAGCTGGCACCATTGCAAGTGGTTATTGTGCCCATTTTTAGAAACGAAGAGCAACTGGAACAAATCAGGCAAAAAGCAAATGGTATCATCAGTGCATTAAAGAGCCAGGGAATTAGTGTGAAGCTGGATGATAATGACCAATATAAACCGGGCTGGAAATTTGCAGAGTACGAATTAAAGGGCGTACCTGTTCGCCTGGCGATGGGCATGCGCGACCTGGAAAACGGAACTGTAGAGATAGCCCGAAGAGATACCAAAGAAAAATCCACCGTTGATCTGGAAGGCGTGGAAGATCGCATTATTGCCTTGTTGGAAACAATTCAACATGATATGTATGAGAAAGCCCTGCAGTTCAGAGCTGATAGCACCCACCGGGTGGACGACTGGGACACTTTTGTTGCCACGCTGGAAGAGAAAGGTGGATTTATAGAGGCCCACTGGGATGGCACGGAAGCAACAGAACAGAAGATTAAGGAACTAACAAAGGCAACCATTAGGTGTATACCCCTAGAAGGCGACATGACACCGGGAAAATGCGTATACAGCGGCGCTCCCAGCCAACGCAGGGTATTGTTCGCAAAAGCCTATTGATAGCTCAATAATTGTTACAACAGCTCTATCTGATAGTAAAGCATGGCATTAGCGGGCACGAGACCTCCATATCCGCCACTCCGACCATAAGCCTGATCGGGGTGTAGCCATACTTCGAAGATATCACCTTGGCGCATGATGGAAAGAATGGTATTCCATCCGCTGATGGCACTGCCTGTTTCGAGTATGCGGGCCGTACCGGAATCGTAGGTATTTTCCAGCACAGCACCATCTGCCAGTTTACTGATAAAATGTACTTGTACCTGCTGCTGATGTGCAGGGTACTCGCCCTTCCCTTGCTGCAAAACCCGGTAGAGCACTCCCTCTTCAGGTTCCACAATAGAGGGTAATTTCCGAAGACTATCCAGTATGGTTTCCGCTTGCAGCAGGTTCTGTGCAGCAAGTACAGGAGCCCGCTCACTTACATAAGTATTGATCATTCGGTTGGCCGCTTCCTGTTTAAATGGCTGCTCTGCATTGTTTAGAATGCCGTCGATGGCAGCTGCCATGGCATCATAGTTAAGCGTATCGAATCCCTGTGAACGGAGCACCCTTCCCACATTCATCCCCATGGCATAGCTTACTGAATCGAGCCTTGACCCGAGATTTTCCTGTGGAGAATGTGTCACGGCTGGCTGGCTGGTTTCATTGCACGCTGAGAGTAAAACTGCAAGGGCGACAATTACCAATACAAGTATATCTTTAAACATATATATAATTTAGGCAGGTTGACATTTCTGCCAATCTGCCCGGTATTTAAAAAATGATTAATTATTCCAATTCAGTTTATTGATATTCTTTCCACAGATTTCTCCAAGGATAACACCTTGAACACAAGCCTGACGATAGTGGATGCCACCGTAAATCCTGGAAATGGCTGCTTCATTGGAAGCTTCTTTGAAAGAATTGAAGGATCTGGCCGGATGTACCCCAGCATGGCTGTCATCAGTGAAAATGTAGTGCTTGCCATAGATACTTTCCATCACAGTCGCGAATGCGCCCATATTGGTGGAGTGTCCGGATGTATACTCAGGGAATGGTGGAGTTCCTACAATAGTGGTAAAGGTGGGATCTATATGATCTATTATGTAAGTGACGGGACGCACCAGATTGTAGATATACTTGTTATGCCAGCAGGTTACAAAAGCATCGTGTAATGACAAGCCCAACTTGGCATAGACATATGCTGCTTTACCCAAGTCTTCACCTTCCTGATCAATGACCTGTTTTGCAATAGCTACGGCATGCCCCGGAGGCGTGAAAGTTGCTCCCGGATCATCGGCCCAAAACAATGCAATAGCCACATGCTCGGGTTCAGCTGCATTCACCAGCTCTGCTACTTCCATGGCCTGCTTATACATGATAGATGATGGATCGGTGGAATAGGCATAAGGAGGTACTGCAATTGCCTGCTCGACACTGCTGGCAACAAATGGGCGTACATTCCCCCAATAGGGTTGTAGTGCAGGTGCAAATGCGGGAGGGGTGGGTACCCAAGCAGATTCGCCTGTTACAGGAATGTAATCTGCAGGGAAGTTATTGAGATGTGCCTGATGACCGCCATCTGTCTTGGAATATTCAAAGACAGCCTCTGCCACCGCCTTGCCAAATGTCATAGAACGTTCCAATACAGCAGGGGAAACATTATCAAATGAATTTTCAAAATCAGTATGTATGTTTTGCAATGTTGTGCTGTTCTCGCTCGAAACGTTATCCATTAATAAACTAAGAATGGTAAACATGGCTTCATTGGCACAAATCCCCCAATGATAATCTTTGTTTTCCTCTATCAGCGGCAAGGCACCTAATTCATTGAGTTGGCCGGCCATTGATAATTTATTAGGGATACCCGGTTGTACTGATTCATAAAGCGCCAGTCCGGTATATCCAAATGCTCTGGCTGCAACAGGGGGCGTCCATCCGGGAGATTCCTTTACCATTTTCAGCATATGCCCCATATAGGTTTGGGGGATTTCTGAGGAATATGCAGCAGCTGCAACGTTTCCAAATGGTTCATAATCAGGAGTATTCAAATCCTCCTTGGCGCAACTCCAAATAAGGGTTGTCAATAGTAATAAGATTGCGAAGCTTCGGGTAAACATCGTTTTCATAGTGTTTATTTTTATGCAAAAAGAACACAGAAAGGGATGTTCCTATAGGAATTTGTTCAAACCTATTCTTAACGATATCAATGCACCGTAAATAAGTTTTAACAATAAGTAAAGGGCATTATAATTCAAATATATGGCCTGACGGAAGCTCCACCGGCTCCTCCCCTGCTGCAAACCAGCGTGCTGAAAGTGCTCCCTTTAGTATAGCTTTTTTACCATGCACCTCCAGCCAGCTGCCTTCACGTAGTCCGAGCACCGGCTGCGTATTAAAGTGATGAAATTCATTGATTCTTGTTTCTCTTGTCTCCCCCATGTGTGTGCTGTTAACATCAGGATCCAGATAGTGGGGGTTCAAATTAAAGGGGAGCAACTGCAAAGCGTCGAAGGAGGGTGGATAAACAATAGGCATGTCATTGGTTGTACCAATAGTTAATCCGGTAATATTACTACCGGCACTGGTCCCCATGTACGGCATGCCTTCTCGAATCCGTTGTCGTAACAGTTCTATTAAATCCATCTTATACAGTTCATTAAGCAACACAAAAGTATTTCCGCCGCCGGTAAAGACTCCATCGGCAGCCTGAATGGCAGCCTTGGTGTCGGTATATTCATGAATTCCTTTTACAGAAAGCTGGATAGAGCTAAACGCATTTCTTACTTTTTCGGTATAACTATCGTGGCTGATACCGGATGGCCGAGCAAAAGGTATAAAAACAATGTTTCCCTTCGGCGGAAAGAAGGTTTTTACAGAAGGAAGTATATACTCGAGATAAGATGATCCGTGAAGGGTAGAAGTACTTACAACCAATAAATTTGGAGCTGTCATATAATATATTTTAATAATTCAAACTACCTGGTCAACTATATAGACCCGCTGTATTTAATCCAATTCCATATAGTCCAGGTCTTTGCCATAGGTATCCTGCAAAGGTAGCAATGCAAAAAATGCAGCCATCATGCATATCATACCGACAATAGTAGCAGCCGGTACTGCACTGAATTTGTCGTTAAAAAATTGATAGGATAATGTTACCGGTATAACTGAACCCCGAACAAAATTGGGGACTGTTGTGGTAACGGTAGATCTTATGTTGGTGCCAAATTGTTCGCTGGCCATGGTTACAAACAGTGCCCAGTATCCCGCACTAAAGCCAAGTGCAAAACAAAGGAAATAGAAATAGAAGAGACTGATATCGCGGGAATAGAGGTAAAGCAGAATGACTCCTGTGCAACCAATGATATAGTAGAGGACTACTTTCTTTCTCGACTTAATGAGCTGGCTGATCATGCCACTTGCAAAGTCCCCTACTGAAAGACCTACATAACACCAGAGAATAGCCCATTTAGCCTCTACTCCACCCTGCACTCCAATAATATCACTCAGTTCAGGAGAAAGGATTACAAGAATACCTATCACAAACCAAATTGGTACACCAATGAGAATACAAAGTGCATATTTATACAGCCGCCTTCCATCTGTAAACAGCTTTAGGAACCGGAGACTCGTGCCCGTTTCCATTTTTACTTTATGGAACATACCCGACTCGTAGGTGCCGATTCGCAATACAAGCAAGGCCAGCCCCAGTCCTCCTCCTACATAATAAGAAGTTTGCCATTGAAAGTTATCTGCAACCAGCGCGCCCACAACAGCCCCCAATGCGCCGAAGGTCACCACCACCATGGTTCCATAACCCCGGTTTTCCTTTGTCATGGTTTCATTTACCAGGGTAATACCGGCACCCAATTCTCCGGCAAGACCTATTCCGGCCATTAATCTCAAAATGGCATATTGGTCCATATTCACCACCATTCCATTCAGGATATTAGCAACCGAATACAGAAAAATAGATCCGTACAAAACGGATATCCGCCCCTTCATATCACCCAAAATGCCCCAAAGAATTCCACCAATGAGCATTCCCGCCATTTGCATATTCAGCAGAAAAAGTCCTTTATCTACGAGTTCCTGCCCAGAGTAACCCAGGGCAGAAAGACTGGGGCCGCGCACTATTCCAAAAAGAATGAGGTCGTAAATGTCGACGAAATAACCCAGGGCTGCGACAATTACAGTAACATTGAATACGCGCTCAGTGAGTGGTCGGTGCTGGGTCATTGATTGTGCTATTCCAAAATATCAGGTTTTCGCTCATACACCATAAATGTATGGTCATAAGGATTCTTCTCGTCCATCAATCTTTCGTCTGAATCAGTAAGTACCCACTCATCGGGGTCAGGTTGAGGAAAGAAGGTATCCCCTTCGAATGTTTCGTGGATGCGGGTAAGGTAGATTCTTTGGCAGTAGGGCAATGCCTGGCGGTAAATTTCACCTCCACCCAGTACCATTACTTCCTGTTCATCTTTTAACACAGTATGGTTCAATGCATCCTGAACCGAATGCACCACTATACTATCATCGGCTTTGAATTGCTGATCTCTTGTAATAATGATAAACTTCCTTCCGGGCAGGACCTTGTTCCCTAATGCATTGTATGTTTTCCTTCCCAATATACACCAATGTCCCATGGTTGTTTCCCTGAAGAAACGCAAATCGGATGGTAGCTTCTTCCAGGGCATATCGCCATTATGACCAATTACATCATTTTCTGCACATGCTACAATTATGGCCAACCTCATACACTGACGTTTGCTTTGATATGTGGATGTGGGTCATAGTTGAGTAAAGTAAAGTCTTCGAACTGAAAACTGAATATATCCTTGACGTTCGGGTTTATCACCATAGTTGGTAGTGGTCTGGGCTCACGGGTCAGTTGCAGCGCAGCCAATTCAAGGTGGTCATTGTAGAGGTGTGCATCCCCGAATGTATGCACGAATGTACCCGGCTCCAAACCGGTTACCTGCGCCATCATCATGGTAAGCAGAGCATACGATGCGATGTTGAATGGCACCCCTAAAAAAGTATCTGCACTGCGCTGATAAAGCTGGCAGGACAACTTACCATCTGCGACATAAAACTGAAACAGACAATGACAGGGAGGAAGTGCCATATTATCGACATCGGCCACATTCCAGGCACTTACTATGATTCTTCTGGAATCCGGTTTGTTGCGAATGGTTTCTACAGCCTGAGCAATCTGGTCAATTTTTCTTCCGTCTGGTGTAGGCCAGCTTCTCCACTGGTGACCGTAGACAGGCCCCAGGTTCCCCTCTGCATCTGCCCATTCATCCCAAATCCGCACACCATTTTCCTTTAGGTAGGCAATGTTGGTATCACCTTTAAGAAACCATAGTAATTCGTAGATAATAGACCGCAGGTGAAGCTTTTTTGTCGTCACCAAGGGAAAGCCCTTCTGAAGATCAAATCGCATCTGATAGCCAAATATGCTCTTGGTACCGGTTCCGGTACGATCGGATTTTACGAATCCTTCATCCAGGATTTTCTTCAATAAGTCATGGTATTCCTGCATTTCCCAAAAATAGGAAACTACCGCCGATGTGTTGTACTACATGTTGCCAATGCGAGGTAGTATCAACATACTTTCAACAGGCTTTAGAAAAACTTCGGAGTAAACATGAACTGGAGGTAGGTAAATACCCCTGAGTTCCCGCCATTAGGCCCC
>DDYY01000086.1 GCA_002346225.1 Bacteroidetes bacterium UBA3022
AGATTTGGGGAGTATTACACAAACCTGTATTTCCTCTTATTGTGATTTCTATTCTATCCTTTTGAGCAACCCAGGTTCCTTGTTTTTTAGAAGTTACTTCAGCATTACCCCCTTTCATTGTGATATACATCCAAGTAGCTGTGCCATCATTCTTTAATGCGTAAGCTTCAGTCGAATAACCACTTGAAACATTATCCAACTCTACCGTATAACCACCTGCGTACTCTTCAACAAATTCAGCCGAACCACTATCTTGATAGGTGGCATCAAATGTACCCGAATTAGGATATTCCTGTTCGTCATCTTTGTTTACAAATTTTCCAATTATTGCCATTATCATAATGACTAAAATAAAGCCCAAGATAAATCTTCTCATATCAGCATAATGTGTTTAATCCGTTATTATTCTTATGCACTAAATAAACAATAAGCTAATTACATAAAGTATAACTCCGATTATTGATAACCAAAACCAAAACGCCACCTTCCACTCAATAGATTTTATTAATTGAGTTTGACGTTCACTTTCGCCTTTAATTGACTCCAGTAACTTTGTTTGAAAATCGTTAGCGTTTGCTAAAATAATAAACTTTCCGTTCAGTATTTCAGCTTAACAAGGCTCGTTCAATTACATGATCTGGTATGCTTTCGGCTCTTTGTAATTGCCGGGTAAGCTTCAAATACTTTTTTGTCGGCTTCCCTGCAAACGTCTTTCTATAGTGCCTCCTATGCAATTGCTGTACAGGTCATACTGACTGCTTAGCATCGAATGGAAGAGTTAACTATTAGGTCTAAGATCTGGCAAAAGCGAGCAGGGGTGCATAATCACCCCGGTCTGCGGCCCTCACAGCGTTCAGATAAATAGTTCTGGTATTACCCGCCTGCAATAAGCTGCCCGCACCCCAAGTAAAAGGTGGAAGCCCATAGCCTTTATCAATGATAATATCTGCCATCAACCGGCTATGCCTGCCGTTTCCATTGGGGAAACAATGAATACTCACCAGGCGGTGCTTGAAACGAACTGCCATTTCATCTGGAAGAAAAGTAGCATTGGCATACCAGTATCCGGCATCATCCAACAACTGTTTCAATTCGGAAGGTATCTGACATTTATCTACGCTAATATTCTTGTTCGTTCTACGGAAGGTACCTGCCCAGGACCAGACACGGCCATACATTCGTATATGAACATTCTTAATAAATTTTTCTGTAAAAATGAGCTCCTGTTTTACGGAAAGTCCCAGCGCCCATAGTACCGCGTCTTCAATATTCTGTTGCTCAAATTCATCTAACTCACCTCGGGTGGCAATGGTGGGAATAAGCAGCCCTTCCTTTTCATCGTCCTCCAGGGGTGTCTGGCCCTCCATGTAATCCAAATCTAATCCCATAACATCTTTGGCATTTCATTTTTTATTGCCTGCGCCCGTTCCCGAATGGCGTTTTCAATTCTCTGTTGGGTATTTTCCTGGTCCTCCAGCTTCATAGAAGCAGAGGTTCTCATAACTATTTTAGTGGCCAGTTCGGTAGCCCGCCTTTCAATCAAGGCATCTAAAGAACCGTCCCTGGGAACAAACCCATAAACAAATTGCATATCCAAAACCGCCGCAACTTCCCTTAAGGACTTGATGGTAACAGAACCTTCCTCCTCCCTTTTCTCCATCTCCTGAACACTTTGCCGGGTCATGGATAAAGACTTGCCCAACTGCTGTAAACTCATACCCAGTGCCACTCTAATGGCTTTAATCCAGCCTGTTGGCGGAGGGACAATCTCTTGAAGACCGGCAAATTGCAACATTTTACTATTGAGCTGTTGCAGCTGTAAGTTTTTCTTTCTCATAGCAACCTTGTCAGTTTATACCCTGACATTACAACTGCAAATGTAAGGATATAACTTGACAAAATAAGAATAAATGTCAGTTTATACCCTGACATACATAGCTGTACGGTATTTCGCGTGAGGGACAGCAGCGGAAAGCCCGCAATCCCGCATTACGGATACAGCGCAGCGCAGCCAGCTAGTGGCCGTTATGCAGGGGAGGCCTTGCAGCGTATGGCCCGACCCGCAGGGGCACGCCCCAAAAACAAACCAGTGGTCATTACACATCGTGCTTCATTGGCAGGCGTTCCTTCAACATGCAGGGTAATATTCCACAACGCATCAGGTACCTGCATTGGCTAAATCCCGTTCCGCGCACTGATGGGCGCGTTCGACTACGCTGTGAGGATACATGAAACATTGCCTCAGTTAGCAACATGGCCGGTATCCCGAAATCGCTCTTACCGAGCACTGAAAGATGCGTTCGATTGCGCTTTAAAGCATCATGAAACTTTGCGTCAGTTGGCAACATGGCCGGTATCCCGAAATCGCTCGTTCCGCGCGCTGAGGGATGCGTTCGACTACGTTGTGATGATACATGAAACATTGCCTCAGTTAGCAAAATGGCCGGTATCCCGAAATCGCACGTTCCGTGCGCTGAGGGATGCGTTCGTCTACGCTGTGAGGATACATGAAACATTGCCTCAGTGTGCAACATGGCTAGTATCCCGAAATCGCACGTTCCGCGCTCTTCGGGATGAGTTCGACTACGTAAATCAAAGATTTACTGTCTCACTCACTTCCCGATACAAAACTTCGAAAAAATAAAGTCCAGCAAATCCTCGTGGGTTACTTGGCCGGTTATCTCACCCAGGTGGTTCAGCGCCCTGCGCAGGTCCAGCGCCAGCAGCTCTCCGCTCAAATCCTGCGACAAGCCCTCCAGCACATCATCCAGCGACTGCAAGGTCTGCTGCAAGGCCGTCACATGCCGTACATTCGAAACAATGGTCTGGTCCATCGATACACCGGACGCCACCGCAATATCATATAGCGCATCTTTTAATACATGTAAATCGGATTTATCCCGCGCCGAAATCCAGATGGTATCAGCCGGATAACCGGAAGGTCTTCCGTTCAGTAAATCGGATTTGTTTCCTATCACCAGTGTTTTTAAATCGGCATGGTGCAGCTGCTCCAGATCGGAAACTACAGCCTCTGCACTGAGCGCAGCGGCATCAAATACATATACCAACACAGCTCCCTGCCGTATCTTCTCCATGGTGCGCTGTACACCCATGTGCTCAATAGCGTCGGTGGCTTCACGGATGCCTGCCGTATCAATCAGGCGGAAGCGTATCCCCTCGATATTCAGCTCTTCCTCAATGGTATCGCGGGTAGTACCGGCAATATCACTCACCAGGGCGCGCTCTTCATTCAGCAAGGCATTCAGCAAGGTCGATTTCCCTGCATTGGGTCGTCCGGCAATCACCGTCATCACCCCATTTTTCATCACATTGCCCAACCGGAAAGATGCTGCCAGTCTGCTTACCTCTGCTTTTAACTGCAGCAGCAATTGTTGCAAGGCATCTTTGTCGGCAAAGGCGACATCCTCTTCCACAAAGTCGAGCTCCAGTTCTACCAAACCGGCGAAACCAATCAGCTGCTCCCGCATGGCTTTGATATCGCGGGAGAATCCTCCCCGCATCTGCTGCGTCGCCAGGCGATGGGCTGCGGCACTCTCACTGGCAATCATATCGGCCACGGCTTCTGCCTGCGCCAGATCCATCCTGCCATTCAAAAATGCGCGCATGGTAAACTCTCCGGGCTCCGCCAAACGTGCCCCTCCGTTTAATAAAACATGCATGGCCCTGTCGAGGATATAGGGCGAGCCATGACAAGACAACTCCACCACATCTTCACCGGTATAACTGCGCGGCCCGCGGAACACAGTGACCACCACTTCATCCAGCGGCAACGCACCATCCATAATCCAGCCTACATGGGCGGTGCGTGAGGACGCTGCCTGCAAGTCCCTGGATGGAAAAACGGCATCGGCAATGGCAATGGCCTGCGGACCGGACAAGCGAATGAGCCCAATGGCTCCCACACCGGAAGGCGTCGCTAAGGCACAAATGGTATCATTCAAGGTGGCGGAGGCTGTCATTTATAGGACAAATATGCTTACTTTGTAACAAACTGATACCTTGATCAGCGACAAATTCAGTAT
>DDYY01000027.1:0-1472 GCA_002346225.1 Bacteroidetes bacterium UBA3022
CCGTCAATTACGGAAGCAGAGGGATATCCAAGTTCCCAGGTACTTCCTGAACCGCCTGAAATCCAGCCGGCAGCGCCACCTTCAAAATCTTGTACATAAGGGAAGGAGGTGATACTCGGTATAGCAACAAAACTAACATCGGAGCTATCATTGATAGCACTTTCATCTAAATCAAAAATGGTATAAGCAGTAACCGTATAATCACCGAATTCGCTGAAGTCAGCGAGTGTGGTAAAGGTGAAGATAGTTGACTCCAGAGAAGCCAGCGCCGGTCCGGTATAGCTTTCAACTACAGGAGTTAATAATCCCAAAACAGGATTATCTACTACATAGGCAACATCAAAGGAAGCAACTGTTTCCAGTCCTAGGTTATATACTTCTACGCTTACTTCTGTAAGACCCAATCCGCAACCGGAAGCGATGGAAGTAATATCTGTTACGCCTATATCATTATCACCGGAAGCCGGAATAATAATCGTGTAATCTTCTGCTTCACCATAAGTGTCCAGTTCACAAGGATCCAAGGGAGTAGCCAGTCCGGAAGGGTAGATACAACGCACGCGCATCCTGGTTTCACCCGGAAGAGCAGTTACAGGTACAGTAAAGTCAACAGTGGTGGAGGCACCGGCTGCAAGGCTTGCATTTCCTATAACTTCATCATCTTCAAACTCTTCATTTCCATTGAAGTCAATCCAAGCTGTGTAGGTTTGACTCCATGTTGGGTTGTTATACAACTCAATGGTGTAGGTAAGACCGGGTGTCAGAATGGTCGACAAATCGGTGTAGTCGGAATACCCGATTATACCCGATGTAGAGGGACCCGACCCTACGTTATCAATGTCTTCCAGCACCACACCGTCGATGTAGTCGCCGGCATCTGTTCCCGTGCTATACTCGGGTTCACAATACTGTGCTGTGGCCTCTGTCAAACCCAGGGCAAGTAATGCCGTGAGGAAGAAAGCCGCTTTGTTAGTGAGTAGATTTAGATTCATGTTCAAGTTAAGATTTATGCTGTGAAGGTAATGATTGGCGATAATTTTTTCTATTGATTTAGAATTTCCCCCCTTTTTTATTCTTCAGTTATACACACATTAAAAAAGCCCCGGCAAATACCGGGGCTTTTGGTGTATGAGAGAATAATCGCTTATTCTATTACTATCGGATGAATAGTGACTTCATCGCCACTGATTACCTGCACCAGATAGGTACCTGGTTCAACATCCATGGCAACTTCCACAACGGTTACATCATCCATAACGCTGATGTTTTCATTGTAGGTAAGCTGACCAAGCGTATTGAAGATACGAACCTGTGCATCTGCATTCGTGTAGCCGTTCAACTGCACCCGGAAGGTTCCGTTAGACGGGTTCGGATAAACGCTGATGCCTGATTCTTCCATTCCTAAACGCAATGGTGTGGTGAAATCAACAGCTGGTGAAGGACCTGAAATGTCACCAATGGTGGTGAAGCAA
>DDYY01000027.1:1825-30553 GCA_002346225.1 Bacteroidetes bacterium UBA3022
ACGGGTAGCTTTAACACCGGTAGTGTTATTGCGTATCGCCAGTACATATTGGTCTGCTTCCGGAACCGGAGTCCAGGACAAGGTCGCTGAAGTGGCAGTTAATGCGTCCAGTGTAACTTCTGCCGGAGCTTCGCAAATTTCCACAGCTGAACAACTCAGGTAGGCAATAATATTAGCCCTTAAGTTGGCAGCTTCTGTCGCCGGAGAGTGGAAGTTATTGGTAGTCATACCACCAAATATCACTTTACCGTCGCCAAAGGCTTTTTCCGCAGCAACAATATTCGTTGTTGCGAATTCGTCCCAGATGAGGTTAGTGAGTCCGTCACCATCGATTCTTGCGTGACCGAAGCTTCCACCGGTCCAGTTGGTTCCTACAGGAGTAAACGGACCTGCAAAGATAGGATGACCCGGATCTGCAGCTTCTGCATTGTTGGTGAAGTAGGCATAAATTAGCTCTGTTCCACCAAAGCCAAAGCTCATACCATCACCTTCATTAGGTGCGGCATTGAGGAACAGGTTACCACCGGAAGATACCCAGGCTTCAATGAGTGCAATATTATCTTCTAAGAAATCTTCCAGTTCCTGAGCATGCTGGTCAGAACCTTCCAGGAATACGAAGCAATTGCTGGCTCCGAATACGGAAGCAACATCTATTGTCTCGAAGTCACCCTGTGTCCAGTCATCGCCAAATACTGCGTTCATGGCATCAATGTTACTGGTTGAACCCCAGGGCTCACCAAATGGAACGTTGGAATTGATGTACCATGCACCGGTTCCTGTTACAGGTAGCAGATTAGATCTGGTAACGCAAGTAGTGTCATTGGACACATCTTCATCAGTTGCCAGCTCTGTCCAAGCGCAAATAGCGTAGTCGCCGTCAGCACTCATGTCAATGGTAGCTGCAAAGCTGAAAGAAGCTGTTGCGCCGGGTGCCAGCAGATCGGTAAATGTTTCTGTAACTACAGCACCACCATCTACCTGATAAGCGACATCAAACCCGCTTTGAGCGTCTGCTCCAAAGTTTTCTACAGTAACGGTAACCGTCTCTGCAGCTGTCAGGTCAGCGCCGGAAGAAGGAGATGTAACGGCAATTACGCCTACATCGTTGGGGAATGGATCGCCCACGAAGAAGTTATCAAAGGCAATACCATCGGTAAATCCGATAAATCCTGCTGTTGCCATATGCATGCGGAATTGTACCTGAGGTTCACCCGCCAGGAATGCGATGTCGTGCTGGGCTGTCACCCATCCGCCACCGGGACCTTCCCATGCTGGATTGTAAGTGCCTGATATAGGATCAAATCCGAAGGCAAAACAACCTCCGTCAGTATACCAGTTGTCGCCGGTACCAATGCCGCCAATAGGAATCCATGTGGCACCTGCGTCAGTAGAGTATTCCAGTCTGGCACCGTCCCAGAATTCACCGGTTTCCCACCAGATGTCAAACTTGACATAAGGGAGTGATAAGCTGGTCAGGTCGAAACATGGACTTTGTACCCAGGAGTTTTCTGCGATATCGTAGAAATCGAAAAGATTAGTTGCCCATGAATTCACAGAACCAGGAGTTCCCGGAGGAGGTCCGTCAATAAGTGCTCCACCAGGAGAACCTAATTCCCATGTGCTGTTGATTCCACCGGAGAACCATCCACCTGAACCACCTTCAAAGTCTTCGGTGTAGGGGAAGGTAGATATTACCGGAATATTGCTGATGTTTCTGTCAGTAGTATCGTTTAACAGTTCGCCATCACCTGCCAGTGCAGTCCATGACTCTATTACATAGTCGCCTTCTGCAGACATGTCGGCAGGGGTTGCGAAAGTATGTGCTGCGAATGTGCCAGGTTCCAGTGGACCTGCAAATACTTCACTTACGATAGCACCACCATCCAGCCTGTAAGAGACAGGAATATCAGATTGTGCTTCAAAGCCAAAGTTGAAGATGTTGACAGTAACGGATTCTGAACCTAAGCCACAACCGGAAGCCGGAGCAAGAATACTGGTAACGCCCACATCGGCTGCTTCATCACCAGCAATGAAAGTATCATCCAGTGCATCTGCGACAGCATCTTCGCTGAATACATAAGCAAATGCAAATGTGGTGCTGGTGCCGTTAGGTAAAACCGGAATCCAGAAAGACATTTGAATGGCTTCATCAGCAGTGTTGGTACCTTCCAGGTTGTAACCTGCAAGTCCATTATAAGAATCTGATACCATACCCACTGTTGTTCCAAAGTTGCCATAAGAGGCGCTGGAGAACAGGTTGTTGGCAACCAGAGCCAGGTAACATCCGTAAGTTTCACCTACTGCGGTAACTATAGCTGCGGGATCGCCTAAAGAAGGGTTCGATTCAACAGTATTAATAGTAGTAAATGAACCACTGGCCAGCTGCTCGTTATCCGGGTCGATGTTTCTTCTGTAGTATACATCTGAGAAATCATCACCGGAGTCATTGGTCAGTGTTACGTAGGTAACAAAATACAGGTTGTCAGCATACAATACGGAACGCTGGGTTACCGTAACACCGGCTACACTTCCCTCCCAAATCACTTCTACAGAATCTCCTTCTGCACTGTAGGAAATGATTTCGCCGGAAATATCGCTGGTAAAACAACCCTGGTCGGTGTTATAATAGCTGATACCATTAATTTCAATACCCCATCCTTCTACAGGACTTCCGGGTACGGCATAATCACCGCAATAAGCAGGATCACCTACATCCCAGCCGTCCATATCGGAGTCGGCAACAAAATTTAATCCGCTAAGGCCTGTAACAACGTAGCCGGCAGGCGGAGCTCCGTTGGATGCAAACGCACCACAGGTGTTAACGCCAACTTCTGCAAAGTTTCCCTGCAGGAATGCATTCGACCCGACAATCTGGGCTTGCATTGCTGTAGAGAATACCAACAGAAATGACAAAATCTGCCAATTTAAGTTTCTCTTCATTTCAAACTAATTAAGTTAATAGGTTAAAGAATAGCCGTAAAAACCAACATCCTTCAATGGAGCTTCCCGCAGACAGGTTCATTATCCGGAAAAGCAGGAAATTATTGGATTTTAAAACAAATAGCCCTTAAAAATACAAAAATGCTAATCAATAGTCCGCATGTAGCTCATTTATTTTAAATTATTTAATATTGACTGTAGCGGTCTGTGGTGATAATCCGGAACGAGACTTGCGATTTCCAATTGGCCAATGTTGGGCATACTTACCTGAATTCCATATCGAATTGATATTTTTGGAGTTCATGAAGAAACACGCCATTTTGGTCGTTGATGACGATCCAACCTTTTGTCTAATGCTTCAAAAATTTCTGGAGAAGAAAGGATTGAATAGTAAAGGAGTCTTTTCTGCGGAGGAAGCATTGCTTACTTTACAAAAGGAGCAATTTGATGCCGTCATCAGTGATTTCAGGTTGCCGGGTAAGGATGGACTGGAGCTGTTGCAGGAGCTGCGCGAGCGTGCCCTGCATCTGCCGGTTATCATTATGACTTCCTACGCTGACATTCGCATTGCGGTAAAAGCTATGAAATGGGGAGCAGCAGATTATGTTACCAAACCGGTAAATCCGGATGAGATATTACTCTCCCTGAATCAGGCGATTGAGCGGAATGGTACATCAGAGGCGCCGGTTCCCAGAACAGGAGAACCATCTAAGAAGCCTGCCACACCAGTTATAAAGTTTGTGGAAGGTGATGGCCAGGTAGCACAAAAATTACAGGAACATATTCAGCTGGTAGCACCCACCAATATTTCTGTTTTAATTCAGGGGGAGAGTGGTTCAGGAAAGGAATACGTTGCCAAAAAGATTCACGACAATAGCAAAAGAGCATCGCAGCCATTTGTTTCCATAGATTGCGGTTCCCTCAGCAAGGAGCTCGCTGCCAGCGAATTATTCGGTCATCTGAAAGGCTCATTTACGGGGGCCATTCAGGATAAGACAGGGCAGTTTGAAGCTGCTAACGGTGGAACCTTGTTTCTGGATGAAATTGGAAACCTTTCCTACGATGTGCAGATACAAATGCTGCGCGCCCTGCAGGAACGCAGGGTACGGAAGATTGGCAGCAACAATGATGCAGAAGTGGATGTGCGCATCATCGCCGCTACGAACGAGGACCTCTCTACAGCCGTGCGCAAAGGAGAGTTCAGAGAAGACCTGTACCACAGGCTCAATGAATTCAGCATCAAGGTCGCTCCATTGAGGGAACGCCGCGAAGACCTGGAATCTTTTTGCACTTATTTTCTTTCACTCGCGAATGAAGAGCTCGATCGATCTATTGTCGGTTTCGACAAAGAAGTTATGGATGTTTTTCGCAAGTATTCATGGCCGGGAAATCTCAGGGAGCTGCGCAATATCATCAGAAGAGCTGCACTGCTTTCTCCAGGCAACAGCATACGCTTGGAAGCGCTGCCCGAGGAAATTATTCAGGAACCTATGTTTCCTTCGGTAAGTGATGGGCAGGATGCGGCCTTACCCACCGATTTGAAAAGTATGGCAGAGCGAACAGAGAAAGAAATGATTCTGCAAACCTTGCAAAAGGCCAACTACAACAAGAGCAAAGCTGCCAAGATGTTGGGAATTGATAGGAAAACGCTTTACAACAAGATGAAGCAGTTGGGTGTCGAATAGTGAAACGGCTAATTTTCCTAAGCCTGCAAAGTCTTTAGCTCTTCTTTCAACGCAGTATGCACCTGCCGGGTGGTGGTGATTACGGCATCAACAGCTGCATTTATTTTATCCTCCTCCCAATCGGCGGCTTTCTCCAGGTATTTTAAATGACCGGTTAAGGTATGTATATGAAAGTGCTGGTAGGAGGGAAGGAGTTTATGCGCTATATTATTTAGTACTTCTAGGGATTTCTGCTGTTTTGCCAGTTCCAGCTCCTGCATCATATCGGTGGATGTGGCTACGAATGTCATAATGATCTCCTGCTCTGTTTCAATATCTCCTGCAGCAAATATTTTTATTTCGTCAAGCGCATAGAGCTGCTCGTCGGTGTAGTTCGTATCCGGGAAAGAAGTATCCTCTTCAGGCATCCAGTCCTGAGATAAGTCGATATCTTCAGCGGCCCTCCGTACCATTTGCAAAAGTGCTTGCTCTTTGTAGGGCTTATGCAGAACTGCATCAAATGTATGTTCTTTTTCCAAAAGGGTGGCCACCGGCGTTATGACATCGGCAGTAGAAGCAATGATGTAAGCTAGGCTATCTTTTATCCGAATAGACTGCGCCACTTCCCAGCCGTCTTTACCCGGCATATGTAAATCAATAATATAACAATCAAAGAGTTTTTCATCTAAAATGGCATCGATGTCGTCGGGGTGTTGACAGGTAACAACTTCAGCGCCGGATTTTTCCAGGATTAATCGGGCCAGCTGAAGATTAAAGGGCTCATCATCGGCTACCAGTATACGCATTCCCTTTAAGCGAATCGGAGTATTGGCAGAAGCATCGGACATGGCTGCAACTTCCTTATCGGTTACTTTGTAGCGCAACTCTACCGTAAAGACCGATCCTTCGCCGGAAGTGCTGGTTACAGAGATTTGTCCCTGATGCTGTTCAATGATTTTTTTGGTGATAGCAAGTCCCAGTCCACTGCCGCCGTATTGCCTCGATGTATCGTTGTCCAGTTGTTTAAAATCTTCAAAAATATACTCCAGCTTATCTTCAGGTATGCCGATACCGGTGTCTGCAATGCGGAAGATAAAATCAATATATTTATTTTTAATGGAAGAAGTTGCCGATACTTCAACCTGTCCTTCGTGAGTAAACTTGATGGCGTTGCCAATAAGGTTGATCAATACCTGCTTCAATCGCAGCGGATCACCTTCTACCGGGCTAGTGCAACCGTGGTCGGATGTTATATGAAATCCAATCCCCTGTTCACGGGCTCTCTGGTTCATCAGGCTTTTCAATTCCTCCAAAATTTGGGTAACAGTAAAGGGAAGGCACTGAAGCTGGACCTTGCCCAGTTCGAGTTTCGAATAATCTAAAATATCATTTACAATTTCCAGCAAGTGATCGGATGCGGTAGTTATCCGTCCTATATGAGCCGCAGTTTCGGGGTCTGCGGTATGGGCACTCTGCTCTGCAAACCCAATGATAGCATTAAGGGGCGTTCTTATCTCATGGCTCATGCTGGCCAGAAAACGTTGTCGCGATAGTGCCAGATGCTCTGCATATTCTTTCGCCTCTTCCAGGTCTCTTCGATAGCGTGCGCTTCTTTTTAAATCGTTCATGAGCGCTATCAGCAGGAGCACACCTGTCAGCAAGGCAGCAACCGCAATGAGAAAGATATTCCTACCAGTGTTTCGCGCAGTCTCTTGCGCAGCTGCCGTTAGTTCTGCGTGCAGGACATCACTGTTTTTTTCCAGTCCGGTCATGATATCATTGACCGTTGACATGATGAGCCTGTCGCTGGCAAGGATTTCCAGTTCCCTTTTATTGAGCCGGGCATTGAACTGCTGTTCTTCCTTATTGATGTCTCGCAAAATCTGCCTAACCTGATCTACATTGATATCCGTTTCGTAACTTATGATATAATTACTCGTGCCATTGCCGGAGGACGAAGAATCGCTATCCAGCTTCACGTTATAAATAGGAGCAATCTGCTTATTGTCAGACTTCTTTCTTCTGAATAAACCTTTCAGTTTGTTTTTTTCCTCTTCACCGTTATTATCCGCCACCGTCGGTGATTTGAGCAATGCCAGGTCATCGGCGGTGTCGCTGGTATCATCCGGCGAGGTAGCATTCTGGTTGTTTTGAGAAGAAAGCTCTTCCTGAATCTGAAGGAGTGTTTTGTTGGCTAAGGTGGAATTGTTTTTTTCGTGCTTAAGGTCTACCAGATCGTACATCAGGTCGGCGCGATTGGCCAATAAAGACTCGAGATTGTCCAGTGTCTTTTGCTGTATCGCTGATCCCTGCATTTGCGAAAGTCTCGTGAGGTTGAGTCCGATTCTGTCCATTCCCTCCAGGTAATCGTCCAGAAACTCCAGTGAACCGCTCATCATGTAAGAGCGCATACTGTTTTCGGTCTTGACCAGATCAGTTTGGATGTCGTTCACAAGCCGGTAGGACATATCTGGATCGCCCAGAACCTCCAGTGACCGACCCATAGAGTCAAAACTGCTGTATACAAAATAGAAACCAGCACCTGCCAGCACAAATCCGGTGATAAACCAGGCTATTATCTTTATTCTGATGGTTCCCATAAGTTGAACAACGATGAACGCTGCTTATCGGTATTCCTTATTCCGTTTTCAAAAACTCCGTTAACAAATAATTTACAAATGTTAGCTGTACGCAGCAAAGTATCCATAAAAATACTCCCTATTTTCGCAGGAAGTCAAACCACTATTGCAGAAACTGAAGAAATATGGTGCGAAATGGAAGCATTTTGCCGGGTTGACAGTACTCCTGATCTTGAGTGCGAAGCCAGTATCTGCCCACGTTAAGTGGTTTACTGATGGCAGTTACGCCGACCGACCTCTTACCATCCCTGAAGTTGTTTCTCCCATTTTCCTCTGGTTACTGGCCCTTTGCCTGGTAGTCATTGCTTTCGGCGTGTGGCTGGATCAACGCATTGCCAAGAGTTCCTGGTACATGCAGCTGGATGAGTGGCTGGACAAGCGCAAAGGGTCTGCTGTCCTGGTCATGCGTGTCGCGGCAGCTATGTTGCTGATTCTTTCATGGCAGGGCGGTGCCATTTTAGCGCCTACGGTAATAGTGCCTTCCCAATATGAATGGGTTGGCTGGTTTCAGTTCGGGCTTGCCTTTCTATTGCTTTTCGATAAGACTGTTCCCATTGCGGGATTGGGAATCATTGCGCTCTGGGTGATTGGCGCCATTATTTTCCATCCATTCCATATGCTGGATTACTTCCTGTTTATCGGGGTGGGTTTTTATCTGGCTACTGCCAACGGAAAGGACTCCAGGAGGCTGATAGGGCTGACGGTACTCTACCTTACCGTCGGGTTCTCGCTTTGCTGGGTAGCGCTGGAAAAGCTGATTTACAAAGACTGGTCGCTTTTTTTAGTGGAAGAGCACCCGCAGCTGGCAATGGGCCTGAACTACGATTTCTTTATCACATCTGCCGCTTTTGTAGAGTTTAGTCTGGGTTTTCTCCTGCTGGTGTGTCTGTTGCAAAGACCACTTGCAGTGCTCATAACAGCAGTCTTTTTTCTCACAACCCTTGTTTTTGGAAGGGTAGAGGTGATAGGGCATACCCTGATACACGGAGCCCTGATTATTTTCCTGCTCGAAGGACCGGGGTACGTGTACAATCTGCTGCACAAGCATTTCAGCAATATGCTGCACCGCATCTTATTTACTACGGTGAACTTTGTAATCCTGCTGGGGGTGCTGTTGTTCGCTTATTACTCACTGGCGGAGAACAAATACGAACGCAAGCAGAACTTTCTATCCACCAAGCCTATGCATATGCACGGGCAAATTGAGCTGGCTGGTTATCCGCAATCAGAACTGCCTGATGTGCGGTTGGAGGTGGAGGAAGATCCCATGGGTGGATATAACCTGCGCATTACTACTACCAATTTCACTTTTACTCCCGAATACGTCAATACCGAGAACAGAATGTACAACGGCCATGCGCATTTGCACATCAATGGAGAAAAAGTGGGACGCATCTATGGCGAATGGTACTACCTCTCTGCATTGCCGCCGGGAACCTATGAATTGACTGTTACCCTCAATAGCAATAATCATGACGACTATGTCATCCGGGGCAATCCTATTGAAGACAGTAAAATATTAGTGGTAAAAGATTAGCCCTCCGCTGCAATTGGCTTTCGATTGTTACTTTTGCTCACTAATATGCAGGTAGATTTATTTATTCCTTGTTTCATCGACCAACTGTTCCCCGATACCGGGTTCAATATGGTAAAAGTATTGGAGAAGGCGGGATGCACGGTTCATTATAACCCGGAGCAGACCTGTTGTGGTCAGCCGGCTTTTAATGCCGGGTACTGGGATAAGACAGAAGATGTAAGCAAGAAATTTATCACCGATTTTTCGCAAACCGACCGTCCCATTGTGGCACCATCCGGATCTTGTGTAGGGTTTGTACGCAATTCCTACGGTGAGATGTTCGACAATACGCCCTACCACAACTATTGTAAGCAGGTAAAGCGGAATCTCTACGAATTCAGTGAGTTCATGGTGAATGTCCTGAAGGTGACCGACCTTGGCGGCACCCTGTCTGCGAAGGTTACCTACCACGATGCATGTGCTGCACTGAGAGAATGTAATATCAAATCCCAGCCCAGGCAGTTGCTGGAGGCAGTGAAAGGAGTCGAGATTGTAGAAATGGCCGAGGCGGAAACCTGCTGCGGGTTTGGCGGCACTTTTTCTACGAAGTTCGAAGCCATCTCCACAGGTATGGCCGACCAGAAAGGCAACAGTATTCTGGAAACCGGTGCTGATATCGTCGTATCAACCGACTATTCCTGCCTGATGCACCTGCAGGCTTATTTCAACAAACAAAAAATGCCGATTAAGGTCATGCACCTTGCCGACCTGCTGGCTGCAAGTATCAGCTGATGCCCGATTTCAATCAAATATCCCGGCACATCAATCAATATAAAGAAGAAGGAAAGAAGCTCTTTGTCAGTTCTTCTTTTCAAACACATAGTTTGCCGTTACTGCATATGCTCAGCCGGATAGACAAGGACATTCCAGTAGTATTTCTTCAAACCGGCTTTCACTTTCCTGAAACCATAACATTCCGCGATGAAGTGCTGCAGTTACTGGGCATGCAGATGATAGAATTGCGGTCCACTACACCTCCGGTCATGCAATTGAACGATAAGGGTAGGCTCTTGTATACCTCAGATCCTGATTATTGCTGCTACCTGAATAAGATTGCTCCCATGGAGCCGATGTTGGCTGCTTACGATATATGGATTAACGGTGTGCGGGGTGATCAGAATGCCAACAGGTCTACCTTTTCACTGGAACAACCTACCCACTCCAGAGCGGTACGTTACCATCCGATCATTGACTGGGATGGCAAACAGATATATCAGTATATCAATGAATTTAATCTGCCCCGGCACCCGCTCGACGATAAGGGATACATAAGCGTAGGTTGTGAACCTTGTACCCGAAAGTTCGATGCTGCGATGCTTAATGATGAAAGGGGAAGCCGCTGGTTTGGTATGCAAAAAACAGAATGTGGTTTGCATACAGAGTTAATACAACAACCATGAAAGTAGTAATAACAGGAGGTGCCGGTTACATAGGCTACGGGCTTGCCGATTTACTGGCAGCCAATGAAAAGGTTACCAGTGTCCTGTTGTACGATAACCTGAGCAGGCAGAATGATGCGGTTTTTTTTAGTCCGATAAGCCGGCCGGAACAGGTGCGACTTATCAAGGCTGATATCCTCGACACGAGAAAGCTGCGCAAAGCTTTAAGTGGTGCCGATGTTTTAATACACCTTGCAGCGAGGGTATCTACGCCATTTGCCAATCAGGACCCGCACTTTTTTGAACAGGTCAATCACTGGGGGACGGCTGAAACAGTGTATGCGGCAGAGGCAACGGATATCAGGAGGTTCATTTACTTGAGCAGTGCTTCGGTATATGGAAAAACCACTGCACAGGTTACGGAAGAAACAATACCCAATCCGCAAAGTTATTATGGTATTTCAAAGCTGCGTGGGGAAGAACATGTAGCGAGGTTAAAAGATAGTCGAGAAACATATATTATTCGCTGTGGGAATGTTTATGGGTACAGCGCTGCACTGCGCTTTGACGCTGTTATCAATAATTTCATGCTTCAGGCTAATCTCGAAAACAGGCTGACCATTCACGGCAGCGGTATGCAGAAACGCTCTTTCGCACATGTGCTTGATGTAGATAGAATGCTTTCAGAACTTGTATTTACGGATGCTCCCGGAGGCACTTACAATTTTATTCGTAAGACGCTTAGCATCAATGAAATTGCCGATGCCTTTGAAGCGTTATTCCCTCAGCTGGAAAGAATATACATCAATCAGCATATTGGGATGAGCAGTCTGGAAGTAAGCAGCGACTCCAGGTTGTCAGCACATCTCTCTATTCCGGAAACTTCCCTGTTGGATGAACTCAAGGCGTTTAAATCAAGATTCGCATTCGGCAATTCGCTGTCTGCTCTACAGTAAATGAAGGAGGCGCTCGATATCCTGAAAAAGTATTGGAAGTACCCCTCATTTCGGGAAGGTCAGGAGGATATTGTCCGTTCGGTATTGGAAGGCAAAGATACCCTAGCCCTGCTACCCACCGGTGGGGGAAAGTCTGTTTGCTTTCAGGTACCTGCATTACTTAGAGAGGGAGTAACCCTCGTTATTTCTCCGCTTATTGCTCTGATGAAAGACCAGGTCGAAGGACTTCAGAAAAAGGGAATCGCTGCACAGGCCATCCATTCCGGTATGGAAAAGCGCCAGGTAGAACGCATCCTGGATAATGCTGTGGCCGGCACAGTCAAATTGCTCTATCTGTCCCCTGAAAGATTGCTCACCTCTGTATTCAAAGAGCACCTCCGCATTATGGAGGTAGGAATGATAGTGGTAGACGAGGCACATTGTATTTCTCAGTGGGGGTATGATTTTCGCCCACCTTATCTCCGCATTGCTGAGATTCGGGAATGGACAGGCAACGCGCCCATGATTGCACTTACAGCTACTGCAACAGATCAGGTGTGTAATGACATATGTGAAAAGCTGGAAATGAAAGCGCCTGCCATTTTCAAAACGAGTTTCGATAGGCCCAATATGCACCTGATTGTCAGAAAGGAAGAGGACAAGTGGGGTAAACTGAAAGAGGTATTGCAAAGGGTCCCCGGAACCGCAGTGATTTATGTGCGCAACAGAAGAAAGACGAAAGAGATTGCTCAATTCTTGCAACGAAACAGGATTTCAGCTGACTTCTACCATGCCGGCAGAAATGCAGAGGAGCGCTCCATGGTGCAGGAACGATGGATTAATGGAGCCATTCGCGTAGTGGCATGCACCAATGCTTTTGGAATGGGGATAGACAAAGCCGATGTGCGCCTCGTTTTGCACTGGGATATTCCCGATAGTCCGGAGGCCTATTTTCAGGAAGCCGGTCGTGCAGGAAGGGATGGAAACCGTTGCTTTGCAGGAATTATCTATACAGCTCAGGATGATGTGGAGCTAAAGAGTAATTTAACCCGACAGTATCCGCCACCCGAAGAAATTCGGAAAACGTATCACGCTCTTTCTAATATGTTGCAGATTGCCAGTGGAGCAGGAGCAGGACAAACCTTTCCGCTGGATATGGAATCACTGATGCGCTACAACAAGCAGGATCCTGTGATTATAGCCTATGCACTGAGAGTATTGCAACATCAGGGTTTTATATATATAAACGATACAGCGCAGTACTTTGCGACGATTTTTGTCCCGATTAGCCATGAAGATTTATATCGGTACCAGATTGAAAACCGGCAATCGGAGCGGATACTGAAGGCCATTCTCAGGGCATATCCCGGTATTTTCGATGATCATGTAGCCATCAGGGAAGGAGAGTTGGCACATCATCTGTCCATTCCCAAAGCGGAAGTTGTCAATATGCTGAACTGGTTGCACAAGCAGGAGGTAATTGAGTATCAACCTGCTTCCAATACGATGCGGGTAACGTATCTGACGGAGCGGTATCGGCCGGAAGATCTTCCGCTGGACATCCAGATGTTGCGGAAAATAAAGGAGCAGGCGGAAATCAGGGTAGATGCCATGCTGGATTATGTACAAGGGAATCCTTCCTGTCGTATGCAAAAAATGCTGCGCTATTTCGGAGAAGAAAGTCCGCCCTGCAATCGCTGCGATTATTGTCTGGAAAGAGATAAGCTGGATTTAAAAGATGACGATATCACGCTCACCTATAACTGGCTCAAAGAACACCTCAAAGATGGAAGTGTACCACTTACGGATGTGGTGGCAGAGAAGTTGCCCATTAAAAAAAAGAAGTTTCTCGAAGCACTGAGCTATCTTACCGATAATAATATGGTCAGATATGTAAATAACAATGAGCTGGAATGGCGGGATTGAAAAATATCGTTTTTACTGTCACCAACGACTTGTCATACGATCAGCGCATGAAGCGCATTTGTACCGCATTAACGGAAGCAGGATACCACGTTACCCTCATTGGTTTTGAGAAGCGGGCTTCCATCCCTTTGCAGCCCTCTGTTTATGAGGAAAAGCGACTACGTTTACTATTCCGGAAAGGCAAGCTTTTTTATCTAGAATACAATCTGCGATTGTTCTTTTTGCTGCTGTTGGGCCGAAGGTATGAGATATACGGGCCGGTTGACCTGGATACTATTTTACCGCAATTCATAGTGGCAAAACTCAAACGGGCAGTGCTGGTGTATGATGCCCACGAGTATTTTACAGAACTTCCCGAAATAGCAGACAGGCCGCTCATAAAATACATTTGGGAAGCCATCGCCCGATTGACGCTTCCTTATATTCGCTACAATTATACAGTGGGCAATGCCATTGCGCTGGAATTGACCAAAAGGTATGGACAACCTTATGAGGTTATTCGTAACGTACCTGCTTACTATGAAGCCCCAATGCAGCATGAGTCGAAAGAGAGGAAGGTTTTCCTGTACCAGGGCGCCCTCAACAAGGGTAGGGGGATTGAAGAGATGATGCTGGCTGTGCAGGATATGGACGTAGAATTGCATATTGCCGGAGAAGGGGATTTATCGGAGGAATTGAGGGCATTTGCACAAGCATTGCCTCATACAGATAAAATCAAATTCCTAGGATATGTGGAACCTGCCAGACTAATTGAAATAACTACCAAGGCTTATGCAGGTCTCAATCTGGTAAGCAATGAAGGCAAAAGTTATTATTTAAGCCTTTCCAATAAGTTTTTTGATTATATAATGGCGGGCATTCCACAGGTTACCATGAATTATCCGGAGTATGAAGTATTGAACATGGAATATGATGTAGCACTTACCATCAGTCATCTCTCTGTAGAGCCATTAAAGGATGCCATGCTGCAGCTACTTGGTGACAATGCGGTCTACTCCCGACTTAAAAGCAATACCAGAAATGCCGCGAAGATGCTCAACTGGCAAATAGAAAAAGAAAAACTGCTCAACATCTATGCAGGAATCAGCAAATCATAAGGTCCATATAGTAGCGTTCGACGTGCCTTATCCGCCTGACTATGGTGGGGTGATAGATGTGTATTATAAAATAAAGGCGCTGCAACAACTTGGGATAGGCATTATCCTCCACTGTTTTACCTATAAAAGACAGGCTGCTGAAGAACTGGAAGAAATATGTGAAAAGGTATATTACTACAAAAGGTCACCCATGTGGCTGGCCTATTTCTCTCCACTTCCCATGATTATTGCATCGCGCAAGTCGAAATTGTTATTGCAACGCTTAGCTGCTGATGCTCACCCCGTGTTACTGGAAGGATTGCATACTTGCGGTTGGCTGGGAAATGCAGCCTTAAAGGAGAAGCAGGTAGTAGTTCGGATGCATAATAATGAGCATACTTACTACACACATCTTGCTCAGGAAGAAAAGAATCTATTCAAACGATGGTACTATCAGGTAGAGTCCCAACGCCTGGCAAAGAAAGAGCATATATTAAGCAAAGCCTCCTCGGTAGCTTGCATTGCAATGGCCGAGACCAAGTATTATCAAAAAAAATATCAGCATGCATTTTATGTCGGACCATTTCATGGCAATGATAAGATGCATAATCCACAAGGCTCCGGTGAGTATGTACTTTATCACGGCAACCTGGGTATCAATGAAAACAATAGTGCAGCCTGTTATCTGGTAAAGGAGGTTTTTGCAAAGACCAACCGGCCTGTAATCATTGCGGGTAACCGGCCGTCTCAGCAATTGATCCAGATGGCCAGACCACACGCTCATATTACAATTGTAGCCAATCCATCGCAGGCTGAAATGCAGCGACTGATTCGCGACGCACATCTGCACATGCTGGTAACTTTTCAAAATACAGGAGTCAAATTGAAATTGATTCAGGCATTGTTCAACGGCCGCTTTATCGTTGCCAATAAGGCTATGATAGAAGATACCGGGCTGGAAAAATATGTCACCATAGCCAATACACCGGAAGAACAACTTCAGGCCATGGAGGCATTGTTTTCTATGGAGATGGATGATGAACAATTGCGCCTGAGGAGTGGCATGCTCAACGACTTATCGGACCGGCAGGGAGCCCGGCTTATTGCGGATCGGCTTTTTCCAGGTGCTCGACCTGAAGCCCCCCATTGATGCAACGAAGTGTTTTTGCCGGCCACTTTTCCAGTATGTTATAATTGTGCGTGGCCATGAGTATGGCTGTTTTGTATTCCGCATTCAGATGACGTAATAACTGCATAATATCATCGGATGTCTCAGGATCAAGATTACCGGTAGGCTCATCCGCCACAATGATTTCGGGGTCATTGATGATGGCTCTTGCAATCACCAGTCGTTGTTGTTCTCCGCCGGATAGTTCGTAAGGCATCTTGAAACCTTTTGTGGGTAATCCTACCCGTCGCAATGCCTCGTCAATTTTAATCTTTATAAGCGCTTTATCCTTGTTACCTGTAGCCCGCAATACAAATTCGAGGTTAGCTTCCACACTTCTGTCCATCAACAGCTGAAAATCCTGAAAAACAATGCCCAGTTTCCTGCGCAGGTAGGGGGTCTTTTTCCACGTAAGGTCATTCAAATCAAAGCCGGCCACATATGCGGCACCACCTGAAAGCGGAAGTTCCCCGTAAATGGTCTTCAACAGACTGCTTTTTCCGGTACCGGTTTTCCCTATCAGATAGACAAACTCTCCGTGGTCAATATCGAATGTTACATTGGAAAGCACCAGAGTAGGGCCCTGGTTGATATTGGCGTGCAGGAATTGTATAACCGGTTCTGGCTGCATATCTAGTGTTCTTGCTCAAAAATAAATCCTATTGGCGTGTTGTCGCTGCTTGTTATCAACAATAGATGTTATCAGCGGGGATAGTGGAGCATCTTATTAGCCAGCAGTGCGCCATTATCGGTATCGTAAATGCCTACTTCGACATCTATTCGCTCTGGATAAAAATGAAAGTTCAGTGCGCCAAAGTTTTTCTTTATGATCAAAGCGCCATCCCTGTATGCATTCTTCTCTTCCCTGGCCTGTCCCCAGGTGTGGGTGAGTCCGCTGGCGGTGATATCATAGAGTGGATACTGCAATATCCCGTGAGGGTAGTAGCTCATTTCTGCAATATGACGGTCACCGCTGATGAATAGCAGGGCTTTGGGCTGAATATCGCCAAGCATGTACATTAACCGTTGTTGGGCAAGCGGTAAATTGGCCCACTTTTCCCAGCCATGTTCCTCGGCTATCACCTGAACACTGCTGACAACAATGAAAAAATCAACATTGGTATCTGAGAGCTCATTAAAGAGCCAGTCCCACTGAGCCTTTCCCAGCATATCGCCGCTGTCATTGACCGCATAGCGCTTGTCAGGCAGGGAAGAGGGCGTTAAAGTATCGCGGAAGGTTCTTGTATCGAGCAGGATTACCCGCACCAGGTTGGTATCGGTATATATATCATAACTGTAATAAATACCATCCCGTTCTGCCATCGGATGTTGGCCGTCATAGCCCATAAATGTCATAAACGAGCTTTTGGCGCTGGCCTTTGCTGACCATTCTTTGCCTCCGTCGTTCTTGCCATAATCGTGGTCATCCCAGGTGCCTATAACCGGAACCTTTTCGAGAAATGATGCATAGTAGGGATTGTTGCGCTGCGTCCGATACATGCTATTGAGCACTGCTGTATCCGGACTGTCCCCGTAAATGATATCGCCGGTCCATACAAACAAATCCGGGTGAAGCACAGCTATTTGTTGCCAATAATCCTGCGGCAATTCAGGCTTGTTGCAGGAGCCAAAGGTAATGGTCAGAGAAGAAGGGCGTTGTGCCATCAACTGGTTGGTGCACAAGAGGCTGAGCCATACAAATACATACTTCATGCAGGAAAATTACCCAAAAAAGAAAATGCCCCCAATAAGAGGGCATTAAGGAAGATTTAAATTATTTTTTTTCACTGGCTATTGACGGACCAGTCGTAAGTGTAGTAGCCAATAGAATATCCTTCGGGAATAGGTTCGGTTCTGTTGGCATTGATATAAGCCTTGACCGTACCGCTTTTGGAAGTGAAGTCTTTTTCGTACCAGTTAAAAATCTCAGATATCAAAACCTTCTTACTGGCAGCATCTACTCTAATAAAGTTGGGATTGTCGAGTGCTTTCTGGGTCTGCATATCCAGCTGTGCCTGTACTTTCCCCGGCATGTAGGCACTATTCATAATAGTAGGACAACCTTTCGCGCCGCATACCAGTACAAAATGCACACGCGGATCAGGGCGTAATTTTTTGGCTTCAAGATCATTGAGTGTCAACATTTCCCCCGCAATTTTAAATTGGGTAACATTGAAAAACCCTTTGTCGTCCAGCGGGGATTTCATAGGCCATTGACGAACGATATTTTTGATGGTCAGAATATTATAGGCATTGATATAAAAAGCAATCTTGGTGTTCACATTAGAGGCGGACAAGTCGGCGGTAGCGATCATTTCTACCAGTTTGTCCAATGAAGCCGGATTTTTAGAAATGCCTTTGTAGTTGACAAGTCCAGCTTGCACATGCAGTTGAAAAAAAGCATCCGCTGCTGTGAAGAATCCATCGAGGTCTGCAGGTGCTGCCAGGCGCGTGTTTTCATTCGTATCAGCAGGTAAAGTTCCTGCCAGCCCGGTGGAAAGAGAAAGGCTTATCACAAGGATAAAAGACAATGATTTGTTAAGCATAATGGTTGTTTACTGACTAATTAGATAACGCAATAGGAGAATTTTCGTTCTTTTGAGGATAAATATCCAAATTTCAGACCAAAATGGAAGCGCTCCGAAAAAGAATTGAAAGTTCAGTAACACATACCGTCAAAGCTATATTTCCCAATACTACCAATCATTACGATACCCTGTTCGGCGGAACGGCGCTGGCTTGGATGGATGAAACGGCATTTATAACCGCCACAAGGTTTTCCAGACAGCGGATGGTCACGGTTTCCAGCGATAGAGTGGATTTTAAGAAGCCGGTACCTGCGGGTACCATTGCCGAATTGATAGGAACAGTAAAAAGTGTCGGTAACAGCTCCCTGGTAATAAGGGTGGAAGTTTTTATCGAGGAAATGTATAAAGACGAGCGCGTCAAAGCGATGGAAGGTACCTTTACGATGGTGGCCATTGATGAGAACAAACAACCGGTAAAAATTGAATTGTTAGGATAATGACCGAAGCCAGCTCATCCAGGTACCTGCTGGAGAAGACCATTCTTCTTATCGTAGCTATTAGCGTTCCCTGCTTCACCCTAATTGAAAAACAATTGGGAGGGGCTGCAGATTCTCCCCACGCCATCAGGTGGGTGATAACTGGACTTGCATCGATTGGATTGGTGCTGAGTTGGGTGGTTGCAGGATTCGGGCAATACCTGCGATGGCTGATTATTATCCTTATTTACCTGATTGTATCCCAGGTGGTCTTTCTAAATTACATCTATAACTTTTCGTATTTGTATTCCGCCTTATTGGTAGCTACAGTCATCCTATCCAGCGTGTATTTCGATCAGTTTAAAATGGTGGTAGCATTTCAGGCCACCATATTCCTGTTCGTATTGCAGGCTTCTTTTCTGAGTGTCAATACCATAGTGGATATAGGCGTGTTTCTTTCTTTTTACGCCTTCGTCAATACCATCGTGGTATTTATTATTTACCATGCCATCCGTCGCAGAAAGCAGCTGGCTGAGGCGATGGAGAATCTGGAACAAACCAGAGCCAAACTTTTAAGGTCCAATAAGGAACTGGAACAGTTCGCCTATATCGCATCCCACGATTTACAGGAACCACTGAGAACTATCCGAAGCTATCTGCAGCTAATTGAAAAACGCTATGGAAATGTTTTAGACGACACGGGAAAGGAGTTTTTTGACTTTACGCTCGATGCAGGGGAACGCATGCAGGAGCTTATCAAAGCGCTGCTGCAATATTCGCGCGTCAACAGTGAAAAAATGAAGCGGGAAGTACTGGATTTGAATGCTGTGCTGGACAATGTGAAAATGGACCTGCAGGTAATCATTGATAAGGAAGCTGCCACCATACATGCTGATGATCTTGGGTCATTGTACGGAGATAAGGTGCAAATTACGAGACTTGTTCAGAACCTGGTGAGCAATGCGCTTAAGTATCGCTCCGAACACACACCGGTAATTCATATTACTGCCCGAAGGGAAGATAACACCAAGGTACTGTCGGTGGCCGATAATGGTCAGGGCATTCCGGAGCAACAGCAACAGAATATTTTCCGGATATTCAACAGGCTGCACACCGATGATAAAGGAGTGGGGATAGGCCTTGCAGTTGCCAGAAAGATAGTCCAGAATCATGGCGGTGACATTTGGGTGGAATCGACACCAGGCAAGGGTACAACCTTTCACTGTTCTTTTGAAACAGGGCAGGAAGTACAATAACGCCTGATATTTGGTCGTTTAGTCACTCGTAATCCGAGTATTTCAATACCTTTGAGCTAACAATTTACAGCTATGAAAAGATTGGTCCTTGTTTTTTCTGCTTTACTCTTGACGGCTGGGTTTTTCAGCTCATGCGAAAAATGCACTGTTTGCACCAATTTCGACCTTGCAACAGGCGATGAAGTGGTAGAGGAATATTGTGGCAGTGGGAAGGAGGTCGATAATTTCGAGGCTGAGTGGGCTACCAAATACGATTCCCTGGGTGGATACTGTCAGCGCAATTAAACAGCATGCAGGCTGAGTAAGAGCTCAGCAATGAATGCTTCCTGGCGAAATATTTTTTCAATTTCTTTTTCATTCTCCACCCGGTTCCATATTCCGGCATCACTGTAGGCGCTTTGAACTTTTGGAATAGTAGCTACACAAACTGTGTCGCCATGTGTGCTGATGTATACGTTACATCCGGTGTTCTCTCTGAATTGAACAATTTTTAGCAGGATGGCAGGCGTGAAAATGGTATCAAACCAGTCTTGATTATCTGTCCAGAACAATAAATCACTCGCATCCATGTCTTGCATGTTGATGGCCTTCCCCGAAATCTCTTCAATAGCCTGATCGGTAATGATAGACACCGGGAATTGACTTTTATGCTGCACTCTTATGCCTGCCCATCCTTTGAAAAAATGCTCCTTGACAGCGAGCCCTTTTTCATTCTTAGCGTTTCCCCATGCATCAATTTCTGATATCTGTATCAGGTCATCACCAGTTCTGCCTTCAATGAGGTTACGCCCCCCATACTGACCGGGAGCAATGCTTAGCAACATGGCATCCTGCAGCACAGATAACTTGATATAGCGATTGATATCAAATTGTGCATTGGGCAGCAGGAATGTTCCTATTTTCCCTTGTATCTGGCGAAAAAAGCGCTCTTTAAAGTGATCGGTGGAAACGCCAAATGTTCGGATATAGAACAGGATGAATAGTACGATAAAAGCTATGCCTACCAGCATCCAGGTTATCGCCTCGAAAATAAACCCGGCAAGCAGCACAAATCCAATTACAAAATAATTGATAATGATTTGTCTTCTGAGCTTCTCTACCTGAAGCACCTCTCTGCGAAAGCTTTCACTGTAAAACTGCTGGAAGGATGCCATCACATATTCGATGATTGAGCGACAAAGCTATTACAGAAAATTGGCTCCGCTGATAAAAAGGGGAGTCAGGCCTTTTCTTTATGCAACTTTTTCTCCGCCAGCCATCTTCTGGGACGCAGTCTTTTAACCGTATAGTTCTGTTTGACATAATGTTGAATATGCCGCAATGCTTCATCGGTGTCGTCGGTAAACAAAACCAGATTGAGATCATCGGGATGGATAGTACGCTCTTCCACCATCTTATGCAACATCTCAGAGATGTCTTTATAATACTCTTTTCCTATCAGTACAACGGGAAAGTTCCTGATAACACCGGTTTGAATGAGTGTGATGGTTTCAAACAGTTCATCCATGGTGCCTACTCCCCCCGGCATGACCACAAATCCGTAGGAATACTTTACCAGCAACACTTTTCTAACAAAGAAGAATTTGATGGTAACCCACTTGTGCATGTAGGGATTCTCTTTTTGCTCGTGTGGCAGTTCGATATTACATCCAACTGAATATCCTCCTTTTTCATAGGCACCCCTGTTGGCTGCTTCCATGATTCCCGGTCCTCCGCCAGTCATTATGGTAAAGCCTGCTTCACTTAATTTGCCGGAAATCTCCATCGCCTTGCGATAGTAGCGATGGTCTTCTTTGAATCTCGCCGAACCGAATACGGTGATACAGGGACCAATAAAATGAAGAGCTCTGAAGCCTTTGATGAATTCTTTGAAAACGCTAAAAGCCAGCACTAATTCGGACCATCTGGACCTCGGACCCTCCAGATAGCCACCATCTTTTTCCTTCAATTCAATACCTGAAAATGTTTTAGGGTGACTCATATAAATGAATTATTACTATAATAAACGGTGAATAAAAAAGTTTTATGGCAAGGTTTTTGTATTTCTGAAAACAGGTTTCCTGATAAGAGGTTCAGCATATAGACAAACATACATATAAACTAATGCATATGAAAAGGAACACAATAACGGCCATCCTGCTAATAATAGTAAGCAGCGTTCATGCACAATTTATTGATATAGGGCTGAAAACCGGTGTGCAATATTCTACCGATCCGACGCGCCTTTCCGTCATGAAAGTACCGGGTGGAGTTGTTGCCGATGCAGGGTTTAATACAACTTTTGGCGCTGTGCTGGCCTTTAATTTTAACAGGTTAAGTATAGCTCCCGAGTTCCTGTTCAGCAATACCGCTTTTGTTCCGGAAGGTGCATTTGGCTGGGATGATGTGGCTTTATTTGATAACAACCGCTTTGATTTACCACTTGTTTTTGGCTATGAGTTTTTCAATTTCCTCCGCGTCGAAGCAGGACCTAATTTTTATAATGTAAAGGAATCTTCAGATGAGCGCCTGTTCCGATTAAGGAATCTCGATAAGACCTTTACGATGGGGGCTGCACTCGATTTTAAGAAAATAGATATTGGTGTGCGGATGGTAAATGATTTCGATGAGATTCTCGATATGAAAGAGAACACCTGGCAGTTTACGCTGACCTATAAGCTTTTCTGAAGCGGCTTTTTACTATTGGTGGTAAGTTTCCAGCGGTTATGCGACCATAAGTAGTAATTTGGATAGGCTACGATATCCTTTTCCAGCCTTTTCATAAACGCAGCAGTCATAGCGCCCTCGGGCTCTGCAGAAGGGTTTCCTGACAGCAGTTCGAAGGTAGCAGAATAGTAGCCCCTTCTGTGCAGGCGGGTGCTGGCGAAGTATACCTTATAGTTGTATTTCCGGGCGATGGATTCCATGCCTTTCACTGCAGCAGTGGGTTGTTGAAGAAAATCAACCAGGTAATATCTGTGAGGATTCGGAGATTGATCGGCAATCAGGGCCAGTATCCTTTGCTGACCAGAAGTGCTGTCTAGTACCGGAAAAAGTTTTCGTTTAGGTACCGGGCTCAGGCCACTTCTCGAACGGTAATTGACCATCATCTTGTTGAAGTACGGATTCTTAAGCGGTGCATAGGGTGCCATCACTCTGCCTTTGAATTTTCTGCCCAGGGCATTGGCACCCCATTCCCAGTTGCCGTAATGACCTAATACAATCATCACATTTTTACCTGCCGCCCAATCTTCTTCAATGGGCTCGTAGCCATACAGTTGGAAACGCCGGTCAATGGATCGGTCAATAGGCCCCATACTTTTGATGGTTTCCATGAACAAATCACCCAAGAACCGATAGTACTTGCGCCGAATTTCCAGTAATTTTTCTTCCGGTAAATCAGGGAAAGACCGTTGCAGGTTACTCCATACCAGCTCTTTCCGATAGCCGGTTACGTGATATAAGGTGAAGTATATACTCCTGCCAATAAAGTATAGCCAGGGCATAGGGAACCATGCAAGTACGCGCATAAAGGGATATGCCAGCAGGTAAACCAGCAAATGCATCAGCAAGGACTATTTATCATTCAGGATAAGGGGCAGCCCGTTTTCTCCGCCGACAATAACAACTTTGCTGTTAGGAGAATTGGCGAGCTGTAAGGTTGCCTGAATGCCTTTTTCTTTCAGAATATTGTCAGTCAGGGAAGCATTCAGCACCCGGTTGGCCTCCGCTTTACCTTCGGCTTCAATACGGATACGCTCAGCTTCTTTGCGCTCGCGCTCTAAACGGAATTCATATTCCAGTGATGCCTGTTCTTGCGTCAGCTTGTTTTCAATAGCTGTTTTGATAGACGGCGGAAGTGTGATATCGCGCACGAGTACAGCGTTCAACTGTACAAATTCCTTCTCGAGCAATTTCATGGTTTCAACATAGATCTCATTCTGAATTGCATCTCGCTTGGTAGAATAAATTTCTTCCGGCGTGTACCTGCCAATCACACTTCTGGTGGCTGATCTCATGGAAGGCTTTACTACCCGCTCGAGGTATTGTGTGCCTTTCTGCTGATGCAGTTGCGGTAGGTCTGAATAAGTAGGAAGGTACCACACTGATACATCCACCTTAATCTCAAGTCCGTTGGATGACAATACTGCCATGGATTCCATGACTTCCTGCTGGCGAACATCGTAGGTAACCATCTTATTCCAGGGTGCGATGATATGTAATCCTTCACCATATGTTCTTTCCGTATCAACACCACCTGAGAGCGGACGGAATAAGACACCCGCTTCACCTGCTTTGATATTTACCGCAACATTGAATGCCAATATAAGTATACCGATAATGATGGCGCCTATTATGAATAATTGTCGCATTCCGGGAGGAACGCCGCTGGGTTGATTGTACGTAGTCATAGAAGTAAAATTTATTTATATAAAAAAGGGCTGGGATAATCCCAACCCTGTAAAGTTAACGAACCTGCGTTGAATTAGTTCATTGCAGGCAAATTACTGTAGCGCCGGGCGTAATCCATCATCTGACGGGTAAAGTTGTCCGGATATTCCACTACCACATCGATAATATTACCGTCAGCATCCATGACAGGATTTAACCTCGGATTGATAAAACCTCCGTAAGGTGCACTGCTGAGCTTAGCACTTCTGTTCAGTACTTCCTTGTGAATAGCCGGGTCTACTTTTACGCCGTAGTTCTCCACCAATGCTTTCCCTGCAGCATAATCTCCTTCTGACTTGATACGCTGGATCTCCCGCAGCAACTCACCGAAAAGGGTGCGTAACTTGGCATAGTCGTTGACTACAAAGTAGGTCTTTCCATTCACCACTTTTTTCTCAATGACATTGTCTTTCTTACCTTTTTCATAGCACCACTGGGCAATCATCTGCCTGTTGCGCATATGCGACTCTTCTACCACAGCGCCCAGCTCCAGGCGACGTAATTGCAACATCATGCCATTGCGTATATAACCATCGTATTCTGCCATACCTACTTCCAGGCTGGGAATAAGCCCCAGTTCAATCAATTTTTCGTCGTATATGTAATAGAGGGCCACAAGGTCAGCACGTCCCTCTTCCAGGGTGGAAGCGTAGTTCTTCAGGGTTTCTTTAGGGGTTCCTACGCCGGGGTTAATCTGACCGGAAGCATGACCAATAACCTCATGCATAGCAGTGTGCAGTTTGCCGGCAAGCTGGCCGTATTTCTTACTACGCTCAATTTCTTCCTTCGTGTAGGCGAATTCCTTCAGCAGTCCTGAACTTCCGGCGTTGTTGTATGCCTCTACTATATTACCCAGACTTACACTCTTGGAGCCATGTGCCGCGCGAATCCAGTTCGCATTGGGCAGGTTAACGCCAATGGGGGTGGAAGGGGAGGCATCGCCTGATTCACCTGCTACGTTCACTACCTTATACGATACACCTACCACTTTTTTCTTTTTGTGTGCATCCTGAATAGGACTTTTATCTTCAAACCATTGAACGTTGTCGGCCATCACCTTCATTTGAGCGGATGCTTCAAAATCATTGATTTCTACAATTGATTCATAAGAACCTCTGTATCCCAGCGGGTCATTGTACACCTCAATAAAGGAATTGATGTAATCAATATCGCCATCTGTGGCTTCTGACCAGGCAATGTTATAGGCATCCCAGGTAGCGAGGTCGCCGGTCTTATAGTAGTCGATCAGCAGTTTTAATGCATTGGCTTGTGCCGGGTTTTCAGCAACACCTACTGCTTTATCGAGCCAGTAAATAATTTGTTCAATGGCAGTGCCATACATACCGTCCACATGCCAAACGCGCTCTTCCAGACCTTTATCTGTCTTAACTAATTTGCTGTTCAGACCATAACTAATGGGCTTGGAAGCTTTTTTATCAATGCGTGCCTGATAAAATTCCAGGGCTTCCTGTTCACTGATATCATCGTCATAGAAATTCGTTGCTGAGGAAAGCAGGAGATCTTTATTCGAGTCCAGCGATACCTTTTTCGGTGCTATAGCAGGATCGAAGATAGCCTGCACCACTTCCGGGTCTACCCATGTATTGGTTTCCATCATCAGAAATTCGAAGTAATCCTGGCTAAATCCGGGCTGAATCTTATCCATGGAATAATGGTGATGAATCCCATTGCTGAACCATACGCGTTTGGTGTAAACCATAAAAGCTTCCCAGTCCTTTCCGCTTCTTGCTCCTGTATAATTCGCCACAATATGCTCCAGCGCATGGCGAATGGATAGGTTGTATTTGTAATTCTGGTCGTAGATGATATCCCTTCCGGCATAACCGGCTTCGGTCAAATAGTAAACCAGTTTTTTCTGGTCTGTTGTCAGCATGTCCCATCCGTTAATCTGATAACGCAGAATAGAGAGGTCTGCAAACTGGTCCACCTTTACTTGAAATGAACCGGATCCGGTCTGGTCATTATGCAGTGCAGCCTGTTGCTCCTGTGCAAATAGCAAGGCAGGTAAAACGGCCGTAATGACACTTAACATGTACTTATTCATAGTTGCGAATTCTGTTGATTTAATGCGCTAAAGGTACATATTCACGGGCGAAAGGCCTATGATATTCAATAAAATAGTAGCAGACAACGACCTGATTTGCAACTAATAGTTTACAATTAATTAAGACAAAATTAAATTTAGGTAACCGCTCTCCTCAATAATGCTTTATTCCTTTGTTGCCATGGAAGCAGGGACGGTGTATCTCATTTTTTTAGTGGTGCTTTTCCTGCTGGCAATTTCCGACCTGATTGTCGGCGTGAGCAATGACGCCGTTAATTTCCTCAACTCCGCTATTGGCTCCCAGGTCGCCTCCCGTCGTGTAATCATGGGGGTGGCAGCAGCAGGTATTGCCATCGGGGCCACCTTTTCATCCGGTATGATGGAAGTAGCCAGGAAAGGAATTTTCAACCCGGGCATGTTCATGTTCGATGAAATCATGATTGTATTTGTCGCAGTTATGCTGACAGATATTCTGCTGCTGGATTTCTTTAACACCTTCGGACTGCCAACCAGTACAACTGTTAGCATAGTATTCGAACTCCTGGGTGCCGCAACAGCTGTCGCTGCCTATAAGATTGTTACCACAGGGGAGAGCTGGGCATCCCTGCCGGACTATATCAATCAGGATCAGGCACTTTTCATTATATCCGGAATTTTCGTTTCTGTATTCGTAGCGTTTATAGTAGGTATGTTGGTACAATACCTCACCAGAATGATGTTCACTTTCGACTATGATGCCAGACTTCGGAAATACGGAGGTGTTTTTGGAGGCATAGCCATCACCCTCATTACAGATTTTATCTTATTGAAGGGAGCCAAGGGTACTTCATTCTTAAATGCTGAAACCATTGCTTATCTGGAGGAAAACACACTGATGATAAGTGGTATAGGCCTAGTAGTATGGACCATCATTTGCCAGCTGCTGGTGACGGTGTGGAGGGTGAATATTCTGAAATTTATTGTTCTGATAGGCACTTTTGCCTTAGCCATGGCATTTGCCGGTAATGATCTGGTGAATTTTATTGGTGTTCCCATTGCCGGATTGATATCCTATCAAAATTGGGTGGCCTCTGGTTCGGCGCCTGAAGCATTTTCCATGGCTTTTCTTTCGGAAAGCGTGCGCACGGAAACCTACCTACTGGTTATCGCAGGGGCCGTAATGACATTGACGCTTATTTTTTCGAGAAAAGCACGCTCTGTCACTGCCACCCAGGTAGATTTAGGTCGCCAGGGAATGGGCTCTGAACGGTTTAAACCCAGCCTGCTTTCCCGTGCTATCGTAGGTGGTTCACTATTCCTGGGAAGTGCCGGAAGAATGTTGATTCCTACGTCCATCTACGATTCGATTGAAAAACGCTTTAAAATGCTGGACGTAGAGGATAAAATCCAGCAGAATAAACCTGCCTTTGACCTGGTGAGAGCTTCCGTGAATCTCATGGTGGCTGCGGTTCTAATAGCCTTCGCCACTTCCCTCCAACTGCCCCTGTCCACCACCTATGTGAGTTTCATGGTGGCCATGGGTGCGTCGCTTTCCGACAGGGCATGGAACAGAGATAGCGCTGTATACAGGGTTGCAGGCGTAGTGAATGTCATTGGAGGCTGGTTCTTTACCGCCATTATTGCATTTTCCGCCTCGGCACTGATGGCTATCTTACTGGCTAATACAGGCATATGGGGTTTATTGGGACTGGTAGTAGTGGTGGTGGCTATTATCATAAGAAGTTCCATGTTGCACAGGAAACTGGAAGCCTCGCGTTCTAAAGAACTGGAGCGAGTGCTGGATAAACAGGATATCTTGCTGGATGAACTTAAAGAGGAAACATCGATGTATGTCGAGAATACCCTCCAAATGCTCTCCAGTCTGGTCAATGGGCTTTACGAGAGCCTGCGGACGGAGAAACTAGGCAGTTTAAAAGCGGATAAAAAAGAATTGCAAAAACTCCGCCTGCAAATAGAAGAAGTGCAGAGCTCGCTGTACGTTCGGATTCAAAAAATAGAGGCCAGCGACGATATTGGTGTAGAATACCTGGGACTCCTCAATAGCCTTCAGAACATCCTGCAAGGGGCAGATCTCATGGTAGCATTGGTCAGGACCCATATTAAAAATTACCACCTTTCACTTGATGAAGTGCATCTGAATGCTATTCATTCCGTCATAAGCTTATTCAAAGCCTACATCAAGGACAGTAGTCAGGTGGTGAATCAATCAACCTCCAATCCATTGCCTGTATTATTCACTGCCGAAATCAATCAGGTATTGAAGGAAGAGGTTTCCCGTGTTAAAGGGAAAAACAGCAACTTCAGAAACTCCATGCTCATTACTTCCTTATTAATGGAATTGAAGGAAGTAGGACACAACACACATGAAATGCTGGCAAGGTACAGGATGCTGAAATAGTCTATAGGGTTTGTAGATTTATCTTATTTTCGTCCTGCTATGCTATCGAAAAAAGCAAAATATGCCATCAATGCCCTGGTAAGTATTGCCTCCAATCAGCAGGATGGTCCGCAGTTAATCAGCGATATAGCGCAGGAGGCCAACGTTCCCAAGAAGTTCCTGGAAACAATTCTACTGGATCTAAAGAAGGCCGGCATCCTTGCCAGCAAAAGAGGAAAAGGAGGGGGGTATTATCTGCTCCGCCATCCTAAGGACATTAATATGGCTGAGG
>DDYY01000091.1 GCA_002346225.1 Bacteroidetes bacterium UBA3022
AGTCCCACATCCAGCAATGGCTGCAGTTTGTGCACAATGTCCTTTTCCTTGGCGAAAAATGCTACTGCCTCCTCAATACTCATAGATAAAACATCAGATATGTTTTTATCTAAATACGTCACATCGAGTACCTCTTCCTTAAAGCGCTTACCACCGCACTCATCACAAACCAGGTGCACGTCTGCCAGGAACTGCATATCCACTACAATCTCTCCGTCCCCTTTGCAGGTTTCACAGCGTCCGCCATCCACATTGAACGAAAAGTGGCTGGGCTTGAAGCTCTTGGCTTTGGCAGCAGGTTGCCCCGAAAATAAATCGCGGATGGAATCATAAGCCTTCACATAGGTAACGGGATTACTGCGGCTCGATTTGCCTATGGGATCCTGGGTGACCATTTCTACCTGGGTAATGGATTTCCAGTCGCCGGATATAAGGCGTGACACTGCAGGATTGTCGGCGTCATGGTCCAGCATGCGCTGCAGTTCAGGATAGAGCAAATGTTTGATAAGGGTGGTTTTTCCCGAACCGCTCACCCCTGAAACAACTGCCAGACAATGCAGCGGAATCCGCGCATGGATGCGTTTCAGGTTGTGTTTCTCCGCTGCCTCCATGAGGATGAACTGACGCGGTTTGCGTTTGTTCGCTGGAATCGGAATCACCTCATAGCCATTGAGGTAGCGGGCGGTAAGACTTTCCTTTTCCTCGTGGATGGCATCGTAAGGTCCTGCGTATACCAGATGGCCGCCGTGCACACCTGCAAGCGGACCAATATCCAGCAGGTAATCGGCATTTTTAATTACCTCTTCTTCGTGTTCTACCACCACTACGGTATTGCCGAGGTTGCGCAGTTCTTTCAGCACCCGCACCAGGCGTTCGGTATCGCGCGGATGCAGGCCCACGCTGGGCTCGTCCAGAATATATAAGGAGGAAGTAAGGTTACTGCCCAGGGTGCGTGTGAGGTTGATGCGCTGCGTTTCTCCGCCCGACAAGGTATTGGAACGGCGGTTCAGGGTCAGGTAATTCAGACCCAGGTCCAGCATATAGGTAAGCCGCGACTGGATTTCCACCAGAATTCTGCGGGCCACTTTTTCATCGTAGGGATTGAGCTCCAGTCCGCTGAAAAAGTCCTGCAACTGGTCGATGGGCAATTCCAGCAAAGAGCCGATGTCTTTCCCACCCACTTTCACATAGCTGGCATCACGGCGAATCCGACTGCCCTTGCATTCCGGACAGAGCGTTCTTCCCCTGTAGCGGGCCAGCATTACGCGGTACTGGATTTTATAGGCATTTTCTTCCAGCATGCGGAAGAAATCGTTCAGTCCTTCGAAGTATTCATTGCCTGTCCAGAGGAGTTCTTGTTGCGCCGGTGTGAGCTGGAAAAATGGCTTGTGTACCGGAAAATCGAATTGCGCAGCGGTGGCCACCAGCCGATCCAGCCAGGTTTTCATTTTCTCCCCGCGCCAGCAGGCAATGGCACCCTGGTACAGCGACATGGATGTATCGGGAATAACAAGGGCGGGGTCTACCCCGATAATGCTGCCGAAACCTTCGCAGCGCCGGCAGGCACCATAGGGATTGTTCTGATTGAAGAAATCGGGTGTGGGCTCCTCGAACACGATACCATCGGCTTCAAACCGGTTGCTGAACAACACCGCTTCTTTTCCCTCTTCTACCACCAGCAGTTCGCCGTGTCCTTCATAAAAGGCTGCATCGGCAGAATCGGCTACCCGCTGCAATTGTTCTTCGTCATCGCCTTTGCTCACCAGTCGGTCTACCAGCAATTGCAATGCTTTCTTCGGGCCGGGCATTTCACCCTCCAGCAGGGTTTCTATTTTCACCATTTCATCGTCTACCAGCAGTCGGTTGAATCCTTTCTGCTGCAGAATGGAAATGATTTCGCGCAGGGGTTTCCCCTTTTGTCTTTCAATGGGCACCGTGATAAATACCTTTTTCCCGGGTTCCATGGCTGCAAAGTGGTCTACCACGTCAGTGACCCGGTGCTTGCGCACCACTTCTCCCGACTTCGGGGAAATAGTAACGCCTATGCGGGCAAAGAGCAAGCGCATATAGTCATAGATCTCCGTGAGCGTACCCACGGTGGAGCGGGTTGTGCGGGTGGTGGTCTTCTGGTCGAGGGCGATGGCAGGGCAAATGCCGCGGATATAATCGACGTCGGGTTTGTTGAGTCGCATCAGAAACTGCCGCGCATAACTCGATAAACTCTCCACATACCGGCGTTGTCCTTCGGCATACAAGGTGTCTATAGTCAGCGAAGATTTACCGGAACCGCTGACGCCGGTTACTACTATCAGGCGGTTCTTGGGCAGGCTGACATCTATGTTCTGCAGGTTGTGTTCCCGGGCTCCTTTTATGAAGATGACGCGGTCTGATTCGGTAGCAGAATGTTTATTAATTACCTTTTTGGGCGATTTTTTGGAAACCGGCATGAATATTGTCTGATTTGTTATAAAATTGTAAAAGAAAAAGGCAAAATGCCGTGTTAACGTAACTTTAAGAAATTTTAACCGTACACCGAACCATATTGTTTTTGATAATCCGGAAACAATTCTATTTTTGAAGTAACAAATCTACAACGTACCAAACAGAACTTGCTTATAAGGAATACTGCTACACTATCAACATTTGATTTTTTATTACGCCACAAACCTTATAGTGTATGCAAGTCCAATCTATGCCCGACAAGAAACTTGTCAAAATGTACGTCTCCGGTGATGAAAGCGCGTTGGAAGTGCTGATCAATCGCCACAGAGATAAAATCTACTCTTCTGTTTATTTCACCGTAAAAGATGCAGCCCTGGCGGAAGATATCTTTCAGGATACTTTTGTCAAGGTCATCGACACCTTGCGTTCCGGCAGGTACCGCGAGCAGGACAAATTCCTTCCCTGGGTGATGCGGATATCCTACAACCTGTGCATCGATCACTTTCGCCGCAACAAGCGCATGCCCATCATCACTACAGGCGACGGCTACGATATTTTCGATGTGCTCGGATTCCAGGACAAGAATATCGAAGACAATCTGATTGCCGATAATACCTATAGTAAGGTACGCAGCCTTGTCAACAACCTCCCGGAAGAGCAGCGCCAGGTGTTGATCCTGCGCCACTACTCGGGAATGAGTTTCAAGGAAATAGCTGAAATGACCGGTGTCAGCATCAATACAGCGCTGGGAAGAATGCGCTACGCGCTGATTAACATCCGCAAAATGATGGCCGAAAAAAATATCAGCATCTGATACAATAGACATTCCCGGCAGTCCGTTCTTGGTGCAGTTGATAACATCAACGCCATTAATTCACCATTAAACTGACTGCATGGTAAAAACCGTTACACAAGAACAACTCATTCAATTCCTGTATCAGGAAGTCACTACAGAAGAAGCAACAGCCATTGCTGAAGCGATTCGTTGTGACTGGGAGCTCATGGAACAATACGAAATGTTCCGGGAGACGATGCAACAGCTCGATGCCGCAAGGGTCACCCCTTCGCAGGCTGTGGTAGACCGCATCAAACGATACAGCGAAAGCACGGCTCCGATGGAGCACCTGCTCTGACAAACGAAAAGGTCCCGCAATAGCGGGATTTTTTTTTGCTATTGCTTTTATAGTAGGAATTCGTAGATTTAGGTATACCAAATACCACTACTATGAAGAAAACTACAACCATTCTGGCAGCTCTTTTGCTCGCCTCGGGTGCTTTGTTCGCCCAGATTGATCCGGTTTGTACCATTGCCGGCGCTACCCTTTGTGATGATTTTGAAGCCTATACACCCGGTGATGCCCTCGGGCCGGGTGCCTCCTGGTGGACTACCTGGAGTGGTGTGGAAGGCGGCGCTGAAGATGGCGAAATCTCTGACTTGTACGCCTACTCCGGCAGTAATTCCATGACCATTGAGGAGGGAGGTATTAACGATGTTCTCTTGCTGCTCGGCAATCAATCGAGCGGTAACTGGCGACTGGAATGGCAGATGTACATTCCCGATGGCAAAACCGGTTATTTCAATATCCAGCAAAGCGAAACCCCCGGTATTGCCTGGAATATGGAAGTACTCTTCGGTCTTTCAGCCATTGGCGTACCCTCTTCTTCCGGTGAAGGTACCATGACGGTTCCTACACTCGATGATTTCACCTATCCTGTCGACACCTGGTTCAAGGTAGAAATGCTCATAGACCTAGACGCCAATGTATTTGATATTTATATTGATGAAGTGCTCGCTTCCAGCGGTGCTTTTACCGGCAATATCGGGGCGGTAGATTTTTACTCCGTAGATGGCAACTGTCGGTATTATGTAGACGATGTATTGTTTACCGATGCAACTACCATTGCTGTAACCTATCAGGTAGATATTACACCCTACCTGGACGGTGGTGCTGTAATCAGCGGTGACGGCATACGCATTGGCGGTAATTTTTCCGACAACGGCGCTTCCCTGCCTAACTGGACACCTTCCGATCCGGCTTGTGCCATGACCGATCTGGGTGATAATATCTGGGAAATTACCGTGGAATATCCATCTGTTTCTGCCGGACTTACCCAGCAGTTCAAGTATGTAAACGGCGATTGGTTCCCCACCGGTGAAAACGAATACGACGACGGTGCACCTTCCTTATTCGGAGAACTGGGATGTGGTGGTGACAACCGCGAAGTAACCATTCCCGAAAGCGATGCTACCTTCCTGTTTTGTTGGGAAGAATGTGCTGCCTGTGTAGTGGAAATGGAATGTAATCCGCCTACCGGACTGGAAGTAAGCGATCTCAGCGCCACCTCCGCAACTGTTAGCTGGGACGCTGTTGGTCCTGCCGACCAGTATGTGCTGGCTATACGCAACAACACTACCGGCGAACGCAATTCCCGTCAGGTAAGTGGCACCAGCTATACATTTACCGGACTGAACCCCGGACACAGCTATACTTTCCGCACCAAGTCGGTGTGTTACCCTGATGGTATTTCAGGACCTTCCGTATCGGTAGACTTTTCTACTCCACTACGTTTAGGCGATGTACGTCCGGGCATGGCAGTATATCCCAATCCGGGTAATGGAAGTCTCTTCCTGCAGGGATGGAGCGCCGGCAATGAGCAGGCCACCCTTAGCATCACAACTATTACCGGTGCGCAGGTGCTGCAACTGGTATTGGATGCAGCTGCCATGAGCGATCCTATGCCTTTACAACTGGATGTAGCTCCGGGCATGTACCTCCTGCACGTTCAGGGAGATGCGGGCGCCTATCATGAAACAATAATTATAGAATAATATATAATTCAATGTATGTAGAGGGGATGGGTAACCATCCCCTTTTTTATGCGCATGTGTTTCTTTAAATATCCGTTAACAATTGTTTTACCTGAATGATGCAGCAACCTGTATTTTTGCAACATGGGTTTACTCACCAATCCTGATAGTTATTACATGCAACAAGCCATTAAGCTGGCGCAGCAAGCCCTGGAGCAGGACGAAGTGCCGGTGGGTGCTGTCATAGTAAGTGGCAATCATATTATAGCCCGCGCCCACAACCTGGTGGAGCGCCTGCACGACCCTACAGCACATGCCGAGATGCAGGCTATCACAGCCGCCTGTAATCATTTCGGCAGCAAGTACCTGAGCGAGTGCACCATTTACGTTACCCTCGAACCTTGCACCATGTGTGCTACGGCTATTTTCTGGGCACAGGCAGGCAGGTTGGTGTATGGAGCTTCCGATCCCAGGCAGGGTTTTAGCAGGCATGAGCGCATTCTCCACCCAAAAACCGAAGTGACGGGTGGGGTGGAAGCCGATACCTGCAGCGCCTTGCTGAAAGATTTTTTTAAGGGGAAAAGATAAGGAGCAATTTGCCTCATGCCGGCCATTCACGGCAGTCGGGCTGTGCGCTCCCGACAGCTGTCGGGAGTCCTCGCC
>DDYY01000056.1 GCA_002346225.1 Bacteroidetes bacterium UBA3022
CATGAGCCCAATGAAATTTGGGTGAATGGGAAGAATAAAAAAAGGTGCCCGACCACAGGGAGGATGTGGTGCTGTGTTAAGCCCCCCCCATTTTTAGAATCATGTAATCATTCTCGTCCCCGCTACAGGAGCAGTCTACCCGGAATTCACTCTTCCCTCTTCTTACGTCGACCATTACAGAAAACCCTGTCCTGTGACTTTCTTGTGTACCTATCCAATTTCACAAAGCCTTGATAATAAACTTAAAACTTAATACATTGCAACGCTGATGTGACACAACTTTAGGGGACATCCATCGCAAAGACATTTATCTTTAAAATAAAATCCATGCTAATAGATCAATGGCATATCCCCGCTACTGATCTCAATTCACTTGAGATTCATCCCCTGCATCCCTTACCATCATTTTTGGGTCCAGAAAGCTTTTGGAGAATAAAACAGTCAGGGACAGCTTATTCAAGCATTTTCAAAAAAATTATGTATCTGTTTCCACTGCCGGAGAAATATTCAACGATGCCGTTTACGACGATATGCTTGTTATTCACAGGATAGCCTTCTCTTCCTCTACGGTGCGTTTTGGGCTTTCCAATATCAAAGATTTCCCTTCTTCCTACGATGCCGGCAAAAGCCTCATGCAAGGTATACCTACAGACGGGCTCCGGCATACGCTGGTATTCTGCGATGGAACAAGAATAAATGGTACAGAGTTAGTAAAAGGAATCAAAGAGTCCCTTCCTTCGGATGTGACGGTGACCGGCGGACTTGCCGGTGACGGAGGGTTCTTTAAGAAAACACTGGTGGGACTTAACCGAAATATCCAACCCGGCAATATTGTAGCTATTGGATTCTATGGGGAAAACCTTAAAATCAGTCATGGCTCCATGGGCGGATGGGACTCTTTCGGGCCGGACAGACTGGTAACAAAATCAGATAAAAATGTCTTATACGAGCTGGACGATAAACCGGCACTGGACCTCTACAAACGCTACCTGGGAGATCTTGCGGATAAACTCCCGGCCTCTGCCCTGTTGTTTCCCCTATCTATCAAATCGGAGGAAAGCAACTCGCCACTTGTCAGGACGATACTTTCCGTGAATGAAAAGGACAAGAGCATGACCTTTGCCGGAAATATCCCCGCAGGTTCCTATGCAAGGCTTATGAAAGCCAATTTCGATCGACTGATTGATGCTGCAGGTTCCGCTGCAGAAGCCTGTGAACCACTTACAAGAGCTGCGAGCCAATTCGCGTTACTGATTTCATGTGTAGGCAGAAAAATGGCCCTCAACCAGCGCATTGATGAAGAGATTGAAGCAGTGCGCCATGTGTTCGGCGAAACTGCCATTATGGGTGGTTTTTATTCCTATGGTGAAATATCCCCTCTGGTGAAAGGCGATGCGTGTGAATTGCTTAACCAGACCATGACCATCACAACTTTCGCAGAAATATGAAAGGTCCTCCTCAACATAAACTGCTGGAAAGGCAATTGCGAAAACACCAGATTATCTGGGAAGAACTGCCTGAAAATATTCAGCAGCTACTCAACAATGTTGGTGAAACGTACCAGCACTTCGAACAGGAATACAACCTTATTGAACGATCCATAGACATCAGCTCGGAAGAGCTTATTGAAACCAATATTAAACTGCGCAAGCAAGCTATGGAACTCAAAAACACCAACAAAGAGCTGGGAGAACTTGCCTATGCCATGTCGCATGATTTGAAGGAACCCTTGCGATCCATAACCATGCACCTGCAAATGATTAAACGCATTGCACCGGAGGTTAATCGCCCTGATGTTAAAGTATATTTCGATTATGTAATTGACTCTTCGCGGCGCATGTTCAACATGCTGAGTGCCATGCTGAATTATGCTAAAATCAATACTGCACATTCCGATTTTACAAGGGTAGACTTGAATATGATATTGCAGCAAGTTACCTCCAACCTAAGTCATATGATTCAGTCAGAAGGTGCACAGATTCATATACCCAAAAAACTGCCTGCTATTAAAGCAGAAGAAACACAAATGGTGCAGCTGTTTCAAAACCTGATTGCCAATGCTATCAAATTCAATCACGGTCAAGTTGTTACCGTAGGAATCACATGGAAAAGGGAAAAAGGAGCTTATCATTTTTCTGTAACGGACAATGGTAAAGGTACCCTTATAGAAAATCCCAACCGATTGTTTGAAATGTTCAAGATGTACCATCCGGATGACCATACAGAAGGTATTGGCATGGGGCTGGCCATTTGTAAAAAAATAGTAAGCAATCACGAAGGAAATATCCTCATCGACCATCAATACAGCGACGGATTTAAAATTGATTTCTCACTTCGCTGAAAGATTGGCCTACCCATATTCGGCTTGGAAGAGACTAGTGATACTTGATTATCTTAGTGCCTTATCAACGTTCATATGGAGCAGTATTTATTATTTCTAATCATTGGTTTGGTTGTGGGTTTATTGCTAGGCTATCTGTACAGCCTGTCCCGCAATCGAGCAGCACTGGAAAGCATGCAGGCGGAGCATGTGCGTGAAAAAGAAAACGGGCGTATGCTGCAAGCCGAGCTGTTTGATACCAAACAAAAACTCCAGGATTTGCAGCACAGTCTGCAGCGCAATATGACAGACCTTGCAACAGTTACTGAAAGGGGTGCACAGACAGAAAGAGTATTACAGGAGCGAACAACAGCATTAGAACGCGCTCAACAAGAACAAGCAGCATTGCAAAGCGAAAACCTGCAACTGGAGAAAGCCAATACTGCCACCAGGGCGCAAAACGCCATGTTGCAGGAAAAACTCAGCACCTTCAAGGAAGAACTTGCCAGGGAGTTTGAAATGCTTTCCGGTAAAATCCTGGAAGATAAAAGCAAGCGATTCACGCTGGCGAACAGAGAGCAGATGCAACAAATTTTGACTCCATTTGAAAAAGAAATCAAGGAGTTCAAGGAAAAGGTAAATGAGACCTACCTCAACGAGACGCGGGAAAGGCATAGTCTTCAAGGCGAAATAAAAAAACTGATTGAACTCAATCAACAACTCAGCAACGAAGCAAAAAACCTTACTAAAGCTTTAACAGCAGACAGCAAAACACAGGGTGACTGGGGTGAATTGATCCTGGAAAATATCCTGGAACGCTCGGGCCTGGAAAAAGGACGGGAATTTGAAGTACAGGGGTCCATGACGGATCTGGAGGGCAACAGACTAAGACCCGACGTGGTAGTTAAACTACCGGATGACCGCAGCATTATCATCGACTCTAAAGTGTCCCTGACAGATTACGACCGTTTTATCAAGGCCGAAGAAAAGGCGGAACAGGAACGCTTCCTGCAACAACATCTTCGTTCAGTGAAGAAACATGTCGATGAGTTGAAGCAGAAGAACTATACAGATTACCCCGGAAGTCCGGAGTATATATTCATGTTTATACCTATTGAACCGGCATTCTTTGCTGCTATGCAGGCCGATCCTGATCTGTGGCATTACGCCTACAATAAGGGAATCATCATAATTGGTCCGACCAACCTGATTGCGGCTTTGAAACTGGTTTCAGAAGTATGGAAAAAGGATAAACAAAACAGGAACGCCATGGAAATCGCTGAAAAGGCAGGTAACCTGTACGATAAATTCGTATCGTTTACCGACTCCCTTAGCGATATCGGTAAAAACCTGGAGAAAGCTGGAGAAAGCTATCAAAAAGCCATGGGGCAACTGAAGGATGGAAAAGGCAATCTGGTAGGCAGAATCGAAACCCTGCGCAAGCTGGGGGCCAAAAACAAGAAACAAATCGATCAGCAACTATTGCCTGAGCCTGATGATTTGTTGGAAGATCAGGATGATGAAAGCGAATGAAAATATTGCACTTCTTCATCGAAATGGAGGAAAGGATATTTTTGTTGCATAAGATCAATGGCAGCCAAACGGCTTTCTATAAACCTCCGGCTTTCTGCAGTAGCAGGGTGTAAAAGCCGATGGTTTCTCGCAGCCAATAATTGCTCCATATCCTTTATGAACTCCAATGTATCAGGTGCCATAACAGTTCCAATAAATTTCTCCCATACAAACCTGACAGCCAGGTTAGATGGATGTATCAGATCATCAGTGTAAAACCTGTAATCGCGTAATTCGTCCATTAGGTATTCATACGCAGGAAAATAGTTGCACTTTGCATTTCTATCGACTACCTGATGGATAGCCTCCAGCAATACTGCTTTACTTCTGGCATTTGCCATCAACCCATTGCGAAAATGTCGAACAGGACTAAGTGTGTAAACAATAGTAACATGCGGGTTTATAGCACGGATGGAACTGACAATATTTTCCAGGGATTTTCTAACTTCCTCAATGGATAATTGCTTTTGTGTAAAATCATTTGCAGGAAGTGCATGATTATTGGCGACTATGACCCCCCTCTCCTTGTGCATGTAAACTAATGAAGTTCCGAATGTAAGCAGCACCAGAGAAGCCTCAGATACTACTTTTCTGCTTGTATCAATAGCTGTGTTCAATATATTCAAGGTGCCGTTTACTGATATGTCGGAGCAATCAGAGTGTGTCTCCAGCGAACGGTACAATCCCTTATACTCAAATAATTCCTTTTCCGAGAAGTATTCTGCATTGGCTACCCGTCTGAAAAGTGTCTGTATAGCAACCGGGTTGTATATTATTCCGAAAGGATTTCCAGTAATAGTCATTCTCCGCTCCTTCAGCAATACTGTCAGGTTGTCGCTGAAACAAGACCCCATAGAAAATAAGGTATCCATAGGTTGAAGAGCGGCTATTCCTGGAATTTCCTCAACCGAAGTCCGCCATTTCTCACCTTTCATTTTCGTACCTGTTTGGTAAAGTTGAAAACTACCCATTATATTTACAAGCAAGATATAAAGTTTTCAAATTCCGTTAACATTCACTTTTTATGTCAAGTCAGGAACTATTGCTCATTTGCTCTGGTGAACACAGTTTTGGCCAAATGTTAGCTGGATATCTTGGCTTTTACTCCGGGAAGAAATTCAACTCTACAGTTGTTACTTTAGAAAACAGAGGTTTACACCCACTGGCCATTCAGGTAATGAAAGAAGATGGTATTGATATTGCATCAGCCCGCAATATCCTAATGCAACAAATTCCTTCAAGGAGATATGACTTGCTTATAAATTTAACCGGAGAAACCTTCCAACTTCCCAACAATACGACTGTCCTTGAAATTGCTGATATTTCTATTTCTTATAATGATAGCTACTCTGCATTTGAAGATATACTTCAGCAATTCCGCAATATTCGTGAAGAAATAAAAGTATTCGCCATAGAAACGGCAGGTAAATACAGTGCTGCGCAATTATAGTGCAACAGCACATAATTCTTACTGAGCGTCTTAGCAGTCTTCGAATGTTTCCCGGTGAATTAGAATTGATAACTTATTCCAAGACTAAAGGAAACACCCGGATTTAAGCTGGTAAAGAATTCATCTTCAGCCCCAAATGATTTATAGACCTGGTCAATGTTATCGTTTAACATGTTTGCCACCTTGAAGTCGATGGTTGCTTTTTCACTCAATGCCTTAAAAAGACTGAAATTCAGGCTATGAAACGGCTCCATGTATACATCAGGAACAAGACCTAAACCAACAAGAGCAAGTGTAGGTCCTTTTACATTATAGAATAAGCCAATATCCATTCCGAGGTCATTGCTGCTATAGACCAAACCTGCATTGATGAAATAAGGAGCCTGACCTGCCATTGGCCTTGTATTGTCTATAGTTTCTCCTGTCCTTTCAAAGCCTTTTCTGGAATTGAATTCGTTATCTGTCATATCAATTGCCGATTGCACTATCGTCATATTGGCATTAAGCGTAAAATTGTGCAAAGCAGCTGCAATAAAACCCAAGTTCTTGATCAATTCAAATTCCATTCCAAGCACGGATCCCTGGCCTACGTTTCTGGGCTGAATTTCTGTAGTAGTTTGCTGTTCGGCAATTCTTACCAGTTCGATAGGATTCTCGAATTGCTTGTAGAAAGCACTGACAGAAATAATCTGACCGCGCTCCAGGAAATACTCCCATCGCAAATCATAATTATTAATATTGGTTTCCACCAATTCGCCATCCCAGTCGTTGTACTTAAAGAAGCTACCATTAAAGAACCTGTTTGTAACCGGATCAAGAATTTGTGCAAATGAAAGCTCTTTAAATGAAGGCCTCGCTATAGTTCTGCTGTATGCAGCTCTGACATTTTGCTTCTCCGTTGCATAAAAAATAAGGCTGGAAGAAGGGAAAAGCCTGGTAGAAGAAAGCACCACTTCATTCTCAAGGTTCCTCCCGTTTATCGTATCCCCTGATGCATATGCCTGATCACGTCCTGTATGCCGTTGGGCATAGTCCTCCATTCTTACCCCAAGAATCAATTTCAAATTCTTCAGGGGCATAAACTCTTCAGTTACATAAGCACCCAGGTTACTAATGTTGGCATTGTACTGGTTCGGATTTGGCGTAACATTCCCGGATTGGTAATATATATTATTGATAGAAGACGGAAATAAATTTATTGGATCTAAAACCTGTGAAGCATCCGGTTCCCAGGGCGATTGCAAACCAAAAAACTGAACATCATAGGATAAAATCTGATAATCACGCGTTTTATAGATATAGCTTAAACCTGCCTTGAACTTTGCATCTTCATTAAACAATTGATGCTTGTATGTTCCATCCAGGTAAGATGGCAGATTTATTTCAGACAACTCTCTCCATATTCTTGAAGGATTCCCACCATTACCTGCCTGAAATAAGTAAATGTCGGTATTGGGGTCATAAGAGAAAGCTGTTTTCCTAATATCAGGGTCATTGGAATAAGAAAGTGTAGGTGAAATTTTCCATTCCAGCTCAAACCGCTTTTCCGGAAAAACATGGGTTCCTCCGACAAATATATTTGTTAGTGATCTTTGATTGTATTCAAGGTTGTCTGAAAAAGCTAAATATCCTGACTGCCCGACTGCGGCTCCATCATTTACTATAGCAAACTTACCCGCCCTATTCTCACCATTTTGCAAATGCATTACGGTAAGTTTTAATTTTGATAAGTCAGTTTTGTAAGCGATACCCAGTAAGGCTCCAGCCAAAACACTTTGCTCACCGAGCTGGCCATCCTGCGTAGTTGCAAATCGCATATTAAGGGAATCAGGATTGGTATAGCGCTGATATTCACCAAAAAAAGCTTCATTGTAAAAGCGATACTCTGATTTGTAAGACAAGGATGCCATGTAACCCAGCTTCCTGCTCTCCGATCCCCCTTTGTTTAAATCAATCATATTTCCGATAGAAAAACTTCCACTAAAGTCCAGCAAACTTGTTTGCTGAGTGGCTGCCAGGGTAGGATTGAAACTTCTGACAAAGGCATTTACATCTTCTGGACTGGCACCGCTAATGGGAGTTGGAATATTGTTGCTCTCTGCTCCGGCAGGCAATGCCCTCGTGCCATCATCAAAACCCAGAAAATCGAGATTACCTCCTTCATACGAAAGGAAATCACTGTTTAAGTGAACATAAGGGTTAAAAGATGTTCCAAAAGAAAAAGATACTACTTTTTCGTCCGGGAAATCGACTGTTTCTATATTGAGGAGTCCACCGGTAAAATCTGCCGGTAAATCTGCGGTAAAGTTTTTACTAACAACAATACTTTTTATTTGATTACTGGGAAATATGTCCATTTGTAAACTGTTCCGATCCGGATCTAAACCGGGAATTTCGGACCCGTTAAGAGTGGTTTTCGTGTACCTGTCACCCAGTCCTCTGATATATACGTATTTACCGCCCTCAATGGAAACACCTGTAACCCTTTTAGCTACTTCCGCAGCTGTACCGTCACCTGTTAATTTAATTTTTTCTGCTGAAATACCATCCAGCATAATGCTGGCCTTCTTTTTAACAACTAATAAGGCCGCCTCTGTATTGGAAGCAGCCTCAGCTGTGATGATTACTTCTGCCAGTTGCTGTTCTTCAGAAGTAATGGCAATATTGTTCAAAAACTTTACTTCCTTATTCTTAATCTCAACGCCTTCAATTGTAATGGTAGCATAAGTTATATATGAAATCTGTATATCATGAATCCCGACTGGTAACTCGAGTAAAAACTGACCATCCAAATCTGTAACGGTCCCTATGTAAGTTCCTTTTAACAATACGTTAGCACCGATGATGGTTTCACCTGTTTCACTATCAATAACGGATCCCCGCAGGGTTCCGTTTTGAGAGAAGGCCACTGCAGAGGCAAGAATCAGAAAGAAGAATATTGCTTTTTTCATACAGATTAGGTAATAAAACAGGAATCTGATTCAAAACTTTCAGAAGAAAGAAATTGAACCAGATTCCTGCTATTATGAATGAGAAGAGTATAACAATTTTAGAAAGTAACTGCACCGGCCTGAGATGCCCAGGTCCAGCTGAGAACGGAGGTATTTGCCTGTGGAGTGGTGCCGGCGCTGATGCCAGAAACAACTGTTCCATTAACATAATCAGCCAGGTTTGCAGGAACTACATCCAGGGTAACATTGGTAAATGTTACATTACCTTCGGTGTATTCGGTACGGTTAATTACCTGACCATCAGCAATACTGGTAATAAAGATGTTCTCGAGATCAACAACTGAATTATCGTCAGTATTTATCAGATCCTGAGAAGTAACATCTTCTGAACTGGCAATCACAGAGCCATTGCGAATTACATGACCTGCAACATAGGTGCCTTCCGGACCATCCAACTCAAAACAGTTTCCTGAAGGGGTAATGATAACAAAGTTGTCTAATGTACCAGCCCATGACTGATCCGTATCAACCGCATCATCACCAATGTTCCAGAACATACAGTTAGAAACATTAACAGTACCACCAAATAACTCAATACCATCATCCTGGTTGGCAACAACCTCAATGTGCTCAACAATAGTTGTGCTACCAACGCCACCTAAAGTAAGACCGTTAATCTCGTTGCCGGCACCGATGTTGGCACCACCATGGCGAATGGAAACGTAACGAATAATACCGGAATCATCAGCGTCTTCGGTTCCACCATATAAGCCATTAGGGTCAGAAGTAGGAATACCTTCAATCTGAACTTCGGTCAAATCCTCTCCGGAGTCTTCGTTGGAAGCAGAAATCCTGGCTTTACCCAGAACAATTACACCACCCCAAAGACCATTAATAGTAGGATCCAGGTTAGGGCTTCCAAAATTACCGGCAGCTATATCAGCAGGAGTGATCTCATCCGCTACTGAAGTGAATATAATAGGAGCATCGGCATCTCCGTCTGCAATTAGTTTACCACCGCGTGCTACGAGCAGAGCAGTAGCGTTGGCTCCTGTTCCGGCCTCACCTTTAATGATAGTACCCGGCTCAATTGTCAGGGTAACACCATCTAATACAGTGATACGACCACCCAGTTGATAAACCTTATCGCTGGTCCATGTGGTGCTGCTGGAAATGTTAGAGGTAACAATTACATTACCGGTTGATGGTGTTGGCTCCGGGGTAACCGGATCTTCTTTTTCACAGGATGCCAGAACAAATACAGTAGCAGCAACTGTGAACATTGAAAGTAACTTAGATGATAGTTTCATGACTCTTAGATTAAAGTTTTAGTGTAATTCTTTTTAATTGGGCAATGCCCATTTTTACGAGCACAAAGATGAGACTAATCCGATATGGAGGCGGAAAATGGAATTTAAGAAATAGTTAACGAATTTCGAATTTAGCATTAACACAGTGTTAACACACGACAGCAGCCCTATTTCGGCTGTGCTTCAGCAGCTTTAATTGTTGGTCATATAACAAATAGAAGATGACTAAAAAACCCAAAGTTAAAAGCGAGTTAACTGGAACATCTGCTAACAATCTTAAAATCTGTTACTTCTACTTTTTATTATAATTTAACCTATTTTATATCCTATTTTTTTTGTGATTCAATCATTGAACCGGCTTTAACCCAACACTAACATTTTTTTTGGTTACCATTCAATTGAATAAAATGTCAATGCTGCTTGCATTATTAATAAATTTATAATTTAATTATTCAATAAACCTCTTAACATAATTAGACTTTTGGTATAACATTAACTTAACAACCTACGAAATGAAGGTGCTATTTGAGTTGCGAAAGTCGCTTTTATGTAAGCTATATGTTCTGTCCTGAACAATTTAACAGAGAAATAAAAACTGTATCAATTAAATATTAAATATTAAGATAAAATCTAAGCACTGCCTTAAGAATATAATCGTATAGCTTTAAGATAGGGGAAATCGTAGCTTAATGCCGGGGCTCTACTTTTGGTTCCATTATCAAACCTAAAGTTTTACCAATGAAAAAATTTTTATTGAATTGTTTTGCAGCGCTGCTAACAATATCAGCGACTGCTCAGATTTCAAAAGTGGGTGACATTACCGCTGATGAAACCTGGACTAACGACAACATCTACATCCTGGATGGATTTGTAGTTGTTAAAGGTGGTGCCACGCTTACTATTGAGCCGGGTACTATTATCAAAGGTAACTCAACAGATTTAGTTGATGCCGCATTAATTATTACACGTGAAGGTTCCATTAATGCAATGGGTTCTGCATGTGCTCCTATCGTTTTTACCTCTAACAAGCCCGAAGGCGAGCGCGCAGCGGGCGACTGGGCCGGCATCGTATTATTAGGTAAAGCCACCGGCAACGGTAACTGCGGTACAGACCTTGATTTGGTTACACCTGGTAACCAGTTGAACATCGAAGGTATCGGTGACACTGAAGATCCTGACTTCTGGTTTGGCGGTAATGATGACTCGCACAGCAGCGGTATCATGACTTACTGCCGTATCGAATATGCAGGTAGAGCGCTTAGCCCCGGAAACGAGTTAAACTCCCTTACTATGGGTGGTGTTGGCTCCGGTACTGTGTTGAACCACATTATGGTATCCTTTGCAAATGATGATGCCTTCGAATGGTTTGGCGGAACAGTAAACATGGATCATCTTGTAGCATACGCAACAGTTGATGATGACTTTGATGCTGACCAGGGTTACCGTGGTCGTGTTCAATTCGGCCTTGCTGTACGTGAAGATGCCATTGCTGACGTTTCTACGTCAGAAATGATTGAAACAGACAACTGTGGTTCAGGTGCTACAACAGCTCCTGTAACGCGCGCCTTATTCTCTAACCTTACACTTGTTGGTCCACGTGTTGGCGACACCTCTTTAATGAACTCTCTCCATGGACGCGCCATCAGAATTCGCCGTGCTGCTCAAACTTCAGTAGCTAACTCCATTGTTATGGGTGGTCGTACTTGTGGTTTGAGAATTGAAAACGATGCAACAGCAGAAGCTGCTGATATGGGAGATCTTATTTTCCGCAACGTAATCATGGCAAACAATGGTGACTCTCCTGCCGGTTCCGACCACTACGAAGAATCATCTACTTCCGGTTATCCTGCATTTGACATCTTTGCATGGGAAGCTGGTAATTTCACCACTGAATTCTCCAATGAAAGTTCAGTTAGCTTAACAAGTATAGCTGGCAGAGATTTCCGTCCTACTGCTCTTTCTCCTGCCAACTTCCTCGGCACCAACTTTTCCGGTGATTATGCAACCGGCTTTACTCCTGTTGGTTATAGAGGAGCGTTTGACGGTGTTAATGACTGGACAGCAGGTTGGGTAGAATGGGATCCGCAAAATGCTGACTATTCTGTACCAGGTTTAACCAGCAACCTTCCTGAAATTGCAGCTATCGTTACCAACGCAAACTGTGCTACTGGTGCAGGTTCAATCGATATTTCAGTTTCTAATGCTGTATCACCCACTTACCTTTGGTCTACTGGTGCAACAACTCAGGATGTCTCCGGTCTTGCTCCGGGTGTTTACACTGTAACTGTTACCAATAGCGGTGGTTGCGCAGCATCTGATACCATTTCTGTTGGCGATGCACCGATAAGCGCCCCTGCTGCAATAGCCTTAGGTGCAGTAACTGAGTGTGATATTACTTACAGCTGGAGTGCTGTTGCCGGTGCGAACTCATACAATGTGCGTCTTCGCGACCAGGCAGGTGCTGTTATTTCCGGTCCTATTAATATTGGAGCTGTAACCACTTATACTTGGGAAAGCTTAGCACCCAACACAACATATCGTGTTGATGTAAGTGCAGAATGCGCTGATGGTGACATTTCTGGCTACATCACAACCAGCACTAAAACTCAAAATTGTTCTACACCTTCAGGCCTTAGTGCAACTGTATTATCATCTACTTCTGCAACATTGTCATGGGAGGATCCATGCAATGGTGCCGGTGATTTGTACAGACTGCAATACAGACAATTTGGAACAGCTGCATGGATTAGTGTAAATACATCTACTTTAAGCAGAACGCTTACTACTCTTAGCCCCAGTACTTCTTACCAGTATCGTGCTGCTAAGAAATGCGGCGGAGGCGGCGGAAAATCATCTTTCTCCGGAATTTCCACCTTTGCAACTCCTTCCCTAACTGGTCCTGAAGAAAGCAGAATCATGGCTGATAACGGTGTTGAAGCTAATATCTTCCCTAACCCTGCTTCTACTACGCTGAACGTTGTTGTTGCTGCTGAAGAAATGATAAACATTCAGATAGTAAGTTTATTAGGTCAGGTAGTATATCAGTCTGCTTCAGTTGAAGCAGCCGGTATTTTCTCTACAGGTATTGATGTAACATCATTCCCTGCAGGAAATTATATCGTTTCTATCAATGGTGAAAACTTCAATATCACCAAAGAACTTGTAATTGTAAAATAACACATTGCTGGCTTACAGATTTTTAGAGAAGGGTAGCGTAAGCTACCCTTCTCTATTTTAATTAACATATGGTTTATGTTCAGTTTATATGAAAATAAGTGCTTTACATAATATATATAATAATAGTTATGCCTAAAGAGCTGTTCATTCTTTTAGCAGTTCATCTGCTTTTAACACCATTGTTTTCGCAGACAAGCAGAACCGGCGTCAAGGGAATTGTGCTGGATGCCACTAACAATGAGCCACTAATTGGCGCAGCTGTTTATATTGAAGGACTGGAAAACCTAGGTGTTATTACTGATTTCGACGGTAATTATCAATTATTCGACCTTGATCCGGGCACCTACAGTATAACATGCAGCTACGTTTCCTATCAGAAAAAAATTATTGGCGAAGTTCAGATTCCGGCCGGACAAATTGTGCAGCTTAACATAGTAATGGTTCCTGCGACACAGGAATTGGAAACAGTTGTCATTACAAGTACATTTCGGAAAGAAACCGTGCAAAGTGTTTTAACATTGCAGAAAAATAATATATCTATTTCTGATGGAATTTCCAAGGATATCATCACCCGATCACCTGATAAAAACACAGGGGAAGTACTCAAACGAATGAGCGGAACCACCCTGCAGGACAACAAATTTGCCATTATACGTGGCTTAAGTGACCGCTATAACATTGCACTAATCAACAATAACGTTTTACCGAGCACTGAACCGGATAAAAAATCATTTTCATTTGATCTTTTTCCATCTGCCATGCTCGACAATCTATTCATTTACAAATCTGCACAACCTGACTTTCCCGGTGACTTTGCCGGCGGCATTATACAAATGAATACCCGTGATGTGCCCGATGAGGATTTTATCACGCTTAGCCTGGGCACGGGGGGTAACCTCCAGACTGCATCACAACCTTATATGGAATACCAGGGCGGATCACTTGACTGGTTAGGTTTAGATGACGGCACCAGAGCCTTACCCGAAGGATTCCCTGATGCAAATACTTTCAAACTTGGTTCAGAAGAAGAAAGGGTTGCGTGGAGTAAACTGCATCAAAATAATTGGGGAGCTGAAAACTTTGATGCTTCACCTTTAGACCAATCACTTCAATTGTCATTCGGATTAAACAGAGAGCTTTCTGGAAACAGATTTGGCCTAATTGGCGGAATAACCTACAGTGGATCCAGAGAAACGGTCTTCACTGCAAGAAATGATTACCAGGCTGACGGCAGTACACTTTACCAATATGAAGACACCACATATGCCAGAAATATTTTATGGGGAGCTGTATTAAATTTAGCTTACAGAATTGGCAACAATAATCAAATTGCATTGCGAAATTCAGTTTCCGTAAATGGTAGAGATTTAACAACCATTAGAGGAGGATTTAATAGTAATTCGGATAATTTCCTGGCACTGGAGTATTACGAATTCCTATCGAACTTTTTGGGCAGCACAATGCTGAGCGGATCTCATGCATTCAGCAACTCCAAGCTAAAAATAAACTGGACTGCAGGATATAACAGGATAGTGCGTGATCAACCTGATCTCAGAACATCCTACTACTTTACTCCATCGCTTGATGAACCATTCTTCTCCGTGTTTGCCGTAAACAATATTACAGTAGAGGGTAATTTTAAATATTACTCTTTTCTTCAGGAAAACTCGGTTAACGGTACCTTCGACATTTCCTATCCCTACCAGATTAAAGGCAACTCGCAGGTGGTAAAAGTGGGAACAATGATTACCAGAAAGGACAGAGCATTCGATGCCAGATTGATGGGATATGTAATCGACAATGGCTTCTTCAGTCTCGATGGTCTTCCCGATGAAATTAGGGATCAATATGGTATAACCGCCGGTGGTGCTTTCAGCTATTGGTACTTGCCGCGCAATGTATTACTGAGCGATGATTACATCAATGATTCTCTCTTTCGGATAAAAGATGTTACCACATTATCCGATGCCTATACAGCTCAGCAATATAACACTGCCATCTATGCAATGTCAGATAATAAGCTGGGCAGAAAGTTTAGGGTTATCTGGGGTGTAAGGATGGAAAACTGGAGACAGTTTCTTCAATCATATGAAAAATCTTCCCTTGCATTGGACGATGAAATTAACATTGATTCAAGAGAACTTGACACCATAGGCTTACCATTTGACTTGCTTCCATCTGTTAACTTCATTTATTCCTTAACAGATAAGATAAATATCAGACTCTCCGGTTCACAAACTGTTGCCCGACCTGAAATGAGGGAGTATGCTCCTACTGAATACTTTGATTACACTAACAATGTATACTATTTCGGCAGAACAAATTTACGTACCACCCAAATCTACAATGCCGATATACGCTTTGAATACTTTTTAGGAAACGGTCAAATCATTTCGGTAAGTGGATTTTACAAGTATTTCAATGATCCGATACAAATGCGAAGATATGTTACAGGAACATTCACCACTGCCGACCCCATAAATGAAGATTACGGAACCAATATTGGTGCTGAACTGGAATTGCGCAAGAATTTCAGTTTTGTAGCTCCCACAAGTAATTTCTTTAACAACCTGACAATTTATACCAATTTGGCCTATATAAAATCCGTTATGCAGGTAGCTGACACAGCCTACTTTGGTGTATCGGAACGACCACTGGCCTATCAGTCACCATATGTTATCAATGGCGGTATCTCCTATCTTGATCTGGAAAAAGGATATGGCGTTAACATCCTTTACAACCAGATTGGGCGCCGTATAACCGAATTGGGTTTTGTCAATTATCCGGATATATACCAGAATCCAAGGCCTTTGCTCGATGCGCAGCTTAGTATTCCTTTCCATAAGCAAACAGGAACAATTCGCATTAATTATTCCGACATATTTGCCGCTGATGATATTTTTTATCAGGACATTGACCAGAGCGGAGCTTTTGAAGAAGAAACCGACCAGCTCATCAGCCGGGCAATTGTTGGCAGCAAAATATCCATTTCTATCACCTATCGCTTATAAACAAATTTACAACAATGTTAAACTTTACAAGAACTACACTAATTGTTTGTTTTTTGCTGGTCTGTCAGCAATTGCTCATCGCGCAAACGGCCACCATTTCGGGGAATATTACAGATGTAAGAGCTTTAAGCGCCGACACTGTTTATACGCTCGAAGGCAAAGTATATATCAAGGACGGCGGCGTTCTTTTTATACCTCCGGGAACAATTATAAGAGGTGATAAGGATTCAAAAGGAATGCTTATTTGTACCAAAACGGGAATCCTTGCTGCACAGGGCACACCCGAACAGCCTATTATTTTTACTTCATCGGAAGCCATTGGAGAACGGCAGGCCGGTGATTGGGGTGGTGTGGTATTTTGCGGAAATGCCGGCATTAACGCAACCGGTGGCTCGGCGTCATTACCCGGCTTAGACGCTGCTGATGGTGCATATGGCGGAGCTAACGCATTTGACTCAAGAGGTGGTTTACAATATGTTAGAATTGAATATGGCGGCGGTAGCTCAACACCTGCCAACAAACTGGCTGGCCTTACACTGGCAGGTGTAGGTCTTGGAACGCTTATTGAGAATGTAATGGTTTCATACAGTGGTGACGATGCTTTCGAAATAAGGGGTGGAACAATGAATGCCAAATACCTTGTTGCAAACGGATCCGTTGACGATGATTTTGAAACCGACTTAGGCTGGACTGGAAATATTCAATTTGCCGCAGGATATCGTGACCCTTCCTTAGGTGACGCATCGGGCTCCAATGGTTTCGAAAGTGATAACGATGACACAGGCTCCGCCAATACGCCTAAAACAAATGGCGTTTTTTCTAACGTAACCTTATTAGGCCCTATTCAGGATATTTTTACAGAATACGATGCGAATTACAAGCGAGCAGCACATCTGAAAAATAACACAGAGTTGAAAATTTTTAATTCAATTCTTGGTGCTTACCCTGTCGGCTTAATGGTAGATGGTATGGATTGTGAGGCAAATGCTGATCTTGACTTTATCAAAGTTAAGAATAGTGCAATTGCCATTATTACCGATTCTTTGGTTGAAAATCAGTTACTTGAAACACAATTGAGCAGCTTATGGAATATTGAGAGCTGGTATAATACACCGGAGTTTGATAATTTCCAATTTGACAGTATATCCGGCATTGGTTTTGTAGATCCCTTCAATGCTACGAAACCAGACTTGAGGTTTGAATCTACTTCACCATTGGCCGTTGCCGGTGCAAGTTTTGATGATACTGATCTTGATCCAACCTTTTTCATCCCTACTACCTACATAGGTGCATTTGGACAGGTAGAAAACTGGTTTGGGTGCTGGGTAAACTTCATTCCGCAAGAAACTAATTATGATTTTCCGGGTACAACACTTGCTCCAACAATTGCCTTCTTTTCTTTTGAAACAGACTCGGGTAGCCTAACTATTGACTTCGTGAATTTGTCCAGTTCATCTGATGCTTACTTTTGGAATTTTGGAATAGATTCTATCAACACTGATACCAGTTCCCTTGTCAATCCGTCCTTTACTTTTCCAGACACAGGTACTTATTTTATTCAGCTTATAGCGTATGGCTGCACTGTTGATACTTTCATCACAGAACTTGTAATTACTCAGGAAGGCGGTTTACTTATTGATGATATATCCTACATTGGTGAATTTAAAATATTCCCTAATCCGGCCAACGATCGGGCAACTATTGAAATCTATGCTACAAAGACTACTGAGGGTTTGATCAGCATATATGATCTGAAAGGCCAAATGATGCTTGAATCGATCAGGGGACAGTTATCTCCCGGAACAAATCATATAAACATGGATTTACAAACACTAAACCCAGGTGTATATATAGTTTACGTGTTCAACAATGGAATTGGCAGATCTGAACGACTGATAATTCAGTAGAAAATTCCACTTAGTAAGCCCCCAAAATTTACTACATGTAAAATTGGGGGCTTACTAATTTCCTGGAAGCGGCCATTACTGCATATTAAGTTTATAACTCTTATACAGCGAGTTGACAATTCCATCAGAAAGTCCCTGTTTCGGTACATATATCTTGTCTATACCGGCCCACTTTAAAGCGTTGATATAAATGCGCAAAGCAGGAACGATAACATCGGCCCTATCGGGTTTCAATCCGAGATCTCTTACTCTTTCTACCATAGATAAGCCATCGATATAAGCCATTACCTTTTTAAGCGTTGCGGGCGCAAGGTAAAGCTTACCCTGCTTGCCGTACATCTTCATCACTTTATTGATATTTCCACCTACGCCGATGGCGGTCAACCCCGGAAAGTCCGCCTTGACCTCCATGAGCCATTTCATCAATACTTTCCAGGCATCGTCTGTAACTGTATCATTGAGCAATCGCAGGGTACCAATGTTGGCAGAGTAATTCCTCAGCATATCGCCACCACTCAGCAAGGCGAATTCTGTACTACCGCCACCTACATCAATATACAGGTAATTACCCAGGGGGTCTATCCCCGCCTGCTTCAGTGGGTATTGCATGATGAGAGAAGCCTCTGCTTCCCCCGGTAAAATTTCAATTTCAATACCTGCCTTCTCTCTTACCAGACGCAATATTTCAGCGCCGTTTTCTGCATCCCGCATAGCCGAGGTGGCGCATGCCTTATATGCATTGGCTTTGTGAATATCGATGAGCATCCGCATGACAGTCATGGTCTTAATGACCTGCTCTACCTTCTCATCCGAGATTCTTCCTGCAAGAAATGCATCCTCTCCTAACCTCACCGGCACCCTCAGTAATTCATCTTTGTGGAATACAGGCCCATTTTTCGTTTCATAAACATTCACAAACAATAGCCTTATAGCATTACTTCCGATATCAATAGCAGCAAACTTCACTTCTCTTGGGTATTAGGTTTCTGATTCACTAAAGTGCTTAAAGTATTCATAGATGGCGATCTGACTTCTCACAGGAGCATCTTCATTTTCTGGCTGAATGTACTCATTTAAATGATATTGTGAAAGATTCCGGGCCTTCATATTATCCTTCCATTGTATCTCCAAAATGTCAATCAGCTGTTGCCGGATTTCTTCATCCAATACTTTTACCAGCACTTCCACCCTGTTATCGATATTTCGTTCCATCATATCTGCAGAGCCAATGAATACCTCTTCTTTACCCTTATTGTGAAAATATAATATCCTGGGGTGCTCCAGAAATTTATCCAATATACTAATGGCTTTGATGTTCTCGCTCATTCCTTTCACCTCAGGAACAATGGAACAGGCACTTCTTACTATGAGTCGAATCTTTACACCTGCATTACTAGCCTCGTATAGCAAAGCAACAATTTCCCGGTCAATAAGGTTGTTCACTTTGATATAGATAGAGGCAGGAGCGCCGCTCTTCGCATGCTTTATTTCTCTGTTGATAAGCTGTCGGAGTTTCCTTCGAAGATGTATAGGAGCCATGAGAATATTTTTATATGCTCCTATTTCATATTGATTTTCAAAAAATCCAAACACCATCTTCATTTCTTTAATAATAGATGGCCGGGTGGTCATCAACATGACATCCGTATAGAGTTTTGCTGTCTTTTCATTGAAATTACCCGTTCCAATGATGCCGTAGTGCACTTCGGTATTACCCACCTGTTCACGGACAATGCACAACTTAGCATGCACCTTCAGTTTATTCACACCGAATATCACCTTCACACCTTCTTCCTGCAGGCGATTCGCCCAATAGATATTATTCTCCTCATCGAAACGCGCCTGTAATTCCATCACCACCGTCACCTGCTTTCCGTTGCGAGCTGCATTGATGAGGGACAAGGCTACACTGGAGTTGCTGGCCACGCGATACAGCGTCATCTGTATATGCGTTACAGACGGATTAATGGCCGCTTCCCTTAAAAAATCAATGACATGGTTGAATGTCTGATAGGGAAAGTGCAGCATGATATCCTTCTTCCTGACAACCTGAAAAACACTTGTATGTGGCATCAGCATGGGATGCGCCACAGGTGGATGCACGCGGTACCGCAAGCCTATCCGCTGCAGGTCAGGGAAATTGATAAAGTCCTTGAAGTTGTGGTAACGCGCTCCGGGAATTAAAGCGTCGTCCTTATGCAACTTCATCTTTCGGACAAAAAAGTCGAGCATTTCTCGCGGCATCTCGGCATCGTAGATGAACCTCACAGGCTCTCCTTTGACACGCCGTTTGACACTCTTCTGAATGAGTTCTATGAGACTCTGGGATAAATCACTGTCAATGTCCAGTTCTGCATCCCTTGTAATCTTAATGGTATAGGCATCCATTCTGTCGAAGTCGAAAATCTGATAGACAGAACGAAGGTTGTAGCGAATGACATCATCGAGTAATATGATGAACTTCTTATTGCCTATATCCGGCAGAACAAAAAAGCGGGAGGGCTCTCCATCCGGAACTTCTATAAGTGAAAACCGGGGCAGCTGACCTTCCTTCAACAATCGCACGGCCAGATAGATGGAGGAGTCACTTAACACCGGCAATTTCGTTTCCTGGTCAATCATGATCGGGAAAAGCCTGGGTCGGACACTGTCATTGAAATATTGACGAACTACCTCACCCTGCTCATCAGACAATTGCGATTCATTCAACAAAAAGATATCTTCTTTTTCGAGCTCTTTCAAAATCTCCAGATAGGAATTATCAAACCTGTTTTTCAATACCAGAATTTTCTTTTGAATCTGGCTGATAACCTTGGTGGGGTTGATTTCAAATTCCCTGATTTTAGAGCGTTGCAGTTTTGCCATGCGCCTTAGGGTTGCCACCCTTACGCGAAAGAACTCATCCTGATTATTGGAGAAAATACCCAGAAAACGCACCCGCTCGTTCAACGGCACACGTTTATCTTCTGCCTCCTGCAAAACCCTTTCGTTAAACGATAACCAACTGATATCCCTGTGGATATATTTAAATGCGGCAGCTTTCCCCTTCTTTCCCATAAACGGCTACAAAATAGGTAGTAACCCACGAAAATACATGGAATAAGGCGGTTTAATCCCCCCTGATAATTATCAAATTATTAATTCCGTGGAACGGCGTCAACTACAAAGTAGCCACACGTCTGAAAGTAACTTCATCCAATTCAATATTGGTATTGCCTGTGATAATGCGGAACTCAACAGGCGAACTGGAAGTGGTAAACAGGTAAAGCACTTCGCGCTTCCATTCCCAGGCATTCTCTGGTTGGATATTGGCTGCAAGTACATTTTCGCCATCTTGTACAAGGTAGAGGTAAAAAGCCGCAGAACAACCTGTACTTTCTCCGGCAAGACGGGTGGCTAGCGATATTTCATAGGTAGCATCTGCCTCTACCAGCAAATCTTCATTGTACATCAACTCGGTGCATTCAGCAGGGTTTACTTTGAGGGCGCGCCATCCGGCGTAAGCTTCCCCCTCCTGTATCTGCATTTCTCCACTACCTTCCATAGACCACAGTCCACCAGCAACAGAGAGATCTTCAAAAGAACCATTCTTTACCATATTCGGATAGGTAGCTATTATCTCCTCTTCCGGAGTGGAACAGGAAACTCCCAGAAGGGCGATACACGATAGCAAGACTACTATTTTCATACAGTTGATTTTACATTTCAAAAGTACATGCTGAAATCTAATTTTGGTGACTTAAATAGAAAAAATAAGGCTAAATATACTGCAATAACTGTCTATTTGTGACATGATATATAACCCTCCTAAACCCATGGAGGTAATGATGATTTGTAATTCTTACAGGTGTTTACAAGCCGGGAAAGAGAGGTCGGAATCATTCTTTATTTTTGTGCAACAATGATTGAAAAATATGATTCCCGGGGCGTCTCTTCTCAAAAAGAGGAAGTGCACGCCGCCATCAAAAATCTTTCTAAAGGGCTGTACCCCACGGCTTTCTGTAAAATCTTACCCGATATAAGCGGTGGCAGTGAACACCATTGTAATATCATGCACGCCGATACGGCAGGAACAAAAACTGCGCTGGCATATGTGTATTGGCGGGAGACCGGTGACCTTTCAGTCTGGGAGGGAATTGCACAGGACGCTTTAGTGATGAATCTTGACGATATGGCTTGCGTTGGTGTGACAGACCAGTTCATCATATCCTCTACTATCGGAAGAAACAAGCACCTGGTCCCCGGAGAGGTATTAACAGCACTTATTGAAGGCACTTATGCTTTCATCGAAAAGATGGCCGGATACGGCATTGAGATACATCACAGCGGTGGTGAAACAGCCGATGTTGGTGACATTGTCCGTACGGTTGATGTAGGCATAACTGCATTTGGCCGCCAGGAAAAAAGCCGACTCCTTATCAATAACATCCGCGAAGGAAATGTAATCGTTGGTCTTGCCTCTTTTGGTCAGTCCTCTTATGAAACACGGTACAATGGCGGCATGGGTAGCAATGGCCTTACCAGTGCCCGTCACGATGTATTTTCCAAAGCGTATTTCGATAAATACCCGGAGTCTTTTGCGCCGCAAACGGATGCAGCTCTGGTTTATGCCGGCAGTAAATTATTGACCGACCCGTCGCCCATAGAAGGCGTGAACATGGGGCAACTGGTCCTGGCACCAACGCGTACCTACCTTCCGGTTATCCGGACCATACTCAATGATTTCTATCCCCAAATCGATGGCATGATACATTGTACGGGAGGAGGACAAACCAAAGTGCTCCATTTCACACAGAATGTGCACATCATAAAGGATAACCTGATGTCTCCTCCACCGCTTTTCGATATCATTCGGGAGGAGAGCAAAACCCCACTGCGCGAGATGTACAAGGTGTTCAACATGGGTCACCGCCTGGAAGTATATACCGATGCTGCTACTGCCGGGGAGATTGTGAAGATTGCAGAAAGCTTTCAGATTGATGCCCGTATCATCGGAAGAGTGGAAGGATTTGAAGGAAATAAATTGACGATTGCAACAAGTGAGGGGCAATTTGAGTATATAGGATAATACCCCTTAGTCATCAAAATACAGGCGGTATTAAGTACATTTGTCAGAAGCGAAAATTCATAACATGCAAGTATTGACGACCAATTATTTTATTGAGCTGGAGGAAAAGTATGGAGCCCACAACTATCATCCGCTTCCTGTTGTATTGAGCAAAGCGGAAGGGGTACACGTGTGGGATGTGGAAGGAAAACATTATTACGATTTCCTTTCTGCATACAGTGCAGTAAATCAGGGTCATTGTCATCCCAGGCTGCAACAGGCAATGCAGGAGCAGGCTACTAAACTCACCTTAACCAGCCGTGCCTTTTATAACGATGTGCTTGGTGAATATGAAAAATACATAACTGAACTATTCGGCTTTGATAAGGTACTGCCGATGAATTCCGGTGTCGAAGCTGTAGAAACGGCCATCAAACTTTGCCGGAAATGGGGTTATATGATCAAAGGTATCGCCCCCAACAAGGCCAAGATCATAGTTTTAGAACACAACTTCCATGGTCGCACGAGCGGCGTCATCTCTTTCTCTACTGACCCCTCTTCCCGTACCGACTTCGGTCCTTACATGCCGGGCTATGTGGTAGTGCCTTATAATGACCTCCCCGCACTGAGCATTGACCTGCAGGATCCCGATGTAGCAGGATTGCTGGTGGAACCCATTCAGGGAGAAGCCGGTGTTGTGGTGCCGGATGAAGGGTATCTGGCGAAAGCGGCTCAAATGTGTGATGAAGCCAATGTGCTGTTCATGGCTGATGAAATTCAGACAGGTCTCTGCCGCACCGGCAAGATGCTGGCATGCGATTACGAGGGAGTTAAGCCCGATATCCTGATACTTGGAAAGGCACTCTCCGGTGGAATGCTGCCGGTTTCAGCTGTGTTGGCAGACGATTATATCATGCTTTGCATCAAACCGGGTGAACATGGCTCCACCTTTGGAGGTAACCCACTCGCCTGTAAGATAGCCATGACTGCACTGGAAATTCTCATTGACGAAAAGTTGGCAGAAAATGCTTTTCACATGGGCAATATGCTACGTAGTGCCCTGGAAAAAATGGACAAGGAAGTCATCAATCACGTCCGGGGCAAAGGACTATTAAATGCCATCATTGTGCAAGGGTATCACGGTCGCGATGCATGGGACTTCTGTATGATGCTGAAGAACAACGGTTTACTTGCCAAGCCTACGCATGGTGATAAGATCCGCTTTGCGCCCCCGCTGGTGATTAACGAAGAGGAGATGCAGGAATGTATCGCCATTATAGATAAGACGGTTAGCGATTTCAAATCGCATTAATTGAATCAGGCGGGCATGCGGTAGTGCTTAGTGGCCGGGGAATATTCGCGCTCCTGATTGGATGCAATGATAACAACCCTTCCGTCACGGTGCTGATTCAGTAAACCGATATACCAATCGACACCGGCTTCATCCAGATTTGTGGCAGGCTCATCGAGCAACACAATTGATGTATCAGCCAGCAATGCCAGTGATGTCTTTAGTCGCTGTTGCATGCCCGATGAAAAGTAACGCAACGTTTTATTCGCGTGTTTTTCCAGGCCGGTTAATTCCATAACATCTCTTACACTGCTATCGTTTCTAAAGGCTTTCATACTGTGATGAAAGGCGATATTCTCACGTAAGGTAAATTCCTGAATCAACTCAATATAAGGTCCTGTAACCGATACCTGTCTGAAAATGTCTTCCCTGGCAATCTCCCTGCCATTGCTCGTCCATTGTATGGTTCCCTCTGAAGGCGTGAGCAGACCTGCTATTATCCTGAGTAGGGTACTTTTACCCGATCCATTAGGGCCTGTAATTGCGTAGATATTACCTTCCTCAAAGAACCAATCTATCCCTTGAAAAATCCATTCGTAATTGAAACGTTTAGCAATCCCTTGAAGCTGAATTTTCATTCACTGATATGACGGAAGCCCTTCATGACACCTCCTTTTGAATTTCGTATAAAGGTGAGTACCTGATCTCTCTCGGCAGAAGCATTGAAGTCCGCTTCAATCAATCCAATAGCTTTTGTGATATTATAGCCTCGAACAAAGAGTGTACGATATATCTCCTGAATGTGATGGATATTTTCAGGAGAAAAGCCTCTTCTTCTAAGGCCAATTGAATTAACTCCGGCGTATGCCAGAGGCTCACGAGCAGCTTTAACAAAAGGGGGCACATCTTTCCTCACCAGCGAACCTCCGGCAATGAAGGCATGCGCGCCAATCCTGATAAACTGCTGTACAGCCACCATACCTTCCAATATGGCCCAGTCTTCAATCTCCACATGACCGGCCAGATTCACACTATTAGCCAGTATCACATTATTGCCTATTTGACAATCATGTGCTACGTGGCTGTAAGCCATAAGCAAGCAGTTGCTGCCAATGACTGTCTTTTGAGCATAGCTGGTTCCTCTGTTCACGGTCACACACTCTCTGATGGTTGTTCCATCGCCAATTACTGCGGCAGTATTTTCCCCTCTGTATTTAAGGTCTTGAGGTATAGCCCCGATAACAGCTCCCGGAAAAACTTTGCAGTTCTTCCCGATTCTTGTCCCGGGCATAATATTTACGTTGGGACCAATCCAGGAACCTTCACCTATCACTACATTCTTAGAAATAAAGGCGAATGGCTCAATTACCACACTATCGGCTATTTCAGCCTGCGGATGCACATATGCTAGGGGTTGATTCATTTAGCTACACTTCTTTTTACAACTTGTGCCGTGAGTTCGCCTTCCGTGACGAGTGTATTGCCAACATAAGCAGTTGCTTTCATTTCGCAAATACCTCGACGGATGGGATGCATTAATTCCATTTTCAAAATGAGCGTATCACCCGGAAGGACTTTCTTTTTGAACTTAACTTTATCAATTTTCAGAAAATAGGTATCGTAATTTTCAGGGTCATCAACCTGGTTCAATACAAATATACCACCTGCCTGCGCCAGTGCTTCAATTTGCAAAACACCCGGCATCACCGGATTTCCGGGGAAATGCCCCATGAAGTAACCCTCGTTAAAAGTAACGTTCTTAACGCCAACCACATACTTATCAGTAATCTCAATGATCTTATCTACCAGCAACATAGGATACCGGTGAGGCAGCATGGTGTTGATACGGTTGATGTCGATAATAGGCTCTACATCCGGATTGTACATCGGAGCCATGATATTCTTGCGGTTCTTGGCGTAGCTTTTAATCAGCTTGGCAAATTGAACATTGGCCGAATGCCCGGGCCTGTTGGCAATAACTTTCCCTTTAATGGGCTTTCCTGCCAGAGCGAGATCGCCAATGACATCCAATAACTTGTGCCGCGCAGGCTCATTTACATGATGCAATTCCAGGTTATTCAGAATACCCTCTTTGCGCACTGAAACAGTTTCCTTGTGGAACATTTGCTTCAGTTTCTCCATCTCTTTCGGACTCACCTCCTTATCTACTATTACAATGGCATTGTTGAGGTCGCCGCCCTGAATGAGGTTATTCTCGTACAGCATTTCCAGCTCGTGCAGAAAACAAAAGGTCCTGCTGCTCGCAATTTCTGTTTTGAAATCCAGCATGGAATTCAAGGTGGCGTGCTGCTGTCCCAATACTTTGGAATCAAAATCAATCATCACTGTCACCTGATAGTCGTCGGCCGGTAATACCATCATTTCGGTATTCCGCTCCACATCCATCAGACTCAGGTTCTCTTTGATTTCTATGCATTCGCGCTCAGCGTCCTGTTCATCAAGCCCAATGGCTGCGATAGCCTCCACAAAAACTTTGGAGCTACCGTCCATTATGGGTGTTTCTGATGCATTGAGGTCAATCATTACATTGTCAACCCCCATGCCTACCAGGGCTGCCAGTGTGTGTTCAATGGTACTCACTTTGACACCATTTCTTGCTATAGTGGTTCCACGGGCAGTATCAATTACCAGATCTGCATCTGCTTCAATCACAGGCTGTCCTGCCACATCCACCCTGCGAAACTTGTAACCGTGATTGGGAGGTGCCGGATGAAATGTCATCTCTACCTGCTGACCGGTGTGCAGTCCAACACCCGCCACAGTTACTGATTTCTTGATTGTTTGTTGCAATTGTGCTGCCATTATTTACCCGATTCGAGGTCTTCAATTCTTTTTAGTAGTTGCTGCAATTGCCGCTGCATATCAGGCAGGCTTTTAAACACCACCTGAGAGCGCATGGCATCAGCGTAATCAAATGCCGGAGACCCTGTAATGGCTGTGCCTGCCTTTCTGATGGTCTTGGCTACTCCACTCTGGGCATTGATACGGGTGCCATCGGCAATTTCAATATGCCCGACAATTCCCACCTGGCCGCCAATCATACAATTCCTGCCGATTTTAGTACTTCCTGAAATACCTGTTTGAGCAGCAATAACGGTGTTTTCACCTATCTCTACGTTATGAGCAATTTGTATAAGATTATCCAGCTTAACGCCACTTCTGAGGATGGTAGACCCCATTACAGCGCGATCAATGGTAGTGTTGGCACCAATTTCAACATGGTTTTCTATGATGACATTGCCTGTTTGAGGGACTTTCCTGAAGGTTCCGTCCTCCTGCGGGGCAAACCCAAACCCATCACTTCCTATCACGGTATTGGCACCTACTACACAGTGATCACCAATAATGGTGTCATGGAGTATTTGCGCTGAAGCCAAAATGGAGCAGCTTTTTCCAATCTGCGCATTCGGAGCAATATAGCAACCCGGATAAATCGTCGTATGCTCACCAATAATAACGCCTTCCGACACATAGCAAAAAGGGGCAATATTAGCAGTGGCGTCCACTTTTGCCGTAGGATGTATAAAGGCAAGGTGTTTGTTACCATTTTCTGAAAACGCCGTTTTTTGTGCCTGTCTTTGATAAGTTTCCAGTATAGATGCAAAACTCGCGCGCACATTTTTCACCCTGATTAAAGTAGGCTTTACAGGAGCTTCCAACACCATCGATTCATCGATAACCAGCACCGAAGCATTGGTAGAGTAAGCGAACTTTAAATACTTAGGACTGTCCAGAAAGCACACATCACCGATGCTGCCTTCTTCTATCTTGGCGGGCTTCTCTATCATCACTGACCCATCCCCTTCCAGGGAGCCATGGAGCAAGGCACATAATTCTTCTGCTGAAATCTTCATGGTTGGGGCAGCGTCTTTGGGTAGCAAAGATAATGCTTTACTACAGTATCGGCTAAGGCTGCCAAATGGAGGTGATCGGAGACTTCTGTGACATCGGCCAGACTGCCGTCTTTCTTGCGTATCCGGATATTCTTGTCGCCCAGCCGATAAGCACTATTGCTGGTGGTTTCATGGAAAACAAAGTACTGGAGGTCAAAATCGTCTTCTATGTTGTAATGCCGTTTCACCTGTGCCGTTACTTCCTTAATCCTAGCTGCAGGAATGGGCTCATTTCCCATTTCAATCTTAAAAAGCTGGCGATTGACCAAAGCCCTGCTCAGCAAGGAAAGCACCTGATCTTTGCTGTTCATCCAGTATTTCAAGGCCACATATATATCGCTGTCGTCGAGCATAGCAAAATGCCCGAGTGCAGCGCTACCCGAGACAAAGCTATGGCGGTCTACATCGTTTTTGAGAAAGAAATGCAATGCAGGGGTAGCCTCCAGTTGCATTCCGGCCCTCACCAGGTATTTCGCCCTTCGAAGAATCCGTATCAGCATTTGTTCGGCGCACAAAACTGTTTTGTGTAAATACACCTGCCAGTACATTAAGCGCCTTGATACGATAAACTTTTCTACAGAATAGATGCCTTTTTGCTCGATTACCAGCTCATCCCCCACCACATCCATCATTTCAATCAGCCTGTCATAACCAATGACTCCCTCATGAACGCCGGTAAAATAACTGTCGCGAATCAGGTAATCTAGCCTGTCAACGTCGAGTTGTCCGGAAACCAGGTTGCACAGAAATTGCTTGCTGTATTGGCCGGTAAAAATCTGTATCGCCAGATCCAGTCTTCCATGCAATTCCTTGTTGAGTTCCTGCATAATGAGGAGTGAAATATCTTCATGTCCTACATGAGAAACTATGGCAGTTTCGAGTGCATGGGAAAACGGACCATGGCCAATATCATGCAATAATATAGCTGCTGTTGCTGCCTCCGCCTCCGCCTCCGAAATATCCTGCCCCTTGCTGCGCAGTGTTTGAATGGCTTTACTCATCAGATGCACTGCGCCGAGCGCATGGTGAAAACGTGTATGTTGAGCACCCGGATATACAAGATTGGAAAGGCCTAATTGCTGAATGCGCCGCATCCGCTGCATCAGTGGGTGCTCGATGAGATCAAAAATTAATTCGTGAGAAATGGTAATAAACCCGTAGACCGGGTCGTTCAAGATTTTACGTTTATTCAATTCTGCACCTTTAACCTGTAACTTTACCTGAAACAACAAAAATATATAGATAATGAGTAATATCAGAATTTTGTGGGCCGACGACGAAATTGAGATGCTGAAACCACAAATCCTGTTTCTGCAAGAAAAGGGGTACGAAGTAGAGCCGGTCAGCAATGGTCAGGACGCACTGGACCACTGCATGGATCCCGAAATCAACCTGATTTTTCTGGATGAGATGATGCCCGGTTTATCGGGCCTGGAAACCCTCCAGAAAATAAAAGAGAAGCGACCGAATATCCCGATTGTGATGATTACTAAAAATGAAACCGAAAACCTGATGGAGGAGGCAATCGGTTCTCAAATCAGCGATTATCTGATTAAACCCGTGAAATCACAACAGATATTGCTGACCATCAAGAAACTGACAGACAATAAACGACTGGTGAATGAGCGCACGGATCAAAGTTATCAACGGGAATTCCAGAATATATTCTTTAGCCTGCAAGACAATCTGAACAGTGCCACCTGGATAGACCTGTATCAAAAACTGGTTTACTGGGAGTTGCAACTGGACAAAGCAGGAGCATCAGGAATGAAAGAAGTTTTGCAATCTCAAAAAACGGAAGCTAATACTGAATTCGGAAAATTCATTGACAAGCATTACATGGGCTGGCTGGGCAATCAATCGAAAGATGCACCCATCATGTCGCATACGCTGATGCGCACCAAGGTTTTCCCATTATTAGAAAAGGACGTGCCTGTCTTCATGATTGTTATCGATAATCTCAGATATGATCAATATAAAACGATAGAGCCGCTCTTTGCAGAGATGTTCAAACTGGTGGAGGAATCCTGCTACTTCAGTATGCTTCCTACAGCCACACAATTCGCCCGCAACGCCATTTTTGCCGGCCTCCTCCCTTCCGAAATTCAAAAAAGAATGCCTTCACACTGGGTGAATGATGATGAGGAAGGAGGGAAAAATATGCATGAAGAGGATTTCCTGAAAGATAATATTGTGCGCAACAGATTGGATATCAAATTTTCCTATACCAAGGTGGTGAACCACATGGAAGGAAAAACACTGCAGGATAATATCCTGAATCTGATGAATAACGATTTGAATGTTATTGTTTATAATTTTGTAGATATGTTGTCGCATGCGCGGACAGAGATGGAAGTACTTAAAGAACTGGCCAGCGATGAAACAGCCTACCGTTCCATCACCCGCTCCTGGTTCGATCATTCTCCCCTCTTTACTGCACTGAAGAAGATTGCTGAAAAGAAGGTTAAAGTGATTATTACCACCGATCACGGAACCATCCGGGTCAACAGTCCGTCGAAGGTAATAGCCGACAGAAATGCTACCACCAATCTGCGCTACAAGAGCGGTAAAAATCTGCAGTTCAACAAGAAGGATGTATTGGAAGTAAAATCACCGGAGGCCGCAGGATTGCCACGAAACAACGTGAGTTCTTCTTACATTTTTGCCAAAGGGGACTCCTTCTTTGCCTACCCCAATAATTACAATTATTACGTCAACTATTTCAAAAATACCTTCCAGCACGGGGGCATAAGTCTGGAAGAAATGATTATCCCTTTCGCTGTGTACAAAACATAACAGCGGTAACCTGAAATTCTTGCTCTAATTTTGCCTTATGAAGCACCAGTGGCTGGCAGAAAAGGTAGACGATCTGGACGCGATTGCAGCAACCATAGTGCAATCATTCCCGTCATTGCGCCTTTTCACGCTGGAAGGCGATTTGGGCAGCGGCAAGACAAGTCTTGTCAAAGCCATGGGGAAAGTCCTCGGTGTGGATGAAATCATATCCAGCCCTTCCTTTGCCATCCTGCAGGAGTACGGTGACCCGGTAAGAATCTATCATTTCGACCTCTACCGGCTGGAGCGCTCCGAAGAACTGCTGGAAATTGGCTTTGAGGATTACCTGTACAGTCCGTGCTATGTGTTCATTGAATGGCCCTCCATTGCGGAAAAATGGCTGAAGGAACATCCCCTGGGAAAAATAGACATTGAGATTATGGAGAATAACGACAGATTGGTTAATTTAGTAATATGAGTGGCAATTCATCCAAGTCGGTAACCTCAGAACTGGCCTCCAAAGCCGGATTGATGGTGATGGAAAAAATGCTGGAGAGCGACAAGAAACAGGGGCGACTTTTCATCGGTATTCCTAAAGAAAACAGCTTCTATGAGAACAGGGTGCCACTTACACCAGAATCTGTCGAAACCCTAACCAACAATGGCCATCGTCTGGTTATAGAAAGCAAGGCAGGAGAAGCATCCCGTTTCAGCGACAAGGATTACTCCGAAGCAGGAGCGCGCATCGTATACGATAAGAAAGAGGTCTATGAAGCTGATATACTAATCAAAGTGGCTCCCCCTTCGGCACAGGATATGGAGTTAATGCATACCAATCAGACCATTATCTCGCCATTGCACCTTCCGACTTTAAAGAAAGAGATCATCACTCAGCTGATTAGCAAACAGGTTACCGCACTGGCTTTTGAATACATACAGGATGAGTCAAACACTTATTCTTTTGTGCGGTGTATGAGTGAAATTGCCGGTAGCTCCTCTATACTGATTGCCTCTGAATTGCTGGCTACTTACAAACCCGGAAGAGGCATCTTACTGGGTGGGTTGTCAGGGATACCACCTACTCAGATTCTCATTCTGGGAGCCGGTGTGGTGGGTGAATTCGCGGCAAGAGCTGCCATCGGATTAGGTGCCACGGTAAAAATATACGATAATAATGTATATAAATTATCTCGGCTTCAAAACAATATCGGTGCAAGGGTATATACTTCGGTAATCAATCCTAAAACCCTCTTAAAAGATATTCGGACAGCTGATGTATTGGTAGGTGCTATTCACAGCGAACTGGGAAGAACGCCAATCATTGTTTCAGAAGCTATGGTAATGGAAATGAAGTCGGGCTCTGTAATCATTGATGTGAGTATAGATCAGGGGGGCTGTATTGAAACCAGCGAAGTCACCACGCATGCGCAACCCACTTATATTAAACACGATGTCATTCATTACTGTGTTCCTAATATTCCCTCCCGAGTGCCGCGAACAGCCTCCTATTCCATCAGCAATATCGTTACCAATACCTTGCTGAAGTTCTCAGATTATGGCGGGCTGGAACATCTGGTCCGGTACAATGAAGGCATTCGCCATGGTGTGTATATTTACAAAGGGCATCTTACCAATGAATACTTAGGTCAAAAATTCGACCTCAAGTACAACAACATCAACTTGCTGGTAACCAGCGAAATGTAATCCTTTTATGAAACTGATTTCGCTTTCACTGGTGCTTTCACTTGTCCTGCAATCTTATATCAGCAGTCATACCCCCGAACAGGTAACCGTCTTGGTTCAGGCGGAGGACAGCACCCGGGAGCAAACAGACAGTGTTGTTGTCGTTACCATCGGCGCCACCGGCGACCTCATGTGTCATAGCACACAATTCAAATATGCTTCAACGGGTAACGGACGGTATGATTTTTCAGGCTGCTTTGCCTATGTCGAGCCCTATATTGCAGGTATAGATTACATGATTGGAAACCTTGAAACAACATTAGCTGGAACAAGGCTACCTTACAGTGGTTATCCCGACTTCAATACTCCTGACGACTACGTAGCAGGTGTGAAGGCTGCCGGGTTCGATATGCTGGTAACAGCTAATAACCATTCCAACGATACCGGAGAAAGAGGTATCATCCGAACATTGGCAGTGCTGGATAGTCTGGGCATGGACCATACCGGCACCTACGCCAGGGAGGAGGACAGGTCACCGTTTATCAAAGAGATGGACGGTATCCGCATAGCTTTCCTTGCATACACCTATTCCACTAATGGGAAAATGCTGCCTGCGGGAAAGGAATGGATGGTCAACCCTATTGATGGCGAACTCATTAGTCGGGATATAGCTGCCGCAAAGTCATCTAATGCTGATATCGTAGTAGTAGTTTACCACTTCGGGCAGGAGTACAAACGGGCACCCGACGACTATCAGCAACACTATGCCCGAGTTGCGATGGAAAATGGTGCAGATATCATCCTGGGTAGCCACCCGCATGTATTGCAACCTGCCGGAAGGTTCGTATCCGGAAAGTCAAATGTTGACACAGGCTTCATCGCATGGTCAATGGGAAATTTCATTTCCAACCAGCAGGATGAATACACCGATGAAGGCATTATCTACCGCTTAAGCATAGAAAAAAACCTGCAATCCGGTAGCGTACGAATCAGTGATGTCGGCTACCTCCCTACCTGGGTATACAAGGGAAAATCAGAGGCATTAAGGCTGCATGCAGTTTTTCCTGCTGCTGACACCTTGCACTACTTTCTGGGTCAGGCGGCAATAACAGATGGAGAGAAAGCATTGCAACATACCACCAGCCTTTTATCCGGAATAAACGGTACAATTCTTGAATGATTTATAAGCACATGCGAAGCAACACAATAATGGTTATTGCCCTTACTCTGGGTATAGCCGCCGGCAGTCCGGCGCAGGCACAGATTGGCATCTTTAAGAAGGAAAAGTCTGCCGAAGACACCATTTATCACCTCTTTCTGGATACTGTTACGATTGAAGCACGCAACCTGAAGAATTACAACTTCAACAGGTATGAGTATGTGGTTAGGAAAGTTTACCCTCTGGCAGATACCGCGACAGCGCTTTTTTACGAAGTAAACAGCGAAACGGCCACCATGAAACGGCGGGAAAGCAAAAAGTACCGAAAAAAGATGGAGAAGGAGTTGAAAGAGAACTTTGAGGACCGCCTGAAAAACATGTCTCGAACCGAGGGACTTGTGCTTATTAAGATCATAGAGCGGAACACCGGCATGTCTTTGTACGACCTATTGAAAGATGTAAAAAGCGGGAGTACAGCATGGTGGTGGAACAATCTGGGGAAAATGTACGGTTATGATTTGAAGCGTGGCTATTCGCCCAGCGATAATCCCATGCTGGAAATCATCATTCAAGAGTACGAGACAAAGAAAGGCATCCAACCGCGCAAGCCATTACAATAAAAAAGCCGGATACAATACCCGGCTTTCTCTATATTCAGTTCAAATATTAGTTAGGCAATTCCTCATTGCCATCACTTTCTGCACTACCTTCTTCATTTCCGGTAGCAGCAGGCAGATCTTCCGTATTGGAAGGCAATGTCTGGAAGTCAGATGCAGGCTGTGGTGCCTGATCGGAGAAAGGCGTGTTGGCCTGGTTAATAGTTGCAGTTGGTTTGAATGCCACTGAAGCGAGACACAATACCATCAGACCGATACCCAGTCCCCAGGTAATTTTCTCAATATCATCGCTGGTGCGCTTGTAACCAAACAATTGGTTGGCAGTTCCGCCGAAAGTGCCGCTCAGGCCTCCTCCCTTGGGATTTTGAATTAAAACGGCAAAAGCCAGTACCACGCAAACAACCAAAGCTAATATGACGATAACGGTAAACATGTTACTTCTTGTTTATATCCAGAATAAGGCCTGCAAAGTAACTTATTTTTTCCGGGTATTTCAAACCCAGCTGCTTATAAATCTCAATCGCTTTTTCGGGCTTTCCCTGCTGTACGAAGATACTTGCCAGCGTTTCTGAGATAACACCTTCACCCAGTTGCGAGCTCTTTCGCGCAAGTTCTTTCGCCTCCCATTCTGTAAAATCCTCTGCAGCATCCTCTGCATCCGCCCCATCCTGATGAACAAGCATGCCTTTGCTCGATACTTTCAATGGGCGACGGGCCGAAGAATACGGAACCAGCTGTACCATGGAATCACCCGTTAACAGGTGCAGCCACTCGCTGAAGCTGTGCATCCCGTCTGTATGCATAGAAAGCTGCATATCGGCACCGGCTGTCGTTTCCTCTGCCGGTTCTACAGGGAAATTGGGCAACGCTGCTCCCTTTCCCGATTTCTCGAGGTCCAGAATGGCCTTCTGGAGCTCCATTTCATATGGGGCGTATTCGAAAACCGGATCTTCTTGTTCAGCTTCCTGTTGGTGGTTGTGCTGCTCTTCTTCTCTCAATGGTTCCTCCATTTCCGCTAAATTAATTTCTGCCGATTCCTGTACTGCCTCAGGTGCCTGGACTTCCGATCCCTCCGCTTCTGCCGCTTTGTTGTCGCCCTGCATGATTTGCATCAGCACATTCCTGTCCGGCACTCTCGCTGCTGCGGCTGCCAGCCAATATTCGTATTGGGGGTCCTGCTCCAAAAATGCCTTTTTAGCCAGCAGTACATAGGGCAAAGCATACCACGGGTGTTGCTCCATAACAGACTTCAATGCATCATTGGACGCCTGTTGCAATAGGGCATTATCGTGAATAAGACTATGTAGTTCTAAAGTTTCCATGCTTACCAGTCGGAAGCTGCCTTCAAATATATATCATCTACTAATTGAATAGTAATAAGACGGATCAATTCCTGCTCCACCTCTGCCAGCGATTGCGTAGCTTCAAAATCTTCAAATCGGGTAAATGTCTGACTCCAGTTTTCCTTTTCGTTCTTATGGTTTACAAAATCTACCTTAACGCCAATGGTAAGTCGGTTGAGGGCTGTAGTTTCATTTCCGGTAGGCGCCATAGGCGTATTGCGGTATTGCACAATTGCACCACTGAATTCCCAGTCTCCGCCTCTGTCCTTCAGATACAACCGTGTCTCTGCTGCCATTTTATCTTTTAGCGCTTCAGTGAAAGTCTGACTCAAAGACGGAACGACAAAGTTGGTCTGATTCGTAAAAAAATTAATCGTGAAGCTTTCAATTTCTTCGGGAATCCGGTTACCATTAAACGTATAGCACCCTTGCCAAAGAAAGGCCGTGACCAATAAAAAGCCCAGGGAAACCGGAGCGCTCCATCGCCTTCTATTAATCCAGTTCATATTCTTTTATTTTTCGGTAGAGGGTGCGCTCGGAAATACCTAAATCCAGTGCGGCGTCTTTTCTTTTACCCCTGTGCTTCTTCAGCGCTTTTACTATCAGCTCCTTTTCCTTGTCAGCCAAGGAAAGATTTTCTTCCACCAGATCAACCGGATAGGCTTTTGGCTGATCAATTACGATTGGCCTTCTTTCATGCATAGGATCGGTAACCGCAGGCAAACGCTGTTCCTGTTCATCGAATAATTGTTGCACCGAGTGTAAGTCTGTTTTCAATTCATTCGCCTCTGCCATAGATAGCACAAACTGCTTCAAATCATTGAGATCATTCTTCATATCATAAAGAATCTTATACATGATCTCCCGTTCTGAAAAAGATGTAGACTCGCTGTCGGATTTGGGCTGGACCATCGGTAAGTTGGAAGGAACAGCAGGAAGAAACTGAAGCATGTCTGCCGCCGAAATAATCTTATCGGTAGCAAGAACAGAAATTTGCTCTGCTACATTTTTCAACTCACGAATATTACCCGGCCATGAAAAATTGGTGAGGATATCGATGGCGCCCTGATCCAGCTGCACAGCCGGCATCCTGTATTTCTCGGCGAAGTCCGTTGCAAACTTTCTGAACAGCAGGTAAATATCCTCTTTGCGTTCCCTGAGTGCAGGCACCTTGATGGGTACTGTATTAAGCCTATAATAGAGATCTTCCCGGAACTTGCCGTTTTTAATGAAGCGGTGCAGGTCCACATTAGTTGCTGCGACGACCCTCACTTCTGTTTTTTGAACTTTCGAAGACCCCACCCGAATAAACTCACCGGATTCCAGCACACGCAATAGCCTGGCCTGCGTACCCAATGGCATCTCCCCTATCTCATCTAAAAAAATGGTGCCTCCATTGACAGTTTCGAAGTAACCTTTTCTGTCATCTACTGCGTTGGTAAAAGATCCTTTTACATGTCCGAATAATTCAGAATCTATGGTTCCTTCGGGAATAGCCCCGCAGTTCACAGCGATGAAGGGGCCGTGCTTGCGCACACTGTACTGGTGAATGATCTGGCTAAATATCTCCTTACCTACACCGCTTTCTCCTGTAATTAGAACGGTGAGGTTGGTAGGTGCTACCCGGGCAGCAATGCTGAGTGCATAATTGAGTTCAGGCGAATTGCCTATGATGCCAAACCGTTGTTTTATACTTCTTATATCGTCACTCATGAAGATTTCTTTAAACCATTACTTCAGCCTTGTGGCGCCAGCTCTCCAATCAGCGTTGCAGATGTGGCAGACTTAATAGTAACGTAGACGTAATCGCCGGGTTGTGTATTGCCTTTAGGAAAAACAACCATTTTATTCTGATCGGTGCGGCCGCACATGTCTTTTTCTGACCGTTTGGACCTTTTCTCCACCAGCACTTTGAAGGTTTTTCCGATATCCCTGCTGTATTGCAAAGCAGAATATTTGTTTTGCAGCGCAATCACTTCATTCAACCTTCTTTTCTTAACCTCCTCAGGTACATCATCCGCGTATTTTCTGGCTGCCAGTGTACCGGGTCGTTCACTGTAGAAAAACATGTAGGCCATATCAAACTGCACCAATTCCATGATGCTGAGTGTTTCCTGATGATCAGCCTCTGTTTCACCGCAGAAACCTGTGATGATATCGGTAGACAAGCCGCAATCGGGAACAATCCGGCGAATAGCATCAATGCGCTCGAGGTACCATTCGCGGGTATAGGTGCGGTTCATTCTTTCCAGCACTGTTGTACTGCCCGACTGCACCGGAAGATGGATATAATTGCAGATGTTTTCATGCGCAGCCATAGCATGCAGTACTTCATCTGTGATATCTTTTGGATGGGAAGTAGAAAAGCGAACACGAAGGTCGGGATGCACCTGTGCCACCATTACCAGCAGTTCAGCGAAACTGACCGTTGCTTCGGTGGAGGGGTTTACCCATTTGTAAGAGTCCACATTCTGTCCCAGCAGGGTCACTTCCCTGTATCCTCTATCGAATAGCTCCTGCGCTTCTGCCACAATAGTGAAAGCATTTCTGCTGCGTTCCCTGCCTCTGGTAAAAGGAACCACACAGAAAGAGCACATATTATCGCAGCCCCGCATAATCGAAATAAAAGCGGTGATTCCGCTGGCATCGAGCCGCAAAGGGGCGATGTCAGAATAAGTTTCCTCCCGCGAAAGCAGCACATTCACGGCCTTTTGACCTTCGTCAGCTTTCTCCACCAATAATGGCAGATCGCGATAGGCGTCGGGACCACATACAATATCTACCAGTTGCTCTTCTTCCACCAGCTTGGATTTGAGGCGCTCCGCCATACAGCCCAGCATACCAATCATAGCATCCGGTTTGCGCTGCTTCACCACACGCAACTCCTGCAACCTGTTGCGCACCCTTTGCTCTGCATTATCGCGAATAGCGCAGGTATTCAACAGAATGAGGTCGGCATCCAGATAGTTATTGGTCAGTCCAAAACCATGTTCATGCAGAATAGAAGCGACAATTTCACTGTCGCTGAAATTCATCTGACAACCATAGCTTTCAATATAGAACTTGCGTCCTGTAGCTGCAGTCTCCAAATGAGGACTTTGAAGCGCCTCTCCTTGTTTATCTTCCGGCAAGGGCTCCTGCCTCAGGGCATCCAGTGTAGGATTATTATCGTACATACTGCAAAAATACGAAGAATGACTGTCAAATTGACAGCACAAGGATAGTATCTTTGGACTTTCGATATGAGCAGATTTTTCAAAGTAAATCCAGCATTTCTGTTTGCCTTCCTTGCAGGGGCAACTACGCTAGCCGGCAGTCAGGTCCCTTTTTTTAGCGACCAAAGTACATTGCTGAGCTTTCCGGCACTGCATCTGCTGGAGAGCAACTTCCGCTCTTTCCTGCTTCCGGAAGCCCTCGATACCGGGCACCCGCCCCTGTCAGCCCTTTACCTTGCGGTATGGTGGAAATTATGGGGTGTTTCTTTAACAGTTACGCACCTGGCGCTATTTCCGGTTGTTGCCGGCGCCGCCTATTATTTTTTCCGCATCTGCAGGGAGTTTCTCGACGACAAAGGCCTGCTGATAGCACTGAGCTTATATTTATTACAACCAACGATACTTGCGCACTCCGTAAGTCCCGGCACAGAACCTTTTTTATGGTTGTTTGCTCTTGGGAGTTGGTGGTACATGTACCGACAGCAATGGACCGGCATGACCATCATGAGTGCCCTACTTTTACTGACCAATCTGCGGGGGCTGGTATTGTTGGGCGCAATCGGATTATGTGAATTGGCCATTTACCGTCCGATCTCATTGGCAAATCTGCTTCGCATGTCTTTTCGCTACATGCTGGTACTCCTCCCTTTCCTGCTATGGAATGTATATCATTGGCGTGCAACCGGCTGGGCGCTATCGCATGATGCATCACCGTGGGTGGAACACCGGGCACTGGTTGGCCCGGATAAGCTACTGTTAGGTGGCGCCGTCTTTGGTTTACGCTTGTTGGAATTTGGTATGCTACCCGTATGGTTGATGGCTATCTGGAATGCAGCGAAAGCGGTTAAGGCAAGGCAATTAACACCCCTTCACTGGTGGTGGATCCTGCTGCTGGGTCTACTGCTCCTGGCACTGCTGCCCTTCGCCAATCCAATTACCAACCGCTACCTGCTCTTGTTACAGATGGTAACCCTGGTCTTGGCTGCGAGAGAATTGGTTGCGGTGCGCTTCAGAAATGTCATTTGGGCGATAACCCTTACCTGGATGACGGCTTCTCACTTCTTTGTGTACAGCGATATATGGAGCAAAAGAATTGGCTATGCCCACGATGCCACGCTGGTGCATTTATTTTACAGCACGCAATTGCGTCCTGACATTCACCATCAGTTGAACCTGGGAGAAACGGATGCATCCAGACCCGTTATCTGGTCGGGTTTTCCGGAATACCACAGCTTCTTCTGGACCAACCTCGAAACAGACCAGTTGCAAAGCACCCAAATCGATACGCAGCACATTGAGCGGGCAGATTACATCCTCTTATCCAATATCATGAATGAAATCCCTTACGGCACCTCAGAGCGCATAAAGAACAACTGGACGCCTGTTTATACATCCAGCTCCGGTCCGCTATGGCTCCATATGTACAGGAATCCCGCTATGGTTAATAATCGTTAATCATAGTAAATGATATACTTTTGACACGCGTTAATCAGTTGATAGATAAACCTAATTTTGCAGCATGGAATCCAATATACCTATTACGCTTACCATAATACTCTCGCTTGCAGCTGTTGCATTGCATATCGGCTTGTGGAAACTTTTTGAAAAAGCGGGGCATGCAGGATGGAAAGCAATAGTACCCTTTCTCAATGTGTACATTGTCACCCGACTGATTGGCAAACCCATCTGGTGGTTCGCTTTGATATTCGTGCCGATAATCAACGCTGTCATGATTTTTCTGATGGCCGCAGAGCTGGTACGGGCATACGGTAAAGACAGTTTCTGGGCTGGTGTCGGTGGTATGCTGATACCCTGGATTTATTTTCCGATACTGGGATTCAACGAAAACGTAAAATACCTGGGCATACCTGCTGAGGTTTACAAAGACCAGAAAAAAAGTGCCGGCAGGGAATGGGCAGACGCCATTGCATTCGCCGTTATTGCTGCCACCTTTGTTCGAACTTTTGTTTTTGAAGCATATACCATCCCCACAACATCCATGGAAGGTGAATTGCTGGCGGGTGATTTTCTCTTTGTGAGCAAGGTGAACTATGGTCCGAGAATCCCCATCACACCTGTAGCCTTTCCGTTTGCGCACCATACGATGCCACTCATCAAAACCAAGGCCTACAGTGAAATTATCCAGTTGCCCTACATGCGCTTTCCGGGATTCCAGCAACTCAAGCGCAATGACATGGTAGTTTTTAATTTCCCTGAGGGAGACACCATATTCAAGCCCATTGCCGATCAGGATTACTATGATATGAAACGCGCCAATCCAAAAGGGTTTGTTCCGCGTCCCGATCAGATTGGCACCAGGCCTATCGATAAGCGGGAGAACTACATCAAACGCTGCGTGGGAGTTCCCGGTGACTCCCTGGCGGTGGTGAATGGCATTCTGTATATCAATGGAGAAAAAGCATTTGCGGCTGAGCACCAGCAAAAATCCTATAGAATCATTTTCAAACCTAACATAACAGTTCCGGAAGAATACCTCGCTGACCAGGGAGTTAACCTGATGGATTATGATGGACAGGGATTGTATACCGACAACCAGGTGTATGTGCTGGTCAACATGGACAAGGAAACAGCCGAACGCTTTAGCAATAACCCTTCAGTGGATAAAGTAGAACCTATTTACAAAGGAAAAATTCCGGGACCGGACAATCGCGATTATATCCCGGCGCGCTACTATCCCAATAATCCGGATGTACAACTTAACAGTATTGATGAATTCGGACCCATCTGGATTCCCAAGAAAGGAGTAACCATTGACATCACTGCTGAAAATTATCCTTTCTTCCAGCGCATTATTGAGTTCTATGAAGACAATGATATTACCTACGACAGTAAAGGCTATCCTTACCTTTCCGGCAAACCACTAACCAGCTATACATTTAAAATGAATTACTACTGGCTCATGGGAGATAACCGGCACCGCTCTCTGGACTCACGGTTTTGGGGTTTTGTTCCTGAAGACCATGTTGTTGGAAAGGCCAGTATGGTGTGGTGGAGCTGGGATAGCAAGGTGGGTTTATTACAGCGATTTGGTACCATCCGCTGGGATCGATTTATGAAAATTCTATAATTCATTTTTATGAAAGTGTTCCTGACAGCATGCTGCTCTCTCCTGCTCCTTGTTGCCTGTGGCGGAGAGAAAAATGCAACTACCGTATCTTTTAAAGTGTATGGCAACTGTGGTATGTGTGAAAAAACCATTGAAGGAAGTCTGGAAAAAGAAGGCATCTACTTCGCCGACTGGGATAAGGAGACTAAAATGATAGAAATCAGGTATGATTCGGTACAACTCGCACAGGAAGACTTGCATCAGATCATTGCCGCGTCAGGCTATGACACTGAGTTGGCCAGGTCCAGCGATGAAGCTTACAGCGATTTGCATGAATGCTGCCAGTACGAGCGTCCTATGTAAGTCTTTTACTTTTCTCCTGCCAGAATCAGCAGCATCGCATTGACGGAAGTATTGATTTCCGGGCACTGCTCATTAATAGCTACGGCAAGGTCCAGTATGAAAGTTGTATCGGCGCGCAGATCAGGATAATGCGTGGCACCTTCTTGCAGACATTCCCTTAGCACCTGTTCTACTTCTCCTCCTTTATTCAACAAAGAAGGATTGGACTGCAGCTGCTGTTTCCATTCAATGACCGGCTGACCGCAATCACAAAGCAGTTGGGTATAGTAATCAAGCTGTTGCTGTTGCCCGGAGCAACCCGCACATGCGACTATCATTACCCATAACCACTTTTTCACCACCTAAAGATAGCGCATAGGGTTCAGGATATAAACGCTTTTGAGCCGCTTATTCCTTTAAAATAGTCATAGATTTACCCCCATAATTTAGGCACCCTATTAATGAAACTGCGCTTACTTGCAATAGGTAAAACTTCGGGCAAACACTACCCCGCCCTGATGGATGACTATATCGCGCGCATTTCCCGCTACAATGCATTTGAATACCGCGAAATGCAGGTAGCAACAGGAACAAAAACACCGGAAGCGGTGCAGATGGAAAAAGAAGGACAAGCAATATTGAAACATATGGCCCCTCAGGAGCGAATGGTATTACTGGATGCCGGCGGTGCTTCGCTGGACTCCGTATCATTTTCGAATTATGTGGAGACCTTGCGGGAAACGGGAACAAGGCAAGTCTGCTTCGTCATCGGTGGCCCGTATGGGTTTTCGCCTGCAGTGCGCGCTGCAGCGGCAGAAAGTATCAGCCTGAGTCCTATGACCTTTACACATCAGATGGTTCGGCTTATTTTCCTCGAACAATTGTATCGAGCCTTCACGATTATCAATAACGAACCTTACCACCACAGCTAATGTCTATCACGCTCCTAATTATGATACTAACCGCCGTGACTTCCATCATGGCTTTCAATAACCCGGCAATGAAAGGACAGGCATTATTCTATCCTTATGCCATCCAAGCGAGAAATGAATGGTATCGTTTCCTCACCTCCGGTTTCATTCATGCAGACTGGTTGCACCTGATTGTAAATATGTATGTATTATATATATTTGGAGAATTACTCGAGGACTATTTTCTACCTGCTTATTTTGTCGAAAAAGGACGTCTGGTTTATTTACTGCTTTACATAGGCGGAATGGTGGCGGCCGATCTTCCCTCTTATTTTAAACACCGCAACAATGCGATGTTCCGATCGCTGGGAGCATCCGGCGCTGTATCAGCGATTGTATTTGCCAGTATAGTTATCAATCCGTGGCAAGGCGGTATTGGACTCCTCTTCCTGCCCATTACGCTGCCTCCCATTATTTTTGGAGTATTGTATCTCATCTATACGGTCTATATGTCGCAGCGACAATCAGATAACATTAACCATGATGCCCACCTTTTTGGTGCGGTATTCGGTTTGGTAATACCGTGTTTACTGGATTTCCGCATTTTTCAATCGTTTATCGATCAGCTAAGTTCAAGATTATGAGAGTAGACATAAGAAGTGACACCTTTACGCAACCTTCAGCCGGAATGCGAAAAGCCATGCAGGAAGCTGTAGTGGGAGATGATGTATTTCAGGAAGACCCTACGATAAATCAACTGGAGGCAGATGTAGCCCAACTGATGGGAACGGAGGCAGCCTTATTTTGCCCTACAGCCACAATGTGCAATCAAATCGCCATCAAGGTGCATACCCAGCCCATGGATGAAATCATTTGCGACAGGCTGGCTCATATCTACAACTACGAAGTAGGCGGATATGCCTATCTGAGCGGATGCAGTATACGATACATCACCACCGAGCGAGGTCTGCTGCAGGCGGATGATATTCTGGCCAATATCAATCCAACGGATATTCATAAGCCGGCTACCACCTTGGTTTGTCTGGAAAATACCTGCAACAAGGGAGGCGGCAGTGTCTATCCGCCAGACGTTTTGGAAGCAACGGCACATGCAGCCCGCAGCAATGGCCTCAAACTGCATATGGACGGCTCCCGGTTGTTCAATGCATCCATCGCCGGCAATTTACCCATGTCTTTTTTCGGACAGCTGATGGATACAACAACCCTTTGTCTTTCCAAAGGATTAGGTTGTCCTGCGGGAGCGCTGCTTGCAGGAAGTAAAGCAACCATCGTAAAGGCCCGAAAAATCAGGAAAGTGCTGGGTGGAGGTATGCGGCAGGCAGGTGTGCTGGCGGCAGCCGGAATTTACGCACTGGAACACCAGCTGGACGACCTGAGAACAGATCATTTACATGCCGCGCAAATTGCCGAAGTACTTTCCCAATGCAACTATTGTGTGCATATCAAGCCGGTAGATTCAAATATAATTATTTTCCATCTGAGGGAGGATATAGCTTCTCCTGCCTTTGCCCAACAACTGGAAGCCTCCGGAATCCTGGCTTTTGCACTCGATGCAGGACAGGTGAGATTCGTGCTTCACCGCGATATATCTGCCGAAATGGTAAATTATGTTTGTCAACAGTTATCGGCACTACAAGCCAATTATGGATGATTGGCGTATAAAACGGTGATATTTATCACTCTTTACCTTACCCTTAAGTCAATAACGAGCCATTTTCCGGCTCCTACTTTTGCACTTATTAAAAGCGTTATAAATGTCAAAGCGAAATAACATTTTATTCTTAGCTCTCTTTCTGCTACCGTTTTGTCTGAGCGCCCAAACAGCCAGCTATAAAGTTTCGGGTAGTTCCAAGATGAAAATCACAGGAAGCTCCAATGTACATGAATGGGAAGAAAATGTTAACAAAACAACCGGAAACGCCAGCATGGATGCATCTGAAAATTTTCAGATTGACCAACTGGTATTCAAGGCTGAAGTAACCTCCATCAAGAGCACCAAAGGCTCTATCATGGATAACAAGACATATGAGGCTCTTAAGTCTGATAAGCATCCCTACATCATATTCGAACTCGACAAGGTTTTGAAAGCATCACCTGTTTCAGGAGGCTACTGGCTGAACACACAAGGCTATCTGACAATTGCAGGAACCAAAAAACTGGTAAAGTTGGATGTTAAAGCCATTCTTAACAGTGATGGAAGCATTGCATTCGAAGGAACCAAAGTATTCAATATGTCTGAGTTCGGTATCGATCCCCCCACTGCTATGATGGGCAGTATGAAGGTGGGTGATGAAGTGAAAATTCAATTTAAAATCTATTACAATAAGTATTAATCAACCAATTATTCATTTAAAACAACAGTTATGAGAGACCTAACCAAATATGCAAAAGCCATGCTCATGTCAGCAATGATTCTGGCAACAACAGCTGTTATGGCACAGCAACCCGGCATATCCCACTTCAGAGGCTACGACAAGAGCGCAGTCAACCAGTTTGAAACATCTAAAGACGACATTCAGCCATTCAATGGGCTAAAAGTTCGCGTAGGTGGAAGCTTTACCCAGACTTTCCAGGCTTTAAATCATGAAAACGTTTTGGACACTGTTGCCGCACAATTTATTGATAATAACGGCGACGGTACGGATGACCGTGAATTATATCCATTAGCTCCTGGTTTCAACCTGGCAGAAGCCAATTTAAACCTTGATGTTCAACTGGCAAAAGGTATCCGTTTATCACTGGAAACCTATTTGTCCACTCGTCACCACTCAGAAGCATGGGTGAAAGGCGGTTACATCCAGGTAGATAATCTTCCTTTCGGAGATGAAAACAGTTTCTTCAATCAGCATATGTTCGTTAAAGTAGGACACATGGAAATCAACTATGGTGATGGCCATTTCCGTCGCTCCGATGCTGGTAATACTTTCCAGAATCCATTTATGGAAGGTTACATTATGGATGCTTTCACCACTGAAATCGGCGGTGAAGTCTATTACACCAATAATGGTTTACTCGTTATGTTGGGTGCCACCGGTGGTGAGATCAAAGGCAACGTATTCAGGGAATCAGCTCTGGACCCTGCATCTAACCTCGATCCTACTCAACTCGATACCAATAGAAGAGCACCTTCTATCCTGGCAAAACTGGGTTACGACAAACAACTGAACAGCGATTTAAGAGTTCGCATCACCGGTTCATTGTATACTACCTCCAGCTCCAACAGGAATACACTTTATGGTGGCGACCGCTCCGGTTCTGACTACCATCTGGTAATGGAAAACACAGCTGCCAGCTCTGGTTCCAATTTTACCTCAGGCCGCTATAACCCAGGCTTTACCGATCAGGTTACTTCTATCATGATTAACCCATTCGTGAAATTCCAGGGATTAGAATTATTCGTCACCTATGAAATGGCCAGTGGTCGTTCATTATTCGAACCTGCTCCTACTGAAGGTGCTGAAGATATCGACGAAACAAGGGCTGCTACCCAAATTGCTGCCGACCTGATTTACCGTTTCGGTTCCAATGAAAACTTCTACGTAGGTGGTCGTTACAATACATTGACTGCACAATACCGCGATGTTGATGACTTGATTCTGTCTGATGGAACTATTAACAGGATTGCAGCTGTATTTGGCTGGTTTGTTACCGACAATATCCTTGCAAAAGTGGAATACGTTCAACAAAGCTATGATGGATTCCCTGCAACCTCTATCTTCAATGAAGGCCAGTTCAGTGGTATTATGCTGAGCGGTGCCGTTGGTTTCTAATATTTGTTTGTTATAATTGACCTCCCGGTATACGCCGGGAGGTTTTTTATTATGAAAAAAGCTCCCTTCCTATTCCTGCTGATCCTGCTGCATAGTATGACCATCCATGCTCAGCATCAGCAACGGTACACCTGCAGACTCATTCAGGCTAAGGAGCTGGCACTTTTCGGCACATCGAATACGGTCGATTTTACCTGCGGGTACAAAGCACCCTACTCCAAAAAACAAATTGCCTTTGTTCAGGTCAACCAGCGGAATCTGGAACAGTTTCCTGAAATTCAACTTCGTGTTCGTCAACTGGACTGTGGCAGCTCAGGTATCAACTACGACATGCAAAAAACGCTGCAGGCAAGTAAATACCCTTCCATACTCCTGCAGCCTGTGCGCGCTTTCAGCGACTTTTCCCTTTCCTCCCAACAGCAAGGCGAGATTCAAATCTGGATTACCATTGCCGGTAAAAAACAACTTGAAAAAGTCTCCGTAGAATTGACCCCGCTTGGTAATGACCGCTTCCGTATACAAGGCCGCCACTGGCTCTCCTTTACCAGATATGGCATGGATCCTCCTAAAGCACTCTTCGGATTGGTGCGCGTCGATGATAAACTACTGCTCAAATTTGACCTCGAAATCGAGCTTATTCCTTCCTGACCAATCAATATATTACCTGAAGGTAGCATAAGCCGCTTTGTGGATTGTGGTTCGGGTGGTACATTTGCTTGTTAATTTAATGTTAATGCGAAAAGGTTTAATCCCAATTATTATTGGCATGTTGGCGCTTATAGGCGGCTGCGAGTTAGGGCCCGGAGAAGGCGGTCGGTCTGCCATAACCGGTAAAGTCTTTATGGAAGAGTACAACAGCGCCGGCTCACTGATAAAAGACTATTATATCGCCGATGAACGCGTGTACATAATTTACGACGATGGAGATACCTATCATGATGAATTCCGAACCAGCTTCGATGGGAGCTATCGTTTTGAATTCCTGAGAAAAGGCAACTACAGAATTTTCGCCTATTCCGAATGTCTGGGTTGCCCAGGCTCAACAGAGCCATCCATCATAGAGATTTCTATTGATAAGAACGGAGAAGAAATTGTAGCGGAGGATATTGTAATTAAAAAATGGAACTAAACCTCTCCGCTCTGCAAATGCTCCAGCCCATATCTCTGGAAGAAATGGATGCCGTTGCATTGCTCAATAGAAAAGATACCAAGTTTGTATTCCCGCTCGCACGGCTTTCAGCAGTGCTGGAACAGCTATCTGACAGCTACCGCGTTCTGACCATCAACAACAAACGCTGGACAGAATACGATAATTTATACTTCGATACACCCGAGCGATACTGCTACTACCAGCACCATAACCGCAGACTGAACCGCTTCAAGTTCCGCATCCGGGAATATGTGGGCAGCGACCTCGCCTTCTTTGAAATCAAATTCAAAAGCAACCGGGAAAGAACTATTAAGTCGCGCATGAAAATCCCCTCCTCCGTCAGAGAGCTTACCGGAGAAATTGCAGCGTTTATTCGCGAGAAAAGTCCCTTCAATCCGGAAGAGATGGAACCATCCATTTCCATAGGGTTCACCAGAATTACACTCGTGAGTCACGACCTGACTGAACGCGCAACATTGGACATAGGCTTGGAAGCAAGTGGTAATAACAAAATGGTGCAGTTCAATAATATTGTCATAGCTGAATTGAAACAGGATGGCATTATCTCTGGCTCGCAATTCAAGGTCGCATTACGCATGAATAACAGCATTGAACAAAGGATCAGTAAATACTGTATCTGCCTATCCAGAACAGAGCCTGAACTCAAGTCCAATCTCTTCAAACCTAAACATCTGAATATTAATAAACTTAAAAAATTCGTAGCAAATGAATGAAGAAAATGACTTCCGGATCATGGAAATAAAGCTCTTTGACAACGATTTCTATGACTACATACTGCGATACGCTTTTAACGTGTTGATGGCATTTATTCTGCTGAAATTCATTTACAGGAGCGACAAGAAAAACAGGAATTACGCCTTTACTTTCTACGTCTTCAACACCCTGATTTTCTTTCTTTGCTATTTGATGAATAATGTGAAACTCGACCTCGGCTTTGCATTTGGTTTGTTTGCCGTATTCAGTATTCTACGGTACCGAACCAGTGCCATACCTATGAAAGAAATGACCTATTTGTTTCTGGTAATTGGTATTGCCGTCATCAATGCTTTAACAACTAAGAAAGTCAGTTTTGTTGAGCTGCTTTTCACCAATGCAGCCATCCTAACCGTAACCTATATACTAGAACGCCTCTGGTACAAAGAAGGGTTAACCGAGCGCATCGTAGAGTACGAAAAAATTGAAAATATCAAACCTGAAAACAGCGAACTCATGCTGGCAGACCTTCGGTCCAGAACAGGTCTGGATATCAGGGAATTTGAAATCCTGCAGGTAGATTTTGTCAGGGACCTGGCAAGAGTCAGAATATACTACAAGTACCAGTAATGCGCCTGAAACTGCATATTGCGTTGCTGCTTTCTATGGGAAGTCTGGCTGCTGCCGCACAACAGCAGCGCTATAGTGCATGGCTGGAAGCGAAAACAGAAATAGAGCTTTTTAAGGATGTAGATTTGACCATAACGCAAATGTTTCGCTCCGACCTGCTGCCCTACTCCTTTGGGCAGGTGAACACAGAACTCTCCGCATCATATAAGTTGAATAAGCATTGGCGTGTAGGTGCCGAATATCGCTATATACAGACAGATAACCAACAGCGCAACAGGTATGCGATTTCTGCCAAATACAGAGACGGAATAAACGATTTCGAGTTAGCCATCCGCAGTCAATACCAGATGGAAACCAGCTCTACTGCACTGCCGGAATACGTATTCCGCAATAAAGGGTCTTTGGGCTACGAATTAACAAAAGACCTGATGCCTTATATGGCGTTTGAACTTTTCTACCGGCAGTACTTTAGGGAAAATATCTTCGATGAATACAGACTTGCAGGAGGACTCGAATGGGAACTAAACAAGCATAATGATGTTGATATATTCTACATCTATAGTCGTGAATTCAATGTCAGCAATCCGGACTTTCGCCACATATTTGGATTATCGTATAAGTACAATTGGTAAATACTGTGCGCTGGTTATTTTAGTGGGTTGCAGCCAAACGGCATCGTCTCAGTTGCAGATTCAAATGCCCGAATCAATTCCTTCCTATCAGTTGAGTCTTCCTCTACCATTCAACGCGATGAAACGGGACCTTTCCTTTTCCTCCAATGCAACTCCTGCCATTACTCCTGCTTTGCCGCCCTATCCTTTTGTATTTGTACCATCTTATCAACTGGGCTTCTTTTGTAAATTCGAAGACGCTATCAACAGAAACCGAAAATGGCGCATTGATTTTGGCACCGACTGACGGCTCATGCAAAACAATCCTTTGCTTCAACCTATAATGTCAACGTGCACTTCATTGCTGGAAACTATTACCCAAAAAATCAGTGTAGTAGAAGGAAAAGGCGTTTGGCTACAAGACTTCTGGCACGCTGAAGCAGGAACAAATGGCACCATCCTTACTTTGGAAAATGCCAATATTTTTGAAAAAGCTATGGCTGAATCCTATTCCTGCAATAATACAGATTGCAGATCAGCCGGCTTTACCCTTGCTTTGCACCCTCACCATCCATTGGTACCTGTATGGATCTGTCAATTGCATTTTTACCTTTCAGAAAAAGGTACCGTTCAGTATAGGGGTAATCTTATACAATACAGCTATGCACCGGCAGGCTGGATGCCGTCAGAAGCAATAACAAGCTCCACGGATATCGGTAGCCTGTTATTACAGCAATTAAAGTCTGAGTTGGTAGGTCCATCCATTTTGCAGATTACATCGAGCAGAGGCGCGGATAGCAGCCAACAGAGTACACTACCGGAGCTGTTGAATAAGCTGATGCGTTTATTGATGGATCAATATCTGGAAATTGTTAATGAGCTGCAGGATAAACCGACAGATGCTGCTATGAAAAAGGCCCATCATCAACAACGATTAGAATGGAATCGCTTTCTTCAAGAAGAAGAAAATAAGGCTAATTGGAAACCAAGCCACTCATTCCCGAAGGTTAGCAGGGAGATGATTTATGCTCCAGCAAACGATTAATCGCAGATAAGCGAAAGATTGGGTGTGCGAATTTCATTGCTCCAGTTACCTGCCCTGTCCCGAATCTGTATAGTGTAGTAAAAGGTATCTACGTCAACCGGATTAATACATTGGGAAATACCCCTTACGGCATAAATATTACCCGAAATGGCTGTGTGGTTTCCCTGTAATTCGATGTAGGGAATTTTAGCACCGATTCTGAATCCTGGAACCCGGCTGTCTTCCCAGAAGAGATTGAGAGAGTCCACATCCTCACCGCCTATATCGCCATCGCCATCTTCAAAGTAGATGTTAACTCTCAGACTGTCGGGATCAAACTCTACAAAACTCACCTTATTGACTTCCACCAATTCAATCCTGGGTTCCACTGGATATTCCGGTGGTTTTACACACGAATTAAATCCGGTAATGAGAAAAGCAGCAGCCGATATGGTCAAAAGAGTCTTTAACATGGTATGCTTCTAACTATAAAAGTAGCACATTAGTATAACTTTACTCCGTGAAAATAGTTCGGGAATTATTGGAAGGACAGCCGGTAGATTTTGAGGAAGCTGCATTGAGCTGTTTCCATTATCAACTGGAAAACAATGCCCTGTACCGACAATGGTGCCAGGGAATTGGAAGAACCAAGCCCAAGTCCCTTTCAGAAATTCCGTTTTTACCGGTTGAGCTGTTCAGAAACCATACGGTAGTGAGTGCCCCTCCTCCTTATCAATTGAGCTTCATGAGCAGCGGAACCACTTCAACTGCGCGGTCCAGACATTTCGTAAAGTCTACAGATTGGTATAAAAAAAGTTTCCTGACGACATTTATGCATTTTTATGGATCTCCTGCCAGGTACCGGCTCATTTGCCTGCTCCCTTCTTATGCTCCGGAAAGCTCGTTGATATATATGTGCTCAGAATTGATTCGCGCCAGCAAACATCCTGATAGTGGCTTCTACCTTGAAGACCCAGAGCGCATGCATGAAATTTTACACAAAGAGGATAATCAACGCACCACACTGCTGCTGGGCGTAACCCATGCACTGCTGGATCTTGCCGAACAAACTACACTTAATCATGAGCACTTAATTGTAATGGAAACGGGTGGCATGAAAGGTCGCAGGAAGGAAATGGTCAGAGCAGAGGTACACCGGATTTTACAACAAGCCTTTGGCGTGGCTGCCGTTCACTCCGAATACGGCATGACGGAGCTGCTATCCCAGGCTTACTCATCCGGCATGGGCTTGTTCACCTGTCCTCCCTGGATGAAAGTAATCTCACGAGATGCAGAAGACCCCTTTGAACTGCTGGAAAGCGGGCAAAGGGGATTACTGAATATAATAGACCTCGCGAATATAGATTCCTGCTGCTTTATCGCTACTCAAGATACCGGTTTGGTACATTCTGATGGTCGATTTGAAGTTACCGGACGTTCCGATAACAGTGATATCAGGGGATGCAACCTACTTCTTCAGTGATGCTGCCCGTGCATTTCTGATGTACTGAATCAGGTTATTGGTAGATGCATCGTGGTTCAGTGTGTCAACGTTGGTAGCCAGTTCAGGCAGAATGGCAGCTGCCAGTTTCTTACCCAGTTCGACTCCCCATTGATCAAAACTGAAAATATTCCATATAACTCCCTGAACAAATATTTTGTGTTCGTAGAGGGCTATTAGTTGTCCCAATTGGAATGGATTAATCTCCGGCAGAATAAACGTGGAGGAAGGAATATTCCCTTCGAAGACCCGATAGGGTGCCTGCCATTCTACTTCCTCCTCCGGCATGCCGGCAGCTAAAAGTTCCTGTCGTACTTCTTCCAGGGTCTTTCCGCGCATGAGTGCCTCCGACTGCGCTAAGCAATGCGAGATTAAGATGGGATGATGCTTGCCCATTTCGTTTTGGGACACTACGGGCAGAATAAAATCACAGGGAATCATTTGGGTACCCTGATGTATCAATTGATAAAATGCATGTTGTCCATTGGTGCCTGACTCGCCCCATACTACCGGTCCTGTCGCATAACCAACCTTTTTACCTGTTCGGTCAACGTGTTTGCCATTGCTCTCCATATCGGCCTGTTGCAGATAGGCCGGAAAGCTGGATAAATATTGATTATAGGGAAGCACAGCATGCGTGGAAGTGTGAAAGAAATTAGTGTACCATATACCCAGCAAGGCCATGATGACAGGAATATTGTCTTTCAGTTCGGTCTCCTTAAAATGTACATCTGCTGCATGAGCTCCATCGAGCAGTTTGCGGAAATTTTCCTTCCCAATTCCAATCATGATGCTCAATCCGATAGCACTCCAAAGGGAATACCTGCCGCCCACCCAGGGCCAGAAACCAAAGGTTCTCTCAGGGGAAATGCCAAATGCTTCCACATGATCCAATGCCGTAGAAACAGCAACAAAATGCGCTGCAATCCATTTTTCTTCCCGGGCGTGCTCCAAAAACCATGTTCTAGCTGATTGTGCATTCGTCATGGTCTCCTGGGTGGTAAATGTTTTGGAGGCAATGATAAACAGAGTGGTTTCCGGGTCGAGTTTCCTCAGGCACTCGGCCATATGCGTTCCATCAACATTGGAAACAAAGTGCAATTGAATGTCCCGCTGGCTGAAAGCCTTCAGTGCCTCGCTCACCATGACCGGACCGAGGTCTGACCCACCTATACCAATATTGACTACATCGGTAAAGGCTTTTCCTGTATAGCCTGTAATTTCCTTATTGCGCACTTTATCTGAAAAGGCACCCAATTGATCTAAAACTGCATACACCTCAGGTACGACATTTTCACCATCGGCCATATATACTTCATCCTGCATTGCACGTAGCGCAACATGCAGCACCGGTCTGTTCTCAGTTACATTGATGGCGGCACCTGAAAACATATCGTGTATAGCTTCCGGCACCCGGCATTCTTCTGCCAGTGCAATCAACGAATTAAAAACTTCATCATCTATTCTATGCTTGCTGAAATCAAACAACAAGCCATTCATTTGCCGGGAAAACTTATTGTATCGATGGGGATCAGCTTTAAACTGCTCGCGCATGTGCGTGGTGCGTGCAGTAGCAACCAGCTTTTCCAGTTGCGACCATGCTTCTGTAGACAAAGGAGATAAAACAGGTAACATAGTATATTAATTATTTTTATGATATTCAATTAATCCATTCAGTGGATCTGCCATGATATTACCGGTTACTAATCCGAATCCGGATAATTGTTCCCTCAGCAAATCAGCATAAGCCGCTGCAATGGAGCCGGTGCAGTGAACGGGCAGGTGCAAGGGCTTAAACCGAAGCAGATAAGCCTTGATAAAGGCCTGAAATGCAGTGGTGATAACTTGCCTTATATAAAGATGTGTTTCTCTGCCGACAGCGAATCGGGCAGCATTTGCAATAAATCTGTTGGGTGCCGGAGCATGATAGGTAGCCGCTAATACTTCCTCACGGGTATACGGGAAGTAAAGACTAAATGCCTTTGCTATTTCATCCGGCATTTGTCCGTAGAAATAGTCCGCTATAAAATGCTTCCCAATGGAGAATCCACTCCCTTCGTCACCCAATATATAACCCAGGCTGTGCTGGTCATCATCAATTGTTGCTCCATCCCAGCGACAAGCATTGGAACCTGTACCCAGTATGGCGACGATACCCGGCTGGTTCGCACACAAGCTTCTGGCAGCTGCTACCAAGTCATTTTCAAGGGCAATGGCTGCATCCTGAAAATGCTGACTGAGCCAGCCTTGCATGATTTGATTGCCTGCTTTACTTCCCAAACCGGAACCGTAAAAGTAGATTTGGTGGGCTGTTTTCCATTCGGCTGGTAAGGTATTGAAGACGGCAACTGCATCATTGGGTTGCGTATAATTCGGATTTAACCCAGACGTGGTATGCTGTCCGGAAACTCCTCCATTTTCCATCCATACCCAGTTGGTTTTAGTAGAACCGCTCTCAGCTATCAGCACCTTATTGCTCACCTATTTCCTTGCTTGGATGAAAGAGAATCTTATCAATACGGGAACCATCCATGTCCAGTACTTCAAAGGAATGATCTTTCCATGTAAGGCGCTCCCCTTCTGAAGGAATGCGCTCCAGCTCATGAATAATAAAGCCCGCAACGGTATTATAATCCAGTTCTTCGAGGTTATCGAATTCTTCAATTTCAAAATAAACCAGAAAATCATAGAAAGGCAATCCAGCATCTATGAGATAACTGCCATCTTCCCTTTTGATGATGGAATAGTCGGGCATATTGAGTTCGTCAAATTCCCCTACAATGGCCTCCAGGATATCATTGATGGTCACGAGTCCCTGCAGGGAGCCGTACTCATCCACTATGAAAGCATAATGGATTTTTGAATTTTTGAATTTTTCCAGCACATTATAAGCGGTATTGTTTTCCGGTAAATACAATACAGGCTTTATAAATTCTCTTATTCTTTCAAATCTGACACTTTCATCTGCCAGAAACAGATTCTTCAGGTAAATAATGCCCAGTGGTTTGTCCAGGTCGCCATCGCAAACCGGGTAAACAGAATGCACTTCACTCTCTATGGTGTTCATCAACTCGTCGGGCGTATCCTCGAGGTTCAGCCAAACGATATCACTCCGGTGCGTCATCAGAGAGCCGATTCTTCTGTCGCCAAGGTGGAATACCCGCTCTACGATATCCTGTTCAATTTCTTCAATTTCACCTGAGTTGGTGCCTTCCTGAATCATGGCCTTGATTTCCTCTTCCGTAACCCTGTCATCATTGGCACTGCGCAGATTAAACAACTTAATCATACCGTTGGATGCCGCAGTCAGCACCCAGGTAAATGGTGCCGTAATCCTGGACAACAGCATCATAGGCTTCGCCATAAAGGTGGCTATGGTTTCGGAGTATGCCAGCCCAATGCGTTTAGGCAGCAACTCCCCAATCAGGAGAGACAAGCTGGTAACAAAAAGTACAACGATGGTGATGGCAATGGTTTCGGCATAGTTGGCCATATTCTCAAACCCCATCAACCATCTGATAATAGGTTCTTTAATGGTGTCGCCTGAATAGATACCGGTTAAGATACTAATGAGGGTAATGCCTATTTGAACAGTTGACAGGAACCGGGCCGGTTCGTTGTGCAGCTCTAGTGCAATTTCGGCGCGTTTGTTCCCTTTTTTAGCCGCCGACTCCAGTCGGCTCTTTCTGGAGGAAACCATCGCCATCTCGCTCATGGCAAAGAGTCCGTTCACACAAATAAGCAGGAATATAATGAGCAGTTCGGTAACCATTACCTAAATTGATATTTCGGTTGAAAGGACAAATTAATACGGAAATTGAAATAGATATGAGCTGGAAGGATAATCGCCCGATGGGTAAGGGTCACTTGAACTAGCCATGCAATCCGGATATTTTTACAAAAGTAAGCATAATAGAACAAACCTTCAGCAAATGATTCCACAGGGGGTGACATATTCACAGTAATGTCAAAAGGGTGCCGCAAGACATATCGTTCTTGCTTTCTTTTAGTTACTCAGCCGAATTCAGTAATTTTGAACACTTAAATCCAGTATTTTCCAATGAAAAAGTATCTTCTCATCCTCCTTTCCGCAGCCTCTGCTATGCTTTCACAGGCACAAACGCTTAAAGAGTGCGGAAATACAGCCCACGATCATTTGTTGCAGGAAACAGTTCCGGGGTATACCGAACGCCGTCAAATGATTGAGGATTTCACCCAGAAATTCATTGAAAAGGAAATGATGAACGGTGGCTCACGCGCCAGCACCATCATTACCATCCCTGTCGTGGTGCATGTAGTTTTTGAAAACGACCTCGAAAACATCACAGATGCGCAGGTACTCTCTCAAATAGATGTCTTAAATGAAGATTTACGAAGGTTAAACGCCGATGCAGCAGATACACCTGCAGAATTTGAAGGGGTAGCTGCCGACTTTGAAATTGAATTCTGTCTGGCAACCATTGACCCGGACGGTAACCCTACCACAGGTATACTGCGCATTCCAACGACCGAGACTTCCTTTGGTATCAGCGACGATATCAAATTCAGTGCTTCCGGTGGTTCTGATGCATGGCCTGCAGATGAGTACCTCAATATTTGGTGCGGAGACCTCGGCGGCGGTTTATTGGGTTATGCGCAATTTCCCGGCGGTCCCGACAATACTGATGGCGTGGTAATTACCTACTCCAGCTTTGGAAGAGAAGGTTATGTGCTGGCTCCTTACGACTTAGGCCGCACCGGCACTCACGAAGTGGGCCACTGGCTGAACCTCTACCATATCTGGGGCGATGATTTCGACTGTTCAGGAAGTGATCTGGTGGCTGACACTCCTAACCAGGAAGTGGCTACTTATGGATGTCCCAGCTCACCGCTTGCTGATGCCTGTAACCTGTCCATCCAGTTTCAGAACTATATGGATTATACCGATGACGCTTGCTACAATATGTTCACGGAAGGTCAGAAAGAACGCGCAAGAGCATTGTTCGAGCCAGGTGGAGCAAGATTCGACCTGGGCAATTCCATCAAATGTATATCCTACAACTTTGATGCTGCTGCCCTCGAAATACTGGTTCCCACTGGAACTTATTGTTTCTCCACTTTCTCACCGGTCGTTACCATCCGCAACACCGGTTCGGAAGTAATGACAAGTGTAGACATCAATTACAGTGTTGACGGTGCTACGCCGGTTACTTTCTACTGGACAGGCTCTTTAGATACTTACGAAACCGAAGATGTTACCCTTCCTTCCCTTTCGCTGGGAGACGGTGCGCACAGCCTTACTATTACTGTTAGTGACCCCAATGGTATGCCCGATGAATATGCTGGAAACAATGAAACCAGTAGCGACTTCTTCATCAATACCTTTGGTCTGACCTTGCCGTTGGTACAAGGCTTTGAAGCTGACCCCTTCCCTTACACCGGTTATTCAGTTATCAACCCCAATGGTTCCTTTACATGGGAGCGCACCACTGCAGCTTCTAAATTGGGCTCTGCTTCCATTTTCATGAACCACTTTGAAAACACCGCTGTAGGTGCTGTTGATGAAATGGAATTACCCGCATACAACATGACCGGCATTACGGCCGCCCACCTTGATTTTGATGTAGCGTATGCCGTTTATACTCCGGGGGGAGATTATTCCGATACTTTACAAGTGCTGGTAAGCGATGATTGTGGTGTCACCTGGAACAGTGTTTACTACAAAGCCTGGCCGGATTTGAATACTGCAGGTGCTACCGGAACGGCTTTCGTTCCTACTCAGGATCAGTGGAGATTCGAAAGCGTCAGCCTTACACCATATATAGGTGATAAACTCATCGTGAAATTCAGAACGGTCAGCTCATGGGAGAACAACCTCTATGTCGACAATATCAATATCGCTTCAGGAACTGTTGGAATAGATGAAATGTCTGACAATGCCTGGTTTGATGTTTATCCTAACCCGGCGAATAGCTGGATTAATATCGCATATGGTTTTGCCCAAAGCCCGACAGTTAACATTGAAATAATCAATCTTGCCGGACAAGTTGTATTGTCGGATATGGCTCCGAACATTCCGGGTCAATCGAACCAGACCTCATTGCTGGTGAACTCCCTGCCTGCCGGTGTTTATTCTGTACGGATGTTTGACGAGGCACATGCTGTGCAACGCACATTTGTAAAGAACTAAAGAATTAACAACAGAAAAGCACCGCAAATGCGGTGCTTTTTTTATGGATAATATTGAAGCGCTCAGAGACTATTGCCTCCTTAAAAAGGGGGTTACGGAAGAACTTCCCTTCGGCCCCGACACGCTTGTATTTAAGGTCATGGGAAAGATTTTTGCCATAGCTCCTTTAGATGAAATACAACTGCGCGTCAATCTCAAGTGCGACCCGGAGAGAGCTTTGGAACTCAGAGAGCAGTATTCAGCCATTCAACCGGGATACCATATGAATAAGCTGCACTGGAATACCATTGTACAAGATGGTAGTATACCCGGCTCGCTGCTGAAAGAGTTGATTGATCATTCCTATAATTTAATCGTGGAAAGCTTGCCACGAAAAACCAGAAACGAATGGGAGGCACTCGAATAGCATGCATCTGGATATCCTATTTGAAGACAATCATCTGATTGCCATAAACAAACCACCCGGTGCTATTACGCAAGGTGACAAAACCGGTGATACGGCTATCACGGAGCACGTCAGCCAGTACCTGAAAACCACTTATCAGAAACCGGGCAACGTTTATCTTGGATTGGTGCATCGGCTGGACCGACCTGCCAGTGGTATTTTGTTGATGGCCAAGACCAGTAAAGCCGCAGAAAGACTGAGCGCGATGATACAGCAGCGAACGATTAGGAAGTTCTATTATGCAGTTACAGGCACTCAACCGGACCCTCCCGCCGCAAAATTGACAGACTATTTAGCCAAGAACGAACGACAGAATAAGAGTTACCGGGTAAGCGAAGGCAGCAAAGGTGCTAAACTGGCTGTCCTTGAATACCAGCTCAAAGCCGCATCAGATCATTACTTCCTCTTGGATATTGAGCTGATGACAGGAAGGCACCATCAAATCAGGGCACAGCTCTCGAGCATAGGTTGCCCTATCAAAGGAGATTTAAAATACGGAGCTCCCCGTTCCAATAAAGATGGCTCTATTCACCTGCACGCCCGGGCTCTTGAATTTGTGCATCCGGTGCAAAAAACAGACGTAATCATTACGGCTCCAGCTCCTGACGAAGTAGTCTGGAACGCTTTGGTACAAAAAAACAGCCCCTGAAAAAAATCCAGGGGCTGCTGATATTTGAAAGCAAGCAAATCCTTATTGTTCCATATGATAATGGATTCCTACGCTGATACCAACGAAGGCGTTGCGGGAGAATTCAAAATCATTATAGAGTTCCCTTGTTGCCTCAGCGTTGATGTCAGTAAATCCGTAATACATGCGCAAGTCTGGTGACAGGTACAGGTTATCGTTCAGGTAGATATTGGCTCCGACAGTCAGTTGGATACCGAAGTCCAGCGTGCTGAAGTAGGCATCATCCGCTTCCAGCTCAGGCGTGCTGGAGAAATCAGGAATGGCAGCCTGAATGATTTCTTCCGGAATATCTGTAATCGTTCCATTATTGCTGATATAAGCTTGCCATACCTGCTCCCCGGAAAGTAATAATCCGATGGTAGGTCCGCCCATTGCATGGAAAACGGCATTCGACTTTTTCTTCCTTTCTGTTTGGAAACGATACATGATGGGAATCTGCAGATAGTTCAGATCTATCTGACGATAGGTATCCACTTTAGGGTCATTGTTGCCGCTACCTAAAGAGAAATCGCGAATCTTGTCGTAGTAATCTTGCCCCATTTGAGCGTAATTCAACTCCAGTTGGATTCCGTTCATGTCATCAAAGTTGTATCCCAGCGCAATACCTGGATACACCCCAAACTTCATTTCATAATCCATTTCTGAGAAGCCATAGCTGTTCTGGTTATGAATGAATACACCATTAAATCCAAAATGAGCTCCTGCATGGAAACCTGTTTGTGAGAAAGCTGATAGGGTGGTTACAACCAGCACTGTAGCGAGTAAAACTTTTTTAATAAGGTAATTTTGTGACAAAAATAATATTAATGAGCGCATATATACAATTAAAGACCGACAGTAAATCAACAAATGTTACAAGGAAAAATACGATTTTACTTCGACCTAAAAGTTGATTACTGAGCTAAAGCTAAGATTAATCACGGTTCAGCATTGAACATACCCACATAACGTGTGTCTTTTTTTCTGAACGCCCTGTACATACCGGGTGTATTGAATTCCATAACAGCGCTTCCATTCTTGTCTATACTGATCAATCCTCCCTCTGCTCCCTGCGCTTTCAGCTTCACATGAATGATGTTTTTTGCCGCTTCAGCGTGTTCCATTCCTCCATACAATAGCATGGCATGCAAGTCATAAGCCACTACATTTTGCATAAAGCTCTCTCCTTGCCCGGTGCACGATACAGCGCAGGTTGCATTGTTGGCATAAGTTCCGGCTCCAATGATAGGGCTGTCTCCTACTCTGCCGTACTTTTTATTCATCATTCCACCGGTAGAAGTCGCCGCCGCCAGATTACCTGAACTATCCAAAGCTACTGCACCAACCGTCCCATACTTATAGGAGTCAAATTCATCAACAAAAAACGGTAGCCCGCTTCTATCAGCTTCCTGCACCGCCTTGAGCTGGGCTCGTCTGGCAGGAAAAATCAAGGACTCGGGCTCTACAGGTAAACATCCGGCTTCGATGGCAAATGCTTCTGCACCGGCTCCTGTCAATAGATTATGCTGGCTTTGCTCCATGACCCTTCGCGCTACAGTTATCGGATGGCGGAACCTGCTGATGCCAGCTACAGCTCCATTACGAAGGTTTCGGCCATCCATGATACTCGCGTCCAACTCCGGTATTCCTGCAGCATTTAACACGCATCCATAACCGGCATTGAAAAGCGGATGTTCTTCCAAAGCACATACCACTTTTTCCACTGCATCTACTGCAGAAGCCCCGCTCTGCAGCAGGGTATATCCCAGATCAATGGCTTGGCTCAGTACCTTTTCTGCTTCCATCCGTGCAGCCCCTTGCAGCAAATGCGGCAGAATATTGCCTGCACCACCGTGTAGAATTATTACGGGCTCATTCATTTGCTCCAGTATTTGATAATAACTTTGCCCAATGAGCATTTGGCAACAGACAGCCTATTTCCTCCGGCACAGCTGGCAAGCTGTACCCCGCAATCATATTGATTCTCCATTTGTGCATGACTTTATTCAAAATGTTATGTCTAATACCGGTCAATATTACGCTTTTCAAAGTATTGAGGGCTACCGGAAGAAGTTGCTTGCCAACCGGGACAAGCTAACTGTAGAGGATCTTGGTGCCGGCTCCAAACGATTGAAAGGCCGACAACGGAGCGTTGCCGATATCGCCAGGAACAGCTTGATCACACCGAAGTACGGTCAATTGCTGTTTCATTTGATGCGGCACTACCAATACCGGCATGCGCTTGAATTGGGTACATCATTGGGCATCAGTGCGGCCTATATGGCAGCCGTTTCCGGTGAATCGACCGTAATTTCGATGGAGGGTAGCCGGGAAATTGCCGCAATGGCCCGAAAAACATGGGAGGACCTTGGCTTGAAAAATTGCAGTGTGGTCACCGGCAACTTTGACACCACACTGCAAGAAGTTCTAGCTACATCTAACACATTTGACCTGATTTTTATTGACGGCAACCACCGGTACCAGCCCACAGTGGATTATTTTCAGCAATGTTTACCAAAATTGAGTTCGAATGGAGTCATCATTCTCGATGACATCCACTGGAGCGCAGAGATGCACCAGGCATGGAATGATATCTGTGCGCAACAAACAACAGGTATCACCATCGATTTATACCACAAAGGCCTGGTATTTCCAGGCGTGCAAAAACAAGGTCGACAGAAATTCATATTGCGATATTAATTATTGCAATTAACATTGTTTAACGCCATTTCTGTTCTTAGCCGACTCCTAATTCTTACCTTTGTTACATCACAAATTGGAGATATGAAAAAAATACTAGTAACTACTTTGTTGTTCACGGCTGCCCTGGCTGCTTTCGCACAACAGAAATTACCATCAAACTTTTACCTGGAAAAACTCGATAACGGATTAGAGGTCCTGGTTATCGAAGACAATTCCGTTCCCCTTGCTACCGTAGAAATAGTAGTGAGGAATGGCGCTTATACTGAAGACAGCGCATTCAACGGTTTATCGCATCTGTATGAACACATGTTCTTCAAAGCGAATAAAGACATCCCGTCGCAGGAAGAATTCCTGAAACGCGTCAATGAACTGGGTATTATTTTTAATGGTACCACCTCTGATGAAAGGGTCAATTACTTCTTTACCCTGAGCAACAAAAACCTGATGGAAGGACTTGAATTTATGAATTCAGCTATCCGTTATCCCTTGTTCCTGGAAGAAGAAATGAAAAATGAGAACCCCGTGGTTGACGGAGAGTTTCAACGTGCCGAATCCAACCCTTACTTCGAACTGTTCCAGACTTTTGGAAGAAAAATGTGGGGAGATAATTACTACAGAAAGAATCCTATCGGTTTGCATGATGTAATTCTATCAGCAACTACCGAAAAAATGGAAATCATCAAGAATAAGTACTACTACCCCAACAACTCCATGCTGGTTGTAGCCGGAGACGTGAACCATGAGGAAGTAGTCCCTATGGCGGAGAAAATTTTCGGTGACTGGGAACCATCTGACTTTGACCCATTCGAAAGATATCCCATCCCGGAATTTGCGCCCCTGAAAGGTGAGACAAAATTCCTTACAGAAAGCGAAAACGCTCAGGTGCCTTTGTTCATGATTGGTTTCCACGGTCCTGACACACGAAATGACTTACGTTCTACCTATGCTGCCGACGTGTTTTCTTACATACTGCAACAAGCTTCCTCCAAGCTGCAGAAAGATTTGATTGAAACAGGATTGGCGCTTCAAGTGCAGGTAGGTTACCAGACCAACAAATACACCGGACCTATCCAGATCATTCTTGTTCCCAATCCTATGAATGTGCAGGCTGCATATGACAAACTCTGGGAGCATATAAACATGTGGAATGACCCCGATTACTACACAGATGAACAACTGGAAACTGCTAAGAAGTTGCTGGCCATCGATGATGCCTACAGTAAAGAAGCTACTTCCAACTTCGTACATACGGTGACTTACTGGTGGGCAAGTGCTACTATAGACTACTACACCAATTATGTAGAAAATCTTAAGAAGGTTACCCGGCAGGACATAAGTAAATACGTTAACACTTATATCACTGATCAACCACATGTGGTGGGCTTAATGATCAACCCATCCATGAAAGGCTACATCGACCTTTCTGCCATGGGTTTCGAAGCAGGCGAGGAATAATATTTAAATCTGAAAATACAGACCAATGAAAAGGTATATGAAAATAAAAAATGTAATATTAGCAGCATTCCTTCTGATAGGCACAAGTGCTATGGCCGGAAGTGGTGCGACTGAATTTACCGTTGATGGTATTAAAGTTATCCTTAAGAACACTCCCAAGGACGTAATAAGCGTGCGTTTGTTTGTGGAAGGTGGTACAGCAAATTACCCCGACGATAAACAAGGGATTGAAAACCTGATGCTGAATCTGTTGGTAGAAGGTGGCACCAAAAGCATGGATAAGGTAACCTTTAAAACAGAAGCTGAAAAGATAGGCACCTCCATGAGTGCCAATACAGGACTGGACTACGGAAGCGTTAACATGACATGTGTACGGGCTTTTTTTAATGAGTCCTGGAGTCTGTTCAGCGATGCCATTTTAAATCCTGCACTAGGTCAAAAGGAGTTTACACTTTTGCAACAGCAATTAATTGCCGGTGCTAAATCGGCGCAAAGTGATCCCGATTCTCACCTGGGACTGATATCCCGCAGCAATGCTTTTCCCAATTCCAATTACAGAAAAGACCCTGCAGGTACACCTGAATCACTGGAAGCACTTACCCTCGATGATGTACAGAAGTATTACAGCAAGATTATTTCCAAGAAACGCTGTTTCATCGTTGTTGTGGGAAATGTAAGTCAGGAAGAACTTACGAATCTGATCAAGAGCACCTTGGCTAAACTACCGCAGGGCGCTACTGCTGCACAGGAACAGCGGACAATTCTTACAGAAGGTAAAGTGTTTGTGGAAGACAGAGATATCGCCACCAACTACATTCGTGGTGTCATGAGTGCACCTTATGCTAATTCCAAAGATGGTGTTGCTATGCGTATTGCCATGTCTATTCTTGGCGACCGTTACTTCACCGAATTGCGCACCAAGAGGAGCCTGTCCTATGCTCCTGCCGCATTCTATGCAATGTCTGCCATTAATAATCCTTACAGCGTTATCTACATCTCCACCACGAATCCGGAAGAGAGCATGAAGGTGATGGTTGAAGAGATCAATAAGATAAAGAGCGAAGGTTTTGATGAAGAAGAATTGACAGATGTGAAGGAAGTATTTCTTACCAGCTATTACATGACCCTCGAAACCACTTCCAGCCAGGCCGATGTGATTGGTATGAGCGAGATTATGGGCGACTGGTCACAGTTGGATAACTTCACCGATAATGTGAATTCTACCACATTGAAAGATATCAACAAAGTATTTGACGAGTATTCGAAAGCAATCGTCTGGACCTATCTCGGCAAACAGGATATGGTGAAAGAGGAGAACTTCGTACAACCCAAGGAAACCAAAAACAAACCTTACTAAGCGTTTGGAAATCTAACAGAATAGGCTGCCAAAAGGCAGCCTTTTCTGTTTACATGAAGAGCGCTTTCAACTCTGTCGCCTCTTCCGGTTTCATTCTGCCACCCAATATCAGTCGTAGTTCCCTGCGACGCAAGGCCCTTTCATACCGGTGGCGCTCATCATCCGTTTCGGGGATAATTTCCGGCACGGGAGTGGGTCTCCCATCATCGTCCAATGCTACAAACGTATAATACGCTTCATTGCATTTTATCTTACCTGAGTTGGTTCGGATATTCTCTTTATACACCTCAATAAAAATTTCCATAGAAGAATGGAAAGCTCTGGTAACCTGGGCGTCTATGGTAACTACATCTCCTATTTTGATCGGCCTGCTGAATGAAACATTATCCACGGCAGCTGTCACCGCAACTTTCCGGGCGTGTTTGCCTGCGCATATGCCGCTCACGACGTCCATCCATTTCAAGAGATTTCCTCCCATCAGATTGTTCATCGGATTTGTATCATTGGGCATTACCAACTCGGTGAAAGTGGTAAATGACTCACTCACTTTTTTTGCTTCTATATTGTTCATATTGCCTGCAAAGGTAGGGCATCATGTAGTATTAAATCGGTAGTAAAACAGCAATTCCACCCTCAGTCATAAGGACCTTTTGCTTATCTTTGCGGCAAATTTTTATCAATGAATCTGCACGAATACCAGGGTAAAGAACTCATCAAACGCTTCGGCGCCCGCATACAGGAAGGAATAACTGCGACAACACCAGAAGAAGCACTTGCTGCGGCAAAGGAACTTCAGGAAAAAACCGGAACCAATATATGGGTGGTCAAAGCGCAAATCCACGCCGGTGGTAGAGGCAAAGCAGGTGGTGTAAAAGTAGCCACTTCCCTGGAAGCAGTAAAAGAAAAAGCATCAGCCATTCTCGGTGCAACACTGGTAACGCCACAAACTGGTCCCAAAGGAAAGCTCGTGAATAAAGTGCTCATCGCACAGGATGTATATTATCCTGGCGAGGAAGAGCCAAAGGAATATTACATAAGCGTATTGCTAGACAGAGAGCTGAGTAAGAATGTTATCGTGTACTCCACAGAGGGAGGTATGGATATTGAAGAAGTAGCTGATAAAACACCGCACCTTATTCACAAGGAGTGGATCGATCCTATGTTGGGTATTCAACCATTTCAGGCGCGAAAAGTGGCATTCCAACTGGGATTAAGCGGCGTTGCTTTCAAAGAGATGGTGAAATTCGTCACCTCCCTCTACAACGCATTTACCGGCAATGATTGCTCTTTGCTGGAAATCAATCCTGCGTTGAAAGCCTCAGACGGAAAGATTATCGCTGTTGATACCAAGTGCGTAGTAGATGGAAATGCATTGGGAAGACATCCTGATATTGCTGCCATGCGCGATATTACCGAAGAAGATCCCACTGAAGTGGAAGCCGGAGAAGTAGGGCTAAATTTCGTAAAACTGGACGGGAATGTAGGCTGTATGGTGAATGGAGCCGGTCTTGCTATGGCTACCATGGATATTATAAAATTATCAGGTGGTAACCCTGCCAACTTCCTCGATGTTGGAGGTACTGCTGATGCTCAAAGGGTGGAAACGGCCTTTAAAATCATTTTGAAAGACCCTTCAGTAAAAGCTATTCTTGTCAATATCTTCGGAGGAATTGTACGCTGCGATCGCGTTGCGCAAGGTGTTATCGATGCCTACAAAAACATGGGTACTATTGATGTCCCAATTATTGTCAGGTTACAGGGCACCAATGCTGAAGAAGCCAAGGCAATGATCGATGCCAGCGGATTACGCGTAAAAAGTGCTATCCTGCTGAAGGAGGCTGCTGCACTGGTACAGGAGGCCGTAGCGTAACATTGTGACCTATCTTATAACAAAGAGCTGATTCCAAGTTTGTAATTTTAAGGCATGGAATCGCATTTCCTACCTTTTCGGAAGCAAATTATTGGCATTGACGCTGCCATTGAAACGCCCTATGGTCAAAAACCATTGGTTTATGCCGATTGGACGGCAAGTGGGAGAATGTATGGGCCTATAGAAGAAAAGCTAATGCAGTATGTCTATCCCAATGTGGGAAACACCCATACTGATACCAGCTTTACCGGGAGCGCTATGACCATGGCCTATCACGAGGCGATCCAGCTCATAAAGCGACATGTTGGTGCTTCGAAAGATGATGTACTGATATCGAGTAACTCGGGAATGACGGGAGTCGTCAATAAGTTACAGCGCATATTGGGTCTCAAAGTCCATGAACGGTTCAGAAAGTCCATTGATATTCCGGAAACAGATAGACCCATTGTTTTCTGCACACACATGGAGCACCATTCCAACCAGACCAGCTGGCTGGAAACCATTGCAGATGTTGAAGTGATTGCTCCTGACCAGCACGGACTCGTTGACCTGCAACATCTGGCACAACTGCTTGAAAAATATCAAAACAGGAAACAAAAAATTGCTGCCATTACCTCCTACAGCAATGTAACAGGCATAGCCACGCCTTATCATACCATTGCGGCCATGATGCATGAGGCAGGTGGTCTCTGCTTTGTCGATTTTGCCTGTTCAGCTCCTTACATCCCCATTAACATGCATCCCGAACGTCCCGAAGAGCGGCTGGATGCCATATATTTTTCTCCGCATAAGTTCCTGGGAGGTCCCGGATCATCAGGGATTGTCATCTTTAACAAAGCCTTATATAATAATCAGGTCCCCGACCACCCTGGCGGTGGAACAGTAGACTGGACCAACCCATGGGGTGAGCATAAATATCTCGATGATATCGAACTGAGAGAGGATGGTGGTACTCCGGCATTTATCCCGACTATGCGCGTTGCAATGAGCATACAGTTGAAAGAACAAATGGGTGTTGTTCCTATTCGTGACAGAGAAAAGGAAATTGTCGATAGGGTTTGGGACAAGTTACGATCCTTTAAAGGTGTACACGTGCTGGCTGACAAAATAAAAAAGCGTTTGCCTATATTTTCTTTCTATATTGAAAATCTTCATTTTAATCTGGCTGTCAGAATATTGAACGACCGATTTGGCATCCAGACCCGGGGAGGATGCTCCTGCGCCGGAACCTATGGCCACTATCTGCTCCACGTAGATAAGGAACAATCTCATAGCATAACACAGGCTATTTCGGAAGGCGATTATTCTAAGAAACCCGGATGGGTGCGCATGTCCTTGCATCCTACCAACACCAATAAGGAAATTGACTATATACTGGATGCAATCGCTGCACTTGCGGAAAACCACATCGAATGGAGCAAGGATTACCTTTGCGACCTGCAGCATAATAATATCCGGCATAAATCAAGAGAGACGTCTGCTATCAAGGAACTGATAGACCATATTTACTACCGATAACTCCATGGAAATATATCCAGTAAATCCAACTGGATTCTTCACAAGATTTGCAAATTGTCTTCGTCAGTGAAAAAACAATCCTGAACTGAGACAGTTGAACGTAGTATTTTTTAGAAGTATATAATTTAGTTGTTAGTGGATTGAATACCAGCTAATAATGAATCAACAAGTTAAGGCACTGAGCGCACTGATAAAGAGTTAAGCTTAGGGTTGTCCTCAATTATTTCAGTGCATTATCTCAGGCTCCGGGGAAATACCGAAGGTATACACGGAGGCGTTTGAAATTGGTAACGCGCATTACAAACAGGAAATTGAGAATGACACCTGTCAACACGATACCCATCCCAAGGTAACCTGTTAGGCTGTATTGTTCCCGAAAGAGGATGATACTGAAAAGGATGGCAAAGACAATTCCCAGGTAAGTGTAAGGCGTTATAACCAATGCCTCAGCCATCTGATAGGCGCGCGTGAGATATACTTGTGCAATTTGCGTGAGCACTCCCACAGCTATCAACAATAGCCATTCCTGACCAACAGGCATTACCCAGTTAGCCACAGCAAAGGGTGTAATCACAGGAATAGTAACCAGGGGCAGATAAAATACCACGACCAGAGCATGTTCCGTCTCTCCTGCTTTTCGAACCGCGTTGTAGGCAAAGCCCGAAAGCGCAGCGGCCAGGATGCCCAGCAACAATAAAGAGGTCGGGAATTCCGGATTAAATCCCCGGATTAATACAATTCCACAAAAGGAAAGCAACATAAATGCCCATTGCTGCCAGCGAATCTGCTCTTTAAGAAGAAAAGCGGCAAACAAGACCGTAAACAAGGGTGCCAGGTATTGTACGGTGACAGCAGTAGCCAGCGGCAGGCGTTGTAGCGTATAAAAATATATCAGCAATGCTGCTGAACCGGCAATTCCACGCATTATAAGGTAGAGATAACTCCCTCTGCCAAAAGGAAATATCTTTAATCTCAGCAATAAGGCCAGCGAAAGCACAAATGAAATAATCGAGCGAAAGAGGACAATTTCATAGCTGGGAATGCCGGGTAGTAATTTGATACACACATTCATCAGTGCAAAGAACACTGTAGATAGCAAAACAAAGGAAATGGCCTTACCTGACACGCCGCAAAGGTACAATTTTCAAGAGGCGAATAATATCTTTCGGAAGGCACAAATCAGGCACGAAATGTGAAATAGTATTAAAAATTGCGTCATTAGACAAAATCTTCTTTACTTAACGTTTGATATAAAACAGACCTCAAATATGTTCCGTAAATCAATCTTTTCCCTACTGATCGTTTTTCTTATTGGAGGAAGCCTCCAGGCACAGACGGAAACTGCTCCGTTAACCCTCAGTGAAGCTCAGGTAAAACTCGACAGGTTTTTACAACTCGTAGAATCCAAATACCTGGAAGATGTGGATGCTGGAAAGCTGGTCGAGGATGCTATTAATGCCATTCTGGAAGAATTGGATCCTCACTCTGTCTACTTTACAGCCGATGAGTTACAGCAAGCCAACGAGCCACTGGAAGGTAATTTTGAAGGTATAGGCATCCAGTTTAACATTCTGAAAGATACCATCATCGTGGTCAATACCATCTCCGGTGGCCCATCAGAAAGGGTTGGAATCAGAAGCGGTGACAAAATTATTGTGATAGAAGGCGAAAATGTGGCAGGTAAGGAAATCACCAACAAAGATGTTACTGACCGCCTCAGAGGAAAAAAGGGCACTAAGGTCAATGTGGAAATCCAGAGAAAAGGGGTCAACAAGCCGCTCGATTTTGTTATCACACGGGATGTTATCCCTCTGTATAGTGTTGATGCCTCCTATATGGCCGCCCCTGAAACGGGCTATATTCGGGTAAGTAAGTTCGCTTCAACTACGGTTGACGAATTCCGCAAGGCCACTGCCGAACTCAAAGCTGAGGGCATGGAAAACCTCATCCTCGACCTGCGTGGAAACGGTGGCGGTTATCTCAATGCGGCCATTGATCTGGCCGATGAATTTCTGCCGGCAGGAAAACTGATTGTATACACAGATGGCAGAGCCTACCCGAGGCAAGACGCTTATGCAACTTCCTTTGGAAAAATGCAGGAAGGAAAAGTTATTGTCCTGATTGATGAAGGGTCCGCATCGGCAAGTGAAATTGTTTCAGGTGCGCTGCAGGATTGGGACCGTGCGTTGATTATCGGTAGAAGATCATTCGGAAAAGGTTTGGTGCAAAGACCTTACAACCTTACCGACGGATCTGCAGTCCGCCTCACAGTATCCCGTTATTATACTCCTTCCGGACGTTCCATCCAAAAACCTTACGATGAAGGGATTGAAGCTTATCACAATGAGCTGAACGAAAGATTGTCTGATGGTGAATTGACTGCTGACCATGCAGTAGCTTTCCCCGATTCTTTAAAATACTTTACTAGCGCTAAAAGAGTCGTTTACGGCGGTGGTGGCATTATGCCGGATATTTATATTCCGCTGGATACAACATGGTCTACTGATTATTACGCCAATGTTGTTGGAAAAGGGATTGTCAATCAGTTTACCCTTACCTGGTTAGATGGCGTAAGGAATGACCTGGAAAAGAGCTATGCTACACCGGAACAGTTTCGCGATAAGTTTACCATATCACAAAGCCTTTGGGATGAATTCATCGCCTATGCTGAGTCAGAGGAAGTTCCCTTCGATCAGGAAGGTTTTGATGTTTGTAAAGATCGTCTGGATTTGATCATGCGCTCTACTATTGCCCGTAACCTGTTCGATTTTGAAGCCTTCTGGATAGTGTACAACACAGGTGATGACGCCTACCTGAAAGCACTGGAAGCGCTGAATGACAATACATTCAAAAAGATGAATATTGCTGAGAAATAAATAAGAATAAAAGCAAAAAAAAGCCCGGTCATTGAAACCGGGCTTTTTTTATTGCTTATCTAGCTATATACATTTTACCTATTCCACTTTCGAAGTATTGATCAGTACCTGTGTTGTAATTATCGAGCCCAACTCCATTGAGCTTGGCCACTACCCTGTACAGGTATAAACCATTACCCACCGGATCGCCGAACTTATCTGTGCCGTCCCATGCAAAGGTGGTGATGTTATTTCCAATGCGGATGGGGCCTAGTTCAGGTCCGAGTATCTCTCTGATTACTTTACCACTTACTGTCAGTATCTGAATTTTAAAGTATTCCGGCACCTCGCTACCTGTCAGCGTAAATACAAAGCGGGTCTGAGTGGTGAAAGGATTGGGATAGGTCAGTACATTACTGATCATCGGTTTGTTGATTACCTCAAAACCAATCCGATACTCGATACCGCCACCTACCAGGTTTCCACTGGCATCCTGTCCACTAATCAGCAACTCATAAAGTCCATCTTGTTCGAGGATAGGATTCAGTTCCACCCGGGCAACATTACTTTCTGCGAGACTGGCAGTATCAGCAGGATAAAATCGCATTATGACATCGTCAAATGCCAGCTCAATTTCTGTTCCATCCGGATAGCGCAGGGAAATATCCAGAAGACTGGTATCATTCAAGGCAAGAAACGTATTCTCATCTTTGAGGGAAATCAGGATATTGGGCTTGGCAGAAACAATATCCCCATCCAGAATATGTACACCATCGAAGGTGACATCCAACAATGGGTCTGAAGCGTCTCCTAAGATTCGGAAAGGCAGGTAACCGATATTATTAAAATGATATTGCTCGGGCTGATCGTTCGCCGGGTTTACTTCCACAATTAAGACAGCTGCTCCGGAGGGTAAGGTGCGTGTATCTACATCAACTGTGCTAATGAGTCTTCCATTGGCCAGCAGAGAGTCCTGTCTAGGATAGTTGATCGGGTGCAGTCCATTGGCCGCATCTTTAACGGTATATTGGATTAATAGACTATCCATATCCCATTGGCTCACATTGTCTATGGCAACCTGCAGCTGCAACATGGAGCCCTGGGTCAGTGTGTCATCAATAAAGTTAAAAGCCGCACTGGCATTCAAAGCAGCTTCCGGAACAGGCGTATAAACAACCCTCCAATACGCCAATTGAGCAGGTGTCCGGAGTGAATCGTCGAATGAATAAGTCCTTAACTTCAAAAATGGATAGGCGATCGGATCAATCCAGTCAAGTGTTGTATCGCCCGATAATAATCCGGATGCCAATACAGTTTCCATACCGAAGTAATCCACACCTATGAACTCCACAAATGCACTATCTACCCCTGCAGCATCAAACGCCTGGTAATCCCAGTATGCTTTGTCCCATCCGTTGGCAGGACCTATCAGCTCAGAGGTATAGGATCCCTCGTCCCAAAGTCCGGGAATATTTACCTCTGCGTCAATCTTGTTGCCAATGGTATCGCCTATAACTTCAAAGGCAGTAGAGATATCGCCCTTTTTAGCAAAGAAGATATAAGACCTGTCGGCATCGTAGGTAGAGAGCGAGGTAATCATACTTGCGCCATAAGTTGTAAAGGCGTCAAAAAGACTTGTACCTCCTGTAGATAAAGTATCATCCAGCCATTCGTTAAACTTTGGATAGTTATTACTGTAGCATAGAAAATAATGACCATCCGGAACAGTATCCATCATGAAATTGTAGAGCGTAGTTCTAGAATCCAGGCTGTTGGTATTGAATTGAATCATCCGCTCATAAGGATCGCTGCTGCAATACAGGTCACCATAAGGTCCGAAACCACTATCCCCTACTTCACTTACCTCCCACGAATATCCACTGATGGGGTCGATAACAAATACTACAAATCCATTACTGGCGCAGGAACCAACGGCTATATTTTCTCCATTGATATAGCTGGTAACTTCCGTCCAGTCTGTCACCGGATAGATTCCCGTAGCAACCTGATAATTCACAAAATTGGTTACAAAATCGAAGGTCCTGTCATCATCTACCTCCGTATTGCTATAAGCATTGTCTAAATACTGGAAGTAGTGGCTTTGGTTCCACCCGATTTCATCACCCGGCTGGTACATGAAGGAACTGTTGCGCCAGAGGTAATCATCTAGATCAGCTGTGGTATCTACACTCACCCGCCAGTAATATACCTTATTGGGTATCCAGGTAATTGATGGAGATTCCCATTTCAACACACCACCGGATTGAACGATGGTCTTCGATTGCAGTAAAGGACTATTGAACATTTGGGTAGTATCAATCTGCATGATGTACTGATTTACACCTGCAAACGGATTGGAAGTGGAGGCAGCCAGATAGCCGGGAGGCTCATTAATCAGTGCAAACTCATAAGGATAAATCGGAACGGCATCGTCGCCCAAAATGAGCTCGGTTCTATTGATGATATTGTTCCATTCTGCCAGTTCGGCAATAGAATCACCTTTATCGACCTCAATAACAAATGAATTCAATCCTGTACCTGAGATGGCATCGGTAAAGAAGGTAAGCGATACAGTATCCCTGAACATCGCTGCCCGCAGTGTTTGAGACACTTCCTCCTGTGTACCATCGGACTTGGTGCGAATCACACTTACCGTATAATTGCGATCAACTGCTTTACCGATGTTAGTCACGACCACATTAACGGTAAAACTATCCTCGGCTGTAGTAACAATCTCCGGTTCAAAATAGACATATGGCTCTTCAATCACATAATCCGGCTCAGCATGCGTATAGAGCTTCAGGGATGGATCCCCCTGAAGTGTCGTATGCATAGTGGTAAGCAGGTCGTAGATATTTTCGAAGTCTGCAATATATGCTGAGGTAGCCTGCATCACATCGCCTAACCCTTTATTATAGTTCTCCCGGGCTAACTCTACATAAAAACGCTGGCCGTAATTATTGAGACTACCGGCAAGTGAGAAAGTCGTTGCAGCGATAAATCCGATGGAAGCTTTTCCCTCCGTATTGATGTATTTTTCACCGAGGGTAACAGTAGCATCAAATATCGCAGCCGTATTACAACCGTTTCCAAAAATCACATTGTACTTTCCGTGATTTGAAAATTCGTCGGGGTCACCGATATTATAATCAAATGAACCTGTAGTAGAATGGCCGAAAAAGGTAATGAGCGAAACACCGCTGTTGATAATGGAATCTATATAGTCAGAAGTTTCGTAGAATATGGGGTCTGTAGTTATCTTATTGAACTGCGTAACCTTGGCGCCGAATAAGGTATCCCCGATTATGTTTCCATAGCTTGTTAGATAGGCGTTGAATAGATTCTGCTCGTATTCATTTAGTCCACCTGCAAAATGAAGGACATTTTTCATCCAGGCTTTGTCCGCAATGGTTTGTTCCCCGGTCACTTGCGCTAATTCAAACTCTGTTACCTTGTCGTAATAACGCCTTACTTCATCGCCGCTATAGGCAACCAGCCTTCCTGTGGGAATCAGTGGGATATAAGTTCCGGGCCTTGCAGTCAGCAACAGATCAGAACCAGGGCTTCCGAAGGTTGGAACGTAATTGGCTGCATAGATGGTAGTACTATTGCGCGCTGCATCATAGCGGCGTGCCTTACCAATGATAAACAGGTAATCTGGGCTGATAGAAAAAGAATCTACAGCAAACAGGGAAAAATTCCTGATAGCAAGTGGATGCTTTCTGATTCCATAAGAAAAACTTTCATATAAATCTTCAATATCTACAATAACAACATCATGACTTCCTCCTGCAGGTGACGCACGGTAGTCGGCATATGCCTGGACCCAGTCGGTGCCGGTACTGTCAGTCCGGAGTTCATTATGGGTAAGAATAAGGAAGTCACCCTGATTGGCGAGACTGCCGAAGTCCACAAAACTCACAAGCTCCATGCTGCTGATGTAGGGTATATCCAGGGTATCCTGACTACTCAGGTATACACGGTCCCCACCGGCATCGTAAGGCACATGAAATTTGGAAGTACTTCCGTCAATAATTCCCACCAGCCGTTTGTGGGCATCAAAATCATACAGCAGCGGACTGGTTGACCGTTCATTGAAATCTGTAACTACCAAATATTTTGTTGCATGAGGAGAGTTCACCAGCTTGAATCCCACCTTGGAAGCATTGTTAAAGTCCCAGATTCTCGAATAGATCAATTCGATGTAACAGTGCCGGATAAAATCGGTAGAACTTTCCAGCGAAGAAAATGCAACCGGATTGGTCGCGAAAATAGTATCGAGTTCGAATTCATATCTAGTAAAAGCAAAGCCCGTAAAAGAAGTGTCCTTTAGCACATTGCTATTCACAGAAATGGTATAGTGATGCGGCACCTCATTCGTAGCAATGACAGCAGTGCGCAAATACGGCTGAAAACGATCCGCTCCCCAGTACATGTTGGTCGCTGCTACGCTTCTGGTGCGGGTAGCATTGGCAAAACGGGTATCGGTATACCCTTCACCAACATCATAGGTAGAAGCATATATGTCCAGGTAAGGTCTGCCGGGCGAAAAGTTTCCTCCACCATATAAAATAGTAGTGGCGCTTCCATTCACCCATAAAGTATTGAATTCGTAATGTGTTTCTGATGCCGGAACACCGGTTAAATCATTTACCAATGTCTCCATTCTTCTGTTTTCCAGCGAGGAATTCAGGTCAGGTAGTAGGCGGCCGTATCAGTAAAAAGGCTGGAGTACTGGTGTACCTGGTCATCAGGATTGTTGTACAACTGCGCATCAAAGACACCATCATTTCTTTGCCCGTAGAATTCGATAAAATCCGTTGCATCAAAGACACCATCACTTTCACCTTCCACGTGGATGTATTGTTCTTCACCCATGTAGAACAGCTGAAAGTTTCTGGGATCAATCGAAGCCAGGGAAAAGCCGGAGGCAGTCACTGCAGCATCGAGTGTTTCCTGATCAATCCTGTACAGACTATTGGCAGTTAGATAGAAGCGCAGATATGTCTGATCGTGATTGATCCATTCGTGACCATAAGTCTGAGCCTTCATGACCAGTGATGAAAAAAGAAAAATAAGTACGGGTATACTTCTTTTCATATGCAGATTATTTTGGGGATTATTCTGTTACAGCAGCTTGCTGTCTGCCGTTAATATCGAAGGCAAGAGAAACAACATGGGAATAGAGTACTTCTGCCTGATTGCCGATGTTGGTATATGCGTAATCCAGCTTCACAGGACCGATTACCAGTCCGATACCCAGGTTAGGTTGCATAATCCAGCTTTCCGATGTACTGTTATCTGCGATTGCCTGTTGGATGTTGTTTACACCGGCTCTAACAAAAATGAAATTCTTGTAGCCTGCTTCCAGACCCATATGGGGATCCATACTGAACGGATCGGCCGACACCAACACGTTGCGACGACCATCGGTGGTAACATCTAAATTCAATTCCGGTCTGAGGGTAAATGACTCCCCGATGGCAAAATTATATGCGGCACCCAGGATAATTCTTGGTGCAGTTATCTCCAGTGAATTTTCCGGTAAGGCATTTCCGGTAGCTGCCAGCACCGCCTGATCAGCTTCGGTAAAGCCAAACGACCATGCATTGAAAGTGCCAAACAGGTCTCTTCCCATTAATCCCAGCTGCCAATTGCCTCTCCGGTATTGCATACCTGCATCAAGTCCGAAGCCCCAGGCAGTGGCAAAATACCCTGCCAGACGGTGTACGACTTTCGCATTGACGCCCAGACTCAGCCCTTCTACACTTAATTTTTGCGCATAAGAACCGATAAAAGCATAATCAGCCACTGAGAAGGAACTGATGTTATCATAGTTAATACTGCCATCAGGTCCGATGAGAAATAAGGTATTGGGAATATCGTCCACGCCAAAGCGTATCAAGGAAAGCCCAACGACGGCATCTTTCTGCCGGAGAGGTATGGCAATTGCGCCGTAGTCATATTTGGCAATACCGGCGAAATACTCCGCATGCATCAGCCCTACCTGAATTTTATCTCCCACACCCAACAAACCTGCGGGATTCCAGTAGCCGGCCGAAACATCATTTACGCCGGCCACCATAGATCCTCCCATGGCCATTCCTTCGGCAGATATACCGATGGAAAGAAATTCATTGGAGTACTTCCGAACCGTTTGGGAATGCCCCGCAGCAACGGTCAAAACCAATGCAAATACTAGAAATTGACGTAGGCCCATAAGCTTGCTAATCTGTCCGAAAGTTAGGAAACTTTTCCTTTGAAATTTCATAGCTGCAACGGGCAATTACCTGTACAAAATGCATTTTGTCTTGTTTGCTAAACGCCGGATTCCCAAAACTGGTATTGATGGCGTCTAAAATGCCTGTAAACCGTGCATCATCAAGGTAATGGTAAAGAAATCGACGTTGAACAAAAACAGAAAAATGACTCGCAATTGACTCCGGAACTTCGGTGGCAGTTTGGGCGCTAAAAAAATGTTCAATTTTTCGTTCATCAACTCCTTCGAGGTGCCGGTACATGTTATCGCAAATGGTAATATCACGTTGCATAATAACACGGTCCATGAGCAACTCCAGGAATACATGACTGAAGGCAAAAAGCCGCCGCTGAAAGCATTCGAACGGGTAATCATGAATGACGGCTTCTATCATGTCGGTCATGGCATCGAAATACTCTGAATCGTGAAAAAAAGCATCGACGTAATAGTGTTGTCGCACCCCTTCACCAATAGCCTGGATGGCGGGGTCATCTGTTGCAACAAACGATGCCGGATTCAAGCGTACCTTACTTCCATGGCGTTTGGAGAAATTGGAAAGAATATCGGGAAGCACTACTCCCGCAATAAAGTAGTCGTCCGCCACAGGAAGTTCATGGTAATAGTGACTTATAAAATTCATTCAGGTATGCTCTTACTAACAAATATGCGAAATTCGACCTTAAGATGTGTCATGTGTGTGTCCATTAAAGGCTTTCGGCTATTTTTGCGACATGGTTAAGAATTTCGTTGAAGAATTAAAATGGAGGGGCATGCTTTCGGAAATTATGCCTGACACTGAAGCCTATCTGAACAAAGGGATGGCAACAGGTTATATTGGCTTTGACCCGACTGCAGATTCTCTCGGTGTAGGCAACATGGTGCAGGTAATGACCCTGCTGCATTTTCAACGATGTGGCCATAAGCCGGTAGCGCTGGTTGGCGGAGCAACAGGTATGGTGGGTGACCCGAGCGGTAAAAGCGCAGAACGCAACCTGCTCGACGAAGCAGCATTGCAACACAATCTGGAGGGACAAAGAAAACAACTCGAAAAGTTCCTAGATTTCGATTGCGGTGCCAACAGCGCTGTAGTAGTAAATAACTACGACTGGATGAAGGAGTTTTCCTTTCTGGGATTTTTACGGGACGTAGGAAAACATATTACTGTTAGCTATATGATGGCTAAGGATAGCGTTCAAACGCGTCTGGAAAAAGGTATTTCATTTACAGAGTTTTCCTATCAGCTCATTCAGGGTTATGATTTTTACTATTTGTGGAAACATCACGGTGTTGGTCTGCAAATGGGCGGCAGCGACCAGTGGGGAAACATTACCACCGGAAATGAACTCATCAGAAGAATGGAAGGTGGAAATGCGTATGCGCTGTGCACCAATCTTATAAAAAAGGCAGATGGAACGAAGTTCGGTAAAACCGAAGGTGGTAACATCTGGCTGGACCCTGCCAGAACTTCGCCCTATAAGTTCTATCAGTTTTGGCTGAATGCTTCTGACGAAGATGCCCAGACCTATATTAAAATATTCTCCATGGATTCACGGGAATCCATAGAAGCACTCATTGAGCGGCATACTGCAGCTCCCCACGAAAGGGCTTTGCAGAAAGCACTAGCTGAGGAAGTCACCCGGCGCGTACATTCTGATGAAGAACTGAAAAAAGCTCAGGCCGCCAGCAATATTTTGTTTGGCAAATCAACAGGAGAAGACCTCCGGCAATTGGATGATGCCACCATTCTCGATGTGTTTGAAGGCGTACCGCAATTTCAAATCAGTAAAGAGCAATTGCATGCCGGTGTGGAAGCCGGAATTCTGCTCACCGAAACAACACAGGTGCTGGCGTCCAAGTCAGAAATGAGACGGGCGTTAAAAGAGGGTTCTCTGAGTTTGAATAAGGAAAAAATTACAGGCGAAGACCAGTTGATTAGAAGTGATGACTTGATTGGAAATAAGTACCTGCTGGTTCAAAGAGGAAAGAAAAATTACTTTCTGATAATTGCTGCCTGATTACCAAGCGCTTTTAACAGTCCGGAAATCTTTAGCAAACACTCCTCGTATTCCTGCGCAGGATCGGAGTCGTATACTATGGCACCTCCTGCACTGACTGAAAGCTTTCCGATTGCCTCATCATAGAGAAAACTTCGTATTATGACGTTGAAATCCAGTTGACCCTGGGGACCAAAATAACCAAATGCACCGGAGTAAAGTCCCCTGCCTTTTGATTCCAATGCATCTATGAGTTCCATAGCGCGGACTTTCGGCGCTCCGGTCATGCTGCCCATGGGAAATGCCCGACGCAACACGTCAATCTGATTGACACCGTCCGGTAAAATGGCGCTGATAACAGATACCATTTGGTGAACCTGTTCGAAAGAATAAATGCTGAAAAGTTCCTCTACGCGGACACTTCCTGTTTTGGCAAAAGGCGTAAGGTCGTTGCGTACCAGATCAACAATCATGACATTCTCAGCCCTGTCTTTTTCACTACAGCGCAATTGCTCTTTCAAGCTTTTATCCTCTTCCGGTGTAGCACCTCTGCGAATAGTACCCTTCACAGGATAAGAACTTACTCTGTTCCCTTCGATACGCAGGAATCGCTCAGGACTGGCACAAATGAGTGTCTTCCCTTCCCATCCGAAATACACTGAGAAAGGCGCTTTTGCATACCGGCTTACTTCCCTGTACAACCAGGCTGTATCTAAATGTTGAACCGTTGCCAAAAAAGACTGGCAATAATTCAATTCATATATATCGCCATCTATGATATGTTTTCGAATGGCATCTACCCGCTCCAGGTATGTTTCGCGGGCCTCACCCGGTTGAAGCACTACCTGGTTGGAAAGAGCAGCACCTGTCCACACCTGTGCCAGTATCCTTTCAAAAATGAATGCCGGTGGAACAGCTTTGGAGGAAATGCTCAATTGGTTACCGGTCCATTGAATCAGTATCTCCGGGACAAAGAACAACATATCAGGGAAGTCTATATCCGATTTTTTTTCACCTGAAAGCGCCTCTATCTCATTTTTCAGATTGTAGCTGCAGTAGCCGAATATCCAGTCGCCATGTTTCTGGCGGAATGCCTTCAATTGATCAAAGGCGGTACCTGCACCTGCAGCCATCGCGTCGTGACAACCCAGTGCACACATCATTTCGAAAGCGGGAGGACCGTAAGCGGCGTTTCCGCAACTGTCTAAAATGGCAAAGTGTCGGTAGGAACGGGTCATCATCAGCAGTGCATCCCTTACAGGAAAACCCTCGGGAAGGAAAAATGTCACCGATTCAGAAGACCAGACAGACATCTAAAATTCCATCAGTTTATCGCGCTCGGGTCCTGCCGATAACATAGAAATCCGAACACCCAGTTCCTGCTCCAAAAATTGCAGGTACGATTGCAATTGCTGTGGTAGTCCTGAAATACCTCCATCTATTTCAAAATCACAATTCCAGCCTTCAATAGTGAGGTATTCCGGCTCAGGAGTTGTTCCGGTTAAATCGAAGGGCACCCCGTTCGTCAACTGCCCATCTATTTTGTATCCTGTACAGGCTTTGATTGTCGCAAATTCGTTGAGCACATCCACCTTTGTCAATGCCAGTTGAGTTACGCCATTCAACATGATGGTGTAGCGCAATGCAGGCAAATCAATCCAACCGCAGCGTCGCGGACGGCCGGTAGTCGCTCCAAACTCGCTGCCAATGCGGCGGAGTGCTTCACCGTCTTCGTCAAACAACTCGGTAGGGAAAGGTCCACTACCAACACGCGTGCAATAAGCTTTGGTAATGCCTATTACTTCCCCGATAGAGGAAGGAGCTATTCCCAGCCCGGTGCAAACCCCGGCAGTTATGGTATTGGAGGATGTTACGAAAGGATAGGTTCCATGATCTACGTCCAGCATGCTGCCCTGCGCTCCTTCTGCCAGCACCCGTTTTCCAGCTTGCAATGCCTCGTTGATGTAGTATTCTCCATCCACAAAAGGCAGCTGTTTCAATGTGGCAATAGCATCCAGCCATTCCTGCTCACCGGGAATTTCAGGATTCTGAATACCATAGAGCTGCAGTAAATCCAGGTGTTTTTGCTTCAGTTTTTCATATCTCGAAAGAAAGTCCGGAAGTTCGGTATCACCGACCCTTAGTCCGTTTCTTCCCGTTTTATCCATATACGCCGGCCCAATTCCTTTCAGGGTAGAGCCAATTTTATCATTGCCCTTGGCCGTTTCTGAAGCAGCATCCAGCAATTTATGAGTAGGGAGAATGAGATGGGCCTTTCTGGAAATGAGCAGCCGGTTGCCGGGATAGGTTCCCGTGGTGGCCAGCTCGTCCAGTTCTTTTTTAAAGGTAACCGGATCAATAACAACGCCAGCTCCTACCAAATTAATGGTATGCTCGAGGAAGATACCAGAAGGTATCGTATGTAGCACGAACTTCTTGCCGTCTTTGAGAATGAGTGTATGTCCTGCATTCGGACCGCCCTGAAAGCGGGCTATTATATCATATTTTTCGGCGAGGTAATCTACAATCTTTCCTTTCCCTTCATCACCCCATTGCAGACCCAGTAAAACGTCAACTTTCATAGTCATTTCTTAAGCAGTAAAAATCCGCAAAACAGCCGACAAAATTGAATCAAAATGTACACATTGCCAACACCGGGCCGATTAGAGGGAATTGAGAGGCGTTCAGATTACGCCGGATTGCTTGAGGTACTCCATGGCATCGTCAATTCCGGGTTCAATAAGGAAAAATGAGTTCAGTTTGGTGGTAACCATCAGGTCGTCGAGCAGCCTGTTGAGGGCCACCAGCACTACCTCACCGTCCTTACCGCGAACAAGTGTTAGTACCTTGAGGAAGAAGCTCAAACCGCTGGAGTTCATGAATTCGAGCTCAGAAAGGTCAAAAATGAGATGAATACAGTCCGTTTCCACCAACTCTTCCACTTCATCGCGAATATTTACCAGCTGGTACTCTCCTATTATTCTGCCTTTCAGGCGGATAATAGCTACCCCGGGTTCTGTTCTTTCAATGCTGTACTCCATATACTAACCTTACATATTTTGCTTGAAGGTGGTTCAATTATTTCAATATTTCGCGTTTTTTTTGACAATTCCCACAGATTCCATACATCTGAAGCGAGTGGTGTGTAATCTTGAAATTCAATAAATCACCCATCATAGTTTGTATCTGTTGGATGCGCGGATCGCAAAATTCCACAACCTTCCTGCAGTCGACGCAAATAATATGGTCGTGCTGGCGGTATCCATAGGACCGTTCATATTGCGCCTGATTCTTTCCAAACTGATGGCGGGTAACCAAATCGCAGGAAACCAGTAAATCGAGGGTATTGTAGACCGTTGCCCTGCTCACCCTGTATTGCTGGCGCAACATTTCGTTGTAGAGCGTTTCAGCATCGAAATGGTCGTTTCGGCGATAAATCTCTTCCAGAATAGCGAAACGTTCGGGCGTTTTGCGCAAACCATTCTGCTCCATATGCGCAGAAAAAATATTCTTCACCTCCTCTATTACATCCTTCCTATCAGCTGTTTTCATTCTTCAAATCTAGTCTTGTAACGCTTGTAATTTCCTTTAACTTTTTAATCCTTGCAACCAGCTCATCCAATTGGTCTGTGTTCTTCACGAAAACCATGAAGGTTCCTTCAAAGATGCCCTCTTTAGCACCAATAGTCATACTTTGCATGTTCAGCCGCATTTCCCCACTAATAACATTGGTAACCTTGTTAACCAGACCCACATCGTCTAAACCCGTTATCTGCAAACCGGTAAGGAAGGCAATTTCTTCCTGATTGGTCCATCGTGTCTTAACAATGCGGTAGCCGTATTTGCTTAGCATTTCAGTCGCATTCGGGCAGTTCGTGCGGTGAATTTTAATGCCTTCATTGATGGTTATGAAACCAAACACCTCATCCCCTACTATAGGGTTACAGCACTTGGCCAGTGAATATTGAATCTTATCACTCTCTTCATCGAAAATCAACAACTCGGCATTGGAAGTGAAGACATTGCCTTTGCCTGCAGCAGCAGATTTGGGATCATTCTTGCGTTTGGGTGGCATGATACGACCACCCTTCATTTCAAAATGTTTGAGTTCCTTCAGGTCGATATCTTTTCGATATACCCTGTAAAAAAGCTCGAGGGAAGTGGGCTGCTGGTAAAATGTTTGTAACTCCTGGACATTCTTATCGTCCATGGGTAGTTTTAAAGTCTTCAATTTCTTCTCCAGCATCTCCCGACCTAAAGCAGCGTGTTGCCGCTTCTCTTCCTTCAATGCATGCTTAACCTTCGAACGCGCCCTTGAAGTAATCAGGAACTGCAGCCAGTCTTCGTTGGGTTTTTGCTTGCGGGAAGTAATGACCTCTACCTGATCTCCATTGGAAAGCTGATGGCTCAAAGGCACCAGCTTATGGTTTACTTTGGCACCAATACAATTGTAGCCGACATCTGTATGAATTTCAAATGCAAAGTCAAGGGCTGTCGATTTCTGAGGTAAGATTTTCAAATCTCCCTTTGGCGTAAATACATATATTTCTTTAGAAAATAAGTTGCTTTTGAAATCATCCAGAAACTCCAGGGCATTGTAATCCGGATTACGCAGCAACTCCCGTATTTCACGCAACCAGTTATCCAGGGTTTTATCGGCAGACCCCTCTTTGTATTTCCAGTGAGCCGCAAATCCTTTCTCTGCAATTTCATCCATGCGCCGGGTGCGTATTTGCACTTCCACCCATCGCCCCTTATGCCCCATCACCGTTGTGTGCAGCGACTCGTAGCCATTCGCTTTAGGCGTGGAAATCCAGTCGCGCAAACGGTCCGGATTGGGGGTGTAGTATTCGGTAACTATGGAATAAACCTTCCAGCAATCGGCTTTCTCTTTCTCTGCAGGAGTATCTACAATGATACGTATAGCAAACAAATCATACACCTCTTCGAAGGAGACGTGCTTGGTGCGCATCTTATTCCAGATAGAGTGGATGGACTTTGGCCTGCCATACATTTCGTACACCATTCCTTCAGCTTCCAGGCGTTCCCGCAGTGGCTTGGTAAACTCATTGATGTACCTGCTGCGCTCTCTTTTGGTAGCCGCCAGTTTCCTGGCAATATCCTTATAGGTTTCGGGCTCTGTATACTTCATGCCCAAATCCTCCAGCTCCGATTTGATAGCATAGAAGCCAAGCCTGTGCGCCAGCGGGGCATAGAGGAAGAGCGTCTCGGAAGCAATCTTCAGCTGCTTTTTGCGGGGCATGCTATCCATGGTCCGCATATTGTGCAGCCTGTCGGCAATCTTGATCAGTATCACCCTGACATCATCGGCCAGCGTGAGCAGTAATTTTTTAAAGTTTTCCGCCTGAATGGAAGATGTCAGATCAAACACACCTGACACTTTGGTAAGACCGTCAATGATCCGCGACACTTTGGCGCCAAACTCCCTTTTAATATCGTCCAGGGTCAATTCCGTATCTTCCACTACATCATGGAGGAGGGCACATAGCGCCGCCGTGGCATTTAAACCCATCTCCTTTACAACAATCTGCGCCACCTGCAAGGGATGTAAAATGTAGGGCTCGCCCGATTTTCGCCGCATATCCTTGTGGGCTTCCATGGCCATTTCAAAGGCCAGCCGAAGGTGCTTCTTCTCGCTGGTGGTAATGGAGTCCTTCAGCGACCGCAATAAATTCCTGTACTCCTTTAATATGAGTTGCTTTTCTTTTTCAGGATCTATTACGGATAAGACGGTCATTTACGCTCTAAATTTAAGTTGGAATCAAAAATGCAATTAAAATTAGAACAAATCGCAGGTATCCGGAGTTTCCGATTGCAAGAAATAAATCTGAAAAAGAGAAAAAAAGCATAATTTTGCCGCTCCTTTCACTACTAATGACTTAAAAATGCGGGTGTGGTGAAATTGGTAGACATACCAGACTTAGGATCTGGCGCCGCAAGGCATGGGGGTTCGAGTCCCTCCACCCGCACCAAAAAACAATAAACAAGCACAACATTGAACGTTCAAACCGAACAATTAGGGGAATTGCATGAAAAGATCACCATTACGATCGACCCCGCCGACTACCAGCCATCTTACAACAAAGCCCTGAAAGATCTTGCCAAAAAGGCCAACTTCAAAGGTTTCCGTCCCGGTCATGTACCTATGGGCATGGTTAAAAAATTATACGGCGACCAGGCACTTGCCGAAGAACTGAACAAGCTGGTGAATGAAGCCATTGACAAGCAGTTGAAAAGTGAAAATAAACAGCTGTTGGGCGATCCGCTGCCGGCCGAAGATGAGCCGGTTACCATCAACCAAAACGAAGCCAAAGAATACGTTTTTCAGTACGAAGTCGGCATACAGCCCGAAGTAGAACTGGGCTTATCTGCCAGCGACTCCTTTACCTGGTATAAGATTCCTGCCAGCGATGAAGATATTCAGCAAGAAGTAAGTCGCCTGCGTAAAAAGTACGGCAAACGGGAAGAGGTGGACACAGCTGCAGACGAGGATGTGGTTTATGTGCACCTGCAGGAATTGGATGCGGAAGGAGAAAATGCACTTCATGTACACTCTTTTTACAACAGGGAGATGCTGACAGAAGCAGGCCTGGAAATGTTGGGCAGTGTTGCTAAAGACTTCAAAGGCACCTGCGAAGATATTTTCGCACTGTTCAAAGGCGAAAAAGAGCAAGTAGCTAAAAATGTACTGCAGGTAAAAGACGCAGATGCCTCCTCTATTGATGCCATTCAACCGCGGTTCGAAATTGCTGTGGAAAGAATTGTACGGTTGATGCCCGCTGAAACGGATGCAGCCTTTTTTGAAGCAGCCTCAGGAGAATACGGTGAGGTAAGTGATATGGAGAGTCTGGAAGCCAACATCCGTTCTGCCATTGAGCACTACAATAACGAAATGACACGTGGACGGCTGGACAACGACATCTATAAGGCCCTGATAGATGCAACTCAAATTACCCTTCCGGAGCAGTTTCTGGAAAAATGGTATGCCAAGAACAGAGCCAATAATGAGGAGGATGAAGCTTCAGCAGAAGAAAAAGAGCCATTGGATGTATTTCTCAAGAGATTGAAAGAGTCGCTCATTTTCTCGCATGTGCAGAAAAACCATGAGATCTCTGCCAATCAGGAAGAGGTTATTCAGGAGGCCATTACACATACAAGAGCCAGTTACGGTCAACTGGGAGAAGAATTTGTACGTTACATTGTTGAAAACAATATTAAGGACCGTTCATTCGTCGAAAGTATGCATGACCGTGTATTACAAAATAAATTTCTCGATATCATTCGCGGAAAAGTTAATATTGTAGACGAGGCCATCACATTAGAAGCATTTCAGAATCTGCAAAAAGCAACAACAAATGTCGAGTAACGAATTTAAAAAGTATGCTACCAAACACATGGGCATACCCACCACCATGCTGGAAAGTTATATGAAGACCTCCAGCATGCAGGTAACCAACTTCACCCCTTATATCATTGAAGAGCGCCAGCTGAATGCACAGGCACTGGATGTATTTTCCCGTCTCATGATGGACCGCATCATCTTCCTGGGCACCCCCATTGACGATTATGTTGCCAATGTCATTCAGGCGCAATTACTGTTCCTGGATTCAGTAGACGCCAAACGCGATATCCAGATTTACATCAACAGCCCCGGAGGAATCGTTTATTCCGGTCTCGCAATTTACGATACCATGCAATATGTGACGCCAGATGTGGCCACTATTTGCACCGGAATTGCCGCATCCATGGCAGCCGTCTTATTGTGCGCAGGCCACGCTGGCAAGCGTTCCGCGCTGACGCATAGCCGTGTGATGATCCATCAGCCATTAGGTGGAATGCAGGGACAAGCGAGTGATATGGAGATAGCGCTGAAAGAAACTTTAAAATTAAAATCCGAACTTTACTCCATCATAAGCAACCATTCAGGTCAATCTATCGATAAAGTAGAGAGAGACTCTGATAGGGATTACTGGATGACCGCCGGCGAAGCCAAGGAATATGGCATGGTCGATGAGGTCCTTCAGCGCAATTCCGGAAAAGCATAAAGATGAAGAAAAACGAGGATCAGCATTGTTCATTTTGTGGCCGGCCTAAGAGCGAAGTCAATATTCTGATAGCAGGTCAGGAAGGCCATATCTGCGAGAACTGTATCGGTCAGGCGCAGCAACTCATCGAGGATGAGATGCAGCATACCGGCAAGAAGTTTAAGTTCTCGATGAGCGGCATCATGAAACCGCGTGCCATCAAAGAGTTTCTGGATGGTTATGTAATCGGGCAGGAAGAGTCGAAAAAGATTCTTTCGGTAGCTGTTTACAACCACTACAAACGTTTGAACCAGCCCAAAATGGATGATGTAGAGATTGAAAAGTCGAACATCATTATCGTTGGTGAAACCGGTACGGGTAAGACCTTACTCGCCCGCACCATTGCCCGCTGCCTTAATGTGCCTTTTACCATTGTGGATGCCACCGTTTTTACAGAAGCAGGTTACGTGGGAGAAGATGTTGAAAGCATCTTATCCAGGTTGCTACAGGTTTGTAACTACGATGTCAATGCTGCAGAGCGCGGAATCGTATACATAGATGAGATTGATAAGATTTCCCGCAAGTCCGATAACCCTTCCATTACCCGGGATGTATCCGGAGAAGGGGTTCAGCAGGCCTTGCTGAAAATGCTGGAAGGAACGGAAGTATATGTACCACCGCAGGGCGGCCGCAAGCACCCTGAGCAGAAAATGGTAAAAATCAATACCCAGAATATTCTTTTCATCTGTGGTGGGGCTTTCGATGGTATTCAAAAAATAATTGCCCGCAGAACCTCTACTCAGCTTATAGGCTTTAAAAAAGAGGAAGAAACGAAGGTGGACAAAGACAACCTTCTGCAGTATATCAATCCCCAGGACTTAAAGCAGTACGGCCTTATTCCGGAATTGATTGGCAGGTTACCGGTGTTGGCTCATCTGGATCCGCTGGACGAAGAAACGCTGCATGCCATCCTGACTACTCCTAAAAATGCGCTGGTTAAGCAGTACACACAGTTATTTAAAATAGAGGGTATCGACCTGCAGATTGAAGATGCGGTGTTGGATTTCATTGTTGAAAAGGCCATGGAATTCAAACTGGGCGCCAGAGGTTTGCGCTCTATCTGTGAGCTATTGCTAACCGATGCGATGTTTGACCTTCCGTCTGATGCACATGATGGGGTCTTCAAACTGGATCTGGAATATGCGCAATCCAAACTTAGCTTAAGCAAAATCAACAAGCTCAAAGTCGCCATTTAATGACTTTGGTGGCTCCAACCGGTACCACCGCAATCGAGTATGTTGCCACTCCTATTGGTACGCTTGAAATTAAAGCCAACAGCCATGGGGTGGAATGCATTCAATTTGTGGAAGAAATACACAGGTCCGTTCCGAATGAGCATACCCAGCATGCTAAAAACTGGCTGATTGCCTATTTTGAAGGACATAAAACGCCCTTTACAGCTCCTCTGCAACTTTCCGGAACACCTTTTCAAATGAAAATATGGCATTTGCTGCGTGATATCCCATTTGGTGCTACCCTATCCTACAGCGCCATTGCTTTAAAATACGACGAAAAAACGCATGTCAGAGCCGTTGCAGGTGCCATTGCACGCAATCCCTTGCTCCTGGCGATACCCTGTCACCGAGTCATTGGCAAGTCGGGCCAGCTGAGGGGATATGCAGGAGGTTTGTCTCGCAAAGAATGGCTGCTATCGCATGAAAAAGGCATTTATGACCTCTCCCTATTCCCCGCCTAAGGTGCTTTTGCTCCCTTTTGTGGAAAAACATCCTATCAATGAGCTGTTTAGCACTAATTTTGATATTGTTCATACAATCATGAGCATTATGAAAGCACTTCATATCACTTCGATTGTTCTGTTAAGTCTGGCGATGTTTTCGTCGGTGACAGCTGCAGGACAGGTTGGACACAAAGAGGAAGGCGTCGCCAGTTTTTACCACGATCGCTTTGAGGGCAGAAAAACTGCCAGTGGTGAAATATTTCGGCAGGATTCCATGACTGCTGCTCATAAGCATATTAAGCTGGGCAGTTATGTTCGGGTTACCAATATCAGCAATGGCAACTCCGTGATTCTGAAAGTCAACGACCGGATGCCTACATGGAACAAGCGCTCTATCGATCTGAGCTATCGGGCTGCGACGGAGCTGGATTACGTCAGTAAGGGCCTTACCCGGGTTACTATTGAAGTAATCGATCCTGCCACACTTATAGAGAAAGAAGAAGAGGTACAGTCCCCTCCTGCCCTGACGCAAATCGACCTGGATGACCTTTTCAAAGGGCTAACCGTACCGCGCAAAGGGGTATTTTTAAGATATCCAACAGTGCAGTATTACACCTATAACCTTCCCACTGAGGGCAGAAGGCGTTAACGCATTCGAAGCCACTTTTCAGGAGCGTCGCAATTTCCAGTTACTGCTGGTTGTTCCATTTTGATGCATGGTCGCTGCAACAGGAGCAGCAGCAGAACTGCCCACCCCTATGGATGCAGCTGCGATAGCAGCAATTTTCATTTCAGCAGCATCTTCCGTTTTCAACTGGTCGGGATGGTAATAATTCTCGATGAACTTCGTATCGAACTGACCGGATAAAAAGGCTTCATGCTGCATGACAAAGGTTCCAAAGGGCAGTGTGGTAGCTACTCCGCTGATATGGTATTCTTCAATCGCTCTTATCATGCGCTTACAAGCCAGTTCTCTGGTTGCAGCATGCACGATCAGCTTACTCAAAAGCGGGTCATAGTAAATGGGAATATCCATACCCTCTTCATAAGCGTCATCCACCCGTACGCCCGGACCCTGGGGGCGTCTGTAGGTTATGAGGGTTCCCACATCCGGTAAAAAATTATTGAGCGGATCTTCAGCGGTAACCCGCAATTCTATTGCATGTCCGTGAATCTTTAAATCTTCTTGCTTCACTGTCAGTTCATCTCCTTGTGCCACTTCAATTTGCATCTTTACCAGGTCCAGACCGGTAATGAATTCGGTAACCGGATGCTCAACTTGCAAGCGCGTGTTCATTTCCAGGAAGTAGTAATTTAAATCTGCGTCCACAAGAAATTCGACGGTACCTGCGCCTACATATTTGCAGGCCTTGGCTACCATTACAGCGCTCTCGCCCATTGCTCTTCGCATTTCCTCACTGACTACAGCACTGGGTGCTTCTTCCACCAGTTTCTGATGTCTTCGCTGAATGCTGCATTCTCTTTCAAACAGATAAATAACATTGCCATGTCTGTCGGCCATAACCTGCACTTCTATATGGCGCGGAGAAGTAACAAACTTCTCAATAAATACAGAACTATCGCCAAAAGCACTCTGCGCTTCGCTCATGGCCCTTTGCATCTGCTCTTCAATTTCGTCTTCGCTGTTCACCACCCGCATACCTTTACCCCCGCCACCGGCAGACGCTTTTATCAAAACCGGATAGCCGGCTTCTTTGGCAACTGCTTTTGCCTCTTCCGGATCAGCGATAGCATGATCGGTGCCGGGAACCATTGGGATACCGAAATCCTTCACAGCCTGTTTGGCTTCAATCTTACTCCCCATGACCTCGATGCTTTCCGGGTCGGGGCCGATAAAAATCAGACCCGCCTCCTGCACCTTGCGCGAGAACCCGGCATTTTCACTTAAAAATCCATATCCGGGGTGAATGGCGTCTGCACCGCAATCGAGTGCTGCCTGAATAATCTTATCGCCCAGCAAGTAGGATTGTCCGGATGGTGGAGGTCCTAGGTGAACAGCCTCATCGGCATACCTGACATGCATGGCTGTGCGGTCCGCATCAGAATAAACCGCCACTGTACCAATACCCATTTCTCTTGCTGTCCGCATGACACGTATGGCAATTTCTCCCCTATTCGCTACAAGAATCTTTTTTATCATAAGCTACAAATCTACAATTCAAGACTTAAAGTAAATCTTAATTTTGCACTTATGAACCATTCTAAAGTCTTTGTTGCCTTGTTACGCAAGGAGGTCCTTTCGGAGTGGCGCAATAAATATGCAATCAGTGGAATACTGTTGTACCTGCTCAGTATTGTGATGCTCATTGCATTTACGTTTGAAACTACAGATGACCGCACATGGATGGTGATGTTCTGGATTGCCATTTTGTTTACTTCCGTGAATGCAGTTGCCAAGAGTTTCCTGCAGGAAAGCGAGGGTCGCCAGTATTACATGTATACCCTGGCAGCCCCGCAACTTATTATCCTGTCAAAAATGGTGTATAACACGTTGCTGATGCTCCTGTTATCGTCCATTGCCTTATTGCTGTATGTGGTAAGTCTGGGCTATCCGGTAGCGGACAGTCTCAGTTTTTTAATAGCTATGCTGCTGGGCGCCATGTCCTTTGCGGCCACTTTTTCCATGATCAGTGCCATTGCCGGGAAAGCCAGTAACAGCGCCACATTAACCGCTATCCTATCCTTTCCTATTCTGTTACCTGTGATGCGCATACTTATCCGAATTTCCCTGCGTGCCCTGCCCCAGGAAAGCCTGCAGGTAAACGCCCAGGATATGTTGTATTTATTGGCATTGAACGTCTTTATAGTTGTGTTGGCATTGATATTATTTCCTTACCTTTGGCGGGACTGAAAAAGGCATGTTAAGACAGCTTAAAACACGGTGGTGGAAGGCGTTGGCGGTAGTATTACTGCTCTATACTTTTACTGCCGGAATGTTAATAGATGTACCTGCCCGATTTGTATTACACGAAACCATTCGCAACCTCTTTTTTCATGTACCGGTCTGGTTTACTATGATTCTCCTGTTGCTGGTTTCACTGATTTACAGCACCCTCTATCTCCGCCATGGTAAACTCGCTTACGATATAGTCGCCGAGCAACTGGCTAAGGTGGCAGTAGTTTTTGGTGTACTGGGCTTTTTGACCGGCGCGCTCTGGGGTAACTACACCTGGGGCGATACATTTTCATGGTTATTTGCCGATACGAAAATCCTGGGTGCATTTATTGGCTTGTTGATTTATGTAGCCTATTTCATTTTACGTGGCTCCGTTCCGGACGAAGAAAAACGAGCGCGCATTTCATCGGTATACAGCATATTTGCTTATATCTTATTAATAGTATTTATTTTTGTCATACCGCGGCTGACCGACTCACTGCATCCCGGAAACGGGGGTAATCCGGCCTTCAGCACCTATGACCTGGACAACACTATGCGACTGGTTTTTTATCCGGCAGTATTTGCATATTTCCTAACTGGATGCTGGATAGCGTCCCAACTTATACGTTTGCGTATTTTACATTACCGCAAACACAACATCAATATCTGATGAAAGCATTTTATAAAGCACTTTTTTCGATAATCGCCATTACCCTGGTTTCACCGGTAGCAGCACTAGCGCAGGAAGCATCGGGTCAGCCAGAGATGGCTACCGGCATGCGCTCCAACGGGCTCATATTTGTGGTAGTAGGGGTGATAGTCATTATACTCGGGGGATTATTCCTTTTCCTGATACGTATTGATCGCAAGCTCAATAAGATGGAGAGGGAGATTGATAACAAATCTTAAAACCAAATTAAACCTATGGGCAGCATTAGTTTTTTTGAAAGTGTCGTTCAGAACTTTGAAAAAGCGGCCAAAATTACCGGCCATCCTCGTGGTCTCCTCGACCAGATCCGCGCTTGTAACAGCGTGTACCACATGAAATTTCCTGTAAAGATTAAAGGCGAATTCAGGGTTATTGAAGCATGGAGGGTACAACACAGCCATCACCGTACTCCTACAAAGGGTGGAATTCGCTATGATAACATGGTGAATGAAGACGAAGTAATGGCCCTCGCTAGCTTGATGACTTACAAATGTGCCCTCGTAGATGTTCCCTTCGGTGGAGCTAAAGGCGGTATTAAAATCAATCCGAAAGAATATACCGAAGAGCAACTGGAGCGCATTACCCGACGTTACGCTGCAGAATTGGTGAAAAAGAATATGCTCGGTCCCGGTCTTGACGTACCTGCTCCCGATTATGGAACCGGAGCACGTGAGATGAGCTGGATTGTAGACACCTACATGGCGTTGCATCCTGACTCTGTGGACGGCTATGGTTGTGTTACCGGAAAGCCGGTTTCCCAGCATGGTATCAACGGTCGTACCGAAGCAACCGGTCTTGGTGTATTTTATGGCGTGAAAGAAGCCTGCAGCTTCGAAGAAGACATGAAAGAATTAGGCCTCACCGCCGGCATTGAAGGCAAAAAAGTGGTGGTGCAAGGATTCGGTAATGTAGGCTACTACAGTGCCAAGTTCTTCCAGGAAGGCGGTGCCATCATTGTTGGTATCGGCGAATACGAAGGTGCTATCTACAATGCCGATGGCCTGGATTATGCAGCCGTATTTGAACATCGCAAATCAACCGGTTCCATCTTGAATTTCCCCGGTTCTACCAACATGGAAAAGACTTCAGACATTCTGGAGCAACCTTGTGATATACTCATTCCTGCTGCACTCGAAAATGTGATTACGGCAGAGAATGCACCGCGTATCAAAGCAAAAATTATTGGTGAAGCCGCCAATGGTCCTATTGCATCTGAAGCAGACGATATCCTGAACAATATGGGTATCATGATTCTGCCTGATATGTATCTGAATGCAGGTGGTGTAACAGTTTCTTACTTCGAATGGTTGAAAAACCTATCACATGTGCGCTTCGGCCGCATGAGCAAGCGTTTTGAGCAGGCTTCCAACCTGAACCTGATTGAAAGCTTTGAAAAAGTAGCCGGCGTTCGTCTTACAGATGAAGAAAAACATAAAGCATCGAGGGGCGCAGATGAAATTGACTTGGTTTACTCCGGACTGGAAGAAACCATGATCAATTCCTATCACGACATCCGCAATGAATGGAAAGCCAACGATAAAGTAGACAGCCTGCGCACTGCTGCCTTTGTGGTTTCCATCAACAAAGTTGCAGACGACTATATGGCATTGGGAATTTTCCCTTGATTGCATGCGAATCGTTTCATGGTGCTACCATGGAATTGGAGCCCTTACCCGCCAGGTAAGGGCTTTTTTATTTTCTGTAAATATCCAATCTGTCGCTGCCAATCTTATGAGTTGCCGCAGGAACAAAAGATAAACGCGGTGCAGGAATACCGCCATTTAACGGCATATCAGCAGTGAACCTGTAGATTTCATTCCACAAGCCCGCTTTGATGAATTGCGTTAAAGTGTACAAGCCTCCCTCTACCACTACGCTGATTATTTGTAACTCCTTTAACCTTGTTATGATAGCATCTGTATAATCCAAAGAGGAGGTTTTTAGGGTAATAACCGGACCACCGTCATTGAACATGCGAAGATCCTTGGGCAGGGGGCGTTCATCACCCGCAATAATTCTTACAGGGTCACGGCCTTTCACATGCCGGACTGTGAGTAGTGGGTCATCTGAAATAGCAGTAGCAGCGCCAATAAGTATTGCTTGGTTGTCAGCACGCATCTGGTGGACATATATATCACTGTCGTGGCAGGTAATATGCACAGGTGTCCTTCCGGGTCCTGCGATAAATCCATCAGACGACTCTGCCCATTTTAAACGGATAAATGGAAGCCCTTCCCTGTGAAAATGCAGAAACTCCTGATTAGCAGCAATGACCTTATCTTCCAGACATCCTACTTCCACCAGCACACCAGCGGCGCGCAACCTTGCAACTCCTTTTCCACTTACCAGGGGATTGGGATCTAAAGTACCTACCACCACATGTTGTATCTCCTCTTTAATCAATCGATCGGCGCAGGGTGGCGTCCTGCCAAAATGGGAACAGGGCTCGAGCGTAACATACATAGTGGCGTTGGGTATCAAATGACGGTCTTGCTCCGGAACACTTTCCAGGGCCATCACCTCTGCATGCTGCTGTCCGAGCGCAGGATGGTATCCCTCTCCAATAATGGTATCATTACAGACTATTACCGCACCTACCATTGGATTGGGGGCGACCATTCCCTTCCCTTTCTGGGAGAGGTCTATAGCTCGCTGCATATATAATTCCCTATTCTCCATGGGCAGTACTCACTATCCGTTCAACGGTTCCAGACCAATATATTTAACCTGCTGTTATTCTTACCTACCAGGAAGGCTTTTTTATTTCCTTCGGCCAGGGTTATCATCGTCATTGAGCGGACATCATTGGGTAAAAAAACGCCTGTTTTCACCGATAACATATTAGGTTGTGGTAGCTGACCGAGTTTCCCTGCAAGGAACAATCCGGTACCAGCATCCAACAAACCAAGATGCATATCCATATGAGTATTGTTTCCCGCCAGTACCATGTCTGCAAGACCATCCCCATTAAAGTCGTTGACCACCGCATCATACACTGCACTTAGCTGCACTTCATCAAGTGCGGCCTCTATCGAATAATTACCCCTGCCCTCATTGATGAGCCAAAGATGCTCTACTGTATTGATCTGCAACCTGGTATAGTCTTCCCAGCCTGCTTTGCCGAGTAGTTCCGGAACTGTTGCACCGGCATAGGTATGATTATCTGCATATGTCTCCACAGGCAATCGCAAAAGTCTCAACATGGGTTCACGGCTCAATCCGGGAAGGATAGCACCGTTATGCGTTGTTGCTGTAAATAATTGCTGTGCATTATCCTTGTTCGCATACAGGTAAACAGGATTTTGCATATCCGGATGCCATATACTGTTTTTTCCAATATTTCCCAGGAAGTAGTCTTCATCTCCATCGCCATCAGCGTCTAAAGGAATAATGCAATTCCACATACCCTTTAACTCAGCTATATCCTTGGCACTTATTTCCTTAATTCCTTTCCTATTGAACTGGAATACACGGGGAGCCATCCACTCGCCCACTAACACAAGCTCTTTGCCATCTGCTCCATCCCAATCGGTCCACAATGCGTCTGTAATCATTCCAGGATAAGTAAGCAATGCATAATCAGCTGTGATATCCGTAAATTTTCCATTCTTATTTTCCAGCAAATAAGAACGTGGTATTGCGGGATATTTACCGGGCACTGTTCGTCCGCCAATAAACAGATCCATATCACCATCTGCGTCAAAATCCAATGGCAGCACAACTCCTGTGCTATTCCACATTTGCGGTAAGTCAGCCTTTTCAAAAACCCCCAGACCATTATTGAGCAAAAGGATATCCTGTAATTGTTCGGGCGATTTACCAAAGGCTGCTCCTCCCCCATTTCCCAGATACAAATCCATATCACCGTCTCCATCAGCATCGAAAAAAGCAGCATCTACTGTTTCCATCTTTCCCCCATCATTCCAGATGCTCTGTTGTACCACGGTAAATAAGTTGGCTGCACCTTGAACATAAAGGTCACCGGGTTGCTGCGCTGTTCCCCCGATAAAAAAGTCTTCGAGACCATCGCCATTGACATCGCCGACAGCCAATGCAGGACCTTCGTGACTTTGACTCAAAGGAATATTGGGATAAGCAACAGGATCCTGGCTTTTGGCTGCAGTATGATAAAATGGCGGTTGAATGAGGCGCGCTGTTTCATTCAAAAAAAGCAGATTCTCACCTTCATAAATGTATTCTGAAGGTTTGTTGCCTTCGGGTCCAACAGTCAGGACCTCATTGAACGGGGGCTTTTGAATAGTTGTAGCAATTCCGGTGGTCCAGGTTAAAACAACGGAGTCTGGAGTTAAAGCTCCAAAACCAAAATGCAAAACGGGTTCAACTGACGATTGATATCCACGTGTTACGCCGGATGCCACCATCTGGTAGGTTCCTTCAGCATATAATTCGGCACACAATAGCCGACCACTGGTATCGACAAGTCTTAAATAACGTCCCTTATTTCCTGCAGTATTTTCGAATAAGCCTGCGGGAGCATCCAGGCTGTTGGTTATGATGTCAAGGTCCCCATCCAGATCTAAATCCGCATAGGCAGCACCGTGCGTATAGCCGGGGGCGTCCATTCCCCATTCGGAAGTTTTGTCCTCCCAGGCATAACCATCGATATTTTTATATACGAAGTTATGTACCGGCATGCGCGGAGCCCGCATCAGGTGTTCAAAGTAGAGGCTATCGTTCAAATTCCCCTCCTTGATATAGCGAATAAGCTGAAGTCTCCAGTCGCTGTCCATGGTTTCCCGGTAATAACCATTGGTGATGAACATGTCTTTCCAACCATCGTTATCTAAGTCTGCCAATAAGACCGACCAGCTCCAGTCCGTTGCATCCGCTCCCAGCATTTGGGCGATATCTGTCATGACTCCCAGACCATTATTGATATAGATGGCATTGTGCATTTCCTGTGGTAAGAACTGCATCTCTCTCTCCAGAAACAGCATATCACTTTCCGGCATATCCATATGCATAGTCATATGCCCTTCATGAGTAGAAGGCCGCATATCCAGCACTGCCAGATCTATCCAGCCATCATTATTGATATCAGCCGCATCACAACCCATGGAAGAAAAGGTAACATGCGGAAATTTGAGATTGATCAGATCAGAGTATGCGCCCTGATTGTTGAGCATTAGTATTTGATCCGGGAGAAAAAAATCGTTGGCTACAAACACATCCGGGAGGGCATTTCTGTCGAAATCGGCAATAGCAACTCCAAGGCCAAATCCGGCCTGCAATACCCCTGCTTCTCTGGAAATATCCACGTAACTCCCATTCTCATTCTTATAGAGCGTATTGGAGAATCTTCGGTAGGTTTCTTCTGGCAGATTGCGCACCGTCTGCATCCAGTCGCGGGCAGTATTGGCAAGGTTGCGTACCCCATGATTCAACACCAGCAAATCCAGATCACCATCCAGATCCATATCGTAAAATACTGCCTGTGTTGAAAGCTCATTCCCTGCAATGCCATATTTAGCTGCCTGCTCGGAAAAAGTACCATTTCGATTATTGATATATAATAAATTAGGTGTATTATTTTCCTGATAATCGGGGCCGCTTCGGCAAACATAAATATCCAGCCAGCCATCGTTGTTGATATCTACCATAGTTGCGCCGGTACTCCACCCTCCGGGCAATATGCCGGCGTTAGTTGCTTTTTCAAAGTGCAGTTTACCGCGATTCAGGTAAAGCGCATCATTCACATCATTACCCGTAAAAAAAATATCCGGCAATCCATCATTGTTAATATCGCCTACAGCTACTCCTCCTCCATTGTAGAAGTAATCATACTTTCCAATATTGCGATCCCTGCTTTCGAGCACTACATTGGAAAAATCCAGACCTGATACAGCAGGCGACAATGCGCGAAACAGCGGCTGCTGGGCTTTGATGCCGGTAGTTGCCAGCAACAGGAAGCTTACAAATAACAGTTGGTATCTTTTCACATAGCTAAGATACCCGATAAGGCTCAAGCAAAGTAAAATTCTTAACTTAAAGGATCATAAAGCTGTTAAAATCATTTACTCGTGGAAATTCTCAATCTACCCGTTGATACTATAGAAGGCATAGGACCTGCTTATGCAGCGTTGCTCCGTCAGGAACAGATTATAACCGTTCACGATTTGTTGCTGTATGCGCCCATAAGCATAGCCGACAGAACGGGGATACCCGCATCACGGATTGAAAAATGGAGGAGTGCAGCGTTGCTGCTCGAATTGCCCGCAGTTGACCATCAACTGGCAGAGGCCCTGGTGGCAGGAGGTATAGCTACACTGGATGCACTTTTATCCAAAGACCTGGAAAGCTTGACTTCGATTTTCGAAGCTGCGAGGACATCCGGATTAATTGCCGACGTACCTGACAGCTCTGCCCTCTTCGCCATGGTTCGAGAGGCCGCCAGCCTCCATTACGGTGCTACCCTGCAAGGGGTCATCAGAAATGATGCCGGAGTGCCTCTGGAAGGGGTTGCAGTTCTTTCCGGCCGGTACAAAACACGTAGCAATGCCCGTGGTATCTGGCGTATATCAGGTGTCCACCATCATGGGGCATTATCAGTCTTTATATCCAAAGATGGCTATGTAGTGGAGCACCTTCCCAATTTTCCGGCACAGCATGATGACTTTACTACCGAGTTGGTTGAAACGATTCTGCATGCGGGTGAAAACGTACCGATTGTCCTGGATGAGTACCTCGGGGACGCTTTGCCACCACTGCAATGTTACGATACCGATATCCGCATAGAAAGCACTCCATTACGGGAAGGCGATATGCTGCGTGTTCATAGTATTTATGCCAACAACGATGTAAAAATGGTCTCCCTTTTCAATGCGATGGAAAACAATGAACTGGTCATTCGATGCTACAGGGTATCGAATCTGCAGTTTGCCGAAACACCGGCGATAGACAGTATCTGGCAGCCACTAGGTGATGGTCTGCGTCAAATTCCCATAAGACCTCAGGGTATTCCCCTCCTGAAGCGCTTGCGGCGGACATCGTTTTCAGGCAGTACAAGGGCCGATAGTGTCGAGGCGTTCTTTAATGGTCTGACATCTTTTTCTATAGCAATCAATAATTAGATTATGGCGGGTTACAAATGGATTTTAGGTGGTGAAGATGCTTGCGAAGCATGCCGCAATCTGGCGAAGGATATCCATCCGGAAAAACCGGAGAGACCCCATCCGAAGTGCCGATGTACGATTGTCGCAGTCTTCGATGATTCCAAGGAAGATAAATGCGTTAATGACGATACTATCATACAACGAGCAGAGTTGCTGGGGCATGACTTCGAAGCAGAAAACAGACAACTTAAAGCACTCTATCATGAATGGCAATTCACAGCTATTTGTCGCGATAACAGTGTGGTTGAGGTAACGGTAAATATTGAAATATCGGGCAGTGAGCTGGAAGAAGTAAATACCCTTTTACGCGATGGCGGTTCTAATGCAGAGAGCCTTGCTATGGCAAAATCTCTGGAACTAGCTCTCCATGAGGCTATGGACGAGATTGAATCTGTTTGTCCGAAATGCGGCTCGGATAAAAACGAGTCCTAAATCCAAATAAAATTTCTGTCAGGAGTTGTTGCAATAAAAAAGCCCCGCAAATTGCAGGGCTCTTTTGTTGGCGGTCCGGACGAGACTCGAACTCGCGACCTCCTGCGTGACAGGCAGGCATTCTAACCAACTGAACTACCGGACCTAAGAACGTTTCGCCAAAAGCGAACGCAAATATACGATGAAATTGGAAAAAAGAAACCTTTCAAAAATTTTTGATTATTTATTGCCTGTAAATCGTGCAGCTATCTTGCGAATATAGGCCCTGAAAAAGGCAAACTGACCAAAAGGAATACTAATCAGCAGCACACAAAGCGGCCATAAAATGGTGACCACTAAGATGTAAACCGGCACTCTCAGCCACTTAACTGATATATTCATCCAGGACAACACCTCTTCACCGGCATAACCGCACAGGCTACCCCCCAAAGCAAAAGTGGTAAAGATTAAAGCGAACTGCCACCAGCTCACTTTCCATTTTTCTTTCAGTTTATTGAACATAGCTATTGGAGAGGGTGCAAAAGTACCTGTTGAACAGTCCTTCTCCAAAAAGGTTTTATCGAATCCGCAGGCGCATCATGCGTTTCTTGCCCTGCAGATCGCGCCTGAAGTCGGGCTGATGCCAGATGGTATTATCTACAAGATCATATAAGTCCGTTTCCATTTGCTCATGTATTTCAAAATACAGAGTCCCTTGCGGTTTCAACAGCACCGGACTTAATGCTATGATGGCCTTGTAATACATCAATGGATCCTCGTTGGGAACGAATAAGGCCTGATGCGGCTCCCACTCCAGTACATTGGCATGCATATAAGTTGCTTCCCTTTCAGGTATGTACGGAGGATTACTTACAATGACATCCAGCACGGGAAGGCGACCAGGCAGTTGAGAGGCCAGTATATCATCGTGTAAAAAATGAACAGAACAGTTGTTATCCAAGGCATTCCGACCAGCTGTTTGCAGAGCAGCCTCGGAGATATCTGTGGCCCACACGACAGACTGCTGCAGTCGGTGTGCCAGCATGATGGCAATGGCACCAGAACCTGTTCCTATATCGAGCAGCTGAGCCGGGCGGCCTTCCAGGTCCTCCAGGATCCACATGACCAGCTCTTCCGTTTCCGGTCTTGGAATCAGTACTGCGGGGTTGACCTTCAGTTGTAAATCGTGGAACCACGCGCGTTCCAGCACGTACTGAACAGGTTCACATGCCGTCAATCTCACAAGGTCATTTTCCAGCTGACGAATCTCTTCCGGCTCCAGCGGCCTGTCGCTGCGCAGTGCCCCCTTCCCTATTCTAACTTCTATCAGCAAGGAGATTACATTGCGGGCTTCTTGGTCATCATAGATGCCCTTCAGTTTTTCAACAGCTGCAGATTTAAACAATGTTGCTTTCATACCCGACATAAAATACGATGACCTCCCTGTCGCGGGAGGCCATCTTTAGGTGGGTGACTGATGGGATTTGAACCCACGACCCCTAGAACCACAATCTAGTGCTCTAACCAACTGAGCTACAGCCACCATGAAAAGTGTGGGCAAAGATAATTCTTTGCTAAAAATTTCAGTAAGAACTTTGAATAATTCTTACATGCTAAACATCATTGAGGCAAATTCCCAGTTTACTACCTCCAGGAATGAATTAATGTAGTCACCCCTGCGGTTCTGATTCTTTAAATAATAGGCGTGTTCCCAGACGTCAATTCCTATGATAGGAAGTCCTCTTTTGGATACAACATCCATGAGTGGGTTGTCCTGATTGGGTGTAGAGGTAATATCGAGATTCCCTTCCCTGTCTTTGATTACCCAGGCCCATCCGGAACCAAAAACACTGGAAGCAGCTTTTGAAAATTCAGCCTTAAACGTCTCTGCATCGTTCCACTTTGCTATCATGGCATTGCGCAGGTCATCACTGGGCTGTGTCTTGGCCGCATTGGGTGACATTATTTGCCAGAAGAAAGCGTGGTTAAAATGTCCTCCGCCATTATTGCGAACAGCAGTTTGAATGTTATCAGGAAGGGTGCTGAGACGCATTAAAATATCTTCCAGCTTCTTACCCTGCCATTCCGGAGCATTCTCCAGCGCCGCGTTCAATTTTTTGACATAACCTGCATGGTGTTTACTGTAATGTATTTCCATGGTCATGGCATCGATATGCGGTTCCAGATCACCGAACCCGTACCCTAGGGGAGCCTGCTCAAAAGCGCCGCCCAGGCTGGGGGCAAGGCTGAATACCGGATTCGGATTCCAGCTGGTGTTACCGACAAGTTTACCTGTTATACCTATCCCTGCAGCAACGAGTGCACTGTTTTTAATAAAAGCTCTGCGGGAGTTGGATAGTTTTTTCATATTTTAATCAATTTTTAATGTTTACAGGATGGAAAAATAGTGTGGCTATGAAGGTAACCATTTTGGTTAAATTTGTGTTCAAGGAAATATATGAAAGACCAATTGATACATATTGACCTGGAAGTAGAAGGAATGACCTGCGCCAACTGTGCTTTGGGCATTACCCGCTTTCTGGAACAAAAAGGATTGAAGGAGGTCTACGTCAATTTCGCTACCAATGAGGTGCGCTTTGCCACCGATACTGATACGGTGCAAATGAAGGATGTTATACAAGGTATTGAGGGACTGGGATATACTGTCATTCAATCAGACATCCAAAAAACATCCGGACGCGATAAGACAGAGCGTAAACTTATTTTTTCTGCGCTGTTTACCATTCCGCTTTTGCTGGCTATGTTCCTCCCATTTCCCTTGTTGCACAATCCTTATTTCCAACTGGCCATTTGCCTGCCTGTCTATATCCTGGGATTTCTTCATTTCGGTAAGAGTGCACTCAGCTCTTTGAAGACCGGCGTACCTAATATGGATGTCCTGATTTTCATCGGTTCCGCGGCAGCTTTTGTCTATTCACTCACAGGAACACTGCTGCAACTAGGGCATGACTATCAATTTTATGAAACCGCTGCTACCATCATCACACTGGTACTACTGGGCAATGTAATTGAGCACCGCAGTGTACAGCGCACCACCACTGCCATTAGGGAATTACAGCAATTACAACCTGAAAAAGCACGCCGTATATTTTTTGATTTGATGGGCGATGGTAAAACCACAGAGGAAGTATTGGTCAGTGAACTTCAAAAAAACGATCTGGTACAAGTAAACGATGGTGATAAAATTCCGCTGGATGGCATCATTAAGGAGGGCACTGCAGAAATTGATGAGAGCATGATAACCGGTGAAAGTATTCCCGTTGTTAAAAGCCTACGCGATACGGTAATTGGCGGTACCATCGTAACCGGCGGACAATTAACCATAGAAGTAACACATACCCACTCCAACGGATTCCTTCAGAATATCATACAACTGGTGAAGGATGCGCAGATGAAGAAACCCTCTGTGCAACGGCTGGCTGATAAGATAGCTGCCTGGTTTGTGCCGGCGGTGGTGAGTATTGCCCTGCTTACTTTTTTGCTTTCATGGCTGGCTTTTGATATTACGCTGGGGCATTCCATTCTTCGTGCTATTGCCGTTCTCGTAATTGCCTGTCCCTGTGCCATGGGCCTGGCCACACCTACCGCTGTTATGGTGGGGCTGGGAAGGTCTGTAAAAAAAGGCATTCTGATAAAGGGGGCAGTCACCATGGAAGAACTGGCAAGAACCGAGGTGCTGGTTTTCGACAAGACAGGAACCCTTACTGATGGTAAATTCCAAATCAGGAAAACCGATGTGGCACCTGGATATGAAAGTGTGCTGCCTGCACTTGTTGCCAGCCTGGAGCAATACAGCAGTCATCCACTTGCACAATCACTGGTAGCTTATTTCAATGGCATCAGTGAGGAGACTGTGAACATCACTGATGTAAAAGAAACCAAAGGTGTCGGGATCTCAGGCAACTGGGAAGGGCGCAAGGTGATGATGGGCAATAAATCTATTGTTGCGGATACTGATTTGCAACCGGCAGATGTATATGTCACTGTGGACGGCGCATGGGTAGGTTCTGTCTGGCTTTCGGATACTATCAAACCGGAAGCCGCTGATGCTATCAGCTATTTTCGCAGACAGGGTATTACCACTATTTTGCTCAGTGGTGACACCGAAGAGAAATGCCGTTCCGTAGCCGAAAGACTCAGAATTACAACCACTCATTCGGGAAAAAGACCGGATGAAAAACTGGAAATTGTACGTCAGCTCTCTGCTCAACAAAAAGTCACCATGGTGGGAGATGGAATTAATGATTCACCAGCATTGGCAGCTGCCAGTATCGGGGTTTCCATGAGCACCGCCAGTAAGGCGGCCATTCAATCGGCACAGGTAGTTTTGCTGGATGGAGACCTTGAGAAACTGAAGCGCGCTCACCAGTTGAGTAAGATGACACTAGCTACCATCAAGCAAAATCTGTTCTGGGCATTCTTTTACAATGTAATTGCCATACCCATTGCAGCTGCGGGATTGCTCAACCCTATGATTGCAGCACTGAGCATGGCCTTTTCAGACGTGGTAGTGATTGGCAACAGTTTGCGGTTGAGAACTAGAAAAATCCGCTAATTTGACGCCTGTCAATACAACCAGGGCCTTTCAACTGTATCAGGTTTGCCGTTATGGTGCATTGGTATTGACGGGAATTATTCTTGCCAAATCCGGATTTGACGCCGGGGCGATTGGTCTTTTTGAAACCATTATCCTGATTTCAGGCGTCACCAGCTTTTTCTGGCTCAATGGCATGCTGAACACTTTTGTGGTGCGCTCCAAATCTGAAGGTACCGGTGCGATAGCCTCACTGGTGCTGACTGTGGCGGTATCTACTGCCGCAATCTGTCTTGGCCTGATCATCTTTCAGCAAAGTGTTACTGCGTTCTTTGTGCTGGAACAATCCTTTATCTATTACCTGATACCATTTATTATATTTAATAACTTTTCATTTATAACTGAGCATTATCTGCTGGTAAAAGAGAAAGGCAATATACTGGTGGGATTGGCAGCCGGACATTTGCTACTCGTACCAACATTTGTATTAACAGCAGTTTCCTGGGGGCAAAGTGTGGAATGGGTCATTATTGCATTGACCCTGTTCTTAGTGCTGAAAAACATTTACCTGATGGCCTTAATTGGCAAGGCACTTTTTTCATCCGATACCAGCGGTTGGAGGACTTTCTTTATGGCAGGCCTGCCCCTATCCCTGAGCTTTCTGTTTGGAGGCATTTCCGTTTATGCCGATGGTATCATCGTCAACTACTTCTATTCCAAAGCTTCCTTTGCCATCTATCAATATGGGGCACGGGAATTCCCCTTAGCTATGTTACTGGCCAATGCTTTCGCTGTCGCTTTAGTGAAATACCTCTCCATGGATGAGGCAGATGGTCTCGACAGAATGAAATCAGGATCCAGAAGGCTGTGGAATCAGTTGTTTCCTGCAGGTATTCTGTTGATGGTGGGCAGCAAATATATATTCCCGCTGGTATTCAATGAACAGTTTGCCACTTCCTACATCTATTTCAATATTTATTTGCTGCTGATCATCCCCCGGTTATTGTTCCCACAATCGCTCTTTATTTCGAGGGGCTGGACTCGCTGGCAGTTGTATATCTCTATGATGGAGTTTGCCATTAATATTGGCAGTAGTCTTTTATTAATGCGCTGGATAGGACTACCCGGTATTGCGTTCGGAACCCTTATCGCCTACTTTTTTGAGAAAATCTGCATGGTGATTATCCTCCAGAAAAAAGGTGTCGCACTGAGTCGGTACACACATGTCAACACTTACCTGTTTTACAGTTTGGTGCTGGCAGGCGTATTTTTGATTACAACATTATCCGAGCTGATATGAAATGGCAAAGGTGGCAGGTAGCTGTCAGTATGGTACTGATGTATGGCATATTACTATTGTGCCATGGATACCAGTTTGGCAGTGGCGACATGGTTCAACTGGACCCGCTGGTATTGTATCACACCCATCCTGACTTGTACCAGGGCGATTTATACATTGCCAATGCTACAGCCAGTTTTCCCAATGAACGATTTTTCTTTCTGCAGTTCCTCTATCCTTTTAGTGATCATCTGGAATGGATTTCCTTCCTCCTGCATATAGGCTTCAGCATCCTGCTGCTTGCCGGTATCAGAGCCATCAGTAAACGTTATATCTTCGACGAGTGGCTGCGCTTACTGGTTCCGCTGGTTGTCTTCATACCCCTCTACGGCATTAATCTCGGCAGCAATGAGTTATATTATGGAATTTTTCATCCGAGCCTGGTGGCAAAAGCTATTGGAGTGTGGGCCATTTTTTACTGGTTGAACAGCCGGGTAATATTAGCGCTTTTGATAAGCGCACTTTCCACCCTGATGCATCCCGTAGCCGGGTTACAGGTGTTTACCGGAATTTTCCTGGCAGAGTCTGCGCTTTCCTTTCAGGAAAAAAGATCAGGCTTGCCCAAGCGACTGGTAATTGGCGGGTTGTTATGGCTGTTTACAGCAGGTATATTTATCATATTGCTGTTCTTCCGCTTCAGAGATACCTCCACTACCGGAATTGATTTTTTTCAAATATTTTATGTTTTCAGAAACCCGCACCATTACCTGCCCACCAGTTTCCCTGTGAGTAGCTGGTACATCATTGGCGGACTAACAATGCTGGGCACCTGGCTGTATTATTATAAAGAACGTCGCCTGTTTTGGTTTTTTATCGTTCATATCGTCTTGCTGGGTATTTACAGTTACAGCACCCTGCAACTGCGGTTCGAAAGCATTACCACGCTGCAATGGTTCAAAGCAACCATCTGGCTAGAGATGCTATCAGTTGTGGCGGTAATTGGCTGGCTGGAAAAATGGTGGAGCAAGCTGGCTCCAGTTGCTGTCTATCGGGCGGGTGTAGTTGCATTGTTGATTGCGGTGCTGGCTTATGGCTGGTTGGTAACACCATCTTATGCCTACGCCAGGGAATACCAACCCTATCAGCTACCATTCCGCGATTACACCGATGATGCCATTGTCATCAGCAAAGCAGCAAAAGCAGCAACACCCAAGGATGCGCTCTTCATTCATCCCTGTCATTTCACTGAGCTTAAATACTTCGGTGAGCGCTCCTCCTTTGTAGAGTACAAAGCACTTACCCATACCAAAAGCTTTTTAAAGGAATGGAGTGAAAGACTGGCATTGATTTACCGGTTGGATTACACCAGCTCTCCGGCAGGCTATCAGACCTGTAGGTATGCAGATGAACAGTTCAGAAAATGGACAGCAGATGACTTACTGGAATTCAATTCCCGGTACGGAATAACGCATATTATAACCTATGCCGACACTCCGCTGGACTTACCGGTGGTGGCTGCCAATGATACCTATGTGTTGTACGATTGCCGTCGTTAGAATTTCGGACACTGGTAGCTCCGATTCTTCATTCTTCTCGATGCATTGAACTTCTTGTGGAGAATGTAGATGAAGTTGAGTTCTAATCCTCCCCTTCCGTAAGACGCAGCGCTCAGGCTGGAGGTATTGATATCATAACTCATACCCACGAAGGCATTGTTATGGTCAAGACGTATGCTCAACACGACAGCGTCTCTGTTGCGGTACCAGATACCGGTATAAAAGGCAGTTTCTTTGGTAACCGTTACGTGGCTCAGTTTATACTTGAAGTAAGTTCCCAGTACGAATTCCTCGTGCGGGCCTTGCGTATTATAGATAAAGCTGGGCAACAGGTTCATGTTATCGGTAAGCGGGAACTGCAGTCCGCCATGCAGTGAGTACCTGCTTTCCAGCACATCGCTTTCATCCTGTAAAAAGCTTTGATTAGGCTCATTAAAATGAAACAGTGCTCCACCTAAATAAACATAGATTTCATCACTGGGTAAGAAATACCAGGTAATACCCGTCGACAAATCCATATAGGAAAAGTTGTTGTCGGCGGTAGTGGCGAGCGGTTCGGGATCAAATGCTACAATGTCTGTGTAATCAATAGAGCGCCTGTCCAGTGCTGCCTGGAACCCCAGCGTAAGAAAATGGTTACCATAGCCACTCAGTGCCTTACTGTAAGACATAGATAAAGCTGAATGTAAGGTGGAAAAATTCAGATCTCCCGCCTGGTCGGCAAGAAGCTGAATACCTGCGCTGGCAAAATCACCATTCTTGAGGATAGCAAAGGCCCCGTCAGCCGACAGGGAAAAGGTACGGTAAGGAGCTGCAAAACCCCATTGATCGCGGTAGTTACCAATAAACCGCACATCGCCATTAAAAAGGCCTGTAAATGCAGGGTTGGTCATGATTGGCGAGGAGTGAAACTGGGAGAAATGCCAGTCCTGGGCTGATGCTTTTGAAAAACATCCGGCTACAAGAATTATAAGTATGGCAATATACTGCTTCACGTGGTGTGTTGTTTGCAATTCGAAAGTAGTTACTATGATTGGATGATTTATTTAAGTAAACGCCATTTTGTGCCATCAAATACCTAACTCAAATTAGCTATTATATGACAATAATTGGTATTTACTTGTATTTATCCACCATAATTGTGACTTTTTTTACTCCCAAAATCAAGCGATTTATCAAGGTTAAAATGTGCTATTGTGACTGTTTTACTATTTCACCAGGGTGACATTACCGCTTATAATGTTCTCCGCACCATTGACACAGATGGCTTCAATCATGTAAACATAGACACCGGGATTGCAAATTGTCCCATTAAAAGTGCCATCCCATGCCTGATCGATATTGTCGGTTTCATACATGAGTTCACCCCATCGATTGAAAATGCGTATCACTCTAATTTCACTGATACCCTCGTATTGAATACGGAATACATCATTTCTGCCATCATTATTGGGCGTAATAATATTGGGTATCTCCAGAATGGATTCATTACAGGGTACGACCTTCACATACACAAAATCAATATCAGAACACCCTGAACCATCGGTCACCTGCACACTGTAAATAGTAGTAACATCAGGGGAAACATCTACTGAAGGACAGTCCACACACGACACTTCCGATGCGGGACTCCACTGCCATACCACCGGTTCTACTACTGAAAGCAGTTCAGCTGTTAAGGTTATTTGCTGATCCTGAATTAGGATAACAGTATCAGTTCCTATCTCAACATCAGGAGGTGAAAGCACGGTTATCACTGCAGATGCCGTATCATTCAAGGTGCCGCAACTTGCCGCGAGGTAATAAATTATGGTCTCATTGGTGGTAGAAACGGGATCGAGAATATTTACATTATTAAATCCATCGGGCGGGAACCATTCATAGCTTATTTCACTTTGCGGCACATCGGATACCAATTCTCCGAACAGCTGGATTTCATCAATGATACACAGTATGGTATCGGGACCAATATCGACAATCAAATCTTCCAGGACCGTTATGGTTACAGAGTCTTCAGATGCACAATATCCATTATCGACAGCCACGGAATAGGTGGTAGTAGCTTCGGGCGTTGCAATTGGGTTGGCAATAAAAGGATCGGTTAATCCATCGGGTGGTGCCCATGTATAGTTTAATCCGCCTTCTGCGCTTAATGGTACACTAAATCCCGGGCAAATAGTACTATCGGGGGAAATATTTACTTCCGGATAGGGTATTACCAGCACTTCCTGTGTAAAGGTATCTGTACAGCCAAATGCAGTTGAAACAGTCAGAATGGTCTCGTAAACACCAGGTTCTTCGTATACATAATTGAAAACGGCAGAGGCGGTATCTATGAAAACCGTATCGCCGGTATTCCAGACCCACTCCTCAATGGGATCCAGTCCTGTAGAACCATCGGTAAACAGGAAAGTAGAGCCAATGCAGGCAATACTATCCACCACGGTATAAAAGGCCTCCGGAACATTCCCTACCCAAAGGTCTCCTGAGCTTTCAATGATATTAAAACAGCCATTGGTATCGAACAGCAACACAGAAACCGTGTACACTCCTGACTCGGTATAAGTGTATGGCAGATAGAGTGTGTCTGCTTCATCGGAGTAATCAATATCCAGGTTGCCGATATCCCCGTTGTCGTAGAAGATAGTAGCCGTATCAGCTGAAGTAACTGCCAGTTCCAGTTCCACGATACTACCCACACAACTGGTATCCTCCACCGGGGTTAAGGTACCGAATGGACCGGGTACCAGAAAAAAATCTTCTTTATTCAGGGTAGCGGCACAGCCGTTGCAATTGGTCAGGGTTAAGCTGACGTCGTACAAGCCGGCAGATAAATACGGATACAGCGGGTCGGCGCTACCGGAGGTGGCTCCATCGCCGAAATCCCAGGAATAAGTGCAAATGGAGTCGTCGGTTATGGCATTGAACTGCACTAAAGCATAGTTGCAATTGGCTACCAGTATGTCCACTTCAAAATCAATGGGTACAGTATCCGCTTCAATGAATGCCGGCTTAGTAATACTTGCCTCGCATCCATTGATATCAGTAATGGTCAGACTTACATCATAAATTCCTTCTGCAGTATAAGTGTATACTGGATTGGCAGCTGTGGATGTTCCACCATCCCCGAAGGTCCATAAATAACTTAAACCAATACCTGTTGCCAGTTCTGAAAAATTAACCGCCTGACTGACACAAGGTGTTGAGTCGCTGACCATGAAATCCACATTAGGTGCGGTAGCCAATATGGTATCTGTAAAAGTGGTAGTACATCCGATATCGTCAGTGACAGTGACTGAGACATAGTAGTAACCTTCTATGGAATACGTATAAGGAATTTCACTTACTTCGGATGCAGCATAAAAAGTGTCGATATTACCATCGTCCCAATCTACTACCCATGATTCTATATTCCCGAATAAGCTGTTACTTGCATCCGACCAGATAATGTCCAGAGGCGCGCATCCAGCTGAGGGCGTAGCGACCCAGGCAGCATCCAGGTTATTGACGAAAACAGTATCGGTGTATGAGGCCGGACAATCATTCGAGTCTACCACTGATAACGTTACGAAGTACAAGCCATAATCTCCGAATGTATGCACCGGGTTTTGAACCGAATCGGTGGTACCATCTCCAAAATCCCAGGAGTAGTCCATCAGATTGGAAACACCATCCGTGGAGAGGTTTTCAAAGGTTACCGTAAATGGAGGATCACATAGTATGGGAGGGTTTTCAAATAAAGCTTCCGGCACTGTCACCAATACTTCTATCCCCGTACCTGTACATGGCTCAGGTGTAATACAGAAATAAGTGATGGTTACGGTATAGGTTCCCGGTGCATCATAGGTATGTATAGGGTCAATGCTGACGGTATCGGTAGTCCCATCTCCAAAATCCCATTCCCAGCCACAGGAAAGGTTAGCGATGGCCGTGTCCAGCATTATCTGTACCGTCAGCGGGTCATCACAACTTTGAATAACCAGGTTATTCGAATCGACTACCTCGAGCACATGCACCAATGCTGTAAGGGTATCCGGGCAACCGAAGTTCCAGGCTACCACAACGAGGTCATTATCGCCGGTAGGCAGGTTAATCACTGATATAGAATCTACATCATCGGTAGAGGATGTAATTCCTGTGCCTCCGATTTCAGCAACGATAGAATCAAGGGGAAGAAACCCAACTTCGATGGGGACACCCGGACAGGCAGTATCGGGAAGTACAATAAAGTCTGCAGCACCCGGCACCCCTGCACATACAAATTCAAAATAGGTTACAGTGTCACTACAGCCATTTATAGAAGTAGCAATCAGACTCACATCGAAGCATCCCGGGGTGGAATATACATGGCTGGGCGCTGCCTCCGTGCTGGTGCTTCCATCACCAAAATCCCATTCAAAACTCACCAGTTCTTCTTCTGCGGAGGCAGAAAAAGAAGCATTCATGGGTATACAGCCCTGGGCGGCATCTACAGTAGGGATTACCGTCAGTTCGCCAATAAAAATATAATCGGCAGCCGTATAGGTTGTGCTGCAGCCTGCGGGATTGGTAGCTGTAAGGGTAACGTCCCAGGTACCTTCGGCCGTCCAGCTGAATGTCGGAGACAAGGAAGTAGATGTAGATACCCCTCCGCCGAACTCAAATTCCCACAGCAGTGAACTCAACCCACCCACTACTTCAGGCGTGAACGTCACTACAAGGGGCAGTTCACAAACACTAACTGAATCAGTAGCAGTGAAAGAAACCTCCGGTGCATCGTTAATGGTTATGAGAGCCGGATAGCTGATGTCGCCGGTACAACCTCCACCAAAATCGGCAGAAAGCGATACAGAATACACACCCGGTGCGCTGTAGATATGGGAAGGTTCAAATTCAGTAGAAGTAGTTCCATCGCCAAAATCCCAAAGCCAGTCGCCTGATGAAGAACCGCTGAGGTTATCGAAAAAGATGCTTTCTCCCTGGCACACCACTGTGACTGACGGAAGGAAATCGATGTCAATTGTGGGACTTATCTGCACAAAATCAGCAACGGTCACTGTTGCCGAACATCCTCCGGCGTTGGTTACGGTGAGGGTTACATTGAAATTCCCGAAGCTCGTGTAGTTGTGCACCGGATTAGGATCTGTACTGGAGGACCCGTCGCCGAAATCCCACAAGTAGGTATAGGGCCCTGGTCCCGCAGTTGTATCTGTAAAACTCACTTCCAGCGGCAGGCTGCAGGCAATAGAGGTATCCGCTTCAAAACCGGGCTCAGGCGTGTCGAGGACTTCTACCTCCACCTCTGTAAAATCGCTACAGCCGGCGTCATCGCTAACGAACAGGAATATGGAGTATACTCCTTGTTCCGTGAAGGTGTAATCAATGGTAGGTGTAGCTGGCAAGGAACCTGCTCCGGTGATAATCCAATAAAAACTGGTAATCGAGCCGGATGATCCCGGTGTCGATATATCTGTCGCTGTTATTTCCAGTGGAGGGCATCCTGAAGTTGGATCGACGAGTATCGATGCTTCCGGATTAGTAAATACGCTGATGTAATCGACAATAGTCAATTCATCCGTACCTCCCGGACCGGTGGCTGTAAGCGTAACTGTATAAGTATCGGGGACGGTTAGAAAAAAGGTAGGATTCACCAGTGTGCTGGAAGAAATCAGCGTTCCTGATGAATTGAAAACCTGCCAGAGGTAAGTATCTGCGCCTGTAGATAAATTGGTCAGCGACAGTTCCAGAATATTACACCCTTCTGTTTCCTCTGCTTCGAAGTTCGCCACAACCTGACCACTTGCTGCTGTTATTTGCAACATGAGTAGTAAGCATACCGCGAAACCCTGCCATTTGAAACTTGTCATTCCTGAAGCGCGCTTGAAAATTTTGATAAACAACGTTGTGTGTGTGACTAACCTTCGCAGGGTGCACTGCTAATGTACAAATGTTTACAAAAAATTAAAAATTGCTATCGTCATTATTCTAACAAATAAAGCGTGGAAAATGGGCCAAAGCAATGCCTTTGTCATCGTAACTTCGAGCTGTAAATGCTGGAATACGGAATAACGAGCCTTAGTCTCATTCCTGTGCGCAGGGAGGGTGACCACCGATCGGAAATGGTCAACCAACTATTATTCGGAGAAATGTATACTATTCTGGAAAAATCCGGCGAGTGGTTGCGCATAGAATCATCCTTTGACACCTATTCGGGTTACATAAATGTGAATCAACACCTACCGTTGGCAGAAAAAACGTATAAAGAGCTTGCCAATAGTGACAAGTCAATAGTACTCGATCTGGTACATTCTATTCAATCTGCCGACCACAAATATGTCATTCCTATGGGCAGTGACCTCTATCATTACGACGGGGTGAATGCCCGCGTTGGAAAGGACAAGTTTATCTTTTCGGGTAAAACCATTCAGGGAGGTATCAATATGCTGCGCAGCGATTTTATCGTAAAGGTTGCCCGCAAATTCATGCATACCCCCTACCTCTGGGGTGGACGAACGGCCATGGGTATTGATTGCTCGGGTTTGGTGCAAGTTGTTTTCAAGGTTTGCGGACTGCCATTGCCTAGAGATGCGTGGCAACAGGCAGGCATGGGGAAGGCCATTCACTTTGTGCATGAAGGCAAACCCGGGGATGTAGCTTTTTTCGAAAATGAGGAGGGTAAAATCATCCACACAGGTATACTGGTAGAAGATCAGCAGATTATTCATGCGTCAGGGAGTGTGCGATTGGACAATCTGGATCACTATGGCATTTTTAATAAGTCCACCAGGAAATACTCCCATAAACTTCGCATCATTAAGCGCTTTATATGAAGATATATGATGCAAAGCACATGTCAGCAGCCGATGCTTTCACAATCGCTTCGGAGGATATCACATCTGCCGATCTGATGGAGAGGGCTTCCCGCGCTATCACCTCTACCCTGCTTGAATTATTTCCGGAATGCCAATCGATACTTGTCGTTTGCGGAAATGGCAACAATGGTGGCGATGGGCTTTGTATAGCGCGTCAACTCGATAGCACCGGACGAAAAGTAGCGGTTTTTAATGCATTAAGCGAAGGCAATCCCAGCCCGGACTATGCTTTGAATGCAGAGCGCCTCAAGGCCACCGGTGTTGAGGTTCTGGAATCATTCCCAGCGCTTTCTGATGGTAACTATGACTTAATCATTGATGCACTTTTCGGCACAGGCCTCACCAGACCCATCGAGGGAAGCTTAGCAGAGCTGATTGCAACGGTAAACAACAGTCCCATAGCCGTCATTGCAGTAGATACTCCTTCCGGAATGCCTTGCGATAAACCGGTTCAGGGCGCTTGTATCCGTGCCTCATTCACATTCACTTTTGAATGGCCAAAACCTGCCTTCTTTCTACCTGAGAACGAAGCATATGTCGGTCAATGGCAGGTAATTCCCATTGGACTTCGACCCGATTTTCCAGACAGTCAGCGTTATTACGGTGAATGGATAGAACATGCTCAGGTACAAGAAATTTATCGCCCCCGAAAGCGGTTCGCGCACAAAGGGACTTATGGTCATACACTGATTCTGGCCGGGAATGCTCAAATGCCGGGTGCAGGTATCCTGGCAGCCTCAGCCTGTATAACCGCCGGTGCAGGGAAGGTAACACTTGCCACAGATGCCCCAGCGCTGAGCATACCTCCGGAAATCATGCTTTGCTCCAGGGCAGAAGGACTGGAAAAAGCTAAGCACGGTCAATTTCAGGCAATTGCTATTGGTCCGGGTTGGGGGACCGGTCCCGACGACATCCAACAACTACTGGATGTATTGCCGCAACTGACAACACCGGTGATTATCGATGCCGACGCACTGAATATTCTTGCGATGCAGCATAACTGGACGACTTTGGTGCCAAGCGGTGCGCTGCTCACCCCACATCCGGGTGAATTTGCGCGACTGGCCGGACCGTTTGCCAATGGTTATGAGGAGTGGGAAAGCCAACGCCAGCTAAGCATAAGAAGTCAAACATATATCGCATTGAAAAGGGCCTTTACCTCCATGACCACACCGGATGGTGAGCGCTATTTCAATAGCACGGGCAATCCCGGGATGGCAACCGCAGGCAGTGGTGACGTATTAACCGGTATACTTGCCGCGTGTTTAAGTCAGGGATATGCCGCAAAAGATGCCCTTTTATTAGGCGTATACCTGCATGGACTGGCAGGAGATCTGGCCTTGTCGGCACAAGGTGGTCAGAACATTATTGCCGGATCTATTATTGCTTATATTCAAAAGGCATACGCCACCCTGCTACCATGAGAATTGTAGTATTGACGGGTGCAGGCATGAGTGCTGAAAGCGGCATACCCACTTTCAGAGGCGCAGGCGGCTTGTGGGAAGGTCATAGAGTAGAAGCGGTAGCCTCTCCTGAAGGGTGGGCAGCCGACAGAGAGCTTGTACTTCAATTCTATAACGAGCGAAGAAGACATATAAAAAAAGCACAGCCTAATCCAGGTCACCTGCTTCTGGCAGAAATGGAAAAGCAATACGACATTTGTATTATCACCCAGAATATCGACGATTTGCATGAGCGCGCAGGTTCCTCAGATGTGATTCATCTACATGGAGAAATCATGAAATCGCGAAGCAGCCGATTTGAAGAACTGATTTACCTGCAAACCGAGGATATTAAAATTGGTGATTGCTGTGAAAAGGGCTATCAGCTCCGTCCGCATATTGTTTGGTTTGGAGAGATGGTACCGATGATTCCAACTGCCTGCGAAGTAATTGCCACGGCCGATGTTGTCGCCGTTATCGGCACCAGTATGCTGGTCTACCCTGCTGCAGGATTGGTAGACTATGCTCCACCCGGTTGTCCTGTTTATGTTATCAATCCTGAGCCACCGGAGCATAGGCAAAACTGGCATATCATTGCCCAGCCCGCCGGCACGGGTGTCGCCACTTTTTTTAAACACATAGCTGATGAATGAATCGAACCCCTGGATAACCCAAAATAAGAAAGTCGTGTATGCCAATAACTGGATACAGGTGGAAGAACACGATGTATTGAATCCGGCGGGAAATCCGGGCATCTATGGGGTTGTGAAGTTCAGGAATCTTGCCATAGGAATAATTCCCATAGATAATGATGGTAATACGTGGCTGGTCGGACAATACCGTTACCCGCTGGATACCTATACATGGGAAATTCCGGAAGGTGGCGGCGACCCCCAACAAACACCGCTGGAAAGCGCCCAAAGAGAGTTGCTGGAAGAAACCGGACTGGTGGCTGATCACTTCGAATTGATACTCACTTTACAAACCAGCAATAGTTGCACCGATGAAATCGCTTATATCTTCGTAGCAACGGGTTTGCAACAATCCATTCCCAACCCTGAAGAGACCGAACAAATAAGTATTCGGAAATTACCTCTCACCGAGGCTTTTGCCATGGTGCAACGCGGAGAAATTCAAGATGCTATGAGTGTGGCAGGTTTGCTGAAGGTTCAGTTGAGCATGCAATAACCATTAATGCCGGACGAGGTGGTTACCGCTTCGAGATGCGATTCATCGAAATCAATCGCTGTGCTTTGGATTTGAACCTGTCTGTTTCCATATTGCGCAACATCTGGTGTTTAGTACTTCTACCCTGCACTCTTTTGCGCCAGCGCTTAAAACTCTGGGGAAGCAGATTGCTGCGCATCAACCGAATAACCTCTGCTTCGCTGATACCAAACTGTGCCTGTATTGCCTCGAAGGGTGTTCGGTCTTCCCAGGCCATGCCGATGATTCGGTCCAGGTCCTCTTCGGTATAATCTTTTTCCTTGATGCGTGACATTTCTATTCAACAATAAGGGCTTCTAAAAGTTGCAGGCCGTCACCGTTTATAGTTTTTCTCGTACAATTGTATCCAGTCTTCCACTCTCATCTTGCCAGCCAATTCAGCCAGCAGGTCAAATGGTATATGCTCGGTTTTCTTAAAACGTATGCAGCTTTTCCCCATATCTAATTTTACAGGCACCCTTATAGCGTATTCAGTTTGAAACCAGTTCAATAAAGCCGGATCAGCATAAATACCCATGTGGTACAGCGCTATGAAATTTTTCTGGGACGCAATGCTGATAAAAGGCAGTGCCTGCTTGGGGTTGCAATGGTAACCATCGGGATAGATGCTGTGCGGCACCACATAACCTATCATACCATAGCTCATTCCTTCTTCAAAACCTTTTGGAAGGTGTTGGAGAAAAGTATCTCGAAGCCGGGACATGGCAGCTTTTCTATCTTCAGGAATCATTTCCATATAGGCTTCCGGGCTATTAGCGTCGTATTGCATCTTCCTTCATTTGATTGAGTCAATAAATATAAGGCATTTAGATCAAGTCGCTTTTTCGTTAACCGACATAAAAAAAGCCCTGCAGTGCAGGGCTTTAATTGTATAACTCAATGGATTATTTGTTATCCACTTCTTCGAATTCTACATCGTCTGTGGATGCTTCGGTATCCGCAGCAGCATTCGGTTCAGCCTCAGCTGACTGTTGTGCCGCATACATTTCCTGCGACGCATTCTGCCAGGCCTGATTAAGCTGTTCCATGGCGGTATCAATACCAGCCAGGTCCTCATTCTTATGCGCCTCCTTGAGACTGTTCAATGCATCCTGAATAGGTTGTTTGATACCATCGCTCAGCTTATCGCCATATTCAGCGAGCTGCTTTTCGGTTTCAAATACCAATCCATCGGCTCTGTTCAGCTTGTCGATTTTTTCGCGTGCCACTTTATCGGCTTCTTCATTGGCTTTCGCCTCATCGCGCATTTTCTGGATTTCATCATCGCTCAAACCGGTGCTGGCTTCGATGCGGATACTCTGTTCCTTGCCTGTTCCCTTGTCTTTAGCGGCAACATGCAGGATACCGTTTGCATCGATATCGAAGGTAACCTCAATCTGCGGAACACCTCTTCTTGCAGGAGGGATTCCATCGAGCACAAACCGACCAATGCTTCTGTTGTCTTTGGCCATACTGCGTTCTCCCTGCAGGATATGGATTTCCACTGAAGGCTGATTATCAGCTGCGGTGGAGAAGACCTCGCTTTTCTTGGAAGGTATGGTAGTATTGGACTCAATCAACTTGGTAAACACACCACCCAGCGTTTCAATACCAAGGCTTAACGGCGTTACATCCAGTAGCAATACATCTTTCACTTCACCGGTAAGTACACCACCCTGAATAGATGCACCAATGGCTACTACTTCATCGGGGTTTACACCCTTGCTGGGCTTCTTACCGAAGAACTCTTCCACTACTTGCTGGATTTTAGGGATACGGGTGGAACCACCTACGAGAATGACTTCATCAATATCGTTTTTGGTGTAACCTGCATCCTTCAATGCTGCTTCACAAGGCTTCAAGGTACGTTTTACAAGGTCGTCTGCCAGCTGCTCAAATTTAGAACGGCTCAGTTTCTTCACAAGGTGTTTAGGCACACCATCGACTGCAGTTATATAAGGCAGATTGATTTCTGTTTCATTGGAAGAAGACAATTCAATCTTAGCCTTTTCAGCCGCTTCTTTCAGTCTTTGCAGCGCCATCGGGTCTTTGAGCAAGTCCATGGAAGGCACTTCAGCTTTGAATTCAGAAGCCAGCCAGCTGATAATAACTTTATCAAAATCATCCCCACCGAGGTGTGTATCACCATTGGTAGATTTTACTTCGAATACACCATCTCCCAATTCCAGGATAGAGATATCAAATGTACCACCACCCAGGTCGAAGACTGCGATTTTCATATCGCGGTCGCGTTTATCCAGACCGTATGCAAGTGCTGCTGCAGTAGGTTCGTTGATAATACGCTTTACGGTCAGACCAGCAATTTCACCGGCCTCTTTGGTTGCCTGCCGCTGGCTGTCGTTAAAGTAAGCAGGCACCGTAATGACCGCTTCCGTCACTTCACTTCCGAGATAATCCTCTGCTGTTTTTTTCATTTTCTGTAACACCATAGCAGATATCTCCTGAGGTGTGTACATCCGGTCGTCTATTTTAACCCGTGCAGTATCGTTGTCGCCTTTGGCAACATGATAGCTCACCATTTCCAGTTCACCAGGAACTTCACTGTACCTGTGACCCATGAAGCGCTTGATGCTCATCACGGTTCTGGTCGGATTTGTAATAGCCTGGCGCTTGGCAGGATCTCCTACTTTACGCTCGCCATTATCTAAAAATGCCACGATGGAAGGAGTAGTTCTTCTTCCCTCTTCGTTGGGGATTACTACCGGTTCATTTCCTTCCATTACGGCTACACATGAATTGGTAGTTCCTAAGTCTATACCTATAATTTTTCCCATTGCTTAAATTGTTTTTCTATTTGGATCGGTTTCTCCAAATCAATCACTGTGCCATCGCTCTGAGCGGGCGCAAATGACAGTATTCCTGTTCGATTTCAGACAAACCGAACATGCCATTATGACAAAAAGGCAGTTAATTACAGAATGGAAACCCGGGCTTACTTTGATCGGGGGTGAAGTTATGCCCTCCGGTAATGCTGCTGCATCCTATGGAATCGCGGGTTTGAATGCTTACCGGGTAGATGCCGCTGATTTTGGTAAAGCGCGTTGAAAAAAGGCCCAGCCCACCTTCCACATTGGTATAGACATCGGTAACCTGCCCTTCCGTGATACCCAGGGTAGATGCATTGAACAGCTGGTAAGTATAAATATCTTCTCCTCCTGCTTCCACAATAAACTGGACAGAATCGGGAATGCGAATATTATAGATATCCGGATCCGGAGGGAAAGCATCGGCCAGGAAGTTGTAAAACTGAGATCCTGCAATGTCTATGGTTAATGGTTCATTCGGATCCCTGTCGATGGTAGTATACTCTTTTCTGAATTTCCAGTCAATATCACCGCTACCGGTTATTACAATGCTATCACCGCTTTGAAAATACCTGGCGTCCCTGTAATGGAAGCGCAAGGTGATATCGTATATAGCTGCATCTCTTGCATTCAGGAATCCAAACTGGTAGGTTCCAAATGGATTCAAGGCAAAGAACTGCGGAAATATTGCGTCCTCGTTCGGACGGGTAATTTTGAAATCATCGATGATTTGCGTGGTGGCGGTGGTTACTTTTCCTGTTTCCGTATTTGTTGCCACTACCCTGTAAGCCCTATCCGGACTGATTTCGGTTTTCAAACGATAGAGAATATTCGGAATATTGGCAAAAATACCGGTAGTGTCTTTGCTCAGACCAACGGTATCACCGTCTATGCGCTCAGTCGTAAATGTATTGACCACGTTGCCGTTCTCGAGTTCTTCCACGATAACCGTCAACTCCGGTCCGTAATAAATGGCATTGGGATCCTGTGCCAGTGTGATGGCATCAATCTGATCGGAGATAAATGCCCGATTAATCCGGATATAGTGCACTGAATCTGCAGCATCCAGCAATCCGTACAGTACGGGTGTTTCTTTAAAATCGGCGTTCAAATCGAAATCAGTAGAGCAGGATTGGGAAATCCATACGCTCACTACCAACAATACGGGCAAAAAATATTTCATCGGGCGCAAAGATACATTTTAGATAAGACCTTGTGACATACCTGTGTAAAACAAAACGCGAACTTCGGATTCAACCATATAAGTCTGGCAATTAAAGTGGTTTGCTTGCCGGGTCACCGCATCACCTGCAGTGTTTTGTACCATGTTTGATGATCAGCAGTGCGGGCTTCCAGCATATAGATGCCTTCAGGCAGTTGATCCACCTCCAGCAACAGTGTATTATCAGATCCTGAAAACTGTTGCGCTTCCCGGGTAAGCAGGAGTTGACCCATTTGATTGAAGAGAAGGAATTGGATAGTGCCGCTTGTTGCAGACTGCCAGGTGATGGTCACCCTTTCTGAGGCCGGGTTGGGCGCAATGACAGCCAGGCTCGAAAGGTCCTGTTCATTGATAGCAGTGACTACCTCACAAGCTTTTGGCATAAGGACGCCGGGAGGGAATGCATCCTCAATAGCACCAATATTGGGAATAGGCCATATATCATAGTGCAGAAGCTTATTGTCCGGACCGATCAGGGCAACAGTTGGGTAAGCGGCAGGACCGTACATATTGCAGATATCTGCGCCATTGCCTTCCATTCCACTCCAGGAGGGGTAAGAAGTTAAGGGATCCAGACCGGCAGATTCGTTAAAGGCTTCCAGGTGATCATTGGTTCCTCCGGCATCGCATTCGTTGCCCAGAACAATGACACTTCCGGAATTACAGCCGTACTTTTCATAGAATTCCTGAATCTTGGGAGCAGTAGCCACGCAAGGGCCACACCAGTAGGCAAAGAAATCAATCAGCACGTACTTGCCTGCAGCAGTATATTCATAAAGGTTGTGTTCGGTCCCATCGATTTCAATTCCTGTAAAATCAGGCACCACTTCTCCGACTTCGTAATTCGTAATTTGTGCAACACCAGCGATTGGCAGCAGCATCAGAAGCATATTTACACAACGTTGAAGCATATTCCAAAGTTAGGAAAGGGTTTGTCTGCGTTTTGCAAAACAAGGGCGTTTAACACAAATATGACACATTTATTGGCAATCCGGATAGCTTGGATTATCGGGAGACGGCAGAAAACCAAAGGCGCTCATTCCTTCACCACAAGCCAGTGAGTCTAGTGATCGTACCGATAGTGTTACCGAATCAACTTCCTTGAGGTACCTGGAAGAAAAGATGCCGTAGCCACCCTGAATATTGGAATAGAGAGTTGTAGCATATAACTCATTGAATCCCAGCGTTGCAACATTGTTGAGGTACAGTAAATACATTTCTACTCCACCGGCATAGAACTGAAAGGTGAGGCGATCAAACTCTCTCACTGCGAAGGGTTCTTCTTTGAAGGCATCCCTGACAAAACTGTAAAAAGTGTTGGCTCTTAGTTCGAAAGCGACTGCACCCAGTCCGGATGTGCTATTCCCCAATCTATTGCTGAACATAACCCAGTCCTTGTACCTGGAGGAAACTTCGCCGGAACCGGGATCTGTTTCGTTGTAATGCATGCGCAGTACCAGGTCGTAAATACGTGCATTTTCGGCATAGTTACAGGCATAAGTGATTTTGCCGGTATCGGTCAGATTGATGCCAAACTGATTGGGCACCGGAAACAATACATTGAACGATTTTACCGGAATGGTGCTGGCTGTGAGTGTATCCCCTCGCTCTATTCTGTGTACGAATAACCTGAGTATACCGACATCCGGCATGGTTCCCTGGTACCTATACAGGACATTCGGGGATGATTCGAAAATCCCATCGCTGTCTTTCGGTAATCCAACCGTATCACCCAGTATATAGGTGAAGGGAAATGTCTGTTGTAAAATATCGCCGTTCCAATGCTCGACCCAGACTTCCAGCTCCTGTTCCCTGTAATAATTATTGTCGGGATCAGTCAGGAGGGTAAAGGGACTTACACCTTCTTCTGCAAATGCTTTATGAATACGCACATAATGAAGGGTATCACCGACGTCAATTAAAGCGGTAACGAAGGTCTTTTCTTCATACGGAGCAGTAACCACAAAGTCATTGTTGCATCCTCCGACAGAAAGGATACAGACACTAAAGCAGATATATGGCAGTAGCCTGAACATGTGGTACCTAACTATACCGGGAAAGTAAGAATTAGTTCAGCACTTTTTCAATGCATGTTGTGCATGGAGTGATCCATTTCTGCCGCAGGCGCCAGTTGCCATTCAATAGTGCTATGGTCCACTTTACTCCATTCGGCTTTCCCTTCTTCTATCTTAACATAGGTGTTGACCGGTAATCCGGTGTAAACAGCCGTGGCGCCACCCGGCCACTGGATGGTTACTTCTTTCACACTTGCAGCCTTTCCTAAGCCGGTTTCCAACTGCATGCTTCCGGATCCGAAGCTTCCTCCGGTTCGAACAGTCTGATATATGCTGCGTTCCGTTCCATCCGGAAGGCTGGCCACTATTTTCACACGTGCGCCAATGGCATCCTTGTTGGCTGTTGTTCCTACCAGCATTAAGGTAATCCACGCATTATCATTTCCGGGATTCAAGTAGCAAGCACCCTGAAAAGCAGCGCCCTGGTAACCACCACCCATGTCTTCATAAATATCCTGGTCACCATCGTTGTCCAGATCGGCGAAGCCAATACCATGACCTTTCTGCAAGTGACCGAATCCTCCGGCAGTTGTGATATCCTTGAAGTCAGAGCCGTTGTTATTGAGGAACATTTTATTGGGAACGAGCGATGTGTATTCCGGCGTACCTGTTCCCACATAAAGATCAATCCAGCCATCATTGTTTACATCTCCATAATTGAATCCCATGGCGGCCATGGGTACTTCAATACCGGATGTACCGGACAAATTAGAAAATGTTCCATCTCCGTTATTCTTATAAAGGACAGATACTTCCCCTTTCAATGGCTGTTGCAACAGGTATGCTGCATTGTCATAGTCGGAAACACCTGCATCGTAGGTGAAAATGATGAGGTCTTCCCATCCATCGTTATTATAATCGAGGAACGTTAAAGGGAAGCTTTTCACGGGACCTACGATACCTGCCTGCTTACTGACATCTTTAAATTGTACTGGCTTGCCCTTCTCTCCCGTTACATTCTTTAAGAGAAAATTATCCTGTCCCTGAGAAGAAATGGCAATATCCATCCAGCCGTCGTTATCGTAATCGCCGGCGACAACCCCTTTGGCAAAAACCGGAAGATTGACGCCTGCTTTCTGCGCTTGTTCTGAAAAAGTTCCATCGGCATTACTGATAAATAATTCGCAGGGGTATTTCTCCGTATTTCTTCGTGTTTCATTCCCTACGAAAATATCGAGCCATCCATCGTTATTAAAATCGGCAAACACTGCAGTTTGCGTCGGGTAGAGACTGAACAGCCCTGAACTTTTCGTTACATCAGAAAAAGTACCATCGCCATTGTTGCGCAATAAAGAATTGGGCAATTTGCCGTAGTCATTCCACCATCCTCCACGAAGGATGAAAATATCCCTGAACCCGTCGTTGTTGTAATCGGCATGAATAAGATTGAGACCGCCGGTAATTCCGTTTAAGTTGGCTGCTTCGGTCTGCTCAGTAAAAGTGCCGTCGCCATTGTTGTGAAAGTAATGCAGCTGATCGTCCAGAAACCAGCTGCTGGTAACGATATCGATAAAACCGTCGTTGTCGAAATCCTCGGTTATGGCTCCGCCACTGGCACTGATAACATCCAGGTGGAGTGGAATTGCTGCGTTTTCGAAATAGGGAAAATCTACTTCAGATTCAAATGCTGACGGCGGTATCCGCAATGCGTCGGGAAGACTGTCGGGATAGCGCCCCAGGTTCATGGCTGCCACGTTCAACAGAAAAACAGAAGTGAGGTCTGCCTTATCTTCCTGCGCCAGCTCGGTATAGAGGTCATAAGCCTTAATCGTTGCTTCTCTTTCTGTATACATCGCTTCGGGAGCGATGGGAAGAATACAGGATTGCGCCACATGATTGGAAATACAATTCTGCTGTTCTCCATAGCGCAGGTAGGCAATAGCCAATAGTTTACGGAATTGGAGTCGCTGTTCCTGTTGTAAATCCGAACCCTGCTGCTTCAGGGCTTCTTCGAGCAAGTGTATGGTTTCTGTCGTCTTGCCTGCCGATAAGCATTCGAAAGCCACATCATATACTACAGCAGGTTCGCCCTTTTCTTTTTGCAGGCGTTCCAGCATTCTTTCTGCCCGCAAGGTGCTGGCATATCTGTTATCCGGTTGCTGAAAGTATTCTTCCTGCAGTGCTGCCAGGTATTTTATCATAGCCTGATGATCGTCCATCCCCTCCGGCCATGCCACTGTATTTTGTGCAAATTCTTTTTGCTTCTTTCCGCATCCTGTTGATCCAGCAACAACCAGCGCGAATAAGCAAATGATTACGTTTTTCATACCATTCATTTACATATGGTGATGTCCTTCCATTGAAGGATATGTAAAAGTAGGCAGTATCTCTGTCACTGTATATTCTTTTGCGTTTTCTTCTACCAGAATTCTGCTATTGAAAGGAACATTCGTCCATTCCTGGGTAGTTCCCGAAACGGGCCATATTATCTTAAGATCTACCCGTACCACATCACTCCCCAGTCCAGCATGAATGCGCAGTTCAGATGAGCCGAAACTTCCACCGGTAGTCATCTTTCTATAAATGCTGCGAACCTTACCTGCGCTATTTGTTACGGTAATTACAGCTTTAGCTCCAACGCCTTTACTGTTGGTTTCATCCCCTTTCAATGCAATACTCAGGTAGTTGGTAGCTGATGTAGGATTGTCGTAGAGTACATTCCAGAAAAAATCGCCCTGCAGGGCTCCGCCCATAACAGCATAGATATCCTGATCGCCATCCATATCCACATCGGCGAAAGCCACTCCATGCCCTTTTTGCAGATGGCCGAAACCTCCGGCTGTAGTAACATCGTAGAAGCCACCATTACCATTGTTTTCGTAAACCATATTGGGAATTAGTGCACGGTAGTCAGGAAATCCTGTTCCGAGGTACATATCGAGCCATCCATCGTTGTTTATGTCACCGTAATTGGAACCCATTGCAATAAGTGGATATTGCAAACCTGCCTCGGCCACTACATCTGTGAACGTTCCATCACCATTGTTCCTGTACAATGCAGGATATTCCACAGCTTGTTTGTTGCCCAGAAAATAGTCTGCAAATCCTTTTAAATTTCGATGAAACGAAGCAACGAAAATATCTTCCAGTCCATCGTTATTATAATCGAAGAACCAGCAGGGAAAACTGCCATAAGGTCCGTTGATATCTGCTGACTCAGTTACATCTTCAAATGTCAGTTCGTCGGTTTCAGTTAACATATTTTTTAATAATATATTACTGCCTTCATTGTCTGAAATAAACAAATCTACATCACCGTCGTTGTCATAATCGGCAGAAGCACTACCCTTGGCATAGACTTCCAGATCCACCCCAGCTTCCTCTGCCTTATCGGTAAAGGTTCCGTCGCCATTACTGACATACAATTCACAGGGATGATGCTTACTGCTTTTAGATGATTCATTACCAATAAAAATATCTAACCAGCCATCATTATTAAAGTCTTCCATTCTTGCATTCTGTGTTGGATGCAAGCCCAGCAGACCGGCATCATAGGTCACATCTTCAAATGTTCCGTCGCCATTATTCCTAAGTAAAGAATTGGGCAGGCAACCCATACCCATGAACCAGCCGCCACGGAGCACCAATACATCGGATAAGCCATCATTGTTATAATCACCATGCAGCATGTTTAATCCGCCGGGAAGTTTTCCCAAACCTGACTTTTTCGACCAGTCGCTGAAGGTGCCATCGCCATTGTTATGGAAGTAAGCGATACGCTCATACAATTGCCAGCCGCTGGTAATAATATCCGGATACCCATCCAAATCAAAGTCCTCAAAGCACACACCCCCACTTAAGGAGTTGAACGCAACGCCTGCCTGATGAGCTACATCATTGTAACGCGGAATTTCCTTATCATTTTCAAACATGTATGGTGGTATAAGCCACTGTTCCGGAATGCTGTCGGGATACTGACCTAACGCCATACTTACCACGTTTAGCACCCAGATATTCTCGCTACCTGCATTGGGATGGCGGTTCAGTAAATCGAGTAAAATTTCTTTTGCCTTTTCCGCACCGAAGGGTTCGTTATGGATTCCCTTGCCTCTGATAGGAAAAATACAGGACTCATCAGTATGGTTTTTGAGGCAATTGGCAACCTCCCCGTAACGCATGTGCGCTATGGCGTAAAGGCTATTGATGTAATCCACAAACTTAGGAGAGAGTCGGCTGTCCTCTGTGAGGTCCGGCTGATTGCGAACTAATTCAAGAAACCGCTCGTAATACGGAAAGGATTTTTCATGTTCGCCAACATTCATATAACCCCGCGCAACAAATGCCAGCCACACAGCTTTATCGGCAGCATTTTCCGGTTCACCACGTTTCAGGAGGTGATCGAGGTTAGCACGGTTGCTGTATGGGTTAGCAGGAATATCTGTTAATGTTTGCATGTGCGCCAGGTAGGCAGCCATACCATCAATGCCCCGTGCCTTTTCAGTCATGGGAACTACAATATCTTTATTCTTACCAAGCAGTTTTCCTTTTAAGAACCATCCAGCACCAATAAGAACCACAAGAATAACAGTAAGGAACAACCACTTTTTTGACATAATGTATTATTAAAATCAGTGCTAAGGTACCCCTAATCAAATGGTTACGCGGTTTTGAAGTATAATAGTATTGTAATATTCCGGGTTAGATAAGTGGTATAGGTTAAATCAATAGACATGCTTCTTGTATTGGACGTTGCATCCTCCCGGAGCAATGTGTGCATCTGCTGAATTTAATCGTTAATCGTAACTTTCCACTTTAAAACCTAACCTATGTCGTCAGCAAAAGATGATTTCTCCAGCGTAAAACGTGTGACCACCCACACCATTCAGGAAATGAAACAAAAGGACGTTAAGATTTCCATGCTTACCGCTTATGATTTTTCGATGGCTCAGATTCTCGATGATGCAGGCGTGGATGTCTTGCTGGTTGGCGATAGTGCTTCGAACGTGATGGCCGGACATGAGACCACGCTTCCCATCACTCTGGATCAGATGATTTACCATGCGGCATCCGTTGTTCGGGCAGTTCAAAGGGCTTTGGTTGTGGTAGACCTTCCCTTTGGCTCTTATCAGGGCAATTCCAAAACAGCGCTGGATTCAACCATCCGAATTATGAAAGAATCAGGAGCCCACGCTGTGAAACTGGAGGGAGGCCGTGAGGTTAAAGAGTCTATTGAGCGCATACTTTCTGCTGGTATTCCGGTAATGGGACATTTAGGACTTACACCCCAATCCATTTACAAATTCGGCACCTATACGGTCCGTGCCACAGAAGCTCCGGAAGCCAAGAAGTTGCAGGAAGACGCGCTCTTGCTGGAACAATTGGGTTGCTTTTCCATTGTGCTGGAAAAAATTCCTGCCGACCTGGCGGGTGTTGTCGCTGCTTCAGTGGAAATTCCCATCATCGGCATTGGTGCCGGTAATAAAGTAGACGGACAGGTGCTGGTGATGCATGACCTCCTTGGTATTACCAAAGAATTCAAGCCCCGTTTCCTCCGACGCTACCTGAACCTGTACGATGAAATCAAAAATGGTGTGCAACAATATATTGCTGACGTCAAAAGCAAGGACTTCCCCAATGATATGGAGCAGTATTAGCGGATGCTAATAGAGATGTTGCCGGTCTCGCGCTTTTTGCCCGGAATGTTCCAGGTTCCTGCATAGTAGATTTGGGTAGGGATAGCCAGTGCCTCCGTGTTTTGAATAACAACTTTCATGGTTACATCGAAATCGTAGACGAGATTGGATTCCCGGAGATGGTAGTTTCTGGCCATAATGCTGAAGTCGCTTCTGTTGAACCATGTTTCCATTTCCTGCAATACCACTTTGCTTTCTTTGACATCGGCCTTTTTTACAATGGTAAATTTGTAGGCCGGTACGTGCTGATAAGTCACTGCGTCGATAGCATAATCGTAATAGCCCAGCATTTTTTTCTCAAATATGCCCAGTTCATTTTTCACAAAGGGAATACCTGAAACCGGTTGTCCGGGATTGAACAACAGGGTCTTCAGCTGGTCTTTGCGCTTTTCCATTTTTGAATCAGCCGATGGATGGTCGGAGCCGACAGCGGCTTCACTGGTGCAAACTGTATCAGCATACAGAAAGATATAGGCGAACAACCTGGCAGTGAAGTACTCCATTTCTCCGTGTTTATCGAAAAAATCACCGCTGGTAGATGCCTGCTGCACCTGCATATGCCGACATCTCCCCTGCATAATCTGGCGAGCAGTATTGTTATAGCGCGCCTCTACAAGACCGTTCTTGTCGAAAAATCTGGCGTCTGTTGTGGAGGTATAGGTTGTCTGACGAAGGTTGCGGAATGCCTGATAGAAGGTAGTATCCTCCTCCACCATTTCGATAAAACTGCCGATATCGAAACCTGATACGGTATCGCTGATGACCACGCTATCCAACTGAATGACCTTCAGCAAAAAAAGCGTATCGGTCTGCGCCTGTAGCGGGAAGCATCCGGCGAGCCAAAGGACAAAACAAAAGTGGTTTATCTTTATCTTCATTATTCTTCAGCAAAGTTAAGCACTCATGTCCAAGCACCTTGTTCTGTCAGTAATTACGCTTGTGTCGGTTTTTTCGGCTGTAGCCCAAACCGGTATTAGCGATTCCGTCAATATAGTACACACTACCATCCATCTGACCGTCACCGACTTCGCAGGTAAAACCATTCAGGGGAATGCTGCATTGGAACTGGAAGGTCTGGTTGACGGCGTCAATGAGGTGCCATTCGACCTGTTGGCACTGGATGTCGATTCGGTAAAAGAAGGAAGCATGCACTTACCCTTTGAGCGTATAGGAGAAAAGGTCATTATCACTTCTGACTTCAATGCGGGAACCACTAAAACCATCACTATCTATTATCAGGGCGAACCCGATAAGGATGATTTATGGGGAGGATGGTACTGGTCCGGCGACTATGCCTACCAGCTGGGCGTAGGTTTTGTTGCTGAACCGCATAATTACGGAAGAGTGTGGTACCCTTGCTTCGATAATTTCCGGGAGCGCTCTACTTTCTCTTTTCATATAACCACACCCGAAGGATACAAAGCCTTTTGCGGAGGCATGCTTACCGGCAACACGATAAATCCCGATGGTACCGTTACCTGGCACTGGGAACTGGAACAATCCATCCCTTCCTATCTGGCGTCGGTAGCCGTTTCCACCTATGCTACAGTGGAATGGGAATATGAGGGAATGGAAGCGACCATACCCGTTCAGGCTGGTGTGAAAGCCATTGACAGCAATAAACTGAAGGATTCCTTCATTCACTTGAATGATGCCATGGAAGCATTCGAAAACGGTTACGGCCCCTATCGCTGGGACCGTGTTGGCTATGTGGCTGTACCTTTTTCCGGAGGAGCCATGGAACATGCCTGTAATATCGCTTACCCCAATTTTGCTATTGATGGAAGTTTGAACTGGGAATCACTCATGGCGCACGAGCTGGCGCATAGCTGGTGGGGCAACCTGGTCACTTGTTCAGAAGCGTCGGAGATGTGGTTGAATGAAGGCTGGGCCAGTTTCTCCGAATTTCTATTTACCGAACATGTGTATGGAACCGCTGCCTACCGTGAGGCCATCGATGCCACTCACCTGGAAGTTATCCGTTATGGCTATGCCTACGATGGCAACGTATTCGAGCCGCTTGCCGGAGTTACGCATGACAACACCTATGGTTATACTACCTATACACGCGGTGCGCTGACCATTCACAACCTGCGCGGCTACATGGGCGATGACCTGTTTTTTGAGTGCATTAGTTCCTTTCTCGATACCTATGCTTTTCAGCCTGTAACAAGTGAACAATTCCGGGATCATCTCAGCAGTTGCAGCGGAACAGATATGACTCCATTCTTCGATGGCTGGATTTTCAATGCCGGTACGCCTGCGTTTGAATTCCAGTCCAATGGATTAAGTGATGTAACCAATGTCCGCAACGTATGCATCCAGCAAAAACTGAATGCAGCACCTGCCTACTTCGGAAATGTACCATTAGAAATTTCATTTGTTAACGACAGAGGGCATACAACACATGTGGAGCGCGTAGTTGCCGACGGCCCTTTGAGTAATTTCTCCCTGTTACTGCCTGAAGATGTTGAGAGTGCATATACCTATATGATTATTGACAGGGAGAATAAGATAGCGGATGCTGTAACGGCTGATGAACGCTTTCTCACTGCCACAGGCAACTACACACTGGATTACGCATTAATGGACATTGAGGTCAACGCATTGAACAGCGATACCGACTGGCTGCGGATAGAACATTACTGGGTGGGCGCTGATGGAAAGGTAGTGCCCGAGTCAGGTTTGCATTTGCACAATCAACGCTACTGGCGGGTGATGGGTGGTTTCAATGGTGAGCAGACAACTGCCACCATTCGGTTTAACGGAACACTCAATACCTCAGGAGGCTACCTGGACAATGCCTTTATCAACAACAGCGACGATAGTCTGGTATTGTTATACCGTGCCGACCCTCAGGATGACTGGATGCTGTACACGCATTACGAGCTGGACCCATGGGGCAATAAGACCGACAAGCGAGGGGAGTTTGAAATGAGCCAGCTGCTTCCCGGTGAGTATGCCTTTGGCATCTACGACCACAGCATTCCTGATGCAGTTCCGGATCTCAACGACTGTATCTACACGAATATAGAACAAGGCTACCTGCTGGAAAACTGGTCGGTTTTCCCCAACCCGGGCAATGACGCTTTGTTTGTGGAAGGTCCTGCCACCTCGGCGGCCACCTTGCTGCGCATTATCGATATCACCGGTGCTATCCTGTTGCAGCAAGATTGGCTGGGGAAGACACGAATTGACATCTCGGAACTACCTGAAGGCAACTATATTGTATGCCTTTCCGACGGCAAAGAACAACTCCTGGCTGCGCAAAAGGTGCTGATTATTCGGTAAGTTTGCGGAAAATCAGGATTGTATGAATCAAGTTACTGTTATAGGTGGCGGTACTATGGGAAATGGAATTGCCCATGTGTTTGCCATGAACGGATACAAGGTCCAGCTCGCGGACATCAATGCAGACGTGCTTGCTAAAGCCATCGCCACCATAGACAAAAACCTGGAGCGCATGGTGGCCAAAGAAAAAATTTCCGCTGAAGAAAAGGCAGCTACCCTGTCGCGCATCACTACCCACACCGATTTAAAGGATTGTGCCCCCCACTCCGATTTGGTCATTGAGGCTGCCACCGAAAATATTGATTTGAAACTGAAGATATTCCGGGAGCTGGATGAGATGTGCCAACCATCGACCATCTTAGCCACCAACACTTCTTCCATTTCCATAACCAAGATTGCCGCTGCTACGAAGCGCCCCGGACAGGTAATCGGAATGCATTTTATGAATCCGGTTCCGGTCATGAAACTGGTAGAGGTGATAAGGGGCTATGCCACCACTGATGCTGTCACTGAAACCATCATGGAACTAAGTGCCCGTTTGGGTAAAACACCTGTGGAAGTAAATGATTACCCGGGGTTTGTCGCCAACAGGATACTGATGCCCATGATCAACGAAGCCATCTACACTTTATACGAAGGAGTTGCGGGAGTTTATGAAATTGACACCGTAATGAAGCTCGGCATGGCCCATCCTATGGGACCCCTTCAACTTGCTGACTTTATCGGACTGGACGTTTGCTTGAGTATATTAAGGGTATTGCACGATGGATTCGGCAATCCGAAGTATGCACCCTGTCCGCTGTTGGTGAATATGGTTACAGCAGGCTACCTGGGCGTTAAATCAGGAGAAGGGTTCTATACCTATACTCCGGGTAATAAGGAGCTGGTGGTTTCAAATCGTTTTTCCTGATTCAATATAAGTACCCATGACACCCATTTTTGCGAAAGCTTTTCAACCTCTGGAGGTACATTTTCATCCGGACGACTGTGATGTAAGACTGGAACCTACGCGGGTCTTGCTTTGCTCTCCTGACTATTACGAAATCAAGGATGTTAAGAATCCTTATATGATGGCGGGATCGGCGATGGTGAAAGAAAAAGCGGTGCAGCAATGGAATGATTTAAGGAACCTCTATCTGGCCCTTAAAAAGGAAGGCGTGCTGCAGGATGTCATGAGCATTGACGGTATAGAAGGCTGTGAGGATATGGTCTTCGCCGCCAATCAAAGCTTTCCATGGGTCATGTGGAACGGCGAAAAGATTGCTGTCATGAGCAACATGAAGCATGAGTCGCGACAAACGGAAGTACTTTATTTCGAAGATTATTACAAGGACCTGAAATACACTATTATCAATCCTCAGTCGAGGGGTGTATTCGAAGGTATGGGTGACCTGCTTCCACATCCCGGAAGGAAGTTGCTGTATGGCGGACACGGGTTCAGGACAGAGGCCTCCGTTTACGATGAAATTTGTCGCATTGTCGACGCTCCCATCATCAAGCTGGAACTCATCAACGAGCATTTTTATCATCTGGACACTTGCTTTCTTCCGCTCAATGAATCGGAAGTGGCCATAGTTGCCGAAGCGTTCAGTCCCGAGTCACTGCAGCTGATCAAAAGAATGTTCGAGGGTGTGTATGAAATTCCCATCCACGAGGCACAGGAAGGTTTTGCCGCCAATGCCCACATCATTTACAATCCGAACAGAAAAATGACCGCAGCCATCATCCAGAAAGGCAATCCGGTTACACTTAATATCATCCAGCAATCGGTGCACCGCGTATTCGAAGTCAACACCTCCGAGTTTATGAAAAGCGGAGGCAGTGTTTTTTGTATGAAAATGATGGTATATTAAATTCATCTATGTCTAAAAATCAATTTTTTGTTTCCGGCATTGGCACGGGCGTGGGAAAAACGATTGTATCTGCCATTCTTTGTGAGGCCATAGGAGCTGATTACTGGAAACCTGTGCAATCGGGCGATGCTGATAACAGCGATAGCATGCTGGTTCGATCGCTTGTTGCTAATCCCAACATGGTTATTCATCCTGAGCGCCATGTTTTGTCCCAGCCTATGTCGCCACATGCTGCTGCAGAACTGGATGGAGTGCGTATCAGTCCGAGAGACTTTCATCTTCCTCATACAGACAACGCGCTCATTGTAGAAGGTGCAGGAGGTTTGATGGTTCCGCTGAATGAAAACTACCTGATGATTGATTTGATGGAAGACCTGCACCTGCCTGTCATTCTCGTATCGAGAAATTATTTGGGAAGTATCAATCACACACTGTTGAGCATCGAAGCATTGCGCTTAAGGGATGTGCACCTTGCGGGAATCATCTTCAACGGTGAGTCGGTTCCTGCGACAGAAACTGTAATTGAACATTATACAGGTGTTCCCGTGCTGGGCCGAATTCCGGAAGAAACGCAATGGGATCAAAAAACGGTAGCCAGGCACGCGGCGGTTATCAAGGGAGTTTTCAACTAATGCATGCCGAAAAAAATATCTGGTATCCTTTTGGGCAGCAAAAGACCTCCCGCGACCCGATTTTCATTACTCATGGCAAAGGCAGCAAGTTGTACGATGCAGACGGGAAGTCCTATATCGATGCCATCAGCAGCTGGTGGACCAATATTCACGGTCATGCCCATCCCTACATAGCCGACGCTGTTAACCGGCAATTCCACACCCTGGAACATGTAATATTCTCGGGATTTACGCATGCTCCTGCCGAACAATTGGCCGAAAAACTGCTGGAACATCTTCCTACATTTTCGAAGGTATTTTTCAGTGACAATGGCAGCACTGCCGTAGAAGTAGCACTGAAAATGGCGCTTCAATTCTGGAAAAACTCCGGCAAGGATAAGCAAGGAATCATTGCATTAGACGGTGCCTATCACGGCGACACCTTTGGTTCCATGAGTGTCAGCGAACGCGATGCTTTTACCGCACCTTTTCACGCATTGTTATTCGATTCAATATACTTGCCCTTTCCGGGTAGTCATCCTGATGCAGCTATAGAGCAAATGCGCAGGGCATGCGCGAGCGGCAATATCGCAGCTTTTATTTACGAACCATTGGTACAGGGAGCAGCCGGCATGCAAATGTATCCGCCCGAAATTTTGGACCAGTTGATCCGCATAGCCAAAGAACACGATGTATTGTGTATTGCCGATGAAGTTATGACCGGGTTTTACCGCACGGGTAGTCTTTTTGCCTCTGACCAGTGCAAAGAAAAACCCGATATTATTTGCCTGTCAAAAGGTATTACCGGTGGAAGCATGCCACTATCCGTTACGCTCTGCAAACAGGAAATTTACGATGCTTTTTACAGCGATGAAAAAGGAAAGGCTTTCTGGCACGGACACAGTTATACAGGACACCCACTCGCCTGCGCAGCAGCCCTGGCAAGTCTGGAATTGCTGATGCTGCCATCAACACAGGAGGCTATTCAGCGCATTGTAAAAAGGCACCATGCTGCTGAAGCATTGCTGGCGTCGAGTGGTAAGTTCGAAAATGTCAGACAATGTGGAACCATTCTGGCAGTGGATATTCCCGTAAAAGATCCCGGCTATTTCTCTAATATCCGCGATGATATTTATTATTCAGCTTTGGAGAAGGGAGTACTATTGCGCCCTTTGGGGAATGCGGCCTATGTATTACCTCCCTATTGTATCAGCGACGAAGAACTCGATGTTGTATACAATACCCTTTTCGAGTTGTAAAAACCAGTAAGCAAGATCAGCTTCAGATTATAGATACTGTTGTTATGAGTGCGGAGTGTAAAACTCACACCCATCCGATTGGCTAATAGAAGTCCACTCATTGCAGCCGGGGGAGGCTAGTTGATAATCAAACGCGTGACACCTACCATTTTGCCGGCATCCATTATCCTGCAGAAATAAATACCCGGCGATAGATTTCCAATCGGAATGGATTGCGCAGGAAGCTCTTGTATCCTCATCTCCAGAACCTGTACTCCCAGGCTATTGAAGAGCTGCACTTCAGCGTGTTGTAAGGCGGGTCCTTTCAGTTGAAAGAAATCACTTGCCGGATTGGGACTTACCGTCCATGCTTGTAAACTACCCCAGTCGTTCATAGCGGTGGTAGTGGTATCTCCGGTTTCTTCTTCCTCCTCCTCTTCTTCCTCTTCCACTTGTGGTTCGTAGCACTGCGGAAGCTTGTTGGTGTAATTAAATCCTGCAATAAACGATGGAAGACTGGCTATTGCCTGTAATGGAGACACGTCTATACCTGCTTCTATCAAGCCACAATCTGAACCACTTTCATTCGGAAATTCAATCACAGCAATATTGGATGAGCAACGGATGATATAAATCTTTCCGTCGGGGCCAAGTTGTATCCCACCCGGCGTGCAGGAACTGGGAGATATATTAACCTTACTGGCATTTATTTCCGCTTCAGTCCCTGCTGCAACATCGAACTGAAATATTCCGGAGAAGTTTTGCATGTACAACTTCGTCCCGTCGGGAGAAAACTCCAGACCGTACTCGCCATTATTGGTTTCCAGACTGACAGGATTGCTGATAACACCTGTTGAACGATCAAAGTCAAAAACTTCTGCTACTGCCGGAAATACATTCGAAAAAACCAGCGCCAGTCTTGAACCATCTGATGAAACCTTCATCTGGCCAATAGCACTGTAAAAACCTGCTCCCTCATGTACAGAACCTATGTTAAAAATCAGGGTTGAATCAATTCCGTCAGGAGTAATAGCATATACATAAAAAGCATCCGTGCCATGTTCATGTGCAATCAGCCAGACATCCTTGCCATTGGCATGTCGCACTGCAGCCAGCTTTTCTGTTGCAGCATCCAACAGGGGAAGATTCTTTTGTTCCAAAATCACATCACCCCGTCCGGAATCGAGACACATGTTCACGACAGAGTAGCGCAAACCATTCTCCAAGTCCCTTTCCAGTCCATCTGTTGTGAATACAAGAAACAAGGAATCCGACTCCGGTACCGGTACAATCAAAGCCGCTGTAGTAGAAGAATACATCCCCAGCAAGCCGTCACCGTTGGGCATCACCTCATGGTCTCTGTTCCATACCTTTTCACCATTGGAATAGAAGAGTAGATTTCCCAGATTGTCGGAAACGACAGAAGACCCTTCGCTGTACAGGAAATCTCCCATGAGCACAGGGTTTCCGAATACCTGACCATCTGTTAATACCTCCGGGCTACCACTGTTAAAATCCAGACCAACCCCTTCACCAAAATACCAAATATTACCTTGATTCTGCGCATCGAGAGATACGGCAATGAGCAAAGACGCAGTGATAAATAGTGTTTTCATGGGAGTCAGATTCATCTTTGCAACACCAATCGTCAGAATATGTTCATGTTATCACATTCATCTGACTTGCATATGACCTGATTAGGTCCATTCAGGCTTTTGCTTATTCAGGAAACTGCTGATACCATGACGGCAATCATCTGTGGCTCTGGTTTGAGCATTCATCTCTGCAGCATAATGCAATGCTTCATTCAATTCCATATCCTGAACATTAGCCAGCATTTGCTTTGTAATGTGCAGGGAATGGCTGCTCGCATCCAGAATGATACCATCTGCCAGTGCATTGACCTTTTCTTCAATGGTTTCCTTTTCCACAACCTCATTGATGAGTCCCATATGCATGGCATCCACCGCAGTCACCAGCCTACCGGTGAGCATCAAATCACGGGCATTCCGCTCTCCTATTTTACGCAGCAGGAATACCATTACAATAGCAGGTACAAACCCTATCTTCACTTCGGTATAACCCATCATAGCCTCAGGTACCGCTATGGAAAAATCGCATACAGTAGCCAGACCGCAACCACCAGCAATAGCATGGCCCTCAATTTGCGCAATTACAGGTTTGGATAAAGTATAAATTAATCTATACAAGGCCATGAGGCTTTCTGAGTCTTCCAGGTTCTCTTCGTAGCTGTTATCCTGCAGCTGCTGCAAATATCCAAGATCGGCCCCTGCAGAAAAAGCCTTGCCATTCGCTTTCAATATTACCACCTTCACATCAGGATCCATATCTGCCGCGCCAAAGGCTTCTTTCAGTTCACTTACCAGTTCAGGGCTAAAGGCATTGCGTTTTTCCGGACGATTCAGGGTTATATAAGCCTTCCTTCCTGTAACGGCATAGGTTATAGTATTGTAATCCATCAGAAATCTATTTTGTAATAAAATATAGGCAAAAAACCCAATTGATATGCTTCCTGCACGGGACTTACAGAAGGGTCTGTGGGATTGGGAGCATAGGTTAAACCGAGTATGTTCTGCACATTGAAAACATTCACCAGATCGATGGCCAATTCATGGGTCACGCGGGCGGCATTGATCTTATAAGCCAATCGGATATCGAAACGAAAATAATCTTTCAATCGAATGGTATTGGTAAGTGAATCGATGAATATGAGTTCACGTGCAGCGATGGTAGCTGCCGTGTCCACAGGAGATGCCAGTCTTCCGCCGGCCCAGGTCGATTTGATACTACCCGACAAACTGTGTCTATCTGCAACTTTAAACTCCCTGCCTGCCAGTATATTGGCTGCGTAGGTTCCATTAAAGTTAGTAGGCCTTTCCACACCATCGCTTCCGGTATACCTGCTGTTAAAGAGGGAGCCGGTAACCAGGAAAAAGTATTGCTTTGAAAAATATTTTTCCAGTGTTAATTCGACGCCGTAGTTTTTTCCGGTACCCGTATTTTCCAGTGGCCCCGGAAAGAAGCGCGCAAAACCACTTCCTTCATTTGCCAGAGAAAAGGCAGATGGCAGAATTTCTACAGGAACATCGTACAAATACTGAAAGTACGTTTCCAGCTTTATCCGCATGTCGCTTCCCAGCAACTGCTCATACCCTGCAACAGAATGTACACTCCGCAGCAATCCAACGTCCTCATTAATACGTTCCATTTGTCCTTCTGCATCCAGCCGCTGAAATGTATACTGATAGGAAGGAAGCAATTGGCTGTGAAGTCCGGCACCAGCATTAATGGATTTAGCTTCATCCAGCCGATAGCTCAATCCAATGCGCGGCTCAAGCGCTTTGCTGTTTTTATTAAGGGTAAACCAGGTGCCATGAAGACCACTCACTATCGAAAAGTCATCTGAGAACTTGTGCTTCCACTGCAAGTAGCTGTTAATGAGCAATGCACCACCTCTGTAATTGTACCTGTTTTCGAAAACATTGGTTGCCAGATTCAGGTTGGAATCGAGATGATGGTAAAACAACCTTTCTACATTCGTACCGGCCTTAAAACTGTTGCGGGCGTTGAACTTATACTGCAAATTGTAGAGGAGCGACACTTTCTGATCGCGGTAGAAGTAGCCCATATTGGGCACCATAGAAGTAATGGCAAAGCTGGAATCGCGGTTCACCAAAACATGATCGGCATGATTATCCTGCCAGGTATATGCCAGCGTTAGCTTTCCAAAGGCTTTGCTTCCCAACCGGTGGCCATAGCTCACACCGCCTGCAGCCAGAGATGTTCCGAAATATTGATCCCGGTCGCTGTCGCCATAAAGCTCCAGATCTTCTGCCGATTCGAAGTCACTGACAAGAATATCTATGTTGCTGATACCTCCTATTCCGAACACTGAAATACTGCCATTTTTTGTCGGGAAGTGCAGCTTGAAGGCTGCGTCCTGGTATTGCGGAACCGCCTGTGTACCTATTTGAATATTGAAACTTTCAAACAGTTGTAATGTAGAGTAGCGATAGCTTACGAGGAAGCTGCTTTTTTTATCTGCCCGCAATGGTCCCTCGGCGAACAACTCGGTGCCCAGAAATCCGAGCTGTCCGCTGAATTCATATTGCTCATCGTTGCCTTTTCGCATACGAAGATCAAATACGCCTGCGGTAGCATTGCCGTATTCGGCGGGAAATGCGCCCGTGAAAAAATCAGAATTGGAAAGGTACTTATTATTGATAACGGACACAGGTCCGCCGGTAGTACCAGCTATGGCAAAATGGTTTGGATTGGGGATATCGAGATCATCGAGTCGCCACAGCACCCCAATGGGAGAGTTACCTCTGATAATCAGATCATTCCTGCTGTCGTCTGCCCCCTGCACCCCTGCGAAGTTCGAAGCCATACGCGCCGGGTCTCCCCTGCTGCCCGCATACCGGTCGGTTTCTTCAACAGTAAAGGAACGCACCGATACCGTCGCCATTTCATTGATTACCTCCCCCTTGCGATAAGCTGTAATCTGCACCTCATTCAATGCCTGCGTGCTGCCCTCCAGTGCAATGGTGAGAATCACTTCCTTTCCGGATGTAACCACCAGATCGGGAATGGTATAATCTTTATAGCCTATAAACCGCGCTACCAGGTTCACCCTGCCCACCGGAACCGATTCTATTCTGAATGCGCCAGCATCGTCGGTCACCGTTCCGGTCAGAAAAACCGTATCGCTGAAAAGCATTATTGTAGCTCCCGGTAAGGTCTGATTAGATTCTGCATCTCTAACAGTACCCCTGATATTCTGGGTAACCTGCTGACTATAGATAAGCCCGGGAATACAGAACAATATAAAGAGCCATTTTTTCATATATAATAATTTATGTGGACAGTTCCAGCATAAAATATCGCTTGTCAGGAACGAGAGAGCAACTCTATTTGTCTGCAGGTCACTTCGCATCTCTCCTGCAACTGCCGGGTCAGCGTCATCCAGCCATTCATGTTATCACGGTAGGACTTCATCTTTACATTGAAATCGTTCAGTGCCGGTTGTGCCTCCGTCTCCGATATATCTCCTTTCATTAGCATTTCCTTCCAGTTCTGATACGCCTGATCATCTTGTTGAAAGCCCGTGCTGGTGCGATCATAGGAAGACCGTATCATTTTCATGCGTTCTCCTATGGAGATACATATGGAATGCAGTGAGTCGATGGTGGCAGCATGTGCAGCGCCCCCCTCCAGGGGCAGGGCAGCATCCATCTGTTCTTGCATGGCCATAAAACTGGTATCCATAGCATTGCCCCAGGCAGCTATATCAGCGCCGGTGGCTGTCCATGCGGTCTCGAAAGTATCCATGGCTTCTTGCATTTCCGGACTTACTTTCGAACCACCACACGCCCATAAAGCTGATAGCAGCATCAATAGGATGTACTTCTTACTTTTCATAGCTATATTTTATTAAGACTGTCTTCCAGCATTCTGATTTTTTCAATAGCGTCATCGCGTTTCTTTTGTTCTGCCTCTACTACTTCCTGTGGGGCATTATTGACAAAGCGTTCGTTGGAAAGCTTCTTTTCTACAGATTGCAGAAAGCCTTTGGTGTATTCCAGCTGCTCTGTCAGTTTGCGACGTTGTTCTTCCGTATCTACGCCAAAATCACCTATGAGCATCCATTGTATGCCGGCTACCACGAAACTCATTCCCTGCTCTTCTGCCTTCCCCTCCCGAATATCAGAGAGATTGGCCAGTTTACTCAAAGCCGGGAAAAAAGCTTTAAAACGGACCGGATCGCCCTGGTAAGTCAGCTGGAGTGCTTCCTTGGGTGACATGGCGTTCCTGGCTCTGATATCACGTATTGCCGAAATGATTTCGCGTGTTTCATCGCCGGTTTCCAATGAGATGGTATCTACTGCAGCAACAGCGGGCCAGCTGCTTATAATGATATCATCGCCCTGCGGTCGATCCTTCAGGGTATGATAGAGCTCCTCTGTTACAAATGGCATGAAGGGATGCAGCATTTTCAGCTGTTGCTCAAAGAAGTAAATAGTACGTTCCAGCGTGGCCGCGTCAATACCTTCGCCATAGGCCGGTTTGATGTATTCCAGGTACCAGGAACAGAAGTCGTCCCAGGTGAAAGTGTAAAGCATCATAAGGGCGTCTGAAACCCTGAACTGCGTGAACTGCTCATTCACCTGTTGTAAGGTATCCTGTAG